>CAZPHS010000014.1:24067-46903 GCA_964586785.1 uncultured Christensenellaceae bacterium
GTATAGTGACGCTGGTCAGGCTACTGCAATGGGAAAACGCACCATAGCCAATGCTCGTCACGCTGCTTGGTATAGTGACGCTGGTCAGGCTACTGCAATGGGAAAACGCACCATAGCCAATGCTTATCACGCTGCTCGGTATCGTGATGTTGATCAAGCTACGGCAATACTCGAATGCAATATCGCCAATGCTTGTCACCGGATACCCGCCTAGAGTCTCGGGGATGCTCAAGTTGATGGCGGAACCAATATACCTTGTAATCGTCGCATTGCCCCCGCACACTGAGTATTCATAGTCGCCCGATGTCGCCGCAAGCGCCGTTAGCGGCAATAACAAAAGTGTCAATACAAATGCAAGAAATACGGAAAATACTGTTCTTAAAGTTTTCATCGTGATCCTTCCAACTCCTGAGGGTTAATTTCAGGATTTCTAATTGTAGACTTTATGTATATATGAAGTGTTTGTTAACCGTTATGTCGGAATTATAATATTGCTAATAAGAATAATAGAATTATTTCCATAGCTTGTCAAGTGCCCGAATTGCCTCATAAATATACCGTTGCCTTATAAAGAAATAACGTTGAGAATCCGTATGAAAACCGAAGGTTAAGAGGTGCGAATGACAAAAGTAATATGAAAGCAAGTACGAAAATATCACAGTTTTGATCAGGCTGTTTCTATTAATGCAAAGGTTATTTCCTTTGAGTTAACTGAAACAAACAGTGGGCGTAAGTTTTTGGATACTACCTCGAAGCTCACGAAGCCAAGTGCAGGTACGTCACGACCGCAAAGCGCGAGCAATCAATGCCAAAGCACTAAAGAGCCATGGTGGGCTCTTGGCTATAACCCCCATGAAGAGATAATGATACTTACGCATAGTCAATATTAGGTTCCAAAGTGCGTCTCGCTCGTTGAGGGGGGAGGTGAATTCCTATGGGGCAATAGCCAATTGTCGCTTACGAAGCCCAAAAAAGTTATTGTTACGATAATCGGATATTAATCATAAAAAAGCATAAATAAATTGCCACATTGTTTGCGTTTTTATATGCTGTTTGTTATACTAACAAGAAAAAAACAGTGGGGACGGTTATGAAAATTATTGTAGTAGAAACAAAAAAGCAGATGCGTGAATTTGTTCGGCTACCATATATGTTGTTTAGTAACAACCCAAACTTTGTACCGCCGTTATGGATTGACGAAAATAACGCCTATACCGCCAAAAACAATCCAATACTTAAAAACTCAGATTTCCGGCTCTTTATGGCGCTTGATGATAATAACAAACCGGTCGGGCGCAGCGTCGCGTATATAGACCATGCTTTCAACAACTACAATAATTCAAAAATAGGCTTTTTCGGCGCATTTGACTGTATAGACAATAAAAAGACCGCCCTTCTGCTTATAAAAGCAATTGAAGAATGGCTTTGCGGACACGGCATGGAAACAATACGCGGTCCTATTCATCCCGCCGCGGAAAACTGGGGCTTTGTGCTTGAAGGCTGCGCCGCGCCGCCCGTTTATATGTCTCCGTGGAATCCGGAATACTATCATGACTTTTTTGATTGCTACATGAAATCGAAAGATCTTTTAGTATACGAGGCGGATATGCAAAACGGCTACGAATTGCCGGAACGCTTTAACGGTTTTTTAGAACGGTTTTTGCGGCGCAATCCGAGCATAAGCATAAGACGGCTTAACATGCGCCGTATTCACGACGACGCGAAAGCGATACTTGACATATCAAACTGCTCCCTCGCCAATAACTGGGGCTATGTGCCTCTTGAATTATCGGTTATGGAAGATATGCTAAAAAAGCTGAAATTGATTGTCGATCCCGACGCCGTTTGGATGGTCGAGGATAACGGGCAGCCGGTGGGCTACTGCCTCGGCTTTCCGGATATCAATATAATATTATCACGTACCCGCGGGCGTTTGTTCCCCTTCGGCTGGTATAAGCTATTATCCGGCGTTAAAAAGCTGCGCGACTACCGCCTTTTCGGATTAGCCGTTCATCCGCGCTGGCACGGTAAGGCGCTTGACGCGCTTATGTATATACACCTTTATCAGAATCTTAAAGCAAAAAAGGTGCGTATGGAGGCAAACTACATACTGGAAGACAATCTGCACATAAAAAATGCGCTTGAAAGGCTGGGGTTAAAGCGCACGAAGGTTTACCGTATATATGAGAAGCCGCTTATTGACGCAAATAAACCCGCCTGAAGCTGCTGCCCCTGCCGCTCGCGGCGTTAAAAATCGACAAGCCCGTATTCCGATAGCTTTTTGTCGTAAAACCGCCTGTTTGGATACCGTTTTTCAAGCTCGCCGTAGAAGGCTTTCGAATGCCGCGTATATTTAAGATGGCATAACTCGTGCATAATTACATAATCAATAATACAAGGCTCGCATCGCAGAAGATGAACGGTTAAGCTCATTGTCCGCTTTTGCGTATTTATACTGCCCCATCTGGTGAGCATTCTTCGCACAGAAAGCTTTATATTGCCGCAAGCCGCCAAAGCGGCAATTCTGTCGGAAAAAACAGCGCGCGCCGTATTTAACGCCCATCGTATAAAGGCCTGTTTCGCAGTCATATTATCTGGCACATAAAGCGTAAAGCATTCCGCTTCCATTTTTGCGCCCGCCCTAGCCGCGCGCTTAACCTTAAGCGTAATTCTGTTTCCGAGGAATAAAAATGTATCGCCGGTTTCATAGTATACGGGATAGCTTCCGCGCCTTTTTTCTTCTATCTCGTTTCGGCGTTTTATTATGCTTGCCGCGTTTCTCTTTACAAAATCGTTTATAACTTCTTTTGAAAGACGCACAGGCGCGGATACCGCAACGGCGCCGTCCCCCGATACACGGATTCGAATATTCTGCACTTTTTTACGTGTAATTATAAAGCGGACCAAACCGTCCGCCGTATTTAAAACCTGCTCCATAAATTTTATTATAATGCATACGGCATAATATTAACAAACACATTTATTAATATAAGCCTTATTTTGCAAAGCTAATTATTGCCGCTGTTGTTTTTGCTCATCGCGGATAAAATAAATTTATGAAATCAGTTTCCGGGGTGTATTATGCCATATCCTTCAAGTGAAAATCACCGTATGGTAATTACGGGCGGTACGCCTTTATACGGAGAGTGTGCCGTAGGCACGTCTAAAAATGCGGTGCTTCCTATACTTGCCGCCGCGCTTCTTACAAAAGAGCCCGTTACGATTTTTGATGTGCCGAACATAAGCGATGTTAAAAACATGGTTAGCATGTTAAAAGCTTTCGGTTCCGCCGTGCGTATTTGCGGTTCCGCGACGACCATTACGTCAAAAACAATGCGCACGACGTCTCCGGCCGAAAGCATAACCGGCAGGTTTCGAGCTTCTTTTCTTTTTATCGGTCCGCTTCTTGCGCGCGAGGGCAGCGCGACGATGCCTCTGCCGGGAGGATGCAGCATAGGCAGCCGCCCCGTTGATATTCATCTTAATGGATTCCGCGCGCTTGGCTGCAAATGTATAACAACGGCTGCGCAGGTACATGTATGGGGGCGTCCCCGCGGCGCGCGCATACATCTTGAATTTCCGTCGGTAGGCGCGACAGAAAACATACTTATGGCGGCGGTGCTGGCCAAAGGGATAACAACAATAACGGGCGCCGCAACGGAGCCGGAAGTAATTGATTTGGCTTGCTTTCTAAATTCTATGGGTGCGAAAATTACAATCGGCGGCAACGGCAGCATAACAATATCAGGCGTCGAAGAGCTATCGGGAACATCGTACACCCCGATTCCGGATAGGATAGAAGCGGGAACGCTAATGCTGGCGGCGGCGGTAAGCGGCGGCGAGGTGCGCCTTCGCCGCGTTAATCCGCAGCATTTGACACCCGTTTGCGGCAAGCTTAGCGAGGCGGGCGCCGAAATATTTCCTTACGAAGACGGGCTGAGCGTTAAGGCAAGGCGGCTGCTGCCCATGGAAATAGTGTCGTCTCCTTTTCCCGGCTTCCCAACCGATATGCAGGCGCCCATAACCGCGGCTTGCTGCGGCGCGAAAGGGACAAGCACAGTCTGCGAAACGGTGTTTGAAAACCGTTTTTTGCATGTTGCCGAGCTTGCCAAAATGGGCGCGGATATTACAGTACAAGGGAATTTAGCTTTAATCCGCGGTACGGGAAATCTGCACGGCGCGGATGTGCGCGCGACGGACTTAAGGGCGGGCGCCGCGCTTTGCATTGCCGCTCTTATCGCGCGCGGGGAAACGGTTATAAACGATATACACCATATAGACAGGGGTTATGACCGTTTGGAAAATAAACTTAGCTCTTTGGGCGCAAAGATAAGGCGCATATAGCCGCCCTATAAACAATATGTTATAATTTATAATAGTTATATATCTGTCCGGCGGGAGAAATATTATGTGCGGACGCTATCTTTTGTCGACGGAAGACGAGAACATAGAGTATAAAGAAATAATAAATAAAATATACGAGCGCTATAAAAACGCGCCGCCGATGTTGTTAAAATCGGGGGAAATATTCCCTACCGATATAGCGCCGGTAATTACGGCCGAAAACAGCAAACAAGCGGTCGCTCTTTTAAAATGGGGCTTTCCCAAAAGGCAAGGAAGCGGCGTAATTATAAATGCGCGGGCGGAGACGGCTTTGGAAAAGATATCTTTTCGCGGTCCGCTCGCAAACCGCCGTTGTGCCGTACCCGCCGCCGGTTTTTTTGAATGGCGGCATGAGGAAGGCAAGAAGGTTAAATATCTTTTTAAAAACGCGGACTTATCATTGCTTTATTTCGCCGGTCTTTACGGCAGTTTTGCCAAAACTTACGACGCGTTCGTTATATTAACGATTCGCGCTAACGAATATGTCAGTGATTATCACAGCCGTATGCCTTTAATACTTGAAAGTAAAAACATTGACAGATGGCTTTGCGACACAGGCTACGCGTTAAGCCGTTTAAACTCGCCGTGCGGCGCAAAGCTTTACGCATCAATGGTATAAACCATTATATTTATGTCTTTTTTGTTTGACGCAATATAATAAGGGTATTAATTTAAAGCAGTTCGCGTTAATTCCGGCACTGCTTTATAAAAAGCTTATGCAATTTGCTCGGGTTCCGGCTATTGCAACATTAAAACTTTTATTTACACTACTATTACACTTTACAGTGGAACCGGGGAGCTAAAAAAATGAGGATACTGATAGCCGAAGACAGCGCCACTTGCCGCATGATTTTGTCAGCCGCTTTAAAAGAATACGGCTACGAAGTTATTGAAACAAAAGACGGGCAGCAGGCGTGGGAAAAGATGCGGCAGCCGGACGCGCCGCAGCTTGCGATACTTGACTGGATTATGCCCAAAATGGACGGGCTTTCCTTGCTCGGCAAAATACGTGCCCAAAAAACCGAACGCCCTCCATACATAATTATGCTGACAGGCAAAGATGATAAAGACGATATTATATTAGGCCTTGACGCCGGCGCCAACGACTATCTTTCCAAAACATTTGATAAAAGAGAGCTGCGCGCGCGCGTTGAGGTGGGGCGCCGCATGATAGAATTACAGGATGCCTTGATAGTTACCAATGAGAAACTCGCGTTTCAGGCGGCGCACGACGCGCTAACGGGCATATTAAACCGCAGAGCAATATTATACCGTCTGGAAGACGAGTTTATAAATAAAAAAAATAACAATCCTATAACAATAGGCATGTGTGATATCGACCACTTTAAAAAAATAAACGATACATACGGGCATCAAACCGGAGACGAGGTTTTATGCGGCCTTGTAAAAGTTTTTAAGGAATGCTTTTCCGCCTCCGACTATTTCGGTCGTATTGGCGGTGAAGAATTTTTAATTGTCGCGTCTTCCTCAACAAAAAAAGAAGCCTTAACGATGTTTGAAAAATGCTGCCGGCATATAGCCGATACAAAAATAAACACGCGCTCCGGAGGCTTGTCTATTACGATAAGCATAGGGGTTGCAAGCTGCACGTCAAAAAGCTCGGTAGACGCATTGTTAGGCGCGGCGGACAGCGCGCTTTATCAGGCAAAGAATCAAGGCCGAAACCGCGTATGTTATAAAAACATATAATAATTACCGATAGCCGCCGTAACGTAAAGCGCGGCGGCCGCTATAAAAATGCGTTTATTTTTGGCTGTCAAGATGTGTTATGTTCAAATCTTTTCCTTCGCCGTGCTTTTTTATCCCCATCATAATGCTAAAGCTCCCAAGCCCCGCGAATAACCATCCGAGCGCAATCTCTCCCCATATCGGTCCTACATCGACGATATCAAACATAAAAGGTATCTGTATATACAAAAAGAAAATTTCAAATACATTTGTGTCAAAACCTTCTTCCGCCCATTTTGAGTAATCAACAGCGGCATCGCTCGCCATAACGCCTATATATGTAAATACAATCAGTACAAAAATGATTATTATAAACATTCCTTTTCCTTGTTTGCCTTTGAATGCCAAATATAGCTTATAGCTCAAATATGCCATTATAAATCCGCTTATTGCGCTTATAAACCCTATCAGCGCAAATAATATCCACGGTATTATTCCAATTATTCCGCCTAAAACAGCGCCCGCCGCGCCCGTCGCATAGCTGCCTGTTGTTCTTCTTTCCTGTCTTATTTGCTCCGTGCCCGCAATAACGCTTTTGGAACAGCTTCCGCAAATCTCTTTTACAACATCGCCGTGCAATACGCACTCAAGATTGTCGGCGCCGCCGCATGAGGTGCAGCAGGAGATATATCCTTGAGCTTTCAAAAACAAAGAAAACTCCGATGTAAAAGTATCAATCTGAAGCGCTTTTAGGGGCTTGGCAAAGCTTACCGATACCGCGTTGCCTTTAACGCCTATCACTGCCGCCTTGTACGTTTTGCCCATCTGTTTAAGGTGACGTTTTATTTCGTCCGCAATAATGCCCTTTTGTCCGGAAATGAATGTCGTTAATATTATAGTATAAAAATTAACAAACCGAATGCAGAAAAATATATCGTTCTTTCTGCCGTACGCGATATTACCGTGTTTTTTAAATCCGGATATCAAAACATACTCGTTAAGCCGTTTCATAACCGCCTCCGTAAAAAATACTGTATTTTCTATTAATTATAGTATATTTATATATTAACGGCAACCATATAATGTACCAGAAATTATGTTCCGCATTTTTCGCTTTGCATTCTCATATATTTGTTTTAAGCGGAGAAGGTGAAAGTATGGAAAGCATAAAACGCAAACTACTGCTGCTTCGGTCGGATGCGCAGAACAAGGGCGGAGCCACGCTTAAGCTTGCGGCGCTAAAAGACGGCGTCAGCGCTAACTTAAGCGCAATAGATCTTCCGAACTGTTTATGCGCGCTTTACCTGTGGGACAACAACGGCAAAGAATATTGTGCGGGCAACATAGCCGACGGGCGGCTCAGCGCAAATTTATGCGCACCGGCGCTTGACGATGTCGCCGGCGCCGCCGTAATCGAAGAACCGAACGGCGCCTTCCTGCTCAAAACTTTAGATTACAACTGGGAAACCGCGGCAACTTCCTTTCGGCTCTCGCGCATACAAAGCGCAGAATACTCTTTGGCTGCCGAGCGGCAAACCAAAACTGCCGACGCGGAATATGTAAACGCGGATAATGCCTACAGTACGCAGGAACCTATGGCCGATACCGTTTTTTATGACGAACGCGACCCCCGGCAAGCCGTGTGCGGCAGCTGCCCCCATGTTATAAGGCAGGATAAAATTAATCCGTTTCCTTCGGTGTTTCCGCAAAGCGAATGGGTTAAAATTTCTTATCCGGGCCCCGCTGGATGGTGGCATTATATATCCGGAAAAATACTTCGCGGCGATAAGATTATCGCAAAAGCGTTAGGCGTGCCCGGCGAATACGGTATGGCGCCTCCTATTTGGCTTGAGGGGTTCGGCACATATATGCGCTGCAGCTCGCCGGACGCGCATGGATACTGGCTTATGTTTCAGGACGCGCAGACAGGAGAGGTTCTTGATATGGCGCTATCTCCACATGATGAGTAAGTATCTCGGAATATGAAAAGCAATATCGCCTTCCGTAGCCATGCTCCTTTACCATAACTGTAAAAACCTCGGGATATAATCCGTCTATTATGCCTCCAAGCTCTAAGCCCCCCCGCCTTCCTATGCGAGTTCTTATCTTTATACGAATGCCCTTCGCCGCGCGCATCTGCATTTTTATTGCATCTATGCTATCGTTCATAATTGCACCGCCTTTATTATGTTATTTTCATCATTCCCATCATTTATTAATATTATCCTTGCATAGTCCTCCAAATCAGGTGTCTGCGCATATTAATAAGCGTATGCTGCATTATTTCTCATACTGCAACACAAGTATTTGCATCAGTAATATCAAAAAGAACTTGTTATATGAATATTTTAATATTCCGTTATGTATAATTCTATCCCACTTATCCACATCGTTGTCCACAGAGCGCGTAAACAAGAGAATTCGCGCGGAAAAACAAATTTCGCGTTTTCCTGCCTGATAATAAAAATGAATAAAAAAAGTTTGGCGTTTTTTCGCCTTATTAATAATTATTCATATGCGCGGATTTTTGCCCGCAGGCCAAAATGCTTATCTTATGATATAATATATAATGTTGTTTAATATGTGCTGTTAATTTGTCACGCAAATATATAAAAGAGAAGGAGCTGTTTGGAATAAACAGCCTTATAAAAAATATTCGGGATAAAAGAGAAGCTTTAAGCGCAAAAAATATATCGTTTATCCGTTTTGCAATATTTGCGCCTTTTTTAGCCGCCGCGCTGATTCTTATTCTTATGTCGCTAAAATAACTTATTTCTTTTATTCCTATGTAAAATATGTTATTATTAAGCTACTATTTTTACGAGGTAAGTATCGTGGATTTCAGCGAATCTGTCGAGATGTATCTTGAAGCTATTCTCGAGCTAGAATCAAAAAACGTGACGGTAAGAAGCGTGGATATAGCGCGGTTTCTTGGCGTTACCAAGCCGAGCGTAAATCGCGCTATGCAGAGCCTTAAAAGAGAAGGATACATACTAAAAGAGCCGTACGGAGATATCAGTTTTACAAAAAGCGGGCGCGACAAAGCAATGCGAATACATGAAATGCACCACATTATAACCGATTTTCTCGTCAATTCACTGGGAATTGACACATCAATCGCGGAGGCCGACGCCTGCCGTATAGAGCATGTGATATCGCCAAAAACTATTCGCGCTATGAAGGCCTACAACAAAAACAAATAAACCTAAGCCCGGGGCAATGCTTATTCATACGAATCCATGCTTTGTTGGCATTCGTCGCAATAACCGCTGCCCATATCATAGCAATCCTGACACATAAAAGAGTTACACATTTTGCAGTGCTGCATAGAACGTGACTCCGCCGGCTGGTTACAGCATTGACAATTCATTTTCGACATAATTTTGCCGCCCTTCATATTTTTCTGTTTAAAATATTATGCGTGAACGGCTTTATTTTCATACTTGGAAAAGCCGCTTATTATAGACAATATTTTAAAAACCAGAGAATGGTAGGCGACGTTATTAAACCTTGGCATTGCTTATTTTCTAAAAGTTTATGAGCGCCCTTTCCACAAAATGCGGCCGCCATGTGTTCGCTTCTCTGTTTGCCCTTTACAAACGCGCTTCTTACAATTATAATAGGAAAATGTAAATAATAAGCGACAATGCGGGATGCGGACGCCGCGTGTATTTGCGCAGAGAGCGGGGAGACGGTGAAAGCCCCGACAAATGCAGCGGACGCTCTATCGCCCGCTAATGCTTTTCTGCCCAAAACAAAAAACCGTTTAAGCAGAAACGGCTGCGCCCGTTATAGCGCTTTTTAAAGATGATGCCAAGCAGGCATTAATTTGGGTGGTACCGTGAAGGACGACGTCTTTTGCCCCAAGGGCGGGACGTTTTTTTATTATTTGATAACATATTTTTAAGGAGACTTAAATGCTTTACTCGCCGGTAGACAAAAACTTAAACTTTAAAGACAGGGAAATGGAAATATTAAAATTCTGGCAGGATAATCAGATTTTTAAGAAAACCGTTTATAAAAACAGCGGCAAAACACCGTATACTTTTTACGACGGCCCTCCCACCGCAAACGGTAAGCCGCATATAGGGCATATATTAACCCGCTGCATAAAAGACTTGATACCGCGTTATAAAACGATGCAGGGGTTTGATGTTCTGCGAAAAGCGGGATGGGACACGCACGGCCTTCCCGTAGAGCTTGAGGTGGAAAAGCTTCTCGGGCTCGACGGCAAGGAGCAAATCGAGCAGTACGGCGTAGAACCGTTTATAGAGGAATGCAAAAAAAGCGTATGGAAGTACAAGGCCGAATGGGAGAGGATGTCCGACCGTGTAGGTTTCTGGGCGGATATGGAGCACCCTTATATAACATATGAGAACGATTATATAGAATCAGTCTGGTGGTCTTTAAAACAGATTGCCGAAAAAGGGCTTTTATATAAGGGACACAAGGTTGTGCCGTACTGTCCGCGGTGCGGAACGCCTTTATCCTCTCATGAAGTGGCGCAAGGATACAAAGATGTGGAGGAAACATCTTTGTTTGTGAAATTTAAAGCTGTCGAACAAGAAAACACATATTTCCTCGCCTGGACAACAACGCCGTGGACGCTGCCTTCCAACGTGGCGCTGTGCGTCAACCCGCGGGAGAAATATGTAAAGGTGCTGCATGACGGCCAGTATTTAATACTTGCGGAAGCTTTAGTTGAAACGGTTCTCGGCGAGAGCATAAAGCCTTTAGAAAGGTACACCGGTGCCGAGCTTGAACACAAATCATACGAGCCGTTATACGACTTTGGCGAAACAGACGCAAAGGCATGGTTTATAACCGCCGATGATTACGTTACTCTGTCCGACGGAACGGGAATTGTGCATATAGCGCCGGCTTTCGGAGAAGACGACGCCCGCGTCGGGCGCGAATACAGTCTGCCATTTGTACAGATGGTCAATGAACAGGGAAGGTTTAAACAAACCACTCCATGGGCGGACGTTTTCGTGAAAGACGCCGACCCAAAAATAACGGAGGATTTAAAGGCGCGCGGGCTGCTTTTTGCGCAAAAAAGCTACGCGCACAGCTACCCGTTCTGCTGGCGATGCGACACGCCGCTGCTTTATTATGCGCGCAGCACATGGTTTATAAAAATGACGGCGCTTAAAGAGCTGCTGCTTAAAAACAACCGCGCCGTAAACTGGCTGCCGGATAATATAAAAGAAGGCCGGATGGGCAATTTCCTTGAGAACGTTATAGACTGGGGGCTCTCCCGCGAACGGTACTGGGGCACGCCTTTGCCGGTATGGGAGTGCGGCTGCGGCAATTACACCGTAATAGGCTCCGTTGATGAGTTAAAACAAAAGGGCGCGAAGGTTCCCGAAAACCTCGAGCTGCATAAACCTTATATAGACGCGATAACTATTGCCTGCGATTGTTGCGGCAAGCCTATGCGCCGCGCGCCGGAGGTTATAGACTGCTGGTATGATTCGGGTTCCATGCCTTTTGCGCAGTGGCATTATCCTTTCGAGAACAAACAGGAATTTGAAAAGCGTTTTCCCGCCAACTTTATAAGCGAAGCGGTAGACCAAACCCGCGGCTGGTTCTACACTCTTCTTGCCATAGGCACACTTGTTTTCGGACGTACCCCGTTTGAAAACTGCATTGTTTTAGGCCACGTGCAGGATAAAGACGGCCAGAAAATGAGCAAGCACAAAGGCAATGTTATAGACCCCTGGGCGGTGCTTGATAAACAAGGCGCGGACGCGGTGCGCTGGTATTTTTATTTTGGCAGTATGCCCTGGCTGCCGAGCCGTTTTTCCGAAGACGCGGTCTCGGAAGCGCAGCGCAAGTTTATGGGAACGCTGTGGAATACTTACGCTTTTTATGTGCTGTATGCCGACATCGATAATTTTGACCCTACCGAACACAATATAAGCCTTGATAATGTTATGGACAGATGGATATTATCGCGGCTGCATACGCTTATTAAATCCGTATGTAAAAATCTTGACGCTTACCGGCTTACCGAATCGGCGAGAGAGCTTGATAAATTTGTTGACGAGCTTTCCAACTGGTATGTGCGCCGCTGCAGGGAACGCTTTTGGGCGTCCGGCATGGAGCAGGACAAAAAAGACGCGTATATTACTCTTTACACTGTTCTTAAAACTTTATGCCGTCTTGCCGCTCCGTTTATTCCTTTTATGACGGAATCAATCTATCAAAACATTGTACGCAGCGTTGATAAAGAAGCGCCACAAAGCGTGCATCTTTGCGAATACCCGCGGCCTAACGAGGCTCTTATCGATAAAGATTTGGAGCAGGGTATGGACGCGATGCTAAAAATCGTAGTTTTGGGACGCAGCGCGCGCAATACTGCGGGCATCAAAAACCGCCAGCCCGTTGCCAATATGTATGTTGCGGGCTTGGATAAGCTTGACGATATGTTCAAAAACCTTATGGCCGGCGAGCTTAATATAAAAAATATAACCTTTGGCGCGGATTTGTCATCTTTTATAATGTACAGCGTAAAACCGCAGCTTAAAACGTTAGGGCCGCGCTACGGCGCGCTTTTAGGCGCCATACGCGCGCACCTTGCAAAGGCGGACGGCGCGACGGTAATGGAAGAGCTGCGCGCCAAAGGAAGCTACACATTTACGGCGGACAAAAACACCGTTTCCCTTTCAGAAGAGGATTTGCTTATTGAGCCTGTGCAAAAACAAGGATACGTTACCGAAAGCGAAGGCGGTTTAAGCGTTGTGCTTGATACAACCTTAAGCGAAGCTCTTATAGAGGAAGGCTACGTTCGGGAAATGATATCCAAAATTCAAACTATGCGCAAAGAAGCGGGTTTTGAGGTTACGGACAATATACGCCTTTGCGTTTCCGGCAGCGCTCTTCTTTCGGGCGTACTTGAGCGCAACGCCGGTATAATAAAAAAGGAGGTGCTCGCGAAAGAGCTGTCCGGCTCAATAGGCGGTTACCGGAAGGAATGGGATATAAACGGCGAGACGGCGTCTTTCAGCGTTGAAAAAGTCTGATATACGGCGACGCCTTGTATAATTTTTTATATTTGTATAGAATGGTTGCATGAATAATAAAGAAAAGATAGCGCTTATAACGGGCGCAAGCTCCGGCATCGGGCGCGCCGCCGCTCAGGCTTTTGCGGACAGCGGCTATATTGTGTACGGCACGTCCCGCGGCGCTGGGGGCGAAACGGTATCGGACGGAGGAGCGCCGTACACTCTTTTGCCCTTAACGCTGGAAGACGAAAAATCGGTTGAGAGCGCCGTAAACACAATAGCCTCGCGCCACGGCAGAATAGACGTGCTTGTAAACGCGGCGGGCAGCGGTATAGCCGGAGCGGTGGAAGAAACCGCGGCTGACGAAGCGCGCGCGCAATTCGATGTATGTTTTTTCGGCGTTATTACCGTTTTATATTATGTATTGCCTTTAATGCGCGCGCGGCGCGGCGGCGTAATAATAAACATAGGTTCTATGGCGTCGTCTTTTCCCATACCTTTTCAGGGAATGTACAGCTCGGTTAAAGCCGCGCTTCTCATGCTTACCGCCACTTTACGTCTTGAGCTTGAGCCTTTCGGAATAAAGGTATGCGCCGTTGAGCCGGGCGATACCCGCACAAGCTTTACCGAAAGACGCGTATTCACCAAAAAAACCGCGCAGACCGCGTATAAAAAGCCGCTGGAGAGGGCGCTTTACGAAATGATACGCTCGGAGCTGTCCGCGCACGGGCCGGAGCGCTGCGCTAAAACAATTCTTAAAATGGCTCGGAAGAAAAAGCCGCCTGTTCGGGTTTCGGTGGGTATTGATTATAAACTGTTTTATCTGCTGGCAAAGATTATGCCGCTGCGCGCTAAAGAGTTTGTGTTGCGCAAAATGTATTTAAGCAAAAACCCGCCGGACGACGCCGTATGGACTTTCGGCAAGCAGTTTGAGGAGAAATAAATGGACGCGCTGAAAACTGTATTGGAAAGAAGAAGCTATAGGGTTTATCAAGATAAGCCCGTGCCGGACGAAGCGATTGAAAACCTGCTTAAAGCCGGAATGTTCGCGCCGTCCGCAAGAAACTCGCAGCCTTGGGAATTCCTTGTCGTGCGAGACGCCGAAAAGAAAGCCGCCCTGGCGGGTATCTCCGACAACTGGAGCATGCTCAAGCACGCGCCGCTTGGCATTATAATAATGGCGAATATCAGCGGTTACCGCTCCAAAACTACCGACTTTTTTATTCAAGACTGCGCAAACAGCACTATGTGCATTCTTTTGGCCGCGCAGGCGCAGGGGCTTGGCGGCGTTTATTTAGGGCTTTATCCAAAGCAGGCAGAGATGCAAAAGGTGCGCAATATTTTTTGCATACCCGATAATATAATTCCGTTTTCCATAGTATCGATAGGCTACCCCGACAAACCGGTTTATCCGCACCGCACGTTCCGCAGGCACATGGTGCATCACGACGAATACTGATTCGGCAAAAAGCTGACGTTACCGCCAAAGCCGGCGATAATCGGCGGGACGCGTTATGTAACGGCATTGTCATCTGCCGCATAATAATATCGTAAAAAACTACAGCCCCAGCACCCCAAACAGCAATACGCCGAGCGCTCCGGCAATAAGTATAATAAGTATTGGCGAAACCTTAAACTTTATTATGGCGATTCCGGCCAATACCGCTATGGCAATCGAACAGTAATCCATGTTTAAAAATATGCCGTCCGGCTTTATCTGCGATATGCCAACGCCAAAAAACGCCGGGGCGGCCATAACCGCGGCGGCGGCGGCAATAAGCCCCGTAACGGCGGGACGAAGCCCCCACAATGCGCGCCGCACTATTATATTGTCCTCAAATTTATAGAAATACCGTGCCAGCAGTGTGGTTATAATAAGGGACGGCAGCACTATAGCGCCCGTTGCCGCCACACCCCCCGGTATTCCCAAAAGCTTTACTCCGGCGAAAGTAGCGGCGTTTATCGCAAACGGCCCGGGCGTTATTTCCGATATGGCTATTATATCCGCCACTTCCATTTGCGTCATCAGCCCGTGGGCGACAAGCTCGCTGTTTATAAGAGGCAGCATAGCGTATCCGCCGCCGATAGTGAAAAGCCCTATTTTAAAAAACATCCATATAAGAAGCAAATATTCACTCATGACCCGCCCCGCTCCTTTTTTATACGCAGTATTCCGGCGGTTATACCAAACGCTACGGCTCCGAAAATTATTATTATGCTGCTTATGCCAAACACCAGCGAAAGCGCAAACGCCGTAAAAAAAGCGGTCATCGCAAGCCAATCTTTATACAAAGGCTTTAAGAAAGAAAAAAACGCAAAAAAAAGCAGCGCGACAACAGCGGCGCGCACCCCGCGCAACGCTCCGGCCACATATATATCGTCCGAAACCGCCTCATAAGCAAAAGTGACAATTGTTAAAAAAACAAGGGACGGCAGTACTATACCGGCGGCAGCAACAAGCGCCCCCCGCAGCTTTTTAAGCTTGTACCCTATAAGTATACCGCAGTTAATAGCAATAGCGCCGGGCACGGATTGCGATAACGCAATCATATTCAGCATATCGTCACGCGTAATCCAGCCGTATTTACGCACAAAAGCGTCCTCAAACAGCGGTATCATGGCATACCCCCCGCCGAATGTGAACGCCCCGAGTTTAAGCGCGGTTAAAAATATACGCGAAAGGCTTACGTCCTTAGCCATTGCCCTTTCCTTTTATATGGTTAATAAGCCCTCCGTCTTTAAGTATGTCCTTAAGCCGCTTTGATACGTCAAGCTCAACGGCAAACGAAAACCCTTTAGTGTTATTTTCAACAATAAATTCTTCGTTCCCGTCAACCTTTAAAGGAGCGTGCGCTATAACAAGACAATCCCCCCGCTCTGTTTTATCGTAATCACTTTCATTCTTAAAAACAAGAGGCAGTATGCCTGAATTTATAAGGTTCGCCATGTGTATACGCGCGAATGATTTTGCGATAACGCCGCGCACGCCAAGGTATAACGGCACAAGCGCCGCGTGTTCGCGGGACGAGCCCTGCCCGTAATTATGCCCCGCGACAAGAAACCCTCCGCCTTTTTGCTTCGCCCTTTGCGGGAAATCCTCGTCAACAGGCGTTAAACAAAAATCCGAAAGATACGGTATGTTTGAACGGTACGGCAGCAGCTTAGCGCCGGAGGGCATTATATGGTCGGTTGTTATGTTATCGTCCATTTTAAGCAAAACCTCTCCCGAAACGGCGCCGGCAAGCGCTTTACCCAACGGGAACGGTTTTATATTAGGGCCGCGCACCACCTTGGTTTTACCGTCGTTATCCGGCGGAGCGACAAGATTATCGTTTACCACAAAAGCCTCGGGCATTTTTATATGAAAAGCATCTGCCGCTATATCTATATCGCGCGGGTCGGTAAGCACGCCGCGCAGCGCGGTAGCCGCCGCGGTTTCGGGGCTTACAAGATACACTCTGGCGCTGTATGTTCCGGAACGGCCGTAGAAATTGCGGTTGAAAGTGCGCACGGAAACGGCGTTTGAACGCGGCGCCTGCCCCATGCCTATGCACGGGCCGCACGCGCATTCAAGTATACGCGCGCCCGCGGCTATCATATCCGCCAGAGCGCCGTTATCCGCAAGCATTGTTAAAACCTGTTTGGAACCCGGGGATATAACAAGGCTTATATCCTCCGCTATCGTTTTACCTTTTAGTATGGCGGCGACGCGCATCAAATCAATATAAGAGGCGTTAGTGCAGCTGCCTATGCATACCTGGTCTGCTTTTATCGCGCCAATCTCCCGAACGGTTTTTACGTTATCCGGACTGTGCGGCATGGCCGCTAATGGCTCAAGCTTAGATAAATCTATGGTTATCGTTTTTTCATACTCCGCGTCGGCATCCGCGCTAAGAGGAATGTAATCACGCTCCCTGCCCTGCGCGGCAAGAAATTCCCGCGTCATTTCATCGCTCGGGAATATAGACGTGGTCGCGCCAAGTTCCGCGCCCATGTTGGTAATCGTTGCACGCTCCGGTACGGAAAGCGTTTTTACGCCGTCCCCAAAGTATTCAACTATTTTCCCTACCCCGCCTTTAACTCCAAGACGCCGCAAAACTTCAAGTATAACATCCTTGGACGATACGCCGAAAGAGAGCTTGCCCTCAAGCTTTATGCCCAGTATTTTCGGTTTGGGAATATTATATGAGCCGCCCGCCATGGCGACGGCGACGTCAAGGCCACCCGCGCCTATAGCTATCATGCCTATTCCGCCCGCGGTGGGGGTGTGGCTGTCAGAACCTAAAAGAGTGGCGCCGGGCACGCCGAAACGCTCTAAATTTACTTGGTGGCATATACCATTTCCCGGCCGGCTGCAATATACGCCGTATTTTTTTGCCGCTGTTTCTATATACTTATGGTCGTCCGCGTTTTCAAACCCTGTCTGAAGCATATTGTGGTCAATATAAGCCATTGATTTTTTTGTTTTAACGCGCCGCACGCCCATCGCCTCAAACTGCAGATACGCCATAGTGCCCGTCGAATCCTGCGTCAGCGTGTAGTCTATTTTAATAGAAATCTCACCTTCCGCCCCTCCGGGTACAATATGACTGTTAATAATCTTCTCAGCCAGTGTATCGCCCACAAAACACCTCCTGTATATTATTCTGCTAAATTTCGCCGATTATAAAATCAGCTTGGCAGGCTTGAATACCTATTTTGCATCGTTGCTAAACTTTAAGCTGATATCAAGCGGTTTAACATTATTGGTCAGCGCGCCTATAGAAATATAGTCAACGCCGGTTGCCGCGACAGCGCGCAAATCCCTCTCGTCCATATTGCCCGACGCTTCCGAAAGCGCCCTTTTATTTATCACGCGCACGGCTTCCTTCATAACATCTAAAGGCATGTTATCGAGCATTATTATATCGGCGCCCGCGTCAAGAGCTTCTTTAACCTGCTCCAGCGTCTCCGTTTCAACCTCTATTTTTAATGTGTGCGGGGCGTACCTTTTTGCCGCCGTTACCGCCCGCGTTATTCCCCCCGCCGCGCTTATATGATTGTCTTTTATAAGCACCCCGTCGGATAGCGTAAGCCTGTGATTGTACCCTCCGCCTACGCGCACCGCGTACTTTTCAAGCACCCTCAGCCCCGGCGTTGTTTTGCGCGTATCAAGTATTTTTACGGCAAATCCCGCCGTCTTTTCAACCGCGTTCGCAGTGTTGGTGGCAATTCCGGAAAGTCTTTGCAAGAAATTCAGCGCGACGCGCTCTCCGGTAAGCGCCGATAACGCGTTGCCTTGTATATAAGCGATAACATCTCCGTTTTGTACGCGGCTGCCATCGCTGTAATTGATATTTAGCTTAACCGACGGGTCAATATATTCGAACACCGCTTTAACTATATCGACGCCGCACAGCACGCCGTCGGATTTAGCGATAAAACTTCCGCTGATGCGTCTGTCCTTCGGAACGGTGCTCATTGTCGTAATATCACCCGTGTTTATATCTTCTTCCAGCGCAAGACGAACAGTTCGTATCAATATTTGATTGTCAATCATCGATTACTCCCTTATCGGCGCGGTAATGAGCGCCTACGGAGCAATCGCGCTCAAATGCCCGCCGCAAAATATCTATCGCCACCGACGCCATGTTATAAAGCTCCATCTCCCGCAAAGACGTAAGCCTTGAGTTGTTGATACGCGCAAGCAAATCATTAACATAGCTTATCCCAAGCTTTATATCCTCGCCTTTCCGCACTATTCCGCAATATTTCACCATAACGCCTTTAAGGCATTTTATCTGCTCTTGCACGTCTAAATCAAGTATGTCCGCGGCTTGCGGCTTCGGCGGCGCCGCCGCCTTTTCACTCCGCAGTCCTTTATTGTTAACCGTCTGCGCGCACCGCCTGCCAAATACGAGGCACTCAAGCGTTGAGTTGCTGGCCAGCCTGTTAGCGCCGTGGACGCCCGTCGATGCAACCTCTCCGCAGGCGAGAAGCCCTTGTATCTGTGTTTCGCCAAAAAGATTGGTTTTCACTCCGCCCATCATATAATGCTGAACCGGACCTACGGGAATATAGCTTTTTGCCATGTCAATGCCGTTCTCAAGGCACTTGGAATATATTGTCGGGAACCTTTTTTGCAGAAACTCTTTGGGTCTGTGCGTTATGTCAAGCCGCACAAACGGTTCTTTTTGCTCATGTATCTGTTTATATATCTCTCTTGCGACAATATCGCGCGGGGCAAGCTCCGCCAACCGGTGCCGCCCCCTCATGAAGCGCTCTCCCGCTTCGTTAAGCAAAACGCCCCCTTCGCCCCGCACGGCTTCCGATATTAAAAAGCACTGGCGGTTTCTGTTTTGCGGGGTATATAGACCGGTGGGGTGAAACTGAATAAATTCCATATTCTCCATCACGGCGCCGGCGCGCTTTGCCATCGCAAAGCCGTCGCCCGTCGCAACGGCGGGGTTGGTGGTGTAACGGTATATCTGCCCCAGCCCTCCGCTTGCCAGTATAACATATCCCGTTTTATAATAATGCCACTTGTTGTCCTCTAATACTATAAGCCCCAATACCCGTCCGTCACGCGTTATAACATCGGCCGCGAACGAGTTTTCATGTATATGGACGCTGCTTTTGGCTTTAACGGCGGCTTTTAGAGTGCGAACCATTTCGTGCCCCGTGGCGTCGCCGCCGGCGTGAAGTATGCGGTTCATACCGTGTCCGCCCTCGCGTGTCGTCAGCAAGTGGCCGTTACTATCGAAATCAAAACGAGCGCCCATAGTTTGCATTTGCTTTATTTCGCCGGGGCCCTCCTCAACAATTATGTGTACGGCTTCCTCATCGCACATTCCGGCTCCCGCGTTGATGGTATCTTGGAAATGGTATAGAAAAGCGTCGTCCTTTTCGGTTACGGCCGCTATTCCTCCCTGCGCCAAAGATGAAGAGCTTATTTCCATGCGTTCCTTGGTAAACAAATCGCAGGATAGGCGTGGGTCAAGATGGTACGCCGCATACAGTCCCGCAAGCCCGCTGCCTATTATCGCCACATCTGTATTGCGAGTTAAAAAGTCCGCTTTCGCGTCAAAAATATATCTTCTCATTATTAATCCCAATTTTATGCCATTTTAAGCATACGCTCAAGGCTAACGCTTGCTCTGTCCATTGTTTCCTTATCGAGTATTATCTCGTGCCGCTCTTTCTCAAGCGCGTTTATTACATCGTTTATTCTTGTTTTTTTCATATTTACGCACAGCAGCTTCGTTGAAAGAAGATAGAACTCTTTTTCGGGATTTTGTTTTTTTAATATATGAATTATGCCTTCTTCCGTACCGATAAGAAATTTTTTAGCGGACGATTCTTTTGCGAAGCTTAATATCTGCGCCGTGCTGCCCACAAAATCGGCATCGCCTGTAACCTCCGGCCGGCACTCCGGATGTGCCAGCAGCAAAGCGTCGGGAAGGGCTTTTTTGGCCTTGGCGACATCGGCGGTGTTCACCCTGTGATGAACGATGCAATACCCCGAAAACGGAATTATTTCTTTATCCGGCAATAGGTTTGCAACATAATGCGCAAGGTTTTGGTCGGGAACAAAAATCACCCTTTTTTCTTTAAGCGAGCCTATTATTTTTACGGCATTGGAGGATGTAACGCATACGTCGCACTCCGCCTTAACCTCGTACGAAGAGTTAACGTAACAAACCACCGCCGCGTCCGGATATTGCGAACGAAGATTTTTTATATCATGGGGAGAAACCATATTAGCCATCGGGCAGCCCGCGTCCGCCGACGGCAGCAGCACCTTTTTGCCGGGGTTTAATATCTTGGCGCTTTCGGCCATGAACCTAACGCCGCAAAACACTATTATATCCGCGTCTATATCTTTTGCCCGCCTGCTTAAAACGTACGAATCCCCAACTATGTCCGCAATATCGATTATATCGCCCGTCTGGTAATAATGCGCCAATATCACGGCATTTTTTTCTTTTTTAAGCTTATTAATTTTTTCCTTATACAATTATATGCCTCCCCGCGATGTCCCGACATTTTAGCATTTTGGATAGCTTTCATATTATCAAACCACGGTTGAACTGTAAAGCTTATGCTTATTAATAATTCCGTAAAGCAACTGAATACAATCATTATTGGACAATAATAATATGAAATCCGTAACGCTTGCATTTGTAATTTAAATATTGTAACATTACTGCAAGCAGTATTTGTAGCACGGTAAATAATTTTTTTTATAACGGAAGGATGGAATTATGGAAGTTCAAATTCTCATTATTGTTGTTTACTCTTTGTTGCTTATCGTAATCGGATTTATCGCCAATAAAAAAACCAAAACAATGGACGACTTCGTTCTCGGCGGACGCAAAATAGGCGCCTGGATGTCCGCGCTGTCTTATGGCACAACTTATTTTTCGGCGGTCATTTTTGTAGGCTACGCCGGTCGGTTTGGATGGTCTGTCGGCGTTGCGGTTACATGGATTGGCATAGCGAACGCGATTATAGGCACATGGCTTGCGTGGAAGCTGCTCGCGAAACCAACGCGCCGCATAACGCAGCGTCTTAACTCTGCAACAATGCCGGATTTCTTTTTCAAGCGCTACAACTCCCAAGGTCTTAAAATAACCGCGGCAATTATAATTTTTGTTTTTCTTGTACCGTACTGCGCAAGCGTTTATCAGGGTATTGGGTATTTCTCGGAAACGGTGCTTAAAATACCGTATGAGTATTGCATGATAGGAATGGCGGTGTTAACGGCAATATACTTAATTGCCGGAGGCTATATCGCCACAGCTCTGACTAACTTTGTTCAGGCTATTGTTATGGCTGTCGGCGTAATACTGATGGTTCTGTTTATTATAGGCGCTCCGCAGGTTGGCGGTTTGTCCGAAGGTCTCTCGCGAATTGCGGCAATCCCGGGGGAAGGCGCTTCGCTCGCTTCTCCTTTCGGCTCGCCCGATACGCTCGTAATTCTTATTTCTCTTACTATACTTACCAGTCTTGGAACATGGGGACTGCCGCAGATGGTTCATAAGTTTTACGCTATAAAAGATAAACGCGCTATAACCCGCGGCACAGTAATATCCACCGTATTTGCTTTTCTAGTCGGCGGCATAGCCTACTTTATAGGCGGTTTCGGCCGGCTGTTTTTAACCGAGGCTCCCGCCGACCTTGATATGGTAATGCCGCAGGTGCTTGGTTTGGCGCTGCCTCCGGTATTATTGGGGCTTATACTGGTCTTGCTTCTTGCGGCGTCAATGTCAACGCTTTCGTCGCTCGTTCTTGTATCTTCAACAGCCATTTCTTTAGATTTGGCTAAAGGCGTAATGCGGCCTAAAATGAAAGATAAAAATGTAATGTCATTGACGCGTGCGCTCTGCGCGCTGTTTGTTCTTGTATCGGTCTTTATTGCGCTTTTCAAACCCGCCGCCATAGTTACTCTTATGAGCTATTCGTGGGGCGCAATCTCGGGCTGTTTCCTGGCGCCGTTCCTTCTTGGCGTGCGCTGGAAGGGCATGACGAAAGCGGGCGCCTGGGCGGGAATAGTAACAGGGCTTGCCGTAAGCATTCCGCTTATGATACTAAATATACTAAAAATTCTGCCCGGCTGGATGAGCGCGCCCACAATCGGTTCAATGGCTATGCTGCTCTCGCTTATAGTAACGCCTGTAGTCAGTATAATGTCAAAGAAATTCGATAACGCGCATATAAACCGCGTTTTCGGAAACGGCGACGACGATGCGCAGGCTCCGGTTGAATCGGCCGAAAC
>CAZPHS010000015.1:0-45407 GCA_964586785.1 uncultured Christensenellaceae bacterium
CAGCGGTAACAGCGGAATTGATATACGATATAAAGATGTGGAGGAATTCGTAAAGAGCCATCCTTCATCAGAAGCAACAGTATCATCGGCAGAATACATTGTGAAGTAATTAAAGTAGTAAACATCCCCTATATAATACGCTTATGTTTTACCATGATAAACTGCGCAAATCATATTGCCCATAATATAACAGAGCATCTCTTGAAATTGCATTAAAGAAACAGTAAACACACCGTTTACGGCGGCGTATTTACTGCCTTGGTCTATCCCAGCGCAACGTCAAGGCACATCATTATGGCAAACCCCAGCATAGCGCCCATAGTAAGTTTTCCGTCCACAATGCCTTCGCCGTCGCTGCCGCCCGGTATAAGCGCGTCAATTACGACGTATATCATGGCTCCCGCCGCGAACGCCAGTACAAAGGGAAGAATAGGCCGCACAAGCCCAATAAGAAGCACTCCCAATACGCCCGCCACAGGCTCCACGGCGCCCGACACCTGCCCCCAGAAAAACGCGCGGCTTCTTTTCATTCCCTGCTGTAGCAGCGGCATGGCGACCGCCGTCCCTTCGGGGAAATTTTGTATGCCTATCCCCAGCGCGAGCATAACGGCGTCTACAAGCGTCGCTCCGGATATGCCTAACGCCGCCGCTCCGAACGCGACGCCAATGGCCAAACCTTCCGGTATATTATGCACCGTTACGGAAAGCACCAGTAGGAACGTGCGCCTCCCGCCGCTTGATAAGCTTCGCGTTCTTTTCAAACGGCGCAGCAACATATCGGTAAGCTTAAGAAAAAGACCGCCTACTAGAAAACCGCCCGATGTCGCCAGCCACGGTACGCTTTCCATCTCTTCCGAAAGAGCGATAGCGGGAGAGAGCAGAGAGAAAAAACTCGCCGCAACCATAACTCCGGCGGAGAATCCAAGCATTATGTTAAGAATATCCTTATTTATCTTTTTAAAAAAAAGCGCCGGCAAAGCGCCGAATGTTGTAATAAGCCATGTAAAGCACGTCGCTATAAGCGTCTGTATCACCACGGGATACTGTGCAAAATTGTCCATCATTAAGTAACTCACCTCATGAGTTTATATATGCTCCCAAGGTGATTTTAGTGCGCGTTTAGTACGCTGCGTATATCCCGCTTTATCTGCGCTTTTAGCTCTTCAACACCGCCGAATTTCTTTTCGTCGCGCAGACGCTTTATAAAATGCGCCGTAATGTTATGATCGTATATGTTTTCAGCAAGCGATAAAATGTGTATCTCTACGCTCTTTTGATTATTGTTATCCGTAACCGTGGGGTTATAGCCTATATTGCATACCCCTTTATAGCAGTCCCCGCCGTGATATATATCAACCGCGTATACGCCAACTTTAGGAATTATCTTTCGCGCCGGAACGCAAAGATTGGCTGTTGGAAATCCAAGTTTACTGCCGCCTATGCCGCGTCCGCAGCCGACCGTGCCGGAAAGCGCGTAAGGCCTGCCCAAAAGAGAGGCGGCCAAAGCGACATCGCCTTCCTCGAGGCACAACCGTATCCGTGACGCGCTTACAGTTTGCCCGCCGTATATCACCGGAGGAATTATTTTAACGTCAAAGCCGTAAATACCGCCCGCCCTTTTAAGCGATTCCGCGTCTCCCCTCGCGTCAAGCCCATATTTATAATTATATCCCGCCACAACAACTGACGGCGAAAAATATCCGGCTATCATTTTTTCATATTCTTCACTCGTTATTTGCGCAAAAGCGCCGTCAAACCGCGCCACGCACATAATATCTACTCCGGCCTTTTCAAACGCGGCAATCTTTTCTTCTTTTGTGAAAAGCCGAAGGGAACGCCCGCCGAAATATTCCGCGGGGAGAGGCTCGAATGTTAGCACCGCGCTTTTGCCGCGCACGCCTGCCGCGGCGTTAAGCAAGGCCATATGCCCTATGTGCAGCCCGTCAAAAGCTCCAAGCGCAACCGACATAATGCCGTAGTTTTTTTGTTTAATACGCTCTAATGTAATTACTTCCATCACTCGTCCGCCAATAAAACCGTTATTTTAGCCATTCCGCCGCGCACAAAGCCTATTCCGGCAAATTCCCCGCCGCAGTAAATACTCGCTTCCGGTATGTCTTTTTGGTCTGCGGCGACAGGCGCGCCGTTTATAAGAAGCCTTCTGTCTGCTTTATCGGTAT
Source organism: uncultured Christensenellaceae bacterium (assembly GCA_964586785.1). Lineage (GTDB taxonomy): Bacteria > Bacillota > Clostridia > Christensenellales > SZUA-584 > SZUA-584. The sequence continues at coordinate 2,181 of CAZPHS010000015.1, forward strand.
CAACCCTTTGCAGTTTATCAAGAAAAAACTCCGCAGGGAGCAGCGCTTTAAAATACGAGCCTTCCATCAGCTTTAACTCGTCCGCCGTAACGGATTGCGAAATATCAAGCCCCGCGCATCTTGTGCGCACAAGCAAAGACATGTATGCCGGCACGCCAAGGCTTTGCCCCAAATCTTCGCAGAGTGTGCGTATATATGTGCCTTTTCCGCATACTATTCGAATAATATGGGAATTCTCATCCGTCTGTTTTATATACCGCGCCGAATATATTTCCACTTCCCGCTTCTTTACCGGCACTTCCATCCCCCGTCGCGCCAGCTTATAAAGCTTTTGTCCGTTATGCTTAACGGCGGAATACCCTGGCGTTTGTTGCGTTATACTGCCGCGAAAACCGCTAAGCGCTTCGCCGACATCCTTCGCCTTCGGAAAAGGCGCGTTTGACACGCAAACCACATTGCCGTAACTGTCTTTGGTGTCGGTAGATTTCCCAAATGTCACCTGCGCCGTGTATTCTTTTTCGCCGTCCATAAGATACGAAGATATGCGCGTGGCTTTTCCTACGCACACAGGCAAAACGCCGCACGCCCCCGGGTCAAGCGTACCGGCGTGACCTGTTTTCTTAACGCCCAGCAAACCCCGTAAAAAAACAACTGCCCCATTGGACGACATAGCGGGCGGTTTTAGAAAGTTTATTACGCCGTTCATTTATAACAGCTCCAGCAGCTTTTCTATAACTTGCGTTTTTACTTCGTCAAGCTTGCCGCTTGCGACGCAGCCGGAAGCCGCGACGTGACCGCCGCCACCGTATGCCGCGGCAAAAGCGCCGACATCCACATTGTCTTTCGAACGAAAGCTTATTTTAACGCCCGCCGGAAGTTCGCGGAAAAATACCGCGACTTGAGTCTTATCAATCTCCCGTGCAAAATCGACAATGTTTTCGCAATCGCCGCTTTGAGCGTTTAATTCTTTCATGTCGCTCTCGAGAATTGTCAAAGACGCTATACGCCCTTGCGCGTAAATCTCAAGCCGCGATAAAGCCCTTCCTATAAGCCTTGTTGAAATCAACGAACGCTGACGAAACAAAATATCAGCCGTCTCACGCAAGTTAAAAAGCTCCACCAGCTCCGCCGCGTATAAAAGAGTATTTTTTCGCGTGTTCGAATAGGTAAAATTGCCCGTGTCCGTCGCCATGGCTATGTACAAATACTTCGCTGATTTATCGTCGGGTTTAATTCGCATACAGCGAAAGAATTCAAATATTATCTCGCCGACAGAAGAAGCGTCCGATATATAGTTAATATCCGCATAACCTTCGTTAGTCATATGATGGTCGATATTAAGCGTTGCTTTTGCGCTTTCAAAATGCTTAACGCACTTTCCAAGCCTTACTTTATCCGCGCAATCCACCGCTATTGCAAGGTCAAAGGTTCCTTCGGCGGATTTAGGCGAAACAAGTGTGTGCGGCGAAAACATAAACGCGTATTTTTCCGGCATTTCGCTGTCGCAGCACACGATTGCCTTTTTGCCCATATTGTTAATTATATACGCCAAAGCAAAACAAGAGCCAAGCGTATCTCCGTCCGGCTGTATATGAGCTATCAATAAAATGTCCTGCGCCCGGCAAATCGCTTTTTTAATTGATTCCACGCCGTTAAACCTTCTTTAAAATCTGCGATATATTGCTGCCGTGCTCAATGGAAGTATCGAGCAAAAAGGTTATTTGCGGCAGCCGCCTTATTTTCATACGCGAGCCTATTTCGTTTTTAATAAACCGTTCGGCGTGCGTTAAGGATTCAATGGTAGATTTGCGTTTTTTCTCGGTATCGTAAACGCTTATGTAAGCCTTCGCGTATTTTAAATCCCGGGATAACTCAACATGCGTAACGCTTGACATTTCGGATATACGCGGGTCTTTCATCTCGCCGCTGATTATTTCGCTGAGCACGCGCTTGAATTCAGACTGTATGCCTGGCATTCTGTCTTTCACTGTCTTTCAATCTCCTGCATTTCAAAGGCTTCAATAACATCGCCTTCTTTTATGTCGTTATAGTTTTTGAGAGTAATACCGCATTCATACCCTTGGTTTACTTCTTTAGCGTCATCCTTAAACCTTTTTAAAGAAGCGATGGCGCCTTCATGAACAACTATATTATCACGAAGCAGCCGCGCGGACGCGGTTTTAACTATCTTTCCGTCAGTTACGTAACTGCCCGCGATGGTGCCTATGCTGGACGCGGTAAATACTGTCCGCACCTGCGCATGACCTAGTATTGCTTCTTTAAACTCAGGCGCCAGCATACCTTTAACGGCAAGCTGAATATCTTCTATGGCTTTGTAAATAACCCTGTAAAGTCTGATTTCAACTTTTTCTTTATCGGCTTCGGTACGCGCGATGCTGTCGGGACGCACGTTAAAGCCTATTATTACGGCGTTTGATGCGGAAGCCAGCATAACGTCCATAGCTTTAATAGCGCCCACGCCCGCGTGTATTATTTTAACGCGGACTTCACTGGTGCTGAGCTTTTCAAGCGCCTGTTTAACCGCTTCTACAGAGCCTTGAACGTCCGCTTTTATGACAATATTAAGCTCTTGTATATTGCCCTCCTCCACCTGGCTGAACAAATCGTCAAGGGAAACTTTTGATATGTTCTTTAACATACCCGCCTTCTGCTTGTCTTTTCTTTCTTCGGCGACTTGACGCGTCAGTTTGTCCTGCTCCACGGCGTGCAGAATATCGCCCGCTACCGGCACTTCGGAGAAGCCTACAACCTCTACGGGCTGGGAAGGGTACGCTTCTTCCACCCTGTTGCCCATATCGTCAACCATGGCGCGCACGCGTCCGTACGCGATGCCCGCCACAATCATATCGGAAATATGCAGAGTACCGTTTTGAACAAGCACCGTGGCTACGGGGCCTCTGCCTTTGTCAAGCTTTGCCTCTATAATGATACCCTTGGCCAGCCGGTTGGGATTGGCGGTAAGCTCTAAAACCTCGGAAACAAGCAGCACCATTTCGAGCAACTGGTCTATACCCTTGTTCGCCGTCGCCGATACGGGCACCATTATTGTATCTCCGCCCCACTCCTCGGCAACAAGTTCGTACTCCGTCAAATCCTGCTTAATCCGCTCTATGTTCGCGCCTTCTTTGTCAATTTTGTTTATGGCCACTATTATAGGAACTTTGGCGGCCTTGGCGTGATTTATGGCCTCGACTGTCTGCGGCATAACCCCGTCGTCCGCCGCCACCACCAAAATAGCGATATCGGTCGCCTGAGCGCCGCGGGCGCGCATCGCCGTAAACGCCTCGTGACCGGGGGTGTCAAGAAATGTTATCTTCTTCTTTTTGCGCTCTACCGTATACGCGCCTATATGCTGTGTGATGCCTCCCGCCTCATGCTCGGTAACGCGTGTTTTACGGATTGCGTCAAGGAGAGAAGTTTTACCGTGGTCAACATGCCCCATAACCGTAACTATCGGCGGACGCGGCAGAAGGTCTTCGGTTAAATCCTGCTGATGGCCTTCCCCGAGAACGTCTTCGGCTGTTTGCGTAAGCTTCTGTTCAAGCGTAATATTAAACTCGGAGCATACAAGCAAAGCCGTATCATAATCGATTTCTGTGTTTATGGTACACATCATGCCAAGCAGCATAAGCTTTTTTAACAGCTCCGCGACCGGTTTTCCCGTCTTCTCGGCAAGATATTTAATAGATATCATCTCAGTAGTCATAACCGCCCTTTCAATAACAACAGGCTGCGGAGCGGCTGCCGGCTTGGTTTTAACGCGGCGTTTGCCCCTGTATCTAAAATCGCCGTCGTCGGCTATTATTCTTTCTTTGAACAGCGCCTTTTTAGACTTTTTGCCTCTATCTTCGCGGCCGTACACGGCGCCCGGGCTCTTTTTGCCTTGCGTTCCTTTTCTGTCAACCGAAACAAAACCGTTAAGGGCGTCTTTAGGACCGGCGCTAAACTTTGCGGTCTCTTTTTTGCGCACGTCTTTGGTTTCGGATTCTGTACGCGGCTGCTTCTGTACGCTTTTTGAAACGGCTTCGTCCAGGCGGCGCGTCTGCCGCGCGCGTTCAGGCGGGCTTACGGGCGCCGGTTTTGCTTTCTGTACGGGCTTTTTAATCTCCTCCGGTATTTGCGGTTTCTCCGGTTGTACCGCCGCCTTTTCAGGCTCTTCTTCGGTTTTCCGTTTTTCCTCGGCAATTTTCGCTTCGGCAGCCCGAGCGGCTTCCAACGCTTCGCGCTGCTGCATAAGGCGCTGCTCTTCAGCCTCCGCGCGCGCTATCTTTAAAAGCTCCGCTTCGATACGTTTTAATGTGGACAGATGGTTTTGCACGCTGGCCTGCAGCGATTCTATCTGCGTTATCGTCTGCTTTGATTTATCCACAAGCTGTTTATTCATATCGATAATTTTTAATCTGCTCATTAAATGCCACTCCCACCAACAATATTATACTTTATCTGTTCGGCAAATCTTTTATCGGTAATGCCAAGCACCATTATTTCCGGCCTGCCGACCGCGTCGCCTAACCGTTCGTCTTCGTCCACCATAAGCATATTTACATCAGCCGTTTTGCACAGCATAAAAAAGTGATTTACACTTGAGTCCGAAAGCCCTTTTTGCAGCAGCAGCAGTTTTATGGTACGCTTTTTTATGCCTTTTTCACATGCCGCCGTACCGAACACCGCCTTGCCCGCCCGAACCGCAAGCCCCGCCATCGAAAGCTTATTTGATGCCACGTCTTAATATAACGCGCACAATAGCGTTGTAGGCGGTCTCATCGGCGGAAACGGAAAGCGCGCGCTCAAAAGCCTTTGTCTTCCTAGCCTTATCAAGGCAGGCGATTTGCGGGCATATATATGCCCCGCGCCCGTGCGCCTTGCCCGTTTCGTCAGGCGAAAGAGCGCCCATTGAGGCGACTACGCGGACGAGTTCTTTTTTAGGCCTGCCCTGCCTGCACGCTATACACATACGCACCGGAACTTTTTTTGTTTTCAAAACTGCGCTCCCTTTATACTACTGTCGCCGGCGTTATTCCCGCCGCGCGTCTTCCGTTTCCAATAATTCTTCCGTCTCATCTCCAAATATATCTTCCGCGCCGTATTCCGAAGATGTAATATCTAAATCGTCCTGTACTGGCTGTTCGTCCTGGCTAAACAGCGCCTGCTCTATCTGTGTCTGGCTTTTTATATCAATCTTCCAGCCCGTCAGTTTGGCGGCAAGGCGGGCGTTTTGCCCCTCGCGCCCTATCGCCAATGAAAGCTGGTAATCCGGAACGATCACTTTCGCCGACTTTTCTTCTTCGTGAATGCGCACCATAAGAACCTTGGCGGGTCTTAAAGAGTTTGCGATATATTCTATGGAATCGGAACTCCACGGTATAACGTCTATCTTCTCGTTTCCAAGCTCCGCGACTACCCTGTCGATCCGCGACCCTTTCTGCCCAACGCACGCGCCTACGGGATCAACATTTTCATCCTCGGAATAAACCGCTATTTTTGTACGGGAGCCCGCTTCGCGCGCTATGCTTTTTATCTGAACAATGTTCTGCATTATTTCCGGAACTTCTATTTCAAACAGCCTTTTTAATAAACCGGGGTGCGAGCGCGATACTATTATCTGCGGACCTTTCGCGGTTTTTCTCACCTCAATCATATAAACCTTTATGTGGTCGTTGGAATTATACCTCTCACCCGGTATGCACTCGGAATTTGGCATAACTCCTTCGGCTCCGTCAATCTCTAGAAGCACTCCCGCTTTGTCCACACGATGAATAGAGGCGTTTAAAATTTCCCCCTCGCGCTCTATAAATTTGGAATATATAACGTCGCGTTCGGCGTCGCGCAGACGGTGTACGACAACCTGTTTGGCGGTTTGCGCCGCGATTCTGCCGAAAGAACCCGGGGTTACTTCTATTTCCATTACGTCGTCCGGCTCGTACGCTATATTAATTTTCCTCGCTTGTTCAAGCGAAATCTGCAGCGTATCGTCTTCTACCGTTTCCGCCACGGTCTTTTTGGCATATACTCTAAACGCACCGCTGTCGGGATCAACCTCCACCCGCACATCCATTGCCGCGCCGTAGTTTTTTTTGTATGCCGAAACAAGCGCGGTTTCAACCGCGTCTATCAGTATACTTTTATCTATGCCTTTTTCTTTTTCCAGCGCAGTAAGAGCGCTCAAAAACTCTTTGCTCATCAAAACCTCCGTTCATATATCGACATGCAGCCTTACCAAAGCCACATCTTTGTACGCAAACTCGCCGCCGTTATCAAGCATAAATGCCGTATCATTATACGAAACAAGAACACCCGTGATTTCCTTTTTGCCGTTTATCGCGCGATATAGTTTTACGTCGACCTTCTTGTTTACGCTTCGCGCAAAATCGCGAGGCCCTTTAAGCGGTCGATCAAGCCCGGGCGACGACACGCATAAAAAATACGAATCCGCTATAGGGTCGTTGTCTTCTATAACCGGGTCGACAAGACGGCTTATTTTTTCGCAGTCCTCAAGCGTAAGCCCGCCGGGTTTATCCGCGTATATAATAAGCTCAATCCCGCCCGGTGTTTTCTTTATTTCGGTACCGACATATTCATAACCGTTTCGGGTTATTATCGGCTCCGCAAGCTCTTCAACAGCTTTTTCCGTTTTCGCCGCTATTTTCGTTTCCTCCGCCGGCTTTTTTAAGCGTCGGCAGCTTTTCTTTAATACAATAATTGAAAAGAGTGGGTTTTCCCACTCTCAGCTAAAAAAAGAATTGCCAACAACGCAAATATACCATAAAGACATAAAATGTGCAAGAAGAATTATAAGCTTAAAATAATAGGTCCCGGGTATCCGGCGCCGCCGTTATAAGGCGTTAAACGAGCGCGATTACCGCGGCCATCGCTCCCGTTTGCCCCTTGTCCCTGCGGTGGGAAAAAAACAGTTCTTTATTTTCGTATGTGCAAAGCCGCGCGTCGGTAATATTTTCGGGTAATATTCCCGCCGAAAGCATATCGTCTGTACACGCTTTATTAAGGTCGGCGTAATAGCGTCCGTCGCGCTCCCGCACGACGCTTTTGCCAAATTCAGTTTCAAACACTTTTTTTACGTCTTCCCCTATTTCAAAATATTTTACGCTTATGCACGGCCCTACGGCCGCAAGAATATCGCTTTTCCCGCAGCCCGCGCTACAAAGCGTATCTATTGAAATCCTTGCGAAATGCTCCGCTATGCCTCTCCATCCCGCGTGGCATACCGCGGCCGCGCGTCTTATAGGGTCATAAAAAAACAACGGCGCGCAGTCCGCGTGAAAAGAAATAAGCGGCAGCCCCGCCGCGATTGTATACAGACCGTCGCACACATTATGCAGCGGCTCGCTTATAACGCCGCGTCCCGCATCGCTTTTTACCGCGAGGTGGATTTTGGCGCTGTGAGCGTAGTTAATGCACACAGCCTGTTTTTCGTCAAATCCCGCGGCCGCGCTAAAGCGCGCGAGGTTCTCTATAAAATTGTGCTGGTTTTGTTCACGCTTGCGGCTGAAATTGAGCGTGTTGTACGGTTTTTTGCTTACTCCGCCTATACGCGTGGAAAAAGCGCAGCAAACACCGCCGGCTTTTTCAAAAGAAGGTATCTTTAAAAAACTAACGCCGTTTTTTTCGTGAATGCTAAACCCTGTTTTTATCATTTTTCTTCAAGCAGCCGCTGAAGCTCTTTCATAAAAGTGTCAACGTCTTTGAATTCTTTATATACCGAAGCGAAGCGCACATACGCGACATCGTCAAGCTCTTTTAAACCCTTCATTACAAGCCCGCCTATCTCGCGGGTGGTTATTTCCTGACGCAGCGAGTTGAATATCGCCTTTTCGATTCCTGCCACGAGAGCCTCTATATCATGCATGGGCACAGGCCGTTTCTCGCAAGCTTTGATTATGCCGAATTTGATTTTATCCGCGTCAAACGATACCCTGTCTCCATTTTTCTTAACTACCAGAAGCGGCAGGCTGTCTATTTTTTCATACGTTGTAAACCGCTTTTTGCACAGCAGGCATTCCCTGCGCCGCCTTATTGAGCTCCCTTCGTCAGTCGGCCGCGAATCAACTACTTTGCTCTCAATATGTCCGCAATATATGCATTTCATAAGCTGCCCCCAAAAAATATTTATTTGTTACTTATTATAGCACAGCGCCGGACACATTACCAATAGCTGTTACCGGCTTATTGACCGTGCGGATAATTTGGAACGCCGCCGGATTCGATTTCAACGAGTATAACGTCTTCGCCTATCTTTCTTATATTGCACCACGGTATAACGCTGTCGCGCTCTCCGCGGAATAAGAACGACAAACGGGACGGCCCGGGCACAACTATAGCGCACACCTTTCCGGCGCTTATATCCACAACCATATCGCAAACATAACCGAGACGCGCGCCGTCAAGCACGTTTACGACTTCTTTCTGTCTTAATTTAGAGAAACGCGTCATATTAATCACCTCTCTCAATAATATTAATTGCAGCGCAAGAAAAAGACTGCGTTTTTGTTTTTTAACCGCCGGACGTATATTAAGTATTATTGTTTATAGAAAACACGATTTTTGTATGTTATTATGTACGCGTGGCTTCGCAAAACTATTAAGGGGCAGACTATGATTAATACTATTGATAAAAAACCGGTTGATACACGTCACGTCAGTATAAAACCTTTTGTTAAATGGGCCGGCGGAAAATCACAATTACTAAACGAAATAAAAAAAATATATCCCGATGAACTTGGAAAAAGAATAACAAAATACGCCGAACCGTTTGTTGGCGGAGGCGCGGTGTTGTTTGATATATTGAGCAATTATAAACTGGACAAACTGTATATCGGCGATCTTAACGCCGAACTTATAAACGCTTATCAAATAATAAAAAATGACGTGCAAGAGCTTATAACAGTTTTAAAACGGTTATCAAAAGAATACTTTTCTTTTTGCGATGAACAAAAAAAGGAATACTATTATTCAACCAGGAAGCGCTTTAATAGCTTAAAATTAAGCCAAAACGATTCACACAGTATCGAAAAAGCCGCTCTATTTATATTTCTGAATAAAACTTGTTTTAACGGCCTGTACCGTGTTAATAAAAAAGGGCTGTTTAATGTTCCTGTGGGTTCATACAAAAACCCGACTATCTGCGATGAAGACAACCTCCTAAATATCTCCGACGCTTTAAAAAAAGTCATTATTGTTTGTGGAGATTACAGGCTCTCGGATGGTTTTATTGATGAAGACACCTTTGTATACTTTGATCCCCCATACCGTCCGTTATCCGAAACGGCATCATTTACATCATATACAAAAAATAATTTTGGGGATGAAGAACAAATCGAGCTGGCAAAGTATGTATACAAGCTTGAGCAAAGAGGAGCTAAAATTGTCATCAGTAACTCAGACCCAAAGAATTTGGAAAAGAAAGATGAGTTCTTCGACAAATTATATTCCACATATCAAATCAATAGGGTTTTCGCAACTCGTATGATAAACTGCAATGGCAATTCACGCGGTAAAATAAAAGAATTGCTTATATCAACATTTTGAGGTTTGTGATTTATGAGAGATTTTAATGAATGGGTTGCACATTTTAAAACATCAATTTACTTGTAAAAGTTTGTCACCTTCAAACATTTGCGCAAATCCATACCCGCATATTATTTTATACGTAGCGCCACAAAGCGTTTACTGTTATATAGTCCTTCTCATCGCTTTAAGCGCGTTCTTCTCCAGCCTTGACACCTGCGCCTGGCTTATTCCTATTTCGTTAGCCACTTCCATTTGGGTTTTACCCTGATAAAACCGCATGTTAATAATATTCTTTTCGCGCTCGCTCAGCTTTTCCATGGCTTCTTTTAAGGCAAGCCCCTCAAACCATGTCGTGTCGGCGCCGGAGTTGTCCGCCAGCAGGTCCATAACGAATATAGCGTCCGAACCGTCGTGATACACCGGCTCGTAGAGCGAGACCGGGTCTTGAATAGCGTCCAGCGCAAATACCACGTCTTCCACGTTAACGCCCATTTCATTCGCTATCTTTTCAATGCTCGGGTCTGCGCTGTCTTTTTTTGAAAGCATATTGCGTATCTGCAGCGCTTTATAAGCGATATCCCGAAGGGAGCGCGAAACGCGTATACTGTTGTTATCGCGCAGATAGCGCCTTAACTCTCCGGTTATCATAGGCACGGCATATGTGGAAAAACGCACCCCGAGCTCCACATTAAAGTTATCTATAGCTTTTATTAGCCCTATGCAGCCAACCTGAAACAAATCGTCCATGTTTTCTTTCCGCCCCGAAAAACGCTGTATTACGCTTAGCACGAGGCGAAGGTTTCCTTTAATAAATTCCTCGCGCGCCGCCTTGTCTCCGGCTTTTATTTTAAGCATCATCTCACTCATTTGTTTTTGCTTCATTACTGGCAGTTTTGACGTGTCCACTCCGCAGATTTCAACCTTGTTAATAAGCATGCAATACTCTCCCCGGTAGCTTTGATATGACTAGCATTGCCATGCAAAAATGCTTTTATACTGCTGAAAAACGGTTTTTGGACAGCCGAAAACAGGTGTGTGCTTTCATTAACGCACACCAAAAAACAAGCTAAGCTTGATTGCCGACAGTTTTAACTCGTATTAAATAAAGCTTATGAGAAAATAAAAATGGATGTTACGGCACATTAAATTTTTTTGTTCCGTTGTTTTATCTGTCCCTGTTAAGAAGCATATCGGCCATATCGGCAAGCGCTTTTGCCCTGCCGTCAAAACACGCAAGCGCTTCTTTTGCCTCTTTTGTTTTTTCCCGCGCGATAACGCGCGAAGCGTCCGTACCCATAGCGCGCACAAACGTAAGCTTGCCGGATAACTCGTCCTTGCCTGTTGACTTGCCTAGTATCGCGCCGTCTCCTTTGATATCAAGTATATCGTCCACAATTTGAAACGCGAGCCCTACGCAGCCGCCATAAACTCCAAGCGCGGCAATCTCGTCTTCGGGCGCATTAAGCAGCGCCGCGCCCGCGGTTACCGAAGCGCTTATAAGCGCCGCGGTTTTTCTGATATGAATGAATTCAAGCGCCTTTAAATCAAGCCCCTTGCCCTCGAACGAAATATCGGCGGCCTGCCCCGCTATCATTCCGCGCGCTCCAGCCGCTTTTGCGATTATACGCGTCGCTTTTACATAATTGGCGTATTCTTTTTCACGAAGCGCGGCGCCCAGCATTGTTTCAAAAGCGCAGTTGAGCAAACCGTCTCCCGCAAGAATGGCGTTGCCTTCCCCGAACACCACATGGCACGTCGGTTTCCCGCGCCTTAAAACGTCGTTGTCCATCGCGGGGAGATCGTCGTGTATAAGCGAATAGGTATGTATCATTTCTATGGCGCACGCAAAATCAAGAGCCTTACCGGCGCCGCCGTATATATCCGCCGACATAAGGCAAAGCGTTGGTCTTAACCTTTTGCCCCCGCCGAGCAGGCTGTAGCACATGGCGTCTTTTAAAACGCCGGGCTCGCACATTTTATCCATCAGCCGCATAAGACGGCTGTTTATTTTGTCCGCCAGCTTATTCATCGGCGTGCTCGCCGGTTTTGATTATTTCAATTTTAGTTTTATATTCGTCAAGCTTTTTTTGCAGCGCGTCCGCAAGCCTTATGCCCCGCGCGTAAAGCTCCATGCTTTTCTCTATTCCCTCCTGCCCCGATTGCAGCCGCTGCGCAATATCCGAAAGCCTAAGCAGCTCCTGTTCAAAGTTGTCCATTATCTGCCCCTTCCCGTTGCCGCGGCCCTGCCGTCTTTAAACTCTATCTGAAGATTGCCTACGGCGGCGTCCGCGGTTTTAACAACATTTCCGTTCTCATCGTAAACTATGGAATAACCGCGTTCTAAAACGCCGCGCGGGTTCAAACCGTATAAAAGCGCGCGGTATTGCTCAAGCTTCATTTCGTTTCGCCCAAGGCCGGCGGTCACGGCGCCGTTTATTTGCCTTAACGAAAAATCAAGCCGGGATTCCGCCTGCGCAATTTTCGCGGCAACGGTATAGACGGATAGGGCGCTTTTATACATATCGAGTTTTTCAGCGTTCGATTCTATGGCATATTCAAGGCTGAAAATCAAATCCTTTTTATAATCCTCAAGCGTTTTTTTAAGCGTATCCTTTTCTTTAACAACCAGCTCCGCGGCCGCGGACGGCGTCGGCGCGCGCAAATCCGCCGCCATATCGCAAAGAGTATAGTCGGTTTCGTGTCCTACCGCAGACACTATGGGTATTGCGGATTCGTAAACGGCGCGAACAACAGCTTCCTCGTTAAACGCGGACAAATCCTCGAACGAGCCGCCCCCTCTCGCGACGATTATTACGTCCGGCTTTGCATTTTCATTAAAATAAGCGATTCCGCGGCAAATATCGGCCGCCGCGTCCCGTCCCTGTACCTGAACCGGAAACACCGTTATGCCAACGCCGTCAAATCGTCTTGTTGAAACATTTATTATATCGTGCAAAACCGCGCCGGAAGGCGATGTAACCACTCCTATATTTACCGCGAAATACGGCAGCGGTTTTTTATGCGCTTCAAGAAAAAGGCCTTCTTCGGAGAGCTTTTGCCGTGTTCGCTCAAATTTAGCGTACAAATCGCCTATTCCGAGCGGCGCAGCGGTCTCTACCACAAGCTGTACCGACGCGCTTTTGCGGTAAAACGATATGCGTCCGCTAATCTTTACCGACGCGCCGTCATAAAGTTCGCTTTTGTACCGGTTTTCCGCGTAATCATATAATATGCAGCCAAGCAATGAATTCTCGTCTTTCAGTGAAAAAAACGCGTGACCAACCGACGAATAAACAAGATTGGTAATCTCGCCGGTCACCTTTATGCGGCAAAGCAACGGGTCGCTGAACATTTTACGGCTTATATATTCGTTTACCTGTGACACGCTGAATACTATATCAGCCATAAAGCCGCGCCGCCTCCGCGGTATTCTCAAGCAGCATTGTTATTGTCATGGGGCCTACACCGCCGGGAACGGGAGTAATATATCCGGCTTTTCTGCGCGCTTCCTCAAACAGCACGTCTCCCTTAAGCTTGCCGTCAACTTTTGTTGTGCCCACGTCAATTACAACCGCGCCTGGTTTGATATAATCGCCGGTAATCATTTCCGCCCTGCCTATGGCGGCGACCAGTATATCGGCGCCGGCGCATATTTTCGCAAGATTTTCGGTGCGCGAATGGCACATTGTAACTGTTGCGTTGTCAGCCATAAGCAGCAGAGAAACGGGCTTGCCGACCATATTGCTGCGCCCTATTACAACCGCGTTTTTTCCGCGTATTTTAGTGCCCGTACTTTTAATAAGGTGCATTATACCCTTGGGCGTACACGGTATAAAACCCTTTTCGCCCACAAGCAGCCTTCCGGCGGTTACAACGTGCAAACCGTCCACATCTTTATCGGGGTCCACCTCGCGCAGCACCGCGCGCTCGTCAAGGTGAGAGGGCAACGGCAGTTGTATAAGAATGCCGTGAATAGACTTATCGTTGTTTAAACCGTGTATTAATGATATAAGCTTTTGCGGCGAAGTATCCGAGGCAAGCCGATGCACAACGGAATGTATGCCCACTTCCTCACAGCCGCGCTCTTTATTGCGAACGTATATCGCGGAGGCGGGGTCGTCACCCGCCAGTATTACCGCCAGCCCGGGGGTTACGCCTTGTTTTTTCAGTTCCGCAATATTTATTTTCAGTTCTTCCCTCAAGCCTGCCGAAATCGCTTTTCCGTCGATTATATTGCTCAAAACCGCTCTCCTTTTTCGTGCAGCAGCCGCGCCGCCAAAGCCAAGCCGCAGGCGTTATCGCTGCAGTATTCTTTCTTCGCCGTTATGCAGCTTATGCCGCTTTCCACGCACATTTTTTCCGTATACGCTCTTATTGCATCGCCGCGCATAACGCCGCCGGTAAAAATAAACTGCGAAAGCCCGTATGTTTTGGCGGCGTTTTTCGCGAGCAGCGCTATTGTTTGCGCCGCGCAGTCTATAACGGCGCTGCATACCAACGCCGCATCCTCTCCCTTTTTAAGACGGCGCAAGGCTTGCGCTTCGGCGCCGGAAAGATTAGCGTATAACCCTTCGACGTTTACGCAAAGCTTTTGCGCTCCCTCGCGGTAAAGCCTGCCCGCGGCCTCTCCCGACGGAAACGGCAGCCCCGCCTCAACTCCTGTTCTGTCTATCAGCTGTCCGCATGTTATATCCAGCGTTCCGCCTATTTTATTTATTTCCCGCGCTATGCCGTTTTTAACGCGAACGCTTAAAACATCAAGAGTGCCGCCCGATACATGCAACGCCCCGTAGCTCCCGTCCCGAACCGGACTGTCCAAAAAAGCCGAATAAATATGCCCGTGCTGGTGTGTCAGCGGATAAAGCGCCGCGTTATCAGAAAACGCAAGAGCCTGCGCGTGCGAAGCGCCGACGCGGAACACCGGCATGTAAGAGCCTTCCCTCGGGCAGGGCTTTTCGCTGTAAGCGACCGCTTTTAAATTGTATTCGCCGGTTTTGTATTTGCGCAGCAATGAATCAATATTTTTAATATGAGCGAACACGGCGTCCGACTGCCGCAGACCCTTGCCGCCCTTTTGCACCTCAAGCGTTTTTCTGCCGTCAAACAGCACACGCCCGTCCGCGTATGCCGCGACGGACGTTGTATAAGCGCTTGTGTCCACTCCTATGTATACGTTAGACCTGCTCATGTATCTTATTCTTATTGGAAACGACAGCCGCGAATATTCCGTTTACAAAACCGGCGGATTTATCCGACGCATACTTTTTTGCAAGCTCTACGCATTCGTTTATAGTGATTGCTTCATGAATGTCATCACAATAGATAATCTCGCATATCCCCAAGCGCAATATTGATAACTCTACCTTAGCGATGTGGCTTATGTTCCATTTGTTAGAGTGCAATGAAATGGCTTTGTCAATCGTCTCGCCGTGTTTATCATAAATATCTATCACCCTAAGCACATATTCCCATGCTTTTTCGTTCATACCCTTTTCAAAACAATCACGCATTATTATCATAGTATCGTGATTAAATTCGCCAGTGACGGCATATTCGTAGTATAAACGGAACGCGGTATCCCGCGCCGATCTCCTGCTCAATGCACCCTCCGCCCGTTATTTAAAAATGTCAGGCAATATCTTGTCCAATATTTCGAACAGTTTTTTTCTAAACCTGTTGCGAGTGCCGAAAAAAGCGCCTATTGCGATGCATATTGCCAAAAACAACGTACTGAAAAAACCTATGGTCAGTATAAGAACGCCCACAATAAAGCCCGTGCCGGCGCCAATCAAAAGCCCTCTTTTTTGTTTGATAAACTCCAATAAATTCACTATTCGACACGCGCCTTTATAACCTGCGCCGTCTTTTCGACGAGCAGCTTTATTCTGCAGACCTCTATGCCGGCGAGCAATTCGATGTTTGCTTTCAAACCGTCTTGAAGAGCGCCTAACACATCCGGTATATTGGTGCCTTCGGCAACAGACAACACCGCCTTAATAGTAAGTTTGCCGTCTCTTGACGCCACAAAAGCTTTTACGCTTCTTATCGCCGTATCCGCGGCCAGATAACGCGTGGCCATCTCTTCAAGCGCCAAAATGCTTATGGATATTGCGCCGCTTTCCGTATTGCGTATTTTGGCGGTCTTTGGCTTGCGCTTTTTAAAGCCCGAAAACAATATAGTTACGCTAAGGAGCACAACAGCTATGCCGCCTAACGTAACCGACCAAAACACCGTGTTGCTGCCGTACAGCGTTTCTATCCAGTACTGCGGATGAATCTTGTCTATAAGCCCCCATACGCACAGCAGAGTGACACCTATTACAAAAAGCACAATCAAGACGTAAATTGTTAATAAAAATCTTATAAAAAGACGCATTTTCATTTGTACCCCAATCTTTATTAGTGCACGCGCTTGCTGTCTTCCGTGTTTTCTTTAGCGATTCGCACGCCCTGTATATGCACGTTAGTTTCCACTACGCGCAGCCCTGTCATCGTTTCTACAGCTTTTTTAACGCTGGCCTGAATCTTCTCCGACACAGACGGAATTTCCACGCCATAATCAACGACAATAAAAACGTCAACGGCGCACTCCTCTTTGCCGACCTCGACCTTTACGCCTTTCGTCAGGTTTTTTCTGCCTAAAAGCTCCGCAAGACCACCCGAGAGCCCCCCGCTCATGCCCGCGACGCCTTCGATTTCCACCGTCGCTAAACCCGCAATCGTCGCCACCACGTCATTAGCAAAGGAGATGCTGCCGTTTTGCTCCTCTCGTGTGTTCATTTCATTCGCGCTCAAAACAACTCACCTCAATCAATTAATGCTTAAATTATAACAGACAGGGAAGCTGATTACAATCTGCTAAACAGTAAATATTCACCTTTTCTTCCGCCGGCCTTATCCTTGCAGTATCACCTTTATATTCTGCGCCGGTTCCCCTGTTTCTTTGCGCACAATTTCCAGAACCTGCGCCGCCTCTTCCTTTGTAATATCGGATTTTTTCAGCACCACGTTTACAGAGCCGGTTTGCACGGTAACTATCGCGTCTTCAAACCCTATGGCCATAAGAAGCCCTTCAATGGTAAGCTCTGATTCCATGTTCTTAACAATCTGTATTTTCTGGCTCTGCGCGTCTTTTACGGTCTCCGCGTCGCTTAACTCGCTTGTTATTAAGCTGTCAAGATAAGCGACTTCGGCTTCCCTTACGTTTTCTCTGTTTGTCTTGTAATCGTAGAAATAGTTCTTTGACGACAGCACCGCCAAGTCGTCCATGGAAAGCGCGCCTTCAATATCACCGGTGTCCGATGTATCGGCGGTAAGATTACCCGCTTCGTTTCCTAAAACATAATTAAGGCAGCCGACGCCGGCCAGCGCGATTATAAGGGCGGCAAGCAGCAAATATCTGTTTCTCTTGCTTTTCATTATACCATTAGTTTTATCCATTATACTTTCACTCCCCTTTTTTATTTCATTTTATATACGTCGACCTGATGCGGGCCGACGTTTAAAATCGTCTGTACCGCTTTTAGCAAATTAAGCTTAACCGCTATATCGTCGGCGCCCTGCGCCACAACAATTACGCCTTTAACTATGGGGCTTTTTTCTTTTATTACCAGCGCGCTGCTGCCGCCGCTGCCGCCTATGGTTACAATCTCGCTCTGTGTGTTTTGCGTATCCGTGGTGCTGGCGCCGCCATCGCGCGTGTCCGTCTTTGTGGTGGTTTGCGTATCGACGCTTATAGCCGGCACAATCTCCGTTCCCGTTTCATAGGTTATCATTACTTCCACTTCTCCCGCGCCTTCTATTCGCGAAAGTATGCATTTGAGCTTATGCTCAACATCATTATCGCCGCTTATAGTCACCGCTTGGGGCTTATCTAGTGGCTCGGCTTTAGGCTGCGCTTCGCCCGCCGACGCAAAGTAGATAGCGAGTATAACTATTACAATCAAAATTATAATAAGATACTGTATCTTTTTTTTTACGTCCAACCGCTTAAACCTTGATATTAAATCGACGGCTTTTTTATTCTCCGACCGTGAGTCTGCCATTACAGTTGTTCCTTTCACTATTCATTTTTATTTTGACCATTCACTATATATACCTCGTATAACCGATAAATATAGTCCTTGTAATGCGCACTGTCATAATCGAACACCTCTCCCTTTTCGATTGTCGAAAACGCATCGTCAAGCGTTTGCGAAACATCAGTCCCTGAAAGAAGTTTTGCCGCGGGCGCGAGTATTATCATGCTCACAACAATTCCCGTAACGACCGAAACGTATTTTTTAATGCCGCTTTCGGGCAGCAGCATACCTATTATTGTTCCTATTAATACTGCGGCCGCGACGGACGCCGCCCATGATAAAATAAACGATTCCATATAGCGTCACCTTAACATCACATTTTGGCCGCCCGCTCCTATAATGACGGCCGTTGTTACAAAAAACATAACGGCCGCCGCTGCCAACGCGGCAAAAAGCAGAAGCAATACTCCGGCCGCGTCCTGCGCGAATTTGCTCATGCTCTGGCCGGATATTGGTTCAAGCACCGCGCCCGCGAGTTTAAAAACAAAATAGTGCGCGAGAAGAGCAAACAAAGGCGATATTACTATACCTATAATTATTATCACTCCGCATACGCCTACGGCGTTCTTTACCAGTAAAGTACACGAGACAAGCACGTCCGCGGAATCCGATATCATACCGCCTACTATGGGAACAAATTTATCAACGGTGTATTTTGCCGTCTTTATTGTAAGCCCGTCTATGGTGGAGCCTAAAAGCCCTTGTATCATAATAATGCCTATAAACACCGTAGAGCTGACGCCTATAGCCCATTTAACGACGCTTTTAAGCAGCGTACAAAAACCCGTTAATTTAACCGTCGCCGAGAAGTGGCTTATTACGGTTAAAACCGTAAGCACAATTACCACCGGCAACACGAAGCTTTTATAAAATAAAGATATGCCTGTAGTCAGCAGCACAGTCGCGGGGCTTAGTATAGCGGAAGCGGTTATGCCCCCCAAAGCCGTAAGCAAAGCGATAAGCAGAGGGAAAAAATCGGCGGTGAATTGGGTCATTCCGGATATGGCGTCCGTACCTATGGAAAATGCGGACGCGAGCACGCCTATTGTCATTGTGCCCACAATAACATACTGCGCGGTTAACGCCGCTTTAGATACGCCAGTGCCGCCGAATGAAGGAGCAAAGTGCGTTATAACCGAGAACATGAGCGCGACGACAATTATCTGTATAATTACGGGAAGGCTTTGCTTTATACCCGCAAATAAAAAGTTTAATAACAGGGAGAATACGCCGGCAATATCAAACCCGCCTCCGCCCGTTGCCAGCATCTGTATAAAGCTTTGGAAATCGTCTCCGCCCGTTAACGGCTCAAGCTCTTTGGCGTACATTTCAAAATACGATTCTATTTCATTCAAATCGGCCGACGATAACGCGCGGTCTATATTATCCGTTATATCGTCTTCTATCTGACGCACCAGCGCTTCCTCAATCAAATCCTGCGCGTATACGGAGCTAGGCGCAAGCATAACAACCGCCGATATTAAAACAATAAGCGCTTTTCTCATCGCGTTACCCTATCATTCCCATTATCATGTTCATAAAGGCGCTTAACACGGGCAGCGAAAGCGCCACTATAAAAACCCGCCCCGCGATTTCGACTTTTGCGGCGAGCGCGCTCTCGCCCGAATCTTTCAACACATGCACCGCAAATTCGCATATGTACGCTATGCCCACTATCTTTATAACTACTGTTATGGCATCCGTAGGTATTGAATAAGCGCTGACTATATCCCGCACATAATCGACGGCCGTTACAATATAATCCAGCACATATATAAATATAATAAGCCCCGCGACTATGCCGGTCTGCATACCAAGCTCCGGCTGCTTTTGCCGCACCATTGAAACAAGCACGCCCGCTATAACGCCTATAAAAGCAATCTTTATAATTTCCATCTCAATACAGGTTGAATATCCGCTTGACGCTGTCAAACAGATTGCTTACAAGGTCCACCACCATAAGCAGCACTATAATAAGTCCGGCAATAGTGGCCATAGTCGCTATATCTTCGCGGCCGGCGCGGGTTAAAAGCTGGTTGAGCACCGCAACCAGTATGCCTATCGCCGCAATTCTGAAAATAAGCTCTATATCCAACGCCAATAACCTCCTCTTTATATAACGAGCAGCGCAATCATAAGGCCGCCCAGCAGTCCGGCCATGTTGTAAATACGGCATTTTTTATTCTTTTCCGTTTCCAGAAAATCAAGATGGGCGCCAAGCCTTTTAAGATAAAGCGCCGCCTGCCGCTCACTCGGGTTCGCGCACAAAGCTTCCGCCGCCGCCCCGCCGTCGTTTAAAAAACGCATGTCCTCTTTTGTCAGAAAGCTTAAACGCGAACGAAAATCGCTTAAACACTCGCGCCATATGCTTTTTAGGCTTAATTGAGGGGTTTCGCGCAGCGCGGCGGCGCAGGCGTCAAAAAAAGGCTGTACGCAATCGTTATCGCAGGCTTTAAGCGCCTTGCAAAGCTCTATATTCAAGCCCACCACTTTGTCCGAAAGATACGTAAGCGCCGATTGATATTCCCTGAAAAACAACAGCCTTTGTATCATTCTGGCTGAGAACTGGCGTCCTAACGCGGCGCAGACCGCTATAACCGCGGCGCACATTATAAGCTTCATACGGCCTCCTTGGTATTGAGCAGTATAGGCTTTAGCAGCCTGCCTTGCCCTTGCGCGTCATAAATCTGCGCGACAGTTATGCGCCCTAAGGAAGCCGAGAGCACAACATACGAATCGAAAGGCTTTTCATCGCATAACCTTTTAAAAAAAGTACGGTTCTTGAGGCTGTGAAAATCCGGCGCGTGAGCCGTGGCTATAATAACCACTCCGCTGTTGGCGACTTCTTTAATCGCCTCGAGATCATCGCTTCTGCCTATCTCGTCCGTCACTATAACGTCGGGCGATAAGGAACGCAGCGCCATAAAAACTCCCGCGTGTTTTAATACGTTCGATATAACGTCGGTTTCCCTGCCCACGTCAAAATAAGGACGGCCGTAAACGCACGCCGCCATCTCCTGCCTTTCGTCAATTAACGATACCCTGCAGGGCGAAAGCCCTATGCCGCTTCCGGCGCATCGCGCGATATCCCGCGCGAGAGTTGTTTTGCCAAGCCTTGGCGACGATATAATAAGCGTGCTGTACAGCGTTTTGCCGTCCGATATGAAGGGCAAAAGCCGCCGCGCTATGCCCGCTTTCGCCCGCGGTATCCTAAAGTTAATCCCCCCGACCGTTTTGAACGCTTTTACAACGCCGCCGTAAACAAGCGCGCTTCCCGAAAGCCCCGCGCGTATGCCGCTCTCCAGCGTTATATAACCCATGCTTATCTCGTCTTTGTACGCATAGGGCGAGCGCCCCGTTACGGCCTGCAGCGTCTGCTCCGTATCGTCTTCCGACACCGTTATACCGTCCGTTTCGGTAAGCGCGCCCGATTCTTTTACACAGTAACCTTTATCGCATGTGTATATCATAAGGGGACGGCACGCGCGAAGCCGTATCTCTTCAACATTTTGGGCGATGTCTTCTTTTACCGCGTTCAGCGCTTCGTATATTTTTGCGGGCAGGTATTTTTGCAGCGCCACTTTCCATTCAATCTTTTGTTCCATGGAATATGTGTATGATTAACGGCAAGGTTTTATTACTGCGCAAAACGCGGAAAAATTGATAACATGATATTATAATGAATGTAAATATTGACACTATTTATAGGCTATGTTTTAATAAGATTAATCATCTTATGTTTTATCTCCTGCAAGCGTTTTTAATTTTAATATTTTAGCCACCGCGGCAATTGCGCAGATTGCCGCGGCGGCGTTATTACGGGAGAGCGTATATGCGAAAGCTTTTTCTTTTAACACGAATGCAAATACAAGCGTACACAAGAAGGAGGGTATGGATAATACTCCTTTCCTTCGGTTTCTTGTTTACTTTGGTATGTTATTATTTTGTTTATCCAAAGGAACCGTATCTCGCGATTAATCAAACGGCTTACGGGCAGGCCGTTTTAACGCTGATTTTTATGATGATAGGCATAGAAATGCAAAGGGAGCAGCGGCGGGAACATATGGACGATATTTTCGCCTCCTATTCAAAAAACACCAATATAGTTCCCTGGAGCCAAGTGCTGGCAATCGGTTTTCTAAGCTTGGCGCTTACTCTGTTGATTTTGACAGGCTGCTTTATTCGTATGCATATGGATGCTGCCTCGTCTTTATGGATTGCGCAATCATTAAAATACATCGTTCTGCTTTTTTTGCTGCCCTGCTTAATTATGGGTGTTTGGGGACTTTTGATAAGCCATTGGAACAAAGGAAAAAGCGTGTACCTGCCGGCAGTATTGATGTGGCTTTTAACCTCATCGCTATGTATTTATTTTGTCAGTTATTTACCTATAATATGGTCCAGCGACGGCAGGTTTTTATATAATGCGTTTAACATGGGTATCAATAATTTTCACATGTTTGAGAATTTATCAACGGGCGCCGCTATTGAGGTTCCAAGATGGATTGTGCGTATAGGTATTTTGATTATATTAACCGCGTTATTCTTGTGCGCGAATAATAAATCCCACGCGTCGACACGCGCGCAAAAACGGAAAGGATGGATTAAGCTGTCTTTAGCCATTGCGTTCGGCTTAGCGATTACAGTATTTTTTTATGCCAGATATAATGTTTTCTTTACACGTTTTGCGGAACCTAATGATGTGATGAGTTACGTATCCAGTAAAAACAGCATGTATATGAGTGGAGAACCCGTAAGCTTAACCGATTTCCCAACCGAAAAGAATGTTACGATAAATAAGACAGATATTAACCTTACATGCACAACACAGGGAATCAACGCGGAAGTTGTAATGCAAACCACCCAAAATAAAAAGGCGAACGGCCAATCGTTTGTTTTATATTCCGATTTGATTGTTGATGAGGTACGCATAGACGGAGAGGCGGCCGCTTTTGAACGCAGCCATGACGGGCTTATGGTATACTATCCCAAAAGCATTAAATCCGGTGATATCGTTACTTTTAAGTTTATCTACCATGGTTACAGCCTGCCCAATTTTCCCGCGAATGAGACTACCGTTCAATTAAACCGCTCGTTTCCATGGATACCGTGGCCCGGTATTAAAAGCACAAATAGCTATGGTAACAACTGGTATGATGAAACTGAAATGTTTTTTATTGAGGACTGGCAGCGTGAGGATGAGGTTGAATATACGCTTAAGTACAAAGGCCCCGGCAACCTTTATACTAATTTGGATACTCAATCCAAAAACCTTTACACGGGAGTTTCTGGCGACGGGGTTTCAATATATTCGGGAATGTCGCACAAAAATCATAGAGGTGTGGACGTTTATGTGCCGGCCAGCAGATACCAATATGCCGCCCTTCCGGCAGATGCCGTGCTGGACGCGTATGATAAGCTTTTAGATTTATGCGAGAGAATGGGAACGATAAAAAAGCCGCAAAAACCAAAGTCTGTAATAGTGATGTATATGCGCTGCCCCATAATCGGTATGCTGCATTATGCTCCCCAAGAGCTCTATTCCCGGGAAGGCGAGTGGGAAATCCGCATTCAAAGCGAATCATCCAGCGTAGTGTCATCAAGAAAATGGTACGCGGATTCCGTTGAAGATTATAAATCGTCTACAGACGTTAACGTTCAGATGGCTATACCATATATTATCAGTCCCTGCACGGGATACCCTACCGATGTTCCTCAAATATCCACGAATAATTTTGCCGCATGGCTTAGCGCTTATATACTTGTAAAGGATTGTGACGACGAGGATATGGAATATTATGCGGAAGTTCTCAGAGAAGGTTTTTTATTGTATGATTACGAATTTGTCAACGGTGAGCTTGTTTCAAAAACTCCGCTTACTGAACAAGAAGAAATACGGATTGATAGGGTATTGGAGCGAATGCGAAACGGCGAAAACTTTGACGAGCCGTTTAGGTCTTTATATCAACGCCTTTTACAAGCGGAATCTATTACATTATCGGACATCGTATCTTTGCTATATTACCATCGGGGAGAATAAATAAATGAATATTATAATAAACGGATTGTCAAAATCCTTTAAAAAAGTAAAAGCGCTCGCTGAAGTTAATTTGACGATTGCGCCGGGCATACATGGGCTTTTAGGCCCTAACGGCGCCGGCAAAACAACAATAATGCGTATACTGGCGACCATTTTGGACGCAGACCAAGGCGATATATCATGGGGAAGCTCTTATAACTGGAAGCGCCCCAAAGCCATTAAAGGCAAGGTTGGATATTTGCCTCAACAATTCGGCATGTATAAATATTTAAGAGTGGAAGAAGCGCTAAAGAACGTGGCGCTGCTTAAAAATGTTCCCAAGGCCAAAGAGAAAGAGCATGTTGGAATGGCTATGGAAAGGGCAAATTTATCCGAATATGCCAAACGTAAAGCCGGGCAGCTTTCCGGAGGCATGCTCAGAAGGTTAGGCGTTGCGCAGGCGATATTGGCGGAGCCGAGCCTTTTGATACTTGACGAGCCGTCGGCGGGGCTTGATCCGGCGGAGCGAATCAGTTTTCGTAAATTAATCAGGGATTATAATAACGGCGAACGTATAATACTAATTTCCAGCCATATTGTGAACGATATTGAAAGCCTGTGCGATAAGGTTTCCATTATGAACCTCGGCAAGATACTTGTTACCGGCAGCATACCCCAAATACAAGACAAGGCCAAATATAACGTAAAAGAAGAAACGATGTCCGAACCGGCCTTCAGAGAAATTGAGAAAAACAATATTGTAATCAATTTCACACCTGCAGCTGAAGGATATAGGGTGAGGTATTTAACGAACGAAAAGATAAACGGGGACGCAGCAAAAGCAAACCTTGAGGACAGTTACACTTTCATTATACAAAAGGATAAAGAATTATGAGACGTTTTTTTAGGGAGTTGGCTTTTGATATAAGCGAACCGGGTATTCATATGATGCTGATTCCCGTATTCGCTTTTATTTTTGTCGTAATGACGTATATTGTCCAACATAACTTAGACGCTATGGGACAAAGCAATTTAATCACGCTTCCTTTGTTTGAAATACTCATTCCATCGTTAGGCGGGTACGGGTCTGTTATGTTGATGCAAGGGTTGCTTGACACGGAAGGCGGAGAACTTTATTTCACTTATCCGCGCTCATACCTTTACTGGGGTTTGCTGCGCCAGTTTCGCTTTTTTGTTTTATACGTTTTGCTGATTGCCGCCGTGTGCATATCCGTTGCGGGTATAATGAATATTGATTTTGTTCAAATATTTCATTTGGCGGCGGCGCAAAGTTTTGCGGTAATGGCGGTATCTTTTTTGGGTGTTACGGCTTCTAAAAAGGTAAGCATAGGTTTGATACTGCTGCTGGCTTTCATTGGAATACAGATAACTCTCGGTCAGGAATACGGAGTATTTAACCTTATATATGTAATGAGCGGTTTTGCGCCTTCATATGAGCAGCTTATGAGTATTTCATTGAATTCAATTATTGTCGGTACATTTAGTTGGGTAGTCGGACAAGTTTGGGTTAGGCCTTAACATATAATACGATATAGCGGCAGACGGGCGTTTCCCATAAGCAAAGCCTATACCGCCGCTTACAATATTTGTTGTTCGGATACTATTTTCACTCCGGAGCTTGTTCCTATTCTGTTTGCTCCGGCATTAAGCATTTTCGCGGCGTCCCTAAAGCTTTTTATACCGCCCGCCGCTTTCACTCCCATATCGCCGCCCACCGCGGCTCTGATAAGCTTAACGTCGTTCGCGTTCGCGCCGCTTATTGAAAACCCCGTCGAGGTTTTAACAAAACGCGCGCCCGCGCCTTTGGCCGCGGCGCACATTTTAATCTTTTCTTCGTCGGTTAAAAGACATGCCTCTATAATCACTTTTACCGCCGCGCTGCCCGCCGCGTCCACGACCGCCTTTATGTCTTTCTCAACATAAGCCCAGTCGCCGGATTTAGCCGCTCCTATATTTGCCGCCATATCGAGCTCGTTTGCGCCCAGCTTCACGCAAGCCGCGGCCTGCTCCGCTTTCATATCGCGGGTTAGAGCTCCTAACGGAAAGCCTATAACCGCGCAAACCTTAACGCCGCTGCCGGCAAGCAGCTTTGCGCAATAAGACACGTAATACGGGTTCACGCAAACAGCGGCAAAGCCGAACTTAACCGCCTCTCCGCACAGCGTTTTTATACGCGTGCCGGTCGCGTCGGCCGCAAGCAGCGTATGGTCTATATATTTCGCTATGCTTTCCGGTGAATGTATTTCGCTGATTTTAACCACACCCCTTTCATTTCGCCTTTTGAAACTAAGGCGGCGCTTTTTATATATTGCCCGTTATTCGCCGTATCCGTCCGGATGGCTTTTGTGCCAGTTCCACGCGCTCTTTATTATATCTTCTATTTTTGTATAGAGCGGTTTCCATCCCAGTATTTTTTCCGCCTTTTTGTTGGACGCTATAAGGGTTGACGGGTCTCCCGCGCGGCGCGGCTCTACCCGCGCCGGAATGTCGCGTCCGGTTACTTCCCTTGCCGCTTGTATAATCTCCGTAACCGAAAATCCGCTTCCGTTGCCCAGGTTGAAAATTTCGCTTTCTCCGCCGCCGGAAAGAAACTCATACGCCAGCAAATGCGCCCGCGTCAAATCCTTAACGTCTATGTAATCGCGCACGCATGTACCGTCGCGCGTTGGATAATCGTCGCCAAAAACCCCAATATACTCTCTTTTACCGAGCGCCGCCGAAAGCACAATAGGTATAAGGTGGGATTCCGGCCTGTGGTCTTCGCCGATATCGGCGTTGTTATCCGCTCCTGCCGCGTTAAAATAACGAAGCGCCGCGTACTTTATGCCATAGGCTATATCGCACCATTTTAACAGCTTTTCGATGGCAAGCTTTGTGTCTCCGTAAGGGTTCGTCGGCTCCGTC
Source organism: uncultured Christensenellaceae bacterium (assembly GCA_964586785.1). GTDB lineage: Bacteria > Bacillota > Clostridia > Christensenellales > SZUA-584 > SZUA-584. Next base: position 28,752 of record CAZPHS010000015.1, read on the forward strand.
CTGTCCGTTTCTTCTATGGGCTGTTTTTCCGGCTCTCCGTATACCGCGGCCGTTGAAGAAAACACTATTTTTTTAACGCCGTGCGCGCGCATAACATCCAGCATAACCTGCGCGCCGTTTAAATTGTTCATATAGTATTTTAAGGGTTCTTTGCAGCTTTCGCCGACGAGAGAGCAAGCGGCAAAATCAATAACGCCGTCTATGGAAGTTTGCGCAAATATGTTGTTGAGAAAAACAGCGTCGCGGACATCGCCCACGTAAAGCTTTCCGTACTTAACCGCCTGTTTATGTCCGGTGCTTATATCGTCGGCTACAACAACATCATACCCCGCTCTTTCAAGAGCCGCGCACATATGGCTTCCTATATATCCGGCGCCTCCGGCGACAAGTATTGTTTTCATGGTTTGCCTCCTGTGTATTTTTGATAGGCCGCCTTCAGTTCCAAAGCTTTTTCTTCGGGGCGGCTTGGATTGCAGTACGCTCCCGCTCCCGACTCGGACGACGCGAAATATTGCTGTACCGTGCCGGAACGCATAGGCGGTATAAACTCTATATGAAAATGAAACGGCTTTGTTAAACCGGGCGTGTTGACAGGCGCGTTATGCATACACATCATGTAAGGCAGTCTGGTATCAAACAAACTATCGTACATACCGGCGGCCGCCCTTACCGTTTCACCGAGCGAATCAAGCTCTTTTTGGCTCATAGCGGAAATATCGGGCATGTGCCTGTTGGATACGACATATGTGCCGTACACAACGTGCGAGAAGAAAGGCACATATACGGTAAAGTGTTCGTTGCGGAAAACAATCCGCCTGCCGTCGTCAATCTCGGCTTTAAGCATTTCGCAGAAAAGGCACGCGCCTTTTTGCTCCATATGCTCTTTCGCGGCATACGCCCTTTGCTCTACCCTTTTGGGCAGAAAAGGATATCCGTAGGCCTGACCGTGCGGATGAGGCATTGTAACGCCCACGGGCTCACCCCTGTTTTCAAATATAAATACGTATTTTATGCCGGTATCCGCGCAAAAGTCGCAAAAAACATCACGCCACATACGCGAAAGCTTATGAACGTGATTTGTTCCAAGCTCGGATAAGCTTGCGTTGTGGTCGGGCGAATATAAAAGCACTTCGCATATGCCGTACGAAGGCGAAACTTTAAACAGCTCATGCGTATCCACCGCGTCAGGCTCGGGCGGGTTTTTCGAAAGGGCGGGGAAGTCGTTAGGATACCGATAAACTTCGTAGTCCTTTGGCACTTTGCCGCTGTCCGTGCAGAAAGGACACCAGCCTTTAGGCATCTGCGGGCGCGCCTGCCGGTGGCTCGCAATCATAACCCAGTCCTTCGCCAAAGGATTCCATCTTAATTCAGCCATTATCTCCCTCCATAACGTACGCGCCTTCCGGACGTACAATAAGCTTATGGCAGCATCCTTTTTTAAACGCGCTTTCCATACCGCTTATGTATTCGTTTACAATCTCGTCCGGAACAAGCGAAAGTATTGTACCCGCAAAACCGCCTCCGTGTATTCTCCATGCCCCCATGCCGTTAAGTATGCGCTCGCTTAACGAAAGCGCCAGTGAAACGCTGCGCTCCGCCGTATTGCCGGAAGGATAACAGTTTTGCAGATTAGCCATGGACGAGAAACCGGAGCTTATCATAAGCTTTTTAAATGTTTCCATATCGCTGTTTTTAAGCGATTCAATTTGCTTTTCCACCCTATCATTTTCGTCAAAAAAATGTATCGCCCGCAATACAGCGCGGTCTGTCACGCGGCTCCGCAACGCGCTTATATTCTCATACAGCAAACTGCCGTCAACCTCCCGCAGCGCCTGTTTTGAAAAATAAGCCGCGACGCTTTTCATCTCCGCCGGAATCGAGGCGTATTCATCGCTCAAATCGGCGTGGCTGCCCCCCGCGTCCGTTATTATAAGCGTATGTTTCGCGCGGCTGAAATTATAATCTATTTTTTGAACAGCCGGCATAGACGGACTTTTAAAATCGATAGAGACGATACCGCCCACGGACGATGCGGTTTGATCCATAAGCCCGCATGGCTTGCCGAAATACACATTTTCGGCGTATTGGCCGATTTGCGCAATTTTTAAACTGCCGACGGAGCCGCCGTTATACAGTTTGTTTAATATGGCGCCTATAAGCACCTCAAAAGCCGCGGAGGAAGACAAGCCCGAGCCCGCCGGTATATCGGATACCGCGTAAGCGTCAAACCCTCCCGCCAAATAACCATTTTCTAAAAATCCGGCTGCCACGCCGCGAATAAGAGCCGCCGATGTGTTTATTTCCTCATGTTTCTTTTCCGTGTTTTTGATATCAACCGTTTCCGGTTTAAAGCCCTGCGAGTGAACGTGTATTATACCGTCGCTCCTTTTTGCAGCGACGGCGAGTATATCCATTGTTACCGCCGCCGCAAGCACGCGGCCAAACTGATGGTCGGTATGATTGCCTCCAAGCTCTGTTCGCCCGGGAGCGCTTATAAGGCAAACTTCCCTATCCGTTCCAAAGATTTGCTCGAAACTATAAAGAGCGTTTATGTAACGACTTTTTTGTTTTTCCGTGTCCCTTTGATATAAATAAGCAAATTCACAATCCCACGCTCCGCCGGTTATATCTTTTATACTGTCCCCCGAAAGCCTCATATATATCTCCTCTGTCAAAACTGACATAACTATAATATAACAGACAACACGCAAAATACAATTAGTAAAAACATACCGAACATGTTTTTTTGTTTTAGAATGCCGTATGCGCTATAATAAATTTGGGTCTTATAATATATGGACAAAATAAAAGCGAATAAACATTTTAATTACATAAGCTGACAGTACGGCGGCATAACATAAATATTTTTTTCTGATTTGTTACAAAAGTGTTGCGAAATATTTTTACATTTTATATAATACTGCTAAGCCTGTACAGGCGGATTCTATTTTGACTCTTTTACTTAAGAAATTTTTCTAGGGGAATGCTATGCAAACGCGGTACAACAAAAAAAGATTTAACCTTTCAAGCTTTATTAAACGGTTAACCGCTTTGATTGTACCGCCGCGCGGGGAATCTTCCTCTATGCGCGCGCAGGTAGATAAAAGCCGCAGGCGCAAGCGCACTATACGCGTCAAAAACAAACGCCGCGTTATTATCACCGTCTCGTGCGTCGCCGCGGCGGCCGTTATAATTATTGTTCTTGCCGCGTCGCTGTCGGGCGACAACCTTAAGGTTGCTTCCGTAAAGGCTCCGCCGCCAAAACACGATCCCCTTCCCGCGCCAGCGTCGTCCTCTATACCAACCGTTATCAGTTTTTCCGCCGCAATGCCGGCGTATTCTTCGCTTTCCCTTACAAAAGGCATGACGACCTCCGCGGTCGCCGATATTCAAACGCGGCTTATGGAGCTTGAATACATGGACCATGACGAAGCGGACGGTATTTTTGGCACAATTACCGAGGAAGCGGTAAACCTTTTTAAAAATCAGCACGGGCTTACGAGCGACGGTATTGTTGACCGGCAGACGTATGATATGCTTTTTTCATCGAAAGCGCAATATTATACAATAACGATAGGCGCAAAAAATGAAGATGTTACCGAATTGCAAAACCGGCTTTATGAGCTTGATTATATAACGAAAGTCGACAGCGCGTTCGGCCCTAAAACCGAGGAAGCGGTGAAAAGGTTTCAGGAGCGCAACAATCTAACCGCCGACGGCAAGGTCGGCAAAAAAACGCGGGAAATGCTTTATTCCGAAGACGCGGCGGCAAACGCGTTTTCTTACGGTGATACGAGCGACGAAATAAAAAAATTTCAGAAGCGGTTAAATACGCTCGGATACCTTTCAAGCGAACCTGACGGTAATTTCGGGTCTGAAACCAAAGACGCCGTAAAACGGTTTCAGGACGCAAACGGCTTGATTGCGGACGGCCATATAGGGCCGCAGACTAAGAAAGCTCTTAATTCCGCCAAAGCTCAAAGCAACTCGCTTTCAATAGGCGCAAAAAGCGATGAGGTTACGAAAATACAAAAAAGATTAAAAGAGCTTGGCTATATGAAATCCGTCACGGGATATTTTGGCTCCGAAACCGACACGGCGGTACGCAGCTTTCAGTTTAATAACGGCCTTGGCGTTGACGGCAAAGTCGGCAAGAAAACCCGTGATAAGCTCTATTCCGACAGCGCTAAAAAATTTGAGGGCGTCGTTAAAACAGGCGCCAATATAGATTCTTTTATCTCTGTCGCGACATCAAAGCTTGGCTGCAAATATGTGCGCGGCGCAAAAGGCCCTAGCAGCTTCGACTGCTCCGGCTTTGTATACTGGTGCTTGAAAGAAATTGGAGTAAAGCAAGGATATCTTACATCGGCGGGATGGGCTTCCACCAGCAAATATACGCGCATCACGCGCATGAGCGATTTAAAACGCGGCGATATACTTGTTGTGACCGGCCATGTTGCCATTGTGGCGGGAGACGGTTATATAATTGACGCGTCCGCAAGCAACGGCAAAGTTGTAAAACGTAAATTCAATACGAGCTGGTGGTCAAAAAACTTTAAATGCGGTATACGCATATTCTGATTAATAACTATTCCCGCTCCTCATCTTCATCGTTTGAGGTTTCATCTTTGCCCTTATCGTCGTCCACATTCCGCGTCATAACGGTTACGCTGTCGTCGGCGGATTGGCAGTGAAGCGTGTTTTCGTCAACCACAATGTACACTGTCTGCATACCGCCCGCGCTTAATGTCAGTATGTTCATAGAAACGCCGTATTCGCCCTGTCCTAAAACCTGCCCGCCGCCGTCGTACACGAAATACACTCCGTCTTTTATAATCTCAATATAAAAATCAGTATCCAGCCGCGCGAATTCAGATTCGCTCAAATGGCTGCCGTCCGGCGCAATCACGCCCGTAACATTCCATATGCCCCTAAAATCCGCTTGGGAAAAATCAGGCGCCGGAGTAGGAGTAGGAGTAGGAGTAGGAGTAGGCGCAACAGTTGTATAACTCGGCGGCGGCGGCGTTGTCTGTTCTTCTTTGTCTGCCGGCAAGCCGCACGCTGCGCACAGCAATGCGGTAAATATTAAACCTGCCAATAAAAGTTTTTTCATAATAGCCTCTTTTTAAATACTTTGCGCGAACATCGGCATTATGATATCGCCGGAATGTATGTCTGTCAAGCGGGGCGGAGCATTGCCAAGTATATATTATCTTCATTACTCAACCAAATAATCAGCCGTTTATAAAGGGCATGCCTTATGGCACGCCCTCGTTTATCCGGCTGTTTACGGCCGGATGGCAGGCTTAAAGTTTACGGTATTATTGCCCGTTCAAAACGCTTGCCATAAGATAAATCAAAGGTGAATTCCAATACACGGTTACCTCGTTGCAAGAATAACTTTGGGAGTTATCCGCATAGCATTTCGCAGGCGGCATGTCAATAAGAACGGCTTTAGCGAAAGGGTCCTCCAACCGGCTGTTCGGACCGCCTGCCAGCATTCCCGGCATTGATTCCTGCGCAACCATAGATGGGCGGTGATGTGTGTTTTTTGGCGACGACGCGCCTAATCCGGTAACATAACACAGCGACATAGGATTAACGCCGAATACGTAATGAAAATGTCTTTCGGCAGCCTGCTTAAAATCCTCTCTGCCAAGCAGTTCGCCTGCGAAAAGCAGATACCTTGCGTTGTCGCACACCGTCATATTGCTACCCCATGGATATGTCATTCCAAGAGAGCTGCCGTATCCGTCCTCTTTCGACAGTTTAAGATACCCTTCGGCTTTCCTCTCTATAGCGTCTTTTATCTTCTGTACGCTTTCTGTTTTTGCAGAACCCTCATCAAGCGAAAGATATATCTTGTTTCCATAACCTCCGACGTTGTCCCAGCCGTATCCGTCAAGTACATAAACATATAAATCCAATATTCTTTCGAACTCCTCAATATAATGCCTCTCTCCCGTTGCTTTAAACAGGGCGGCGGCAGCCCAGTATCGCTCATCCTTATCAAGTTTATCAGGATATTCGCCTGTAAGTATGTCGTCCGGGTTTTTAAAGCCGGAATCTAAATTGTTTTGCAAATATGTCCATGCTTTTTTTGCCGCTTCAAGGCATTTTTCCGCAAATTCCGCATCGTAAGGTTTATAGGTCAAATAGCTCATTGCCATAACGGCGGCAAAACTGCCTGTAGCGGGGGTGGATATAGGCGCAATATACATCTGCTCGGTCTCTTCGGTCGGCGTCACTTCTCCCGGAAATGATAATCCCGTTACTTTATGATAAACGCCGCCGCTAACATCGTCCTGCATTTTGTGCATCCACTCAAGCTCGTAGCGGGCTTCGTCAAGTATATCCGGAATACCGTTTCCGCTTTCCGGAATACCGAAACTGTCTCCATATTGACCGCTCAGCAGCTCTTTAAAATCTTCAAATGTAAAAAGCAAATCTGCAGCGGCCTTGGCCCCGGGAACAACATAACGCCCGTAATCACCGGCGTCGTGCCACCCTCCCGTGACCTCCTTTGTAATGTCGGTACCGTAGATAACCGCGTACTGCATATGACACGCCTCATGCGTAAATTTACCCGCAATACTCTCATCCAATGCGCAGCCGCATCTTTGGAGATACAGCATTTTAAATACCGAAGCGAATGCGTCGTCATAAACGCTGTCGCTTATTTCAAAAGGATATGATTCTACGGCGGCGCCGCTTTTTATGTAATAAGTACCCAAAGTTTTAAAACTGCTGAAATCCCCCAGATAGTTTATTTCATCTGACGCCGTACTTTCGATAGGACCTTTAAGTTCGCCCTCGAACACTGTAGCGCCGTTTTGATCGACGATCTCAAAACCGCTGCCCAGCCGATCACCGCGAAAAACGGCAATTTTAACCGCATCCGCTTTATATCCAAGCTGATTTATATTTATTTGGGGACGTTCGGGCTCCGGCTCAGGCATAAGAACATTGCGTCCGTCGATAAGAGATACCTCAACATTATCAATAAATACCATGTTTGAGGGAACAGCGGTGCCGTCTTTAGGCGCTCCGATATTAAAACAAAGCCTCGGCGCCGGGTCGGTTCCCGCTTCCATAACAAATTCAATATAAAAGCGTTCCATCTTATTTGTCAAATAAAAAATATCGTCGGCATATCCAAAATAGTCCCCTCCGTTTAACTGCAGCCTTGCGCCTATGGTACGTTCGATATTCGAGCTTGCATCAAAAGCGAAACGATAAACGCCGCCGGTTTCAAGTTTAAATCCGTCGTAGTAAAGCTGAACGCCGTAATCTTCGTAACCCACGGTTTTTATATCTATAACCGCCTGCTCATCAATCACCTTAAAATCAGCCGCCCCGCCTTTATCAAGAAATAACATCCAGTTTTCCGTACCGTTAGAAAAGTCGCCGTTCACCACCATATTAGGAAACTGCCCATCATCGGGTTGTGTCGTCTCTTCGGGCGGCTTTGCCTCCCCTTCACACGCAACCAATATCATTAACATTGCAATAAACAAATATACTATATTTACACGTATTGTTTGTTTTTTCATTATTCTTTTCCCCTCCATAAATTTTGCCCATATTAATTTCATACAACATAAAAAGCAATTAAAAGCTACTTAATCGATTACGCAACTATATTATTATATTAACGTAAACACAATAAAAAATCAACATTTAATTATACTAAAGCGATTGGGTCAACAAAAGCAGGTGCGTCCGCTTATGATAACATAATTTTAGCACTAATAAAAAGATTGAATGTTAAACAAGCAAAACTTTAAAAAGCCGTTTTATAATCAACCCAATACAACAACGACCTTATGTTCTTTGCCGTCATTAAACACGGGAACTATATTACTTTTCATTTCTTTACCGTCAACCCGTATTGAACTTACACCCTTGCATACATGGCGTGGATTGTAAACCTCTATACTGTACTTGGCATTCCGAAATATCTTAACTGCTGAAAAACCATCCCAAACGTCGGGAATACACGGGTTTATCCGCAAACCGCTAAAATCGGCTTTAATGCCTAATATGTATTTTACAGCCGCCTGATACGCCCATGACGATGTGCCGGAAAGCCAGCTGTTTCTGCCGAGCCCAAATTGCGGATGTTCATTTGAAAGAACATTTTGCGCATACACATATGGTTCGCACTCATATTCGTCGATTATCTCATTTTTCGCGATGGGGTTTATCTGGTTGTAGTATTCGTATGCCCTGTTGCCGTTGCCTGCCATTGTTTCGGCTATCATCATCCAGGGATTGGAGTGTAAGAATATCCCACCGTTTTCCTTTGCGCCCGGCGGATATGTTGTTATTCCGCCTATTTTAGGGTCGTATCCATTGAATCCCGGATAACTTAATTTAATGCCTTTCGCAGTGTTAAGCAGCTTATTGACAGAGCCGAGCGCTTTTTTCGCTCTGTCGTTAGGGGCAAATCCCGATAATACCGACCACGACTGCGCGTTCGTAAAAATTTTGCCTTTATCGCTGCTGTTTGAACCAATCTTTAAACCGTTATGGTCAAAATACCTTATATACCATTCTCCGTCCCAGCATTTTTCGTTAAAAATATCCTTCATCTCCCGATGATATACTCTGTATGTATTTGCCGACTGTTCGTCGCCGATGCTTTCCATTATACCGATAATGTCCAGCAACGCCCTGCCGTAAAGACACGCGTTAAATATAGATTCAGCCCCAGCAGGAAGATTGACCGTATCATTCCAATCGGCAAAACCAAGAAGCGGAAGGCCATTTTGCCCAACATTTTCATGGCTGAATAAAATCGCTCTTTTCAAATGTTCAAGAACGGTACCCTTTTCAATCGGTTCGCCATTCTTGTCTTTTTCGTAAAAGGGTATTATTGTATCAAGAAACTCAAAGTCGCCGGTTTCTTTAATATACGCCGATACCGCAAGCACTATCCACAGATGATCATCCCCATAATAGTCCGGCCTGTCCTCCATCTCCGCGGAGTCTCCTTCCTCTCCTATCATGGTGGCGGGGTTAAATTGATGCATTGCGTTGCCAGCCCTTTTTTGCACCTGTAAAAGCATCATAATAAGCTCACGGCCTTCTTCCGGCAAATTTCCGAGTATACCCATTACATCCTGCGAACTGTCTCTAAAGCCTATTCCCCTTGACCCCAGGCCAAGCTGGTAGAGCGATAGATATCTTGACCAGTTTTTTGTGATGTAACACTGCCTTGGATTATGTATATTTACCATCGTGTTAAAATTATCGTCAGGAGTGTTTACTGTAAAATGAGAAAGATATTTCTCCCAGAAGCCAGCCAGCTTACTAAAAGCGTTATCAACATTATCTTCGCCGCGGAATTTCTCAATAAGCGCTTTTTCTTTTTTTATATCGGCACACTGCCCGAGCTGCGTGATGAGCCTTTTTTCTTCTCCGGACGCTATTTCCCCCAGATGATGCATAAGCGCGGCAATATTATCGCCTCTTTGGGCCTCATAGCTGCTAAATTCCGTATCAGCCAAGCTTTTCGGGGATGCCCATGAACCGTAACCATTATCGCCAAGGAAGCGTCTTCTGTCTGTTTCAAACGAAGATACCGGATGGTTTGACGTAAAGAAGTTGACGGCAGATTCTTTTCTCATATATGCGTACTGCAATATTGTTTTTAAACCGTTTTCTTCGGTTACTTCTTTCGACTGCATTGTCTGTGGCACCCAGTCGTTGTTATTAAACTGTTTCAGCGCTTGAAAATGAGAATACTCAACAACCGGTATCACATCAATTTTCACGGCGTCCCGTCTTAAGTTTTTTATCCGTATGTCCCTGACAACACGCCCGCTCTTATAGGGCACAAATATGGTTACTTGCGTCCGTATGCCATAAAACTCCGAAACTATTCTGGAGTAACCAAGGCCCACATGGCATTCGTACATGTCATACTCGTCAAGCGTTGGCACGTAAAACGGCGAAAATATTTTATATGAGCCGTTATCGTTAATTCGTATATAAAGCGTTTCTCCTTTAAAATCGGAATCGGGAAGCTGCGGAATATATTTAATTATTCGGTTGGTGTCTGGGTCTCCTTTACAAATAAGAGAGCCTCCGGTATGATCGACAAAACCGCCGAAATCGAGTCCCCCTATGTAATTTATCCACTTTACGGGTGTTTTTGGATTAGTGATTATATATTCTTTTTTCTCATTATTGAAATGTCCGTATTTCATCTCATTCTCCTTAATATAACAGTTATTATTGCGTTATGCGCCCATCAGTTATTTTTATCACCCTGTCTGTCTGCTTTGCGACAGAAACATCGTGTGTAACTATTATAACAGTTTTTCCGAATTTTTCACGAGCCGCTTTGAGACGGTCTATCACCTCGCCTCCGGATTTTTCATCAAGGTTCCCCGTGGGTTCGTCGCAAAGTATTATATCGGGGTCGTTCGCGAGAGCGCGCGCTATCGCCACACGCTGCTGCTGTCCGCCGCTTAACTGCGAAGGCAAATGAGACAGCCTGCCGGATATGCCGAGCGTATCGGTAATTTCGCTTATTCTATCCTCGTCTATTTTCTGTCTGTCAAGCAATATAGGCAGAATTATGTTCTCTTTCGCTGTAAGCTCCGGTATAAGATTGTAGAACTGAAATACAAAGCCTATCCTTTTTCTTCGCAGCGCGGAGAGCTTGTCGTCACTTAGCTTATATATATCCACATTATCATAACAAACAGTTCCGCCTGTCGGGTGGTCAATACCACCTAAAAGGTGAAGCAGCGTTGACTTGCCGCTGCCGCTTGGACCTATAACGGAGACGAATTCGCCGCGTTTAAAGCTTACATTCGCGTCCTTTAACGCCCAAACCATTGCTTCGCCTTCCCCGTATGTTTTTGTCAGACCTTGCGTCCATATTATCACATTGTTATCCATACTTGTCTCCTTAAAAATCGTCACGTCGTATCGTTTCTACTATGCTTTGCTTTCCAAGCCAGCGTATAGGCAAAAGGCTCGCGATTACCATTATTAACGTCATGACGGCAAAAGTAATCAAAAACGCCGGCACCAGAGGCTGTTTTAATAAATCGATATGCAGTGGAAATGATTTGTACCAGGGAAATTGAATTTTACCGTTAACAGGCGCTATCATTCCGGAGTAAACACCGCTTTCCAACATATCATAGATGTATCGTTTTACGGCTTCGAATACGGCGACCGGTATCCAGCAGAGCAGCGCCCCAATCAACGGATACCTCAAATTCTGCCTGACCACAAGCATTTTAATGTCTGTAATCCGCATTCCTATAGCACGCAACATCGAGAAAGTCTGCGCCTGTTTTCGCATTCGCAGCTTAATTGTATTGACAATCCCAACAAGACCCAACGCCACCAGCATAACAATCATAGCAAAAAAAGTGCTCATGTTAACGTATACGGAGTCACGCATACTAATCCTTATATCCGCGGTGGAGACACTAATCATATCGCGGCTGTTGCCCATCGCTGAAAACCAAATTCTATCAAACGCCTCTATGTTTCCCGCGTTGCCAAGCGCCGCGCCTACCTTTGTATAGTTCCTGTCCGGCAGCCCCCAATATTCAAACGCGTCCTTATGGCAAAGAAAATTAAAACCGCAGTCTCCCTGAAGGGGTTCGCTGAAATAAAACTGCGCTAGCGTTTCATCGGTAACAACAAGCCGTCCGCCCACTTTCACAGTATAGTCGTTTCTTTTCCCGAACGCGTAGCCGGAGATTTCAACCGGTTTGCCATCTTCTCCAAGCTCAGGCGAAGCGTCGGGATTGGTATAAACATAATAAAAATGCGGCTCTAACCCTTCGGGTATCATTCCCGACGAAAAATCATAGTTTTCTACATCTATATTGTCGATGACAGCATCCGTCATCGTAATAATGTCTCCAATGTTGTACGGGTTAGTTATACCCTTTCCTTCAACCTCAAGTATCAGCACTTCCTCACCCGCTGCAAGGGCGTCATAATTTATGCTTCCCTTTGCAAGAAACCCTTTGAGTTCTTCAAGCCCTTCCTTGCTTATTCCAACGGTCGGTATGTTAAACAGCCTCTCATTTTCAGCATAACCCTGATGCAAAAGCGATTTGTTATGCAAGTCTATCAAAAAATCATACCACGGATGTAAACCGCAGCCTTCAATAGCATTAATAATTTTAGTATTTTCTTCGCTTTCCGTATATACCGCCTTTGTACTTTTAGCTTCTATGGCATACCTTATCTTATCAGCATAACCGCTGTTTTTCAGCTTTTGCAGTTCCTTTTCCCGCATACCCGTCCCATGCAAATTCAGCTGGGCGGCGCCGCAGCTTGCTTTGTTAAAATCTTTAGCGGCTAGATAATCAAGCCCGTGCAAATTAGCATTTTTAAGCGCCTTTTGATACCCACTGTTGCTGCTTTCGGCTTGAGCAGAAAAATATAAGAATCCGAAAAATCCGGCGCTCATTAAGGTTATTACTATTATTACAGTTGTAAGGTTTTGTACCAGCTTGGAATGCAACCGGCCGCTCAGCAGCCGCATCGCGCTTTGGCGCGGCCTGTAAGCCTTTATTTTCTTACTGTGCCGCAAGCCTGAAAAAATCTCAAGCGGCGATAAGAATATATGCCGGAAGGCGGGCATCAGCACGGCGGCAAAAGCGCAGACAAAACCGGCAATGAGCGGATATGCATATGGATTAAGCGTAATGGCGTCAATGACCTTGTGAACATTAAAAGCGTAGAACGTCCGCATTTCAAATACGTTTATCTGTATGGTTATTATCAGCCAATAAATAAACACGCCTATAATAAAGCCTATAAGCATAGATGCCAGCACGAAGGCTAAAGCCTCTGCAGCCAGACGCAGGAACACCGATTTTTGCGTCATGCCCATACACCGCAGCAGCCCGAACTGTCTGCTTCGTTCTTCCATAGACGTTGATACAACATCGTAAGTTGATAGGAATGTGATAATGAGGGTAAGCATGGTAATCACAGGTATCAAAACCTGCGCATTGAAATCCTTTTGGGCGTCCGATAAATCGGCAATTAATGAAGCTTCTGAAACATCATCTAATGAAAATAAGACCGCTTTGCCCGTTAAAACATACATGGTCATAAGTCTTGAGCCGTCTAAATATGCTATGCCGTTCTTTGAAAGCTTAGTTTTAAAAGCGCCGATATCGGCTTTAGCATCAAATATACCCATAAAGGTTGTATCAGAGCATATTGGCAAATCTTCCGGATACATATATACCTTTGGAAGCGTAAAGCCTTTTAAATCAATGCCTTTTGTAAATAGTGCCTCCGATAATTCCTGATCAAAAATCTCTTCTCTGCTTATACCGGTACCATATTTAGGATCTCCATCGTCAAGCACCCCTACAATGTCAAACTGTTTATCTGCGATATGGCCGCCGTCAAAATCATACATTTCAAGTATGACCTTCTCTCCCGGCTTTGGATATACGCCCATTGCCTGCAGCGCCGTTTTATCGGCTGCCAACTCGCCGTTATTTTCAGGATAACGCCCATTAAGCGCAGACAAATGCAGAAGGTGTTCGGAGTCTTTATCAGATAACGCTCCGTATACGAATGGCTCGCTGCCGCCGGTCCGGCAAATCCCTCCTCTGTATAGAAGACCTGTTTGCGCAAAAATATTATTATTTAAAAACTGATCTTTGATATCATCAGATATTTTGGGGAGCATTATATCATAATATCCACTCTGGTCGAACGCACGTTCAGTCAACGTTACTCTTGCGCTTCTTGCAAGAAATGCCGAGCATACCAATGCTGCGACGCTGAGCATTATAGCCAGCATTATGGAAAACGCGCGGCGTTTGTGGCGTTTCCAATACGCAAAAGATATTTTTTTCACTAAGCCTCTCCTTTTATCAGTACAAAAAATAATCAGTAGTCAATCAGCCATTATTGGATACTGTAAAAATAAATTATCGGTATGTTTTTATATACAATGTTCCGGTTGTTTTTACTAGGCCGGCCTTCAGATAAGAAAAATACCAATATCCTTGGTAACTCCATGTATTGAGAACAACAGGGCTTCGTGACGTATGATAAGGAAAAAATGCATTATTAACAACTCTTACAGCTTTCGGTTCATTTTCCCTATATACATATAAATATACCCCGTAAGTTCCTGTTGGCCGTGTCATAAAGCTCATTTTTGAGTCATCAGCGAGACTTAATAACGGCCCATATTCATAGTTTGCCGGTATGTTATAGTTGTAATTCCAATTTGATGCTAAAACTGAAACTATTGATACTAAACATATGAATACAACCATAATAATAACGCTTATATTCCCAGTAACTCTATTTCTGCTTGTATATATTCTCATAACCTTCAACCTCCCCACGATTATAACAATATTAACCTACCATTAATTCAATTATATGTCTTAACATGTAACTTGCCTTTAGTGTATGCTGCGCCTGCATACAAATAAGCCGAATAATAATCGCCGATATCCTCATTATTAATATTTATTACAACAGGATCCCTAGTTGTGTGATATGGAAAAAATGCTTTTTTAATTTCTACCACTCCATTATTATTTAAAACGCTTAATCGTACACCGTATTCACCTAATTCTGGTCTTGTATTTAAACTCATTTTATTCCTATCTGCCAAAAGAAAAATTGCTCCATATATTTCATTTGCAGGTATCCGATAATCTATAGCATAACTTGAAGCAAATGCGGTAATTGTTGTAGTCACAAATATTAATAAAACCAAGCATATACAAAGAATTGGTTTACTCATATCCAATCTCTTTTTTCCGATGTTCATTCTCATAATAATCATCCTTTCATTTCGATATTTTCGTTTTTCCTTAAGTATAAGCTTAATATTAATCACGCATATGTGCTCTGTTCAATTATGGTATATTAATTGTATATTATGGCAGCCTTGTTTGTCAATATAATATTTATTTTCTTTATTTATTGTTTTTAGTAGACTTTTATTTATATAGGCCATTATTAAACATAATTAAGCCCTCCAATTTAAACATAATTAAGCCCTCCGATTTTTTCGGAAGGCTTTTATTAATCATACTGCCGGCAACGCGGTAAACGCGCGAAGCTTTTACAGCAGTATGCAGAGCAGCCCGCCGCTGCCTTCGTTGATTATCCTTTGCAGCGTTTCCTGAACCTTTAGGCGCGCGTCCTCCGGCATGTTGGACAGCTTGCCGGAGAGCCCTTCCTTAACAAGCTCGTGCAGCGATTTGCCGAATATATCTGTCTTCCATATTCTTGCCGGGTCCGACTCAAATTCGGACAGCAGGTAATTTACAAGGTCGGCGCTTTGTTTTTCCGTGCCTACTATAGGCGAAACCTCGGTTTCTATGTCAACGCGAATAATATGCAGCGACGGCGCGCTTGCCTTTAGCTTAACTCCGAAACGTCCTCCTTGCCGCACCATTTCGGGTTCCTCAAGCGACATCTGGTCAATGACGGGCGGTACGATTCCGTATCCTTTATCTTTCACTTCTTTTAGTGCCTCCGCCATTCTGTCATATTCCTTCTTTGCCGATACAAGCCCTTTTATCATAGACACAAGATGATAATCGTCTTCTATGTCATATCCGCACTCGTCGCCGAGTATACGGTAAAACAGCTTTTCGGGGAACATAAGCCGCATCTTAACGCTGCCCTCTCCGAGAAGTATGCCGTCGACAATAACGCTGTCTATATCTTCGAGCGTTTTTAGAGTGTCAAGCAGTCCGTGAAAATCTTTTACCTTCCGCAGCCCGTCAAGATTGCCGGATATGCCTCCAAGCAGCTGTCCCATCAACCAATGTTCGGGGTTAAGCGCGCGTGCCCAGCCCGGCATGGCAATGTTTATTTCCTTAAGCGGGAACTCGTAAAGCAGATTCTCAAGCATTGTTGAAATATCTATTTCTGTCAGCCGCATTATGTCCATAAGCAGCACGGGCACGCCGTATTTTGCAGCCATCGCGTTTCGCAGGCTCACGGTATCATCGCTGTTGGGGTTCGCCGAGTTAAGTATAATTATAAACGGCTTGCCAAGCTCCATAAGCTCTTTTATCGCGCGTTCTTCGGCTTTAACGTAACTGGAGCGCGGTATCTCCGTTATGCTTCCGTCGGTTGTCATAACGATGCCTATAGTGCTGTGTTCGGTTATAACTTTACGCGTGCCCGTCTCGGCCGCTTCTTCAAACGGTATGTCGTGGTCAAACCACGGCGTCCTTACCATTCTTGGCGCGTTATTTTCAATATGTCCCATCGCCCCTTCCACGAGATACCCTACCGAATCTATCATGCGAACGTTCATTTCGGCTTCGTTATTTATTTTTATACGCACGGCCTCGTTAGGCACGAACTTTGGCTGTGTTGTCATAATCGTTTTGCCCGCGCTGCTTTGAGGCAGCTCGTCAACAACACGCTCTTTCTCATGAGTGTCGTCAAGATTAGGGAGCACCAGCATATCCATAAACCGTTTTATAAATGTTGACTTTCCCGTCCGCACCGGGCCAACAACGCCGATGTATATGTCCCCTCCCGTTCTCTCGGAAATATCCTTGTACAGATTATAGCTTTGCATGGCGCATCCTCTTTTCCTATAGATTGAACACTAGATATATATGATGCTGTAATTGAACTCATACCTTTTGCGCAAATAAA
>CAZPHS010000016.1:0-6021 GCA_964586785.1 uncultured Christensenellaceae bacterium
TGGATAATCAATATAAAACTCTATAAACGGGTCAGCCTTTTGGAGATAATACTCATTTTCATTTTCATGGTATTTGGTAAGATACGCGGAGTCAAGCTGTGTACTTTTTTCGCTAAAGACTGCATAGCTGCCAAAAAAAGAACCTAAGAATATAATAAGCAGAAGTATTGCGGAAAGTATTATTTTTCCAAGCGGTTTCTTCATTATTAACCTCTTATATATGCTGACTCATGTTAATTAGGCATCGATAAATTAAATAATATATATCTTTCTATTTCCAGCTTAGTTATTATAGCATGTATAATAAAAAGACGGCAAGAATAACAGCCAATACCGTTAGTATTGCTAATTAAAGTATACTATTATTGGATTTTTTAATATTGAAGAATCATTACTGCTCTTTTAATAAAATAACGGCGGAATTGTTGCCGCCGTTTTTATCCTTTAGAAAATATTCACTGCTTTTATGTCTTATTGCGGCTGCCAGGCATCTATTGCCGCCGCAATTTCCGGCGAGGTCTGCGCGGCTTCACATAATTCCCTTCCTTCCATCGCGGCGGACAGCGCCTGCATCACGGCTTTTGCTCCCGCCGTCGTGCCCATAGGATGCCCCTGAACGGCGCCGCCGACCCCGAGTATAATATCCTTGCCAAATGTCTCCGTAATGCTTTTTACCGAAAGAGGAGTAACCCCGCCCCCCAAAGACGTCATAACCGGCTTTAAGCCGCCCATAGGCAGTTTATGCTTCTGCACCGTCTGAATACATTCAAGCATAAGCTTTAAATCGCCCGCGGCGGTCATTGTCATAACCGAATCCGCTCCGGCAAGCCTGGCCAACACACCTATAAGCACATTTCCGGCAATGCCGAGATTGGGTGAGTTGAGCATACCCGCTCCCGCGTAATGTGCCAGAAAGCAAAGCGAACCGCCGAATTCGTCGGTCAGCTCCCGCAGGGCGTCTATGCCTGTCGAAACAAAATTGACCATAACCGCTTTCGCGCCTTCGCCTATCGCCGTTTTGGCATGATCTCTCATGCGTTTAGGCGTATCGGTAATGTTGGCAATATAAATAGGCAAATTCCCCGTGTGCTCCATAACGGACTTAGCGGCGGCCTGATATGCCTTAAGCCTTCCCGCGACGCTGCTGATTTGCGTATTCCCGAAAACCTCGTCATCCTTTATCATATCCACGCCGCCAAGACCGCTCTCGAAAAACAACCGCGCGCCGTGTTCCGGCGTAAAACCTATGCATGGTTTTATCATGTTTAAAACAATAGGACGCCCATAAACGCCGGTGGCTTTACGAAAGCCTTCGATTCCTTGCTTAGGACCGCCGTAGCCGCAAAGCGCTTTAGGCGTCAGTTCCAAATCAATAAGCTTTATACGAAGCGCGGTAGACACGTCGTTGCCAACCAGCGCCGTAATCATCATGGCGAAACTGGACGCGAAGTTATGATGCGGAAACGCAACGCGCAGCACACATATACCTTCGGATACAGAATAAAGCGACAAAACACGCGCCTGCCAGTTTTCAACCATGTCTCTTGTTACGCCCGGCAGCGGCAGCCATGTTCCGACGCTTTGCCCCGTCGCAAACTGGCCGGCTTTTTTTAGCGCGTCGGCACCGTCTATGCCGAAAGCCAAATATGTGGCTATTACATAATCTTTGTCCGCAATTGAAGACAAATCATCAAAAGGCAAGTCAAAATACATTTTTTTATCTCCAGTCAGCTTATATGACTTATCAAGGCCATCATTTCCTCGGCGGCTGTCCGGCTGAAAGCTATATCGTTTATATTCGCGTCAACTTCTATCCGCTTTATTTTTTTATCCAGACCGCTGCGCAGCACGTTTAATATTGTCTCGTCCACTTCCGGGTCGTACAGCTTTTGCCCCGGCTGAGAATCGGCTCTTAACCCGCGAAGCGGCAGCAGCACGGTAACCGCCCCTTTAGCCATATTTAATCTTTCAACAACAATCTTTGCCGCCTTTTTTGATTCGTGGGCAAACGTCTTTATGTGCGCTATCGCATTATTGTGCAGGTTATACTTTCGTTCGGTGTAATCTCCTATCGCCCCGTTTTTAAACTCCTCAAAATATAAATCCACAAAATCAAGCGCTCCGGGCGCAACCACCATTGGTATTCCCTTTTCCGCGCCCGCCGTCAGTCTTTCGGGCGCGCCGTTGGAAAATCCGGCGTTAAACACATTTGCCGCGATAATCTCGTGCAGCGAGAGATCCATAGCGGCTTTTATTATGCCCTCTTTTATCAGATACTCAAAATATCTGCCGCCGACGCCCGTGGTATGAAAGCTTATTACTTCAACGCCCCGCTCCTCAAGCATCCGCGCGGCCTGTACCGCCGAATTGTTTGTAACTCCCATAAGAGTTGCGCCTACGCGAAGCTTGCCGTCGTTCCGGAGCGGCTTTGCCTGCGCCGCCATTCCGATAACGGCGGCGGCGGCATTCGAAAGTATGGTTTCCGTCACCGCGTTTATACCCGATATGTCGGCAATCGAAGGAATCATAACAATGTCTTTTATTCCTACGAAAGGTTCAAATTTACGCTCTCCGCACGCCACGGTGGAAACCATAACCTTTGGTACGCCTATTGGCAGCGTCTTCATAGCGCCTACTGCCGCCATGGTGTTTTGCAGACCGCCCGCCGAAATTATAGCGTCAAAACCGCCAATCGAATAAAGTTTTGGAACGATGGCGGCGGCTCCGTCCATCATGGCCTGAACGGCTTCGTTTTTTGCCATACCGGCTATATCTGCCGGATTCTTACCTCCGGCTTTGCATACCTCGTCGCGCGATATGTCGGGTATGAAACGATTTTGTATATACCCGCCGCTCGCGGATATATCGATTATCAAAGCCTTGTGTCCGCTTTGCTCTATATATTTTTTAAAAAAACGCGCTTCCGCCTCTTTTGTATCAACACTTAGCACAACGGCTATAGTTTTCATTTACACATCCCCTCGCGCGTACAGCAAGTAAAGCACCCAAGTACAGTACTTTGCGTAAGCCGCGTTAAATCTCATATGTAACCTGATCTTTAAGCTCTAAAATACGTTTTTGCAATGATTCGCGCATCAGCTGTTTTAAACCCTGCGCATCCTTATCTTTAAGCTTATCAATATAACCCTGGTGCTCGTTTAACATATTCTGCGCGCTGCTCTTGTCCGTCGAATACCTTCTGCCGTATATAAGCTTGTAAAACGCCAGGTTGTCCCAAAGGGTAGAGATTATATTGATAAGGTACTGCATATTGCTTGTCTTATATATTTCAAAATGAAACTCACGGTTAAGCACAAATATCTGTTTCGCGTTAGGCTTTAAAACACTGGTGACTTCCTTAATTTCATTATGCAGTCTTTCAATTATCTGTATATTGTAATCCGTAACATTTTTACACGCGTAATACGAAGCCAGCGGTTCCAACGCTTTGCGCATCAAATAAATCTGTACTATATCAGTCATTTGCAGCTCGGTCACTCTCGTGCCGACATAGGGAATGGAATGTACTATACCCGATTTCTCCATGCTTTTTAACGCCTCCCGCACCGGCATACGGCTTACTCCAAGCCTGGCGGCCAGTTCTTCGGCGTTAAGCCTGTCCCCCATAACAAACGTACCGTCCATTATCCAGTCCATAAGCTGTTCTTTAACAAGCTCCGGCATTCTCTGATATCTTATTTTTTCCGACTTCTCTAGCCCGCGCGACTCCATATCATTTCTCCTATCAAATTCAGTATTGCTTTATACTGCTAACCAAAATCATTATAGCAACACCTTATTCTGGATACAATATATAAAATAATATTTATATTCACAATTGCATAGGCGTTGACAATATTCGGCGAGAGCCGCAAGCACAAATCGCGCAAAATAAACGCTTGGGACTAAAATATTACGCTTTTAAATCGCCCTGATAAGGAGCGCGGCTTTATAGTTTTATTTTTCTTCTCCGGCCTTTTGCGGCTTTGCGGTTTGCGCATAAATCGTTTGGGCCGGGAACGCAAACTGTATTTTGCGCCTGTCGAATTCTTCTTTTATGCAAAAGTTAATTTCCTGCCGGGCGTTCATGTATATATTATAATCCTGGCTTAACACATAAAAAACAACATCAAACACAAGACCGGAATCGGAAAACGAGGAAAAATGCGCCCTGTCAAACTCCGTATATTCAACCTTTTTTATTATTCGTTCTATTATTACAGGAATTTCTTTTAAGCATGGCAGCGATGTTTCGTACGCCACTTTGATCTGGAACACCGCCCTGCGCCGCAGCATTCTTTTAAAATTCTTAACTCTGGAGCCTGTCAAGTCTTTATTGGAGAAAATCAGCTGCTCGCCGCTTAGGCTGCGTATGCGCGTAGTCTTTATACCTATATGCTCCACGTTTCCCATAAGCTCGTCTACCACAATATAATCGCCAATCTCAAACGGCTTATCAAAAAGTATTGTTACAAAGCTGAATATATCCTCTAACACGGTCTGCGCCGCGAAAGCAACGGCGAGGCCGCCAATGCCAAGACCCGCGATAAGCGCCGTTATCTCCACACCTATGTTCTCTAAAAACAGAAGCGCCGCCGCGCCCCAGATAACCGCTTTTATAATAACGGCAAACCATTTTACGGTCATAGGGTCCGATTTGCCTTTCTTCTTCTCCCATGACCTGCCGAACAAGTATACTGCTACAGCCGAAACAAGGCGGGCGCCAAAAAAAATAACAAAAGCGATTACGGCAATATTTATTACTTGCGCCACCGTCTCATGCAAGTTTAGTATTTTAGTGCCAATATAAAGGACGCCCAAACGCAATACGGGCAGCAGATATTTGTCCGCGGCGTTTACCAACACATTGTCTATGTCTGTCTTTGTTTTTTTCGCCCTGGCGCGGAGACGTCTTATAACCAGTTTTTTTATAAGCAGCAGCAAAAGCATTCCCGCCGCTATTAATAATACGAACATCAAATAGCTTTTGAGCGTGTTGTTCAAAAACTTGATTCCCAGGAACGTATTGTCTAAAAACGAAAGATCAAATAACTCACTCAATTTGCAAACCTCCGGCTGTTTTCATATAAAAGCTTATCACATAATACGGCTTGTGCAAACCCGTGCTTTTATTGCCGCCGAAATAAAAAAGCCGGTAACAGTTTTATTGACCGCCCGGCTGAAAGTTTGTTTTTTACAAATCCGAAGAAGCCTTCACCGCGGCGTGCCTGCCCTTCCTGCCCGAACGAAAAACAATTACGGTGCCTACAATTCCAAGCAGCAGCGCGCCCAGCACAATCGCTCCGAATTCTATAATAGTAATATCTAAAATTCCCGCCGCCGTGTCTTTATCCTGCGGCTCAAAAACTTGCTCCTGCCGATCGTCCGGCTCCGGCTCCGGCTGTTTATTCTGCGCGGTTTCAAGCCGCTCTTCAAGCTTTGTTATGGTTGACTCAAGCTCTAAAATCCGCGCGTCTTTTTCGGCGATGTCGGCAATTGCCGCAAGGCCGCCCAGCGCTCCTTCTATTATGCTTTCAGAAAGAAAATACGACGAGCAATGAAAAATCGTAAACTCCACATATCCGTCGTCGTCCACAACGGCGGATAGCTTACCCTCTATTTCCCCCGACTGGTCGTAATAGTAATACAGGTAAAGCGTATCGCCCGGGCTGTTGTCCTTTGCTTTTATACTAAACGTTACCGGACCGGGAAGCTGCCCGCTGTGCCCGAAATGAAGCTGATAAGCGTCCGCACCTCCCGCGGCGGCGGAAAGCGATCCGTTCTTCTCCATCTTAAGCGAAAGGTCAAGCTCTTTTAAGCCGCTCGGCACGCTAAAATTACTGCCGTCTATTTTGCACGAGTAATCTGCGAAATTAATATTCACCACAGCCTGCTTTTTTGTGATATCGTCAAGAACCGCGGCAGGAACCTTTGCCGATTCGGTGATATTAAGATTTAGCGTTCCGCCCTGCTGCAGCTGCCCTATACTGTCCTGCGCGAGTTCCCACTGCGTAGGCTCCG
>CAZPHS010000016.1:6121-42332 GCA_964586785.1 uncultured Christensenellaceae bacterium
CAATGGCGTTTTTAACGCACCACCAAGCATCAGTGTATTCTTTTTAGCTCCAATATGTCAAGACGTATTAATGTATAGTCAGATATATCTATATATCCGTCAGTATTAACGTCCGCGGCGGCTTTATAAACGTCGGTTAATGCCTTAAGCTTTAGTATGTCAAGCCTTACATGCGTGTAATCGGATATGTCTATGTAACCGTCGCCGTTGGTATCGCCGCGCACGACCACCGTCAGCTCGTCCCTTATTTCCCCGCCTACTATAAGCTTAACGCTCATACCCGTAGCCACTTTGCCGCCCGTATATTCTATACCCTCTTTATTGTATATTCTAACATTTTGTTCGGGGTTTGACAGATTGGCCTTAAGCGCTGCCGCCGATATATTTATAGGAACGCCCGTGAGATAACCGCTGTCCCTGTCCGTTGCGTATACGGACGATTCTATAAGAGTCTGCTCCATTACGGTAACTTCGCACCGCGCGGTAAATCCCCCGTCCCGCGTTGACACGGTTATTGCGCAGCCGCCCGTCGCGGCGGCGGTTACCGTCCCCTCCGGCGAAACCGCCGCTATATCCGTATCGCTTGATTCCCATGTTACGCTTTTATTGGCGGCGTAGCTTGGGTTTACCGTTGCCGTCAAAGTATAAGACTCGCCTTCGTACAATACAAGCGTTTCTTTATCCAGAGCAACTCCCGTTACCGCCGATGATTCAAATTTCGCGACTAAATACCTGTCGGCGGTTACGGTAAACGTGTAATCCGCGCAATCGGAAACCTTTATTTCGTCCTCGAACCAGCCTAAGAAACAATTGCCCGCTGTTGCCGCCGCGTTTACCGTGGCTTGCGCGCCGTAAAGGTAAGCGCCGCCGCCCGAAACCGTGCCTTTATCCGTATCCGAAGACGTTGCGGTTATTGTATAAACGCCCGCCGCCGCCACCGCCGCCCGCGCATCAACCCTGCCGTGACCGAAATAGATATCCTTGCCCGGAGTTCCCAAATCAACTGCCGTTTCGTACAATATGGTTTTTATCTGCTCCGCCGTCAAATCCGGATTAACGGAGAGCATAAGAGCCGCAACGCCCGCAATCATAGGCGACGCCATTGAGGTGCCGCTTTTATACCCGTAATCATTATTTAATACGGTTGAAAAAATACAGTCGGCAAAGGCGCCGTCGCCGCCCGGCGCCGATATATCCTTTTTAGCGCCATAGTTGGAATAGCTTGCTTTGGTATCATTGCGCGTTGTGGCTATAACGCCCACGCACGCGTCATAGTCGCTCGGGTAATGGCTGCTTGTCTTGCCGTCGTTTCCGGCCGCGGCGACAACAACAACTCCTGCGGCCGCCGCGTTGTTTAAAGCCTCCTCCTCGGCGGCGTCTTCGTAATAGCTGCCAAGGCTTAAATTTAATACCCGCGCTCCGTTTTCAACCGCGTATTCGATGCCCTCAATAATATCCTCGGTTGTGGCTCCGAAAACCCACCGCCAGTCGCCCGCGTCATGCTCGACATAATACCACCCGAACACATCGGCTATAATAAGTTTAACGCCCGGCGCAATCCCGACGGTTCCAACGCCGTCGGCGTTCGCCGCTATTATACCCGCCACATGCGTTCCGTGCCCGTTGTCGTCCTGCGCGCCGCCGCCGCCCCCCGGGCTGTCGTCCTCAACAAAGCTTTCACACGCATGTACGCGCCCCAAAAATTCCGGATGGTTAAGGTCTATACCGGTATCTATAACCGCCACTTTTATATCCGCGCTGCCCATTGTTATATCCCACGCGTCAAAAGCGTTTATCGTTTTAAGATGCCACTGCTGCGGGTTAGGCGGCTGCGCGTAAGGGTCGTCCACCGTCGCGTCAAGCTGATATATATAATTAGGCTGGGCGTATTCTATATCCGGCCGCGCGTTGAGTTTTTTTATAAAACCCTCAACCGTCTCGCCCCGCGGAACTTGCGACACCACAATGTTTTCCTTCGATATTTGTTTTTCCAGTTTGCCGTTTAAAGATGAAAGCGCGCGCGACATTGCCGACCTGCTTTTGGAATCGGCGAATTTGACAATAACCTCGCCCTGCAAATAAAGCCTTCCTTCGGGAACGGAGACATAAGCTCCGGTTCCGTCCGGCGGATAATTATCCTCCGCAAAAGCGGACGGAATATAAAAAGCGGCAAAAGCCATCATTAAAGCAAGCGCGAACGCCGCGACAGATAATCTTATTTTTATATGATTTGTTTTTTCGCGCATTTTACTATTTTTCGTGCGTATGATAACCATATCATATTACTTTACCTTATATTTAGACATTCCGGCAACAGGTCAAACATGTTTTCACTGACTGATTTTTTTAATCGAATATAAAACGGGGCAACTAACACCGTTTCGTTTATTATGCTGCGCCGCCGCGCGCTTCATTTAATAGATAACATGACTTCTTTTACTAGTTCAAAATATTCTGGATTAATCTTGAAATTATCCTTTTCCCAATGATAGGTTGGGTAATCATACATAATGATTTGTCTGAGAAAATCATTTTTCTTTTGACCCAATTGATTGGATATTAATGAGATATAAATGCCAGCCTGCTTAGAATCTATCCCCCCTAGCTCTCCTCCATTCTTTAAGAATTCTTGTTTCAATTCTTCTCTGGATACGGTCTTTTGAGTTTTTAATAAGTAAGGAATCATGATGATTTTCATTCTCCTGCTTGACCATAAGTTGCGTTGCAGATACTGAAAAAGCAATTCTTTAAGTTCGTACTCTTCGTAAACACCCGGTTCGTCCGACATTTCTATCTTATTCTTCTTCTTATCTATTTTAGCATTTTCAACATCCTCCGGTATTATTGCAGTTCTTGATAAAAGTTCATTTCCTGAGGATGTTCTTATATATTTAAGCAATATTGCATTAATGACTAAATCATATTTATCACTCAACCATTCTATCATCCGTGAAAGTGCGCTATCAATTGAAAAACCAACCAGAAGTAACCTTTGAGAATCATTTATTGAGAAATTATCAATGTCAATATTCTCAAAACTCTCAGTAATAAAATCGTCTAATGATTGACTTGTGTAATTAAAGCATATTTCATTTATTTTATCTCTTTCCCAACTTGAAATATCCGATGCATAGTCAATTGCTTGAGCTAATGCTTCACGAGGTAATCTGTCTCTTTTTAATTCAATGATAACAAGATTACCTTTTTTATCTATACCAAGATAATCAAGAGGTCCAGAAAGTGTATATACTTGTTCACCGATTATTTTGATATCGCTTCCCAGTATTTCTGACTCGGTTTTAAGCCACTTTTCCAAGTGCTCTTTTTCTTTTCTGCCACTATCAATTAATGTAGTGTTAATCTCAGACAGCCGATCTTCAACAATCTCCCATGTTTTAATCTCTGTTGCCATTTTAATAAACCTCCATTAAACGCATATAAATAATAGTATAGCATAATATCAATATAATACAACAAAATGTCAGCTTGTAGCTCTAGGCATGTTCCTGTTTTTTATAATCAAATATAAAACGGGGCAACTAACACCGTTTCGGTTTATTATGCTGTGCCGCCGCGCGCTTCAACATTGTAAAACAAAGCACGCAATGATATAATTGCCGCATATTACTGATCGCAAAAACGACCGCGTTCTTTACGGAGGCCAGTTATGAAGCCTGTTAGCGCTTTAGTTCTGCTTATAATAATACTGCTCGTGTCATGCGCGCCAATCAGCCCGCCCGAGCCCTCTCCCACGGTAACGCCCGCGCCTACGCCCGCGGCAACGCCCGCGCCTACGCCCATAGAAATAACAACTCCGGAGCCTGAGCCGTCAACGCCGGTATCATATACTACGGGACTGCCTTTTGACGGCGTTTACAGACCGGTAATGGCGGTTATAGAAAACACCTCGGCGGCGCGTCCGCAGACGGGGCTGCAAATTGCGGACATAGTTTACG
The DNA here is from genome assembly GCA_964586785.1 of uncultured Christensenellaceae bacterium. Classification (GTDB taxonomy): domain Bacteria; phylum Bacillota; class Clostridia; order Christensenellales; family SZUA-584; genus SZUA-584. The sequence continues at coordinate 10,078 of CAZPHS010000016.1, forward strand.
AGGTTCCGGTTGAAAGCAGCATTACCCGTTTTGTATGTGTTTTTTCGGATAATATTCCCGAAGAGATTTTACCCGTAAGAAGCGCGCGCATTCCTTTTATATATATACAGGGAGAATGGGAAGGAATACTTATGCATTGGGGCGCGGCGGGACGTAAAAAAACTCTGTGGGATAAGGAATACAGCGTTTACGGACACAGCCTTTACACAAAAGCCGGCGCCGTTATGGACGGTATGAACAGCAAATGGAAAAACTATTTTTACCGTACAAAGGCGAAAAAAAGTCCGCATAATGTCGTCGGCAAACCGCAGCTTGCCGCGGAGCTGTACGACTACCAGCCAACACCGCCGGAATGGGCGTTTAGCTCGTCTTTTTCATATACGGGGGATGTCGTTACGCAAATCGAGCTTTCCATGTGTTCCAAAAAAAACAACTACGTCTCTTATACTTATGACGAAGAAAAAGATTTGTATCTTCGCTTTATGAGCGGCAAACCTTTTAAAGCGGCGGAAACGGGCGAGCAAGTTCATGTTAAAAACTTAATCGTTCAGCACAGCACCTACAAAACGTCTTCCGGACGCAAGCTTTGGAAACTTGTAGGAAGCGGCAAAGCCGAATATTATATAGGAGGCAGGCTGATAACCGGCAGTTGGAAGCGCGAATCCGAACACGGTAAAACGGTTTTTTTAGACGACGGCGGGCGGCAAATTGTGCTTGCCCCCGGGAACACATGGATTCATATTTCAACATGAGCCGGATATAACAGAGGTTTAAATGAACGATATACGCGAGCTGCAGCTTGCCGAGTTAAAAATACTGCTTGATGTCGACAGTTTTTGCCGCGAATATGGCATACCGTATTTTCTTGCCGAGGGAACGCTGTTAGGCGCGATTCGCCACGGCGGTTTTATACCGTGGGATGACGATGTCGATATTATGATGAAACGCGAGGACTATAATCGTTTTCTTCAAATCGCCCCGGGCGCTCTCGGAGAATATTACGAGGTTCAGCACGCCACAACCGTTGAAAATTACTGGTCTCCGTTTATAAAGATAAGGCTTATAAAGGGCGGGCAAAAATACCGCCAGCAGCATATTGCGCATTTAACCGATAATAACGGACCTTGCATAGATATTTTCCCTCTCGAATACGTTCCGCACAAAAAAAGCGCCGCGCAAACTTTACAGAGCGTTTATATAAGGTATCTAAGGGGTATGCTCAGCCTTAAGCTGCGTTTGAGAGCGCCGAAAAACATCAAACAAAAAGCGGCTAAGCTGCTTTCCGTTTTTTATACTGTAAACGGCATACACGAAAGGCTGGAGCGTACGTTCAATAAGTATAACGGCAAACCGACCGGATATATCGCCGCGCTGGCGAGCTATCATAAACTAAAATGCCAGACGGTTCCCGCGCGTGTTTACGACAAATCTGTAACCGTTGATTTTGAGGGACATATGCTGCCCGTGCCGTGGCAGTACGATTTTCTGCTAACTCATATTTACGGAGATTATATGACGCTTCCCCCGCAAGAGGAAAGAGCTGTAAAGCACCATTTCATAAACGGCGATACGCATTAAATGTTAATCAGCGTGCGCCGCCTATCGGAGAGGTTATGCTTTTCGCGTCCGGCAGACCGCTTAAATGTTCGATAAACTCCACCGCCCTTTTGGTAGAAAGCCCGTCATGATAATCAAAATACCCGTTTTTGACGCTATTTATCCTTTTCATATCGGGCGCTATGTTTTTTATCTCTTCCGTAAGCTCCTTTAGGCTTTTGGTTACCCGCCCGGGCACAAACGCTTCATAGTCCATATAAAAGCCTCTTTCCTTTTTGTAGCAGTCAATGTCGGGCGCGTGAAATACCATAGGACGATTAAGCAGCGCGAACTCGAACATAATGGTGGAATAATCCGTTACCAGCACGTCCGTCGCGCACAGCGCGGATATCAAATCTTCATTTGTAAGGTTTATTACGTTTTCCGGACAATTAAAATTCCTTATAAGCGGGTGAAGCCTGACTGCTAAAATGTACTCTTCTTTTATCTCTTCCGCCAGCTTGCTTACGTCAACCTGCGGCATTGCCACATCGTCTATACCGCCGCCGCGGAATGTAGGCGCGTATAAAAGTATTTTTCTATCCGCGGGGATATTGTATTTTTCAAAAACAGCTTTTCTTAAACTCTTTGTTTTTTCACTGCAAAACAGCGCGTCGGCCCTTGGAGAGCCAAGCGCGAACACTTTTTTTACGGGTATGTTAAGAGCGCCGCCGTAGATATGCCGCACTTTCTCGCAGCTTGCTATAGCGGCGTCGCAAGGCTTTATGCTGTACAGCCTGCTTTTCGTATCTTTGCCGAACCTTTTAAGAGCGCCGCACGCATGCCATATCTGCAGCACTATTGTTTTCTTTTTCTTTATGATAGCGTTTAACACAACGCTGTTGGCGTCAAGCACAACCACCTTTGCGGTATTGAAATAGTAAGCCTGTTTTAATATGTTAAAAAAATAGCGCAGCTTGCTTTTTGCCGTACCCTCGTACTTTTTTAAAAGCTGTATTATCTCAAAGCCGCCTTTTTCCGTCAAACCTTTGCTTATCGCGAGAAAGTTACCTTCGGGTTCGTCTAAAAAATATGATATAAAAACCACCCTGTTGTTTTTGACAGGCGCGGGGCGCGTTATTATGTTAATTATAAAAGCGGCTGCGTAAACAATCGCTTTTAGCAATCTGAGCATATCTTTTCTCCGCGGCTTTATTTAAAATTCTCGTCGTATTTGGCAATCACGTTATCAACATCACCCGACGCCGCGATTTTACCGTTCTTTAAGAATATCGCGCGGGTACAGAACTGCTTAACCGCTTCCGCGCTGTGGCTTACAAACAACACCGTAACGCCGTTTTCTATCATTTCCTGTACTCTTTGCTTGCATTTCTTTTTAAATCTCTCATCGCCGACGCTTAAAGCCTCGTCTATTATGAGTATATCGGCATCAAGATTAGCGTTAATAGAAAAGCCGATACGCGCCTTCATGCCGCTTGAATAAGTTCTAACCGGCTGGTCTATGTATTCGCCAATCTCGGCGAATTCTATTATTCTGTTTTCAATCTCGCTTATTTTCTTTTTTGTGAGACCTAAAATATAACCGCGCAGATATATATTTTCCCGCCCCGTCATTTCGGGATCAAACCCCGCGGTCAGCTCTAAAAGCGCGGCAACCTGTCCGTCGACGTAAATCTCTCCGCTGGTGGGATACGTTACGCCGGTTATCAGCTTTAGTATTGTTGATTTGCCCGCGCCGTTCCTGCCGATAAACCCAACGCTTTCACCCTTTTTTACAACAAAGCTTATATTATTTAACGCAAGCACCTTTTTTGCTTTTATCTTTTTTCTAAAAAACAGCGCTAAAAACCTTTGCTTGTCGTTTTTAAACAGTTTGTACGCTTTTGTTACGTTGCTGAACGATACCGCAATATCCTGACTCATTAATACACTCCGCTCCTATATCACATCGAGAATTCGTTTCATAAGCCTTTTGTAGACGAGTGAGCCCAAAATTACAACGGCTATAAAACAAGCCAGAAAACCCGCAAGCTCATAAGGCGATTCGAAAAACCATTTATTATACAAGAATGTGTTTCTGTAACCGTTGACAATATAATTAACGGGGTTTAGCAATATCACCTTTTTTAATAATCCTTTAGGAAGGGAATAAGTATCCCATATTATTCCCGAAAGCCAGAATATGGCCGTAATAATCGATTTTATGGCGTTTATAAAGTCTTTGCTTATACAGCTTAAGGGCGCCGTTATCCAGGTAAGGCATGTAAAAAATATATACATCATAGGCATGTAAAAAAATATCTGAAGATTGTAAACCGACGGGGCGTATCCTAATATAAGAAGTATTATATATACTATAGCCGTAAGCCCTATATGCACGTATATCTTCGAGAGCGTAACAAAAGTCATAACCGTGGACACCGGAAACGGCATTTTGGTTACAAAGTGGTTGTTCCGTCTAATCGAGTTCGCGCCGTCAAGAATTGCGTCCTGTATAAAAAACCAAGGAATAATGCCCACCATTAAAAAGATTACAAACGGAAAGTCATGTATATTTCTGCCCGACCTTAAACCAAGCTCTATTGCGAACCAAAAAACAAAAATATGAACAACCGGTTTTATCAGCGCCCACATCGGCCCGAGCGCGGCGCCTTTATAAGTTTTGATAAGCTCGCTTTTAGAAAGCTTTAATATCTGTTTGAAAAAACGCTTGTTTTCCTTCAGTATAAAAAACATTTTGCCTCCGTACGCTAAATACTGCCGCAATTATATTACATTTAAAACGCTTTGCCAAGCTATGCCCCTTTATAAAAAAGCTTTAGCGGTCGCGCGGCTGTTTTCTTATTCCGTCGTTTTATATGCCTTATCTTGAATTGACCGAAAAAAAATACTGTGGTAGAATTCGTAAAGAGCCGAGTTGGATTTTCTATTCTGTTATCAGGAGATACGTGCGTTATGCGCGCACCAAAAAAAGGCCGATGAAACAAAAAACCGTATATATCGCCGTATCCGCCGATGTTCTCCACAGCGGACATATAAAAATAATAGAAGAGGGCGCTAAGCTTGGCGACGTGGTTATAGGTCTGCTTACTGACGAGGCTATTGCCACCTATAAAAGAATGCCGGTTTTCGGGTACGATGAGCGCCGGCGGATACTTTCAAGCCTTCGCTGCGTCAGCCATGTTGTAAAGCAGAACACGCTTTCTTATGCCGATAATTTAAGGAGCATAAAGCCCGATTATGTCGTCCATGGCGACGACTGGAAAACCGGTGTTCAGGCTATGGTCAGAGCCGAGGTAATAGAAATACTATCGGAATACGGCGGTGAGCTTGTCGAAATACCGTATACGCGCGGGGTGTCCGGATCGCAGCTTGATATAATGCTGCGCCCCATACTTAACACGCCGGATGTCCGCCGCGCCAAGCTAAGAAAGCTGCTTAAGCTAAAACCGTACCTTCGTGTTCTTGAGGCTTCCAACGGGCTGACGGGACTTATTGTAGAGAATGTAAAAATACAAGACGGCGTGAGCGTTAAAGAATATGACGCCATGTGGGTAAGCAGCCTGTGCGATTCTTCTTTTAAAGGAAAGCCGGATATAGAGCTTGTGGATTTGACCAGCCGTATAAACACGATAAACGAAATAATGGACGTGACTACAAAGCCTATCATACTGGACGGAGACACCGGCGGACGCGTTGAGCATTTCGTATATAACGTAAAAACGCTTGAACGGCTCGGCGTATCCGCAATAATAATAGAGGACAAGAAAGGATTAAAACAAAACTCGCTTTTTGGCACTGACGCAGTGCAGGTACTTGACGACCCGCATGATTTTGCCCGAAAAATAAACGCGGGAAAGCGTTCGCAGGTTACGCGGGATTTTATGATTATCGCGCGGCTTGAGAGCCTTATAGCCAAAGCGGGAATAAACGACGCGATTATGCGCGCGAAGCTGTATATTAAGGGCGGGGCGGACGGTATAATGATACACAGCAAAGAAAAAGACGGCAGCGAGATTGCGGGTTTTCTGGCAGAGTTTCGCGCATATGCCCCCGATGTGCCCGTCGTGCTTGTTCCCACGTCATACAATCATTTTACCGAGAACGAGCTTTGCGCAATGGGAGGCAAAATAATTATATACGCCAACCACTTGCTGCGAAGCGCTTATCCCGCCATGCTTGGCACGGCGCGGACAATACTCAAATACGGCAGAAGCAAAGAGGCGGACGACGCGTGCATGTCCATAAAAGACGTGCTGAGCCTTATTCCCGGCGAGGGCTGATTATGATAGATACAAAACAGTTTTACGATTATCTTATATCAAAAGAAATTGATTTTTTTACGGGAGTGCCGGATTCGCTACTTAAAAACCTTTGCGCCTGTATCGCCGACAACCAATCGGCCTCAAAACATATTATTGCCGCGAATGAAGGAAACGCGATATCCGTTGCAGCGGGATATCACATCGCCACAGGTAAAACGGCGGCGGTATACATGCAAAATTCCGGTTTGGGGAACGCGGTAAATCCGCTTTTGTCGCTTACGGATGAGGACGTATACAAAATACCCGTTATGCTTATTATAGGCTGGCGGGGACAGCCGGGTATAAAGGACGAGCCTCAGCATAAAAAACAGGGCAAGCTGACGCTTGGTCTTCTTGACACGATGGGAATCCGCCACTACGTTCTTGACGATGATTTTAAACGGCAAATAGACGATTGCTGCGATTATATAAGACAAAAAAACCTTCCGGTTGCTATTGTTGTAAGGCCGGGCAGTTTTTCCGAATATAAGCTTAAAACGCGCAAAGGCCGGTTTGGAATGCTGCGAGAGGAAGCTTTAGAGCAGATACTAAATTGCTTAAGCGGCGGCGATTTTATAGTATCCACAACGGGGAAAACCTCAAGAGAAATTTTTGAACTGCGCGAAAAACGGAGCGAAGGCCACGCAAACGATTTTTTAACTGTCGGCTCTATGGGGCACGCCGCGTCCATAGCTTTCGGCATGTCTTTAGGCTGCAACCAATGTATTTACTGCGTAGACGGCGACGGCTCGTTTTTAATGCATATGGGCGGTATGGGAATTGCGGCGAAAAACGCGCGTTCAAACTTTAAATATGTGCTTATAAACAACGGCTCCCACGAGTCGGTAGGCGGGCAGCCGACAATAGGCTTTGATATAGACATATACTCTGTATTAAAAGCGCTCGGGTTTGCCCATGTGTTCACGGCAAAGACAAAGCAAGAGGTTGCGGGCGCAATGACGCGGCTTAAAGACGCACATACGGGCGCGCTGATTATCAATGTTAACACCGGTTCAAGAAAAGAGCTCGGGCGCCCTGCCGTATCACCGGAACAGAACAAAAAAGACATGATGCGGCTTTTTGAAAGCTTTCGCGCAAAGGCCGCCGCGGACAACAGGAGACTGACCGATTGAAAGCGATTATTTTTAATTCCGGCGTCGGAAAAAGAATGGGCGATTTTACGCGCAATAACCATAAATCCATGGCGAAGCTGGCTAACGGCGAAACCATTTTTGAGCGGCAGCTTAGAATACTTAGCGAATGCGGTATAAACAGTTTTGTTGTAACCACCGGTCCTTTTGAAGAGCAGTTGAAGTCGGCCGCAAATCAAAGCCGATTTTCTCATATTCATTTTGAGTTTGTGAAAAACCCCAATTATGATAAAACAAACTATATTTATTCAATGCATCTTGCCCGAAAATATTTTGACGGCGATGCGCTTTTGCTGCATGGCGACCTTGTTTTCAACCGCGCTTTGGTTGAATCCATGCTGGCGGATAAGCGAACAGACTTGGCTTTGGTCAATAAGGAAAAGCCTCTGCCCGAAAAGGATTTTAAAGCGCGTTTGAAGGACGATATACTGCTTGAGGTATCAATAAATATTTTTGACGGTAACTGCTTCGCGTTTCAGCCGCTTTATAAGCTGGGCAAAAAAACGCTTGACGCGTGGACGCGTAAAGTCGGAGAATTTATTGCCGCCGGAAACGATAAGGTGTACGCCGAAAACGCGCTTAACGATATAGCGCAAAACCTTGATATACGCGTTCTTTCATACGAAAACGACTATATTGACGAGGTGGACACGCCGGATGATTTGCTGCGTGTCTCGCGGGAAATAAGACAATACGATTTTGACGAGCAGCGGGTTTTCACGGAAACTTGCGATTTTCTGCTTTTGCCCGACATACTAAAAAAAAGCGGCGCCAAACGGCCTATGCTTGTTTGCGACGGCGTTTTCGGCAAACTGTTTATAAGCCGGTATTTTGACAGCCTTAATATAGACTGTGTTAAATTCAGCGGCTTTTCGCCTAACCCCGTTTACGAAGAAGTTTCTGCCGGCACCGCGCTTTTCAAGCGGCAAAAGTGCGATTTTCTTATTTCAGTCGGAGGCGGCAGCGCGATAGATACCGCAAAAAACATAAAGCTTTTTTCGGCGCTTGATGAGAGCAAGAACTTTTTAGAGCAGCAGTTTGTATACTCCCCCGTCAAGCATATCGCCATGCCGACTACGGCCGGAACAGGCAGCGAATCGACACGTTTTTGCGTGCTCTATTACAAAGGCGAAAAACAGTCCATCGCGCACGACTGCGTTGTGCCAGAATACGTTATTCTTGAGCCGAAGCTTTTGGAAACGCTTCCGGCTTATCAAAAAAAAGCCACAATGATGGATGCGCTCTGCCAGTGCGTTGAGGCCATATGGTCGGTTAATTCCGACGAAAAATGCCGCGCCTACGCCAAGCGGGGAATAGAGCTTATACTCTCCGAAATGACCGGATACCTTTTAAATTCCAGGCAGAGCATGGCGGCCATGATGCTTGCCGCGAATTTAGCGGGCCGCGCCATTAATATATCGCAAACAACGGCGGCGCACGCCATGAGCTACAAGCTAACGTCTGCATACGGCATATCGCACGGGCACGCGGTGACGCTTTGTCTCTCGCCGGTGTGGCGGCACATGATAAACGGCGCGGCAAGCGAAGCCAATGATTCTCTTTTATCGGCGTTTGACGCGATTTCGGGCGCGTTTGGCGTTCCTAATATACGGCAGGCGCTGAGCATGTTCGACGGCATAGTCGATTTTCTCGAACTTGCCGCCCCGCAACTGAAAAACGCAGGGGATATAGATATGCTTACAAAATCCGTCAACCCTGTGCGGCTTTCCAACAATCCTGTCGCGCTTGATGAAGATACTATACGTGGCCTGTACAAAACCATATTTGCGGTCAACGAACAAAAACTGGTACAGTCCAAAATTGACGCGCAAGACATAAAACAGCTTCAGGCGCTTGAGCTTGAGATACTGCTTATGCTCGACGGGTTCTGCAAAGATAACGGCATAACCTATTACCTTGGCGAAGGCACGCTGCTCGGCGCGATAAGGCACGGCGGCTTTATACCGTGGGATGACGATGCCGATGTTCTTATGCCGCGCGAAGACTACGATAAGTTTATCGCTCTGGCCATTAAAAAATTACCCCAAGGCTATAACATTGATTCCTTCGAAACCAACGGCAAGCACTGGGTGCTGGGCGCTAAGGTGCAAATAACGCGCGACACAAAGTTTGTTCAAGAAAAGATGCGCGGCGTTTCCATGTACTGCGGACCTTATATAGACGTGTTCCCGCTTGATTACGCTCCAAAAAGATACTCTTTAAAGCAGCACGCGCAAACCATGAAAATAAACTCGCTTCGGCGCCTGCTGTTTATAAAAACCGGCTTTTCTCGCGTTATGAAAAAGAAGCTGCGCCGATACGCTTTACGCTTTGTCAGCCCGTTTGTCACAATAAAATGGATTCACAGAAAAATAGACAAGACGATGAGGAAATTTAACAGCCGCGGCGGCAACACGCACATGGTAAACCTATGCAGCTATTACCCCAAAGTTAAAGAGACGTTTCCCATATCATTTTACGGAAAACCCCGGCTTACGCCTTTTGACGGGCATATGCTGCCCGTTCCGCGTATGGCGGAGTATATGCTTGCCACCATATACGGGGAAGGCTATATGCGCATACCCGCGCCGTATTTGCGCAAGAGGCATCACGCGTTTACAATAGGCGATGATAAGGACATTGACGAGGAATAATGCCTTTATTTAAAAAACCGCCGTTCTATTAATACGGCTTATACTTTCACTCGACAGCAAATACTACCTTAGCCATAACAGTTTTACCGTTAGGGCTTTTTCATTTTCCTTTGTAACATCATTATGCGTTTTATTTTGACGGTGCTCACTTACACTATAAATATTTAATTAAATTATCATAACTCTAAATATGATTCTCCCCTCTTTTTACGACAGCCGCTCTTAATATTCCCGCGGTACGCAAAAGAAAAAAATGCGTTACTATCATATCTTTTGGCTGTCCATCATAACTTGAATATAACAGCCGATAGCTTGACCGCAAGTGAAACAACATCAGCCGCATAGTTAAAGAATAATATACGCAAGTTTAATTTTTCTTGGTATTGGGAACTCTTAAGAAAGCCGGGGGGGATTATGAAAATTAACAGCCCAAAAGTTACTCTTTTTTTAACACTGTTTTTAACAGCGCTGACGGTTCTTCTCAACGTCCAGTTTTATTTGCTTGCCGACAAACTCGGCCAAACCCGGGAGGCGGCGAATATATCCGCCGGTTTGGCGGAGCGGGACGTAAGCGAAACCGCGTCATTTGAATATCCGCGGCAAAACAATCTGCTGCCCGTAAAGCAGCTTCTCCAAAACCGCGCGAAAATTGATGATTTCCTTATGCCTTCACTTTGGAGCGGAACATCAATAAAAACCGATACTGACGGCTGCGTTAGCCTTTGCGGCGCGTCGTCCGCCAGCATGTCAAGAAAGTTCGACGGCTTTATAAGCCTTTCCGCTTATTTGTTTCTCGATATTACCGTGGAAAATCCGGATAATATAAGCTGGGCGACGCTGTACCTCATGGAAGATTTAAGCTATGCCAATTATTTTGAATGCAACCTGCTTCCGCTTTTATCGCAGGGCGAAAACGAAATAATCATAAACAAAGCGGATTTCACCATCGGTACGGGCGTGCCCGACTGGAATAAAATCAGTACGGTAAAAATAGCTTTTGAAACTAAAGACGGGCTTGCCTCCACTCTGACGGTTCGTGAAATAAGCACATACGGGGCATATCCGCTTTGCAGCATATGGTTTGACGACGGTTGGGAATCCACATACTCGGCGGCTTATCCCATCATGGAGCGGCATAGCATTAAAGGCGTTCTCTCGGTGGTAAGCGCGCAGGTAAACCTGCCTTCGTTCTGCGGCGACGCCGAGCTGGAACAAATGTACGAATCCGGCTGGGATTTTGTCAATCATACAAACCTGCATAAAGATTTGGGCAGCCTTGAAGCAAAAGAAGTTGAAGCCGAAATTAAAACCTGTTTTGAGTATCTTGAGTCTAAAGGATACACCCGCGCCTTAGATCATTTTGTACCCCCGTACTGCAGCACCAATGACGCTATAGATGAAATTATCTCAAGTTACGCCGTTACCTCAAGGCCAAGCTGGACGAAATTTAATCGCCTGCCGATTGCAAACCCTCTAAAGCTTGGGTTTATGGAAGCCGCCGCCGACGTTCCCCCCGAGACTGTTTTCGAATGGATAGACCACGCCATAGAAAACGAGCTGTGGCTTGTGCTGCTGTTCCATTCTATAGAAACACCGGCAGATACGTCAACAAAATACGCCGTTGAGAACTTTAGAAAGATAGTCGAGTACCTCTCGTCAAAACAATCCCAGATAAAGTGCGTCACAATTTCCGAAGTCTACAACGCCGATATAATAAAACAGGCGCCAGAGACACAAACCGTTGCCGATGAATGGAATCTTGAATGGGAGGACAATTTCGACGGCAGCGCGCTTAACGAGAATATTTGGAACACCGTTGACTTTAAGCCTTTTAAGAACAACGAGCTTCAAACCTACAGAACTGAAAATGTCTCTGTCGGCGACGGATATCTTAAGCTGATAAGCGATAAAGTTGACGGCAAATATTATTCCGGCGCGGTCACCTCCGACAATAAGAAGCTGCCCTTATACGGCAAAGTTGAAATAAAAGCCAAACTGCCATGCGGGAAAGGCCTTTTCCCCGCATTTTGGATGGCGCCGTCTTCGGGTTCGCTTCTGCCCGAAATTGATATCGTTGAATTTTTGGGGCACGAGCCGGGCACCATTTGGCATGTTATGCATTACCTGCTCGGCGATAAAAGACATACCTTTCATGTCTCGCATAAAGGCAAAGATTATACGCGGGATTTTCACGTCTTTTCGCTTGAGTGGACTGACAAAAGCGTTACATGGCTAATTGACGGTGTTAAAACATATTCTGTTGAAACAAACATACCCGACTGCAAGATGTTTCTTTATATAAATACCGCCGTCGGCGGAAACTGGCCGGGCAAGCCCGACAAAAATACCGTCTTCCCGCAAACAACGCTTATTGACTACGTTAAATATTATTCTTGGAGTGCAAATGTATGATTTATTTCGGCGTCTTTTTATTCGTTCTTTTTCTTGTGTTCAAGTGCATGTATATACTTTTTCCGCTTAGCAAAAGAAATCACAAAAACCTTGACCAAAAAATACAAAGCTTTAAAAGCTTCGCTTTGCTCGTTCCGGCACATAATGAGGAAAGCGTTATAATAAACTGCCTGCGCTCGTTAAAAGAGCTCCAATATCCAAACTATAGCGTCTACATAATTGACGACGGCTCAACCGACGGCACATTCGATGTGGTAAACAAGTTTTTAAATCTTGTTCCGGCGCGGCTGGAAGAAGATAGCCGGCTCGAGTATCAGCCTATAACAGCCAAGTACCGCTCTTCCGTCTGCCCCAATTTCTACTTAATAAGCAAAGAAAACGGCGGAAAAGCCGATGCGCTTAACGCGGGCATATCGTGCTGCTCCCAGCAGATTGTCGTAACGCTTGACGCGGACTGCTTTATAAAGCGCGACGCGCTCAGCGTTATGAACAAGGCGTTTCAAAACAGGCGCTTGGTTGCGGCGGGCGGAACAGTTCATATAACGCAAAGTGTCAACAACGAAGAAAAGCTTATATTCAAGCTTAAGAATTTGATCAGATACCAGGTAATTCAATATCTGAACGCTTTTTATCTGCACAAATTTACACAATCAAGTTTCAAATCGCTGATTGTCATATCCGGAGCTTTCGGCGCGTTTAAAAGAAAACTGCTTATCGAAATTAACGGATACAGAAAGTCTGTCGGCGAGGACATGGACATTACCTTAAAGATTCACCGTTATATTAAACAGCACAAAAAAAGATATGAAATGCTATATGTGCCCAAAAGCGTGTGTTATACGGAATGCCCCGAAAACTTTAATAATCTTATGCGGCAGCGTATAAGATGGCAAAAAGCGTTTATAGATTGTACCGCGAAATACGGCCTGCAGATGTTTAGGAAGTTTAATATAGGCGTTTCCATTTTCTTTGTTTTTGATTATCTGATACTCGGTACGCTGACATCTTTTCTGCTGCTGCTTATGCCCGTTTACTTTGCGCTGAACTTTAATCTGCCCGTAGTGTTTCTTATAATCTTTACTGTGGATTTTATACTCGGTATCACAGAATGCGCCGTCTCCAAAAAAATCGCGGCGCGGTACAGCTTTACATTCCGTAAATCGGATAATGTTCGCGTCGGGTTTTATATTCCGTTTAAAATATTGATACTCCGTTTTATAAACATACTTTTTATAGTCGCCGGAACGATATCGTATTTTTTTAACAAGCATAAATGGAATCAGGCGAAACGATTGGGAAGATGTTTTTCCGAAGCCGACAAGCTGTTTTCAACCGACAAAATGCAAGATATACCCGAGCATGGTTTGACATCCGCCAATAACAGTTAATTGTTATTGTTATGCTCCCACAGCCGTATTATTTGGCCGTTATACTTACTCTTTCTCCTTTTTGGGTATAATTAAACCGCCTTTTACGGTAAAATGAGCAAAAATAACAAAGGAGCTGATGGTTTGGATGCACCGCGTCTGGATATAGATTTAACAAAAATCAAAAATAACGCCAAGACTATAGTAGAGCTGTGCAACAAAAGGGGGATAGATGTTGTAGGGGTAACCAAGGGGGTATCGGGCATGCCCGAGGTAGGCAAAGCCATGCTCGAAGGCGGCGTATGCGCTTTGGCTGACGCCAGGATGAGAAACATAATCAAATTAAGAAAATCGGGTATCACGTCGGAAATTATGATGCTAAGGCTTCCGCGAATCAGCAGCGTTAAGGCAATAGTCAAGCATACGGATTTAAGCTTTAACTCTGAAATAAATATGATACGTTCTTTAGCCGATAAGAGCCGCGCTTTGTCCGCATCACACCGTATTATACTTATGACGGATATAGGCGACTTGCGCGAAGGTATTATGTATACGCAAGTTATGCACATAATAAAGCGTATACTCTCATTAAAAGGGATAGAATTGTGCGGTATCGGCACAAATGTGGGGTGCTACGGGGGAGTGCTTCCTTCGGAAGAAAACATGGGGCTTCTGGCTAAAATTGTTCGAGATATTCGCTATAAATATTCGATACCGATTCCTGTTGTATCTATCGGGGGCACAAACTGTCTTTCACTTATTTCAAACGGCAATATGCCAAAAGAGATAAATCAGATTCGTGTCGGAGAAGGTATACTCCTTGGAAGGGACAGCGCGCACAATGCCATAATTGACGGTACAAGCCAGGACGCGTTTAAGCTGGCGGCCGATATTGTCGAAATAAAAAATAAACCTTCCATGCCCATTGGCAGCATTGGCAAGGACGCGTTCGGCAATACCCCGAAGTTTAAGGACAAGGGCGTGCGCCGGAAAGCCCTTATAGCTTTAGGAAAGCAGGACGCCCGCTTGTCCGGACTGTTGCCGATTGACAAAAAAATAAAAATACTCGGCGGAAGCAGCGATTATATAATTATAGATATCAACGACAGCGATTTTGATTACGCGCTGGGAGACGAGATTCATTTTCATCTGCTTTACCCCGGTCTGCTGTCCGTGTCTACGTCGCCTTTCGTTGGTCACCATTTCCCGGAGGATATTTATAATGAAAATCAGTGTCCGGCAAGTACAATATAACGATGCCAAAATCGTTAAGCGGCTTATAGAAATTGAAAAACAAGCCTTTGGCGGCGCCGGCCTTGACGAATGGAATCTTGTGCCTTACATACGTCACGGCAAGGTTGCGGCGCTTTGGACGGATGGCAAAATTATAGGCGGGGCTCAATTTATTCGCGACTGGAATGAAGTATCACGCGCCTATCTTATAGGCATTGCCATTGATTCCGCTTACCGGGGCAAAGGCCTCGGCACACGTTTTTTGGAAGAATGCATAAAGCTGCTGAAAGCCGACGGTATAAAATGCGTGGAATTGACCGTAGAATCTAATAACACCGGCGCTGTCAATGTGTATCAAAACAAGCTTGGGTTCATCACCGCCTGCGCAAGAAAGGACGAGTACGGCACAGGCGAAGACAGGCTTGTTATGGAGCTGACGCTATAACATTATAGAGCGGCTTTGCCGTGGCCAAAAATCAGCTGTCGTTTATTTCCCGCAGATACTGCTCCAATTTACAAGCCGTCTGTTCGCTTATAGTATGCTCCATAAGACAGGCGTCCGTTTCCGCCGTGTCAGCGTCAACATTGAGCACGTCTTTTAAAAAAACTGTTATAAGGTCGTTTCTTTTCTTAACGGTTTCGGCAATTATTTTACCCAAATCCGTGAGCATTATGGTTCCGTATTTTTGTTTTGTAATGTAACCCAAAGATACAAGCACATTCATAGCGCGGCTAACGCTGGCACGCGATACGTTAATTGCCTGCGCGACCTGAAACGAATGAACGGGCTCGCCGTTTTCGGACAGCTCGAGCAATGTTTTTAAATAGTCCTGTATGGACGGCGTTACTTTTTTCATGGCAATCTGATTATCGGTCTACCCTAATAAGTATCACGTCGTAAATAGCTTTAGTTCCGAAAGCTTAATCATGGGGATGGTCGCATACCGTTTTCTCGACGCCGAATCCGCGCCCCGCGCCCGGGCTGCACAGGCTTTCCGCGCCCTTTAAAGCGCCCGACGCCAGCTTGTTTACAGCCGTATCCACCGAACAGTCTATGCCGGCCAACACTTCTATTCCGTACCGGCAAAAAAGCTCCGCCGCCCTTGCGCCTATTCCGCCGCACACAACTTTCTCCGCGCCCTTTTTGTGCAAAAACTCGGGTATGGCGCCCGGGGCATGGCCGGGGTTGGCCGCCAGCTCTCTTTTTATAACCTTACCGCCCTCTATTCTAACCAGAGTATACCCCTGGCACCTTCCAAAATGAGGCGATACACTCTCATTATCCGTTGCTATCGCAATTAACATATTTCCTCCTCAGTCTTTGTAAGACATTTTTTTAGTTCTTCCCAAAAATTTTCTATCTGACACGCAACCTCCGTAAGTCCCGCTTCAAGCGGCGTTTTCAGCGATTGAAGGGCGCGCACAATTGCCGGTTCAAACTTAATTTTCCCTATAACGGGAAAACCGTTTTCTTCGCATTCGCTTTCAATCTCACAAGCGATTGCGGTATTTAAATCATACTTGTTTATGCACACATAAGCCGGTATTCCAAAATGACGGGTTAAGCCGAGCACTCTTATCAAGTCGCTTTTACCCGACTTTGTCGGTTCGCACACAGCCACCGCCGCGTCCGCTCCCGTTATCGAAGCTATTACCGTACACCCTATTCCGGGCGAGCCGTCAATAAGCGCCCATGCCTCGCCGTTATAAAACTCCGGCAGATTCTCCTTAACCTTTGTAACCAGTTTGCCCGACCCTTCCTCGCCTATGTCAAGCAGCGCGTGTGAAAATGTTCCTCGATTGGTGTTATCCACATAAGCTTCTCCGGTTTTGACATCAACCAGTGAAATAGCGTTTTGAGGGCACACAAGAGCACATGCCCCGCAGCCTTCACAGTTTGCCGGAATAATCCGTATATCCTCGGTTATGGCGTCGAATCGGCAGACGCTTTTGCACCGTTCGCATGGTACGCATAAATTAGGGTCTATCAACGCTTGTTTCGCGCCGTAGTAATGTTCCGCTTTGCGCCTCTCCCCCGGTATTATAAGGTGCAGGTTAGGAGCGTCCACATCGCAGTCCGCAATTATTTTGCTTTCAACCAACAGGCTTAACGAGGCGACAAGAGTGCTTTTCCCCGTTCCTCCTTTGCCGCTTATAAAAACAATCTGCTTCATGACGCCGCTCCCGCTTTTATTGAGTTAAATAACTTAATAAACTTTTCTTTATATGTTTTGTCCATGTGTACCGGCAGTATCCCCCTTGAGTAATTCTCCGCAATTCTTCGCTCATACGGTATTTCCATAAGCACCGCTATGTTATGCCGCGCGCAATACTGCTGTATGCTTTTATCGCTGTCCATAGCCTTGTTGATAACAACGCCAAAACGTATGCCCATTTTTTTAACGAGCGCCGCCGCTATCTTTAAGTCGTGCAGCCCGAACGGCGTCGGCTCGGTGACAAGCACGCAAAAATCAGTGCCGCTGATTGTTTTTACCACAGTGCATGAAGCCCCGGGGGTACAGTCAAGTATAACGGGAATGTCATTGCGCATCATCTGCTTTAGCTTGTTGATAACCGGTATAGTAATAAACTCTCCTATATTAAGCTTACCCTGCAAAAACATACCGTTATCGCCGGATTCTATTACTCCCGTTTGCCTTGGCGCTTCGTAAACGGCGTTTTTCGTACAAGCAATGCCGCACGCGCCGCAATGATGGCACAGCTCGGGAAAAATAATCACCTTGCGCTTCACAACCGCTATAGCGTTAAACATACACGCCCTCGCGCAATCCCCGCAGCCGTCGCACTTATCCTCTTTTACCTCGGGTATCTGCACATAGACGGGCGTTTCGCTTTCTATACGAGGGTTTAGGAACAGCGCGCCGTTTGGCTCTTCAACATCGCAGTCTATATACTGGCATTGGCCGACAGCCGCCGCGAGGCTTGCGGATACAGTTGTTTTTCCTGTGCCGCCTTTACCGCTTAACACCGCTATTTTCAATTTCTATCCCCTTAAGCCGTAATGGCGCGGCGCCGACGACGTTATCTTCTCAAGCGAGCCTTTTTTAAACAGCTCCGCGTTTTCTTTTACGGTAACGTCTTTACCGTAATATACTTCTATGCCCGCCGCACTAAGCACTTTGCCGGCGTTAGGCCCCACATTGCCCGTGATTACGGCCTTAACATTTTTATCCGCGACCGTTTGGGCGGCGGAAATTCCCGCGCCTCCCGAGGCCGCCGCCGCCGCGTTGTCTAAAAACTCATATTTCATTGTTTCCGTATCAATAATGGCAAAACAGGCCGCCCTGCCAAACCTTTGATCCATCCGGCTTTCCATATCGCTTCCGGCCGCCGATATCGCAATGACCACAATAATACCTCCAAATAGTTTTAGTTTTATACCCAAAACTATTTTATACCTATAACGGGCATATGTCAATATCATTGTAAGCCGTTTATTGTTAACTTATTAAAAAACGCGTGTCCTTGTGTTGTTTGGAAAAAATATTCGCCGCTTATTTAATATATTTGAATTTGAAAAACCGCGGTTTTGTGCCGCGCCCTTATTTAATAATGTTAAATTCAGCAGGGGGCCGCGCCGCAGCCCCCTCGCGCTATTCCGATTCTCCTATAGCGAAAACCAGCTCGCAGCTTGCCGCAAGCTTTTCGCCCACGTACGCTTTGCCCGTGCCAATACCGACGCCGCCTTTTACCGCGTCGAGCTTTGTTTCCAGCACCAGCGTGTCTCCCGGCACAACTTTTTCGTAAAACCGAGCGTTTTTTATCTTACCGAGATATGCCAGCTTTCCCGCCATATCAGGCATCACAAGAAGCGTAATTCCGCCCATTTGCGCCATAGCCTCAATTATAAGCACACCGGGCATTATTTTCTTATCCGAAAAGTGCCCCATAAAGAACCACTCGTTGCCGCTTACGGCTTTTACGCCCTTTGCCCTAACGCCCGGCTCAACCTCGTCAACCCTGTCTATCATTAAAAACGGCTCTCTGTGCGGCAGTATTTTTTTGATATCTTCAATATTGAGCATTATCAGTCCTCTTTCCTTTTCATTACGATACAGGAATTATGCCCGCCAAATCCGAATGAATTACTTAATCCATACAGCGTATCCATCTTTTTTGCTTTGCCCTTCACATAATCGAGCGTGCAGCCTTCGCCTTCTTCCGAAAGCCCCGCGGTGGGAGGAGCTATACCGGCGTTCAACGCGCAAATTGTCATTATTACCTCAAATGCGCCCGCCGCTCCAAGCAAATGCCCCGTCATGGATTTGGTTGAGCTGACAAGCAGTTTCTTCGCGTGTTCACCGAAGCACCGCTCAATAGCCTTGCTTTCCGTAACATCGTTAAGAGGTGTGCTTGTACCGTGCGCGTTAATATACCCTATGTCTTCCGGCGCTATTTGAGCGTCGCGCATGGCCAGCTTCATGGCCTCTATAGCGTATTTTCCTTCCGACATAGGCGCGGTAATGTGAAACGCGTCGCATGTCTGCGCATAGCCGGCAATCTGTCCGAGAATTTTAGCGCCGCGTTTTCTGGCGTGTTCCTCGCTTTCTATAAGCAAAAACGCCGCGCCTTCGCTCATAACAAAACCGTCCCTGTCTTTGTCAAAGGGTATGCTTGCCCTCTTTGGGTCTGTGGCTTCGGAAAGCGCCTGCATCTGGTGAAAGCCCTGCACCGCAAGCTCGTTCATCGCCGATTCAACGCCGCCAACCAGCATGGCGTCCGCGCGTCCTTCCCTTACGGCATAAAACGCGTGGCCAACCGCGTCCGCGCTGGAAGAACATGCCGTAACAATGCTAAGGCACGGTCCGTGAAGGCCAAATCGCATTGCTATAATGCCCGCGGTGGTGTTAATAATGGCCTTGGGTATAAAAAGAGAGGAAATTGCCCTTGGCCCCTGCTGTTTCATTTCGTCATACTGACTGCATATAATATCAAGACCGCCTATCCCGCAGCCAAGAACAACGCCTATGCGGTTTTCATCAAAGCTTTCCATTCCGCTTTGCTCCCACGCCTGTATGGCCGCCACAACGGCAAGCTGCGTAAACCGCTCCATGCGGTTTGCCTCGCGCTTTGATATGTAGCCGTTCGGGTCAAAACCCTTAACCGTGCCGGCGACGCTTATTCCGGTATATTCCGTATCAAAACATTCCGCTTTGCTTATGCCGCATTCTCCGGCCGCGGCGGCGCGGAACGAATCCTCCACATTGAGCCCAAGGGGAGAAACCGCCCCCATGCCCGTTATAAACACTCTGTTACTCATAAGCCCTCCTGCCCCGTATAAATTATATAATCATTCCGCCGTCCACCACCAGAACCTGTCCGGTGATGTACGACGCGTTTTCGCCGCAAAGGAAGCCCGCAAGCGCCGCCACGTCCTCCGGCGTACCAAGCCGACGCAAAGGTATGGCTTCCATAAGCTTTTTACGCGTATCCTCGCTCAGCTCATCCGTCATCGCGGTTGCAATAAACCCGGGAGCTATAGCGTTAACGCAAACCCCGCGAGACGCGATTTCCTTGGCGCACGCTTTGGTAAACCCTATAATGGCCGCCTTTGACGCCGCGTAATTCGTCTGCCCCGCGTTGCCGGTTAAGCCTACAACCGATGTGATGTTTACTATTCTGCCCCGCCTGGCTTTTGCCATATGCGCGACGGCCGCGCGCGTACAGTAAAAGCAGCTGTCCATATTTGTGCGCATAACCTCAAAATACTGCTCATCCGTCATACGCATAAGCAGACCGTCTTTTGTCGTCCCCGCGTTGTTGACAAGCGCATAAATGCCGCCAAGCTTTTCAATACACCGCGCGACAAGAGACGCGCACTGCTCCGGTTCGGATAAATCCGCTTTTATTGCCGCCGCGCGCCCGCCCCGCGCCCGTATCTTTTCCATAAGCTCCATTGCTTTGCTTTCCCCGCGGTTATAATGCAGCGCAATATCAAAACCGTCCTGCGCCAGCTTTAAACAAATGGCTTGGCCTATACCTCCGGACGCCCCCGTAACTAATGCCACACTGTTCATTTTTCACACCTTTCTAAAAATTGCTCAAGCGTTTGCCTGTCCCGCACCGAATAAACCTCCGCGTTCTTGCCGACGCGGCGCTTTAACAGCTTTGAAAGCACCGCCGAGGGGCCAACCTCTACAAAGCGCCCAACACCCTGCGAGAGCATGTGCTCCACGCAATCGTTCCAGCGTACCATTTCGCACATCTGCCTCGCCAGCAAACCGCGGATATCGCTGTCTTTATTATAAGGGCTTCCAAGAACATTTGAATAAACGGTGCGGCGCATACCAAAAAGCGTTTCGTTCTCAAGCACCGCCGAAAACTCCCGCGCCGCCGATGAAAGCAACGGCGCGTGTGACGGCACTTTTACGTCAAGCATAGTAACCATCGCCGCGCCTTTTTCTTCAAACAAACATTTTATTTTTTCTAAATCATCATTTTTGCCGGCTATTACGGTTTGAAACTCCGACAAATGATTCGCCGCGTAGGCATCGCTAAAGTCTTTTATAGCCTCTTGAACCTGATTAATTGTAAAGCCTATAACCGAGAGCATACCGCCCGCTCCCGCCGGATACGCGCCGTCCATAATTTTGCCCCTTATCATAACAAGACGTGCGCACCGCCCGGCGTGAAAAACTCCGGCCGAGCACAGCGCGCCGTATTCGCCGAGAGATAACCCCGCGCAAAACTGCGGAATAATTCCTTTGTTTTGAAGAACGCCAAACAGCGAGACGCTGTGCGCGAATATAGCCGGCTGCACAGTCTCGCTTTGATCCATTCCGCGCCCTTCAAAGCACGCGGCTTTTAAATCTTTCCCCGACCCTTGTTGGCATTTATCAAATGTGCTTTTATAATCGGTATAATAATCGTATAAGTCCAACCCCATGCCAACCGTTTGCGCTCCCTGTCCGGGGAACAAGAAGGCCGTCTTCACCCCATCACCTCTTTTTCACAATTGACCGAACACCGCGCGCCCAATGCCGCGCAGACACTCCTCGTCAAAAATATCGGCTATAATTTGCGCCGCGGGCTGTATTTTATCTAACATGCACGCGCACTGACCGGCCATAAAAGAGCCCGTTTCCCTATCGCCGTGCAATACCGCCCTTTGCAGCGACCCCTCGCCGTACCTTTCTATTTTTTCTGCCGCGTTCTCCTCGTATTCCATGCTTGCAAGCTTCCGTGAAAAAGGGCTTAGCAGCAGCCTTACGGGATGCCCCGTTACGCGCCCCGTAACCTTGCTGTCAATATCCTTTGCTTTTATAATGCGCGCCTTATAATCCTTATGGGCTGTGCATTCCTCCGCGAGTATAAACCGGGTGCCAACCTGAACGCCCTTTGCTCCCAGACAAAACGCCGCGGCCGCGGTTTTTGCGTCAAATATTCCGCCTGCCGCCACCACCGGTATGCCGACGCTGCGGACAATATCAGGCACAAGCACCATTGTGGTTAACTCCCCTATGTGCCCGCCCGCTTCGCTTCCCTCCGCTATCAGAAAATCAGCGCCCGCTTTTTGCATCCTTAAAGCCAAAGCGCGGCTTGGCACAACCGGCGCGACCGTAATCCCCGCGCTTTTCCACCGCTCAACATATTTTGCCGGATTTCCCGCTCCGGTGATTACCACCGGCACGCGCTGTTTTTCGGCCAGCGCCGCGATTTCATCAACATATGGGCTTAGCAGCATTATGTTAAGACCGAAAGCTTTATCCGTCTTTTCGCGTACAAGACGTATCTGCGTTTCAACCCATTCCGGCGGCGCGTTGCCCGCCGCGATAACTCCAAGACCTCCGGCGACGGATACGGCGGCGGCAAGGTTCGCGTCGGAAACCCACGCCATACCGCCCTGTATTACCGGATAATCAATGTGAAGCAGTTCGCATATACTGCCTTTAAGCATCCTTTTTCCCTTCAAGATAAGCCAAAAGCTGCCCGACCGTTGTTAATTCTTTAACATCATCGTTGGGTATTTTGATTCCGGTTTGTTTTTCAAGATCAATCAGCATCTCAACCATATCAAGCGAATCCATCTCAAAATCTTCGACAAACCGTGAATCCATGGTGATGTCTTGTTCTTTCAAATCAAGCTGTTCCACAAGATTTTTAATAATTAGTTCTTTCATACTTTTGTCCTCCGAATTTTATATTGCCCAATCTATAACCACTCCGCCGTATGTTAAGCCGGAACCAAAGCCGACAAGGGCAACCCTGTCTCCTTTTACAAGCCAGCCTTTCTCATACGCGTCGCATATAGCAATCGGTATGGTAGCGGAGGAAGTATTGGCATACTCGTCAATGTCCAGAAAAAACTGTTCCTTGCCAATGTCCATTTTTCTTATAACAAAATCAATTATCTTTGCATTTGCCTGATGCATTATCACTTTATTAAAAGGCCTATCCCCGCACATGTCAAGAAGTTTTCTAAGCGTATCTTCCACAACGCCCACGGCGTACGTGAAAACTTCGGAGCCTTTCATCTTTAGATATTTTGTACCTTTTGACGGCTCGAATCCAAAAGGCGTCGGCTTTAACTCCTTTTCCAGCAGTATTACCTCTTCCCTGTCAGGCGTACCGCTCATCACAGGATAGCGCATGTTTGCGCGCCCGCTTCTTTTAAGCACCGCCGCGCCGGCTCCGTCGCCGAACAAAACGCATGTCGAGCGGTCCTCCCAGTCGATATAGCTTGAGATTACCTCGCTTGCGACAACAAGCGCGTAATCTATGTTAAGAGAGTCCATAAGGCTTGCCGCCGTAACCAGACCGAAAACAAATCCGGTGCATCCCGCGGATAAGTCCATGCACGCGCAATCGTCAATATCAAGCCGCTTTTGTATCTGGCTTGAAACCGAGGGCGTTAAACATTCGCCCGTAAACGTGCTCGCTATTATAAGCCTTATGTCGTCTTTTTTAACGCCGGCCATAGTCAGCGCGCGCAAGGCTGCGTCACTACCCAGGCTTATAGTCGTCTCGTCGGAAACTAAATAGCGCGTTTTTATGCCGGTGCGTTTGGTTATCCAGTCGTCGCTTGTGTCAACAATTTTCTCGAGTTCGAAATTAGTTACTTTTCGTTTGGGCACGCTTTTCGCTATACCCGCAATCTTGACAGGTGCAATCAATTTTTACAGCCCTCTCATACCTAAAAATTTTTCATGCCGCATCTCAACCAACCTGCTGGCGGGTATTTTGGTCAGCCGGTTTAGTATTAAAACGCATTCGCGGCGTATATCGTTAACGCTCTCGTCCATGTTAAACCTGTCGAAACCCTCCGGCTCCTTTATTACGTTATCGACAATATTAAACTGCTTTAAATCATTCGCGGTCAATTTCAAGCTTTCGGCGGCGGTCTGGGCGAGAGAGCTGTCCTTAAACAGTATTGAAGCGCAGCCCTCGGGCGATATGACCGAAAAGTAGCTGTTTTCCATCATTATCAGCCTGTCGGACAGCGACAAGGCAAGCGCGCCGCCGCTTCCGCCCTCTCCTATTATGATAGTGATAACGGGCGTCCTTAATGTGGCCATAAGCCGCAAATGCTTTGCTATAATAAACCCTTGGCCTCTTGCCTCCGCCTCTATGCCCGGAAACGCCCCCGGAGTATCCACAAGACATATAACAGGCCTTGAAAACTTTTCCGCCTGATTAAGAGCGCGCATCGATTTCCTGTACCCTTCGGGGTGCGGCATACCGAAGTTGCACATCATACGTTCCTTGAGCGTGTGGCCTTTCTGCTGCCCTATAATAGTTACAGGCCATTTCTCAAACCAAGCGATTGCCGTTATTATTGATGGGTCGTCTCCGAAACAGCGGTCTCCCCTTGTCTCAAAAACACCGTGGAATAGTTTGGCGATGTAATCGCG
The DNA here is from genome assembly GCA_964586785.1 of uncultured Christensenellaceae bacterium. Lineage (GTDB taxonomy): Bacteria > Bacillota > Clostridia > Christensenellales > SZUA-584 > SZUA-584. The sequence goes on from CAZPHS010000016.1 coordinate 34,628, forward strand.
CGCCTGCGGCCTGTTCTCTTTTCGGGCGTTGCGCACTCTTTCCCAAGGTTTATCTTTTATATTGGCAATGTTGACTTCTTCTTTATTCACAGCCATCATACATTCCTTTTAGAACTGTTTATTAACCGCGGCATATCGGTTTTGCAATGAAGGGAAAGAATATCCGCCAATGTATCGCGCATGTCCATTCGGTCAACTATGCGGTCTATAAGCCCATGCTCATAAAGATATTCCGCCGTCTGAAACCCTTCCGGCAATTCATCCTTAACCGTCTGCTGTATAACGCGAGGTCCGGCAAACCCTATCAAAGCTTTTGGCTCCGCGATGGTGATGTCTCCCTGCATGGCGAAGCTGGCCGTCACGCCTCCCGTCGTCGGGTGCGTTAAAACGTTTATGTGCAAGAGCTTATGCTTGCTGTGGCGCGCGAGCGCTATGGTCGTCCGCGACATCTGCAGCAAGGAATGTATACCCTCCTGCATACGCGCCCCGCCCGACGCGCAGAAAATAATAAGCGGAAGGTTGTTTATAATGGCGAACTCGGTTATAATTACTATTTTTTCGCCCACTACGGTGCCCATGCTGCCCATCATAAAGTATGAATCCATAACAGCCATGGCAGTCCGCAGTCCTTTAATTGTCGCCTTCCCTATAACCGCGCCTTCCTGTACGTTAGACTTGGTCTTTTCGCTCGCTATTTTTGTTTTGTATCCGGGAAACGAAAGAGGGTCCTTGCTCTCTGCGTCCCTCTCTATTTCGATAAAGCTGCCGGAATCCGCAATCATATCTATTCTGTTGTATACGGGCTGACGAAACAAAAACCCGCAGAACGGACAGATAGAATAGTTCGCGTGAATAATATCCGCGGCCATCTCCTTGCCGCAATCACCGCAGCACAGCCTCTCTATATTATCCAAAGCTTTTGCGGCGCCCGCTTTTATATCCTCTTTAAACAGATTCATTACCACCTCCGAAAAAACGGTTATAAAACTGCTGTTCTATCCATTTGGTATGCACATTGCCGGAAACAAAATCATCATCGCACAGCATTGCGCGGGCAAACTTTGCGTTATGGCTTATGCCCTCTATAATCAATTCATCCAGCGACACTATGCTTTGCGCTATTGCCTCGCCGCGGTTTTCTCCGGCGCAGATAAGCTTTAACACCATAGAATCATAAAAAGGCGAAATTTCGTCTCCGGCGCAAAAGCCCGTATCCACGCGCACACCGTATCCTCCCGGCAGGCACATCTTTTTTATAATTCCCGGAGACGGCCTGAACTTTTCGGATACGTTTTCCGCGTTTATGCGGCACTCAATCGCGTGACCTTTTTGCGCAAGCGTTTCCTGCTTAACGTTTATATGATGGGACAACGCCGCTTGTATCTGCGCCTTTATCAAATCAACGCCATATACGCACTCCGTTACCGTATGCTCAACTTGTATGCGTGTGTTCATCTCCATAAAATAAAAATTGTTTTCCGCAAGAAGGAATTCTACCGTTCCCGCGTTTTTGTAACCGACGCATTTGGCTATATCCACAGCCGTCCTTTGCATTTTGTCCAACACTGCGGAGTCAACATTGACCGCGGGCGCTTCCTCTATAAGCTTTTGATTTCTGCGCTGAAGGCTGCATTCACGCGTGCCAAGATGCAGTGTGTTCCCATATTCGTCCGCCAGCACCTGCACCTCAATATGCCTTGCCTTGGGCAGATACGCCTCTATATAAACCGCTTTGTCGCCAAAAGCAAGTTCGGCCTCGCGGCATACCAGCGGATACTCGCGCTTTAATTCCTCCGCGCTGTTAATAACGCGAATGCCTTTGCCCCCGCCGCCCTTAGCAGCCTTTATCATGAGCGGAAAACCGGTTTTTTCAGCGGCGTCAAGCGCGCTTTTCAAGTCTTCTATCGCGCCGTCGGAACCGGGGACAACAGGGAACCCGTTTTCAATCATAATCTGCCTTGCTTTTTGCTTATCGCCCATAAGATGCATGGCAGTCGCGTCCGGCCCGACAAAACGCAATCCCGCAGCCCCGCAGCTTTGCGCGAACTCGGCGCTTTCGGCCAAAAAGCCTACACCGGGATGAACGATATCCGCGTTATATATTCCCGCCGCGGCGATAAGCGCGTTTATGTTCAAATAACTTTTTTGCGCCGCGCGCGGTCCTATGCATACGCTGTAATCGGCAAGCCTGGTATGCATACTTCCCTCATCGTTTTCCGAAAATACGGCGACGGTTTTAAGCCCTAGTTTTTTGCATGTTCTGATGATTCGAACCGCAATCTCTCCTCTGTTGGCCACAAGAACCGTATTCATGCTACTTTTCCCTTGCGTATATAAAGAGCGAATCGTTTTCCAAAACCGGCTGACCGTCGGGTAAAAGCACGCGTTGTATGACGCCCGTCTTTGGCGCGCTGATTTCGTTCATCATTTTCATCGCCTCTATTATACAAACGGTTTCTCCTTTTTTTATATCGCAGCCTTCTTTTACAAACGGCTCGGCGCCGGGCTCTTTCGCCGCGTAAAACACGCCTGAAATAGGGGTGGCAATAACGTCGTCCGGATTTACGGTTTGCGTCTCTTCGGCGGGCGCTGCAATATTTTTCTGCGTTGCCCGGGTATTTGACATTTCATACGCTTCCCTTATCGGCGCGCCTCCGCAATTTCTCTCAAGGCACAATTTAAAATCCTGAATCTGTATTTCAATTTTATCAAATGAAGATTCTTCGGCCTTTTCGATAAGGTTACATATCTTCTCAATATCCATCAAACCGCTCCTTTTATACAAACAAATATTAAAGCCGCCTTTAAGTTAGCAATGCTAACGAGCATACGTCTACGCAATAATATCGTGCGCATGTGCATATGTCAATGTTGAATAATGGTCTTTTGTCACGAAAAAGTCAGAATTACCTCTCTAAATGTTACAAAATCATTAGAGCTTAGAGGCGTTTAGCGTTTTTTAAGGCGCTTTAACGCATTAACATTCAACAATTTTCACGTTGAATTAAATTATTATCATAATCGAAATATTTAGCATATCTTAATATATTTTTAAATTAATATTGTTTGTTAAGTGTCCGACGCAATATAAAACTTGCGGGACGTAAAAAAGCTTTATGTCTTTGTTGTAAACCTATAAGGGGCGCCCATAAGACGCCCCGTTTAATAATCAGTCTTACATATTATTTATACGTTCCTCAAGAGCGCTTAACTGATTTATTAGCTCCTGCGGCATTCTGTCGCCGAACTTGGCATAATACTCCTTTATAGATTCCACTTCTTCAAGCCACTCATCCTTTCCGACATAAAGAAGCTTTTCCATATCGGCGTCGCTTATATCAATACCATCTAAATACAACGCGCCTTTATCGGGCATATATCCTATCGGAGTCGCAACCGCTTTGCCTTCTCCCGAAACACGCTCAACAACCCATTTTAGAACGCGGCTGTTTTCGCCGAACCCCGGCCAAAGCCATCTCTCATTCTCGTCTTTCCTGAACCAGTTTACATAGAATATCTTAGGCAGTTTTCCGGCATCCGTTTTTTGGCTTATATCCAACCAGTGCTGAAGATAATCGCATATGTTATAGCCGCAGAAAGGCAGCATGGCAAACGGGTCGCGGCGAACCTGGCCTATCTTTTCCGATATGGCCGCCGCCGTTATCTCGGAGCCCATTATTGAGCCTATAAACACGCCGTGATTCCAATCAAAGCTTTCATGCACCAGCGGTATGGTGTGCGGACGGCGTCCGCCTATAAGTATTGCCGATATGGGAACGCCTGCCGGGTCTTCCCACTCCGGAGCAATAACAGGACATTGCGACGCGGGCGCGGTAAAACGCGCGTTAGGATGCGCCGCTTTATCTTTGCTTTTCGGCGTCCAGTCTTTCCCTTTCCAGTCCACAAGATGCTCCGGCGCGTCCGTGCCTATGCCTTCCCACCAAACATCATTATCGTCGGTCAAAGCCACATTTGTAAAAATAGTGTCGCTTTTTATTGTCTTCATCGCGTTAGGATTGGAATCATCGGAGGTTCCGGGCGCGACACCAAAGAAGCCGTATTCCGGATTTATAGCATACAGTCTTCCGTCCGCCCCGAATTTCATCCATGCGATATCGTCGCCTATGGTTTCAACCTTCCATCCGGGTATTGTGGGAATCAGCATAGCGAGATTTGTCTTGCCGCATGCACTGGGAAAAGCGCCGGTGACGTACTTTTTGTTGCCCTTAGGGTCGGTTATGCGCAATATAAGCATATGCTCCGCCAGCCAGCCCTCGTCCCTGGCCTGCACGGAAGCTATTCTTAGCGCAAAACACTTTTTACCTAAAAGCGCGTTGCCGCCGTAGCCGGAGCCGTAAGACCATATAAGGCGCTCCTCCGGAAAATGGCTTATGTACTTTTGTTCCATGGGCGCACACGACCAGGCGACATCCTCCTGCCCTTCTTTAAGCGGCGCGCCTACCGAATGCAGGCAAGGCACAAATTCGCCGTCTTCCCCGATAATATCAAGCACCGCGCTGCCCATGCGCGTCATAATGCGCATGTTTACAACAACATAAATGCTGTCGGTTATCTCTACGCCTATCTTTGATATAGGCGAGCCTATAGGGCCCATTGAAAAAGGAATAACGTACATTGTTCTTCCCTTCATGCATCCATTGTAGAGGCCTGTCATAGTCTTTTTCAGCTCCGACGGATCAACCCAATTGTTTGTCAGCCCAGCCGCGTCCCGCGTCTTAGAAGAAATATAAGTCCTGTCCTCCACCCGCGCCACGTCTGAAGGGTCGCTCCTAAAAAGATAACATCCGGGGCGTTTTACCGGATCCAGCATCGTTGCGGCGCCGCTGTCCACCGCTTCTTTCAGAAGACGTTCGTTTTCTTCCAAAGACCCGTCGCACCAATAAACGCTGTCCGGCTGACATAGTTCTTCGACCTTCTTTATCCATTCAAGAAGCTTTTTGTGTTTGGTCATAATATTCACCTTTCGCAATTTTTTAAAACTAGAATTGCTTATAACATATACTAATCTTTGAAAAAAGTAAAGCGTTTATGCGCTTACCCCGCCGCAAATACGGCTGTTTACGCCTGTTTTGACCGAAATAACGCAGTAATCGCGAATAACCAGTTGTTTCGCTATGCACTGATAAATGCATTCCGTATGTTGCGGTATGCAAGCGCACAATAACAATCCTGCATATCTGTAAATACATAGAATAAACTTTCAATTAGTCCGGAGTGCATAAATATAACTTTTACTGTTATCTTTGAAACGTAATTTAATTGATATGTTACTCTATTATGTAATGTTTATGTGGTATGTACCTCCCCTGTAATAATCGGAAAGCCTGGCCGGCCCCGCCAGCTCGTCTCTTCCTATATAAAGCGTTCCGTCCGGCTTTGTTTTAACACTCCATTTTACCAAAGTTATGTATCCTTTGTTTATCTCAACGGCAGTTATGCATCGCGGATGCACGCAGCTTCCGTCGTTAAAATAGCGCGGCTCATTTGTATCCGGAAAAACCGGCCTGTGGGTATGTCCGGCAATAATAATTATATCTTTATCGCTCAGCCATTTTATAAGCTTATCCTCCACCGATTTTTTTCTTTTATAATTCTTTGCCGTGCTTGTCGGGTCATTTACGCCAAAAAGCTCCAGCGGTCTCCATAAATACCTCACGAGCACTTTAGCGAGCCTCCACAGGCAACCGTTTAAAAAATCCGCCTGATGCCCATGCAAAAGGAATATCTCTCTATTGTTCGGTTTATGCAGCAAAACCAATCCTTCATATATTTTTATGTTCGGAAAGAGCGGTATTTTTTCGCCTTTGCGGGTATCAAAATACTGATACAGGTTATTCTCCAGGTATTGGCGCCTTCTTTTATCGATGTCATGATTGCCGTAAAGCATATGCAATCTGTTCTTTTGATAAAAACTAAACAGCAGCGCGTAAACATCTTTGTGAACATATATAATGTCTTTCATGTTCTTGTTTTCCCAAAGTTCGTCGCCGTCGCCAAGCTCTATATATACGAAGTCTTCCTGATAGTATCGCGTAAGCGCCGCATAATATATATTTTTATTTTTGGAAAATGTATCGGCGTGGCTCCCGTCTCCGCGATGGCAATCGCTCATAAGAACAATTTTTGAATCATCGTTAATTATAATTCTATCGGCAGCGCCGTATACGACCGATATGCGCTTTAACCCGTACACGCTTATCCCCCCCTAACGGCCGCATAAAGCTTTTCGTATTGCTTACATTATTGCGGCGCAACAACAGACAGCGCATTGTCAAAGCATAATAAGCCGTTAATTATAAATCATAATATTCATTTGATGTCCGTTTTGCTAACAGACTTAAAAATACGCTCAAAAAATGCCGTGAATACCGGCTACGGCTGAGCGTTTGTACTATATGGCTTTTGTTATTATTTTGTCATAAATATGTAACGCTTATGATAAATCCAATACTGTCTCCAACAGCTTTATTAATTCAAAAGAATATCTGCCCTTCTCATCTTTTAATATTTTGATAGCGTCATCCATTTTCTTAGGAGCCCTATAGGGGCGTCCGGATGTTATCGCGTCAACAGCGTCAGCAATCATTACAATTTTAGCGTTGCAAGATATCTCATCCGCTTTTAGCCCTTCGGGATATCCGCTGCCGTCGAGCCGCTCATGATGATGCAAAACGACATCCGTACATTCTTTCGGGAGACAAAAATGTTCAAGTGTCCTCGCTCCCAATTCGCAATGCCGGCGAACATAATTCATTTCTATATCGTTAAGGCTCCCGGGTTTTGATATAATTGTTTTTGGTATTACCAGCTTCCCTATATCATGCAGTAACGCGCCAAGCCCCAAATTCCAAAGCTCTTTATAATTATATTTTAGTTCTGCCGCCAGCTTCATAGAAATAAGCGACACATTAATGGAATGTGTATATATCCAGTCTAAGTAGTTGCACAGCGCGTTAACGTATATTCCCCAAGGTTTATTTTCAGATTCAAATATGATATCCCCTAATATTATATTTGGCAGCTCAAAGCGTTCAGTATTGCGAATGTTCGCTTTTTTTGTAACCGTTCCGGCTTCTTTAGAGCTTATTATGTCTTCGGGATTATAATAACCGTGCTTTGTCAGCTTCTCCAAGACCTTACACGATACCTTTGTCCCCTTTCTAATCAGCAACTTAAAGTTTTCATCATAAATGTCTCGTTTTGCAATCACTTTTTTAGTCTCCCGATATTAAAAAAATAGGCAGGTGTAAGCCGCCTATCTTCCGGTACTTTCAGTGCAAACTTAAAGGACGTCCATACTGATTATATGCTAAATCTTTACATCGGCAGCCCAACCATCATAGCGTTTTCGCTTTAGATTTGCGGCTTTGTGTCCCCATTTTTCAATGGGTTTACCCTTTTCAATTCTATTTTTCATATTATATTATCAGATTAATAAAATGCCACCTATAAACCCCCTCTATAAAACTTTATAGGTTTTGCGCGATTTGAACCCAAAAATAAAAAGCAAGTATTCTTGCGCCTTCTCAAGTTGTCATATCCTATACTTGCCAATTAACTAATAAAGCATATCATCTTATAGTGTCATTGTCAAGTTTATTGACTTGTATCTAAGTGTAAAATAATCGTCCCGGATTGAAAATTCAAGTGCATAAGGATAAGAGCAGATAAAAAGGCTCAAACC
>CAZPHS010000017.1:0-5666 GCA_964586785.1 uncultured Christensenellaceae bacterium
CGATAGCTTTAAGAACTTCCTATCTCAAATTATGCACTTGTTTTTTCGCACGGAGTCTCATTTACATGTCTTTCCACATTGCAAATATCAAAGAGCAAAACAATAACCGTATACCCCCGCAGCGCAAGCACAGTAGGGGCGGCTTATACTATGCCTTTTCAGCGGACGGCGGGCGTGATATCATATGATTTAAAGGAGAGGCGCTAAAAGACGCCGCTTAAAAAAATTATGAGCAGTTTATTCGAGCAAGAAGTTAATAAATCAACGCCCTTGGCGGACAGAATGCGCCCCCGCAATATAGATGAGTTTTTCGGGCAGACGCATATAGTAGGAAAGGGAAAGCTGCTTAGGCGCGCCATAGAAACCGACAGCTTAACATCGTCTATATTTTTCGGTCCGCCCGGCTCGGGAAAAACCACGCTCGCGTATGTGGTTGCCAACACAACGGGCGCGGCGTTTGAGAAACTAAACGCCGTTACAAGCGGAGTAAAGGATGTGCGCGCGATAATAGAGAAGGCGCGAGAGAGACTTGAGCTGCATGGCAGGCACACTTATTTGCTGCTAGACGAATGCCACAGATGGTCTAAAACACAATCGGACAGCATACTGCCGGCCATTGAAAAAGGCACGATACGGTTTATAGGCTCCACAACAGAAAACCCGATGGTGTGCATGACAAGCGCGATTATAAGCCGCTGCCGGTTGTTTCAGTTTTTTGCGCTGACCAAAGACGATGTAAAACAAATAGTGCATACCGCCCTTTGTGATAAGGAGCGCGGGCTCGGCGGTTTAAAGGTTGTGTTGGAAGACGATGCCGCGGAGCACATTGCCAACGTTGCGAACGGCGACGCGCGCACTGCCATAAACGCCGTAGAGCTTGCGGTGCTGACTACGCCGCCCGATAAGGACGGAACAATAAATATCGATATCGGAACGGCGGAAGAATCCATACAGCGGCGCGCGGTGCGGTGCGACGACGAGGAATACTACAACATGCTGAGCGCGTTTTGCAAATCGCTGCGCGGCTCGGACGCCGACGCGGCGCTTTTCTGGTTTGCGCGGCTTATTTACGCGGGCGTTGACCCGCGTCTTATAGTGCGGCGAATACTCGCTCACGCCAGCGAAGACGTCGGGCTTGCCAACCCTTCGGCAATGTCTCAAGCGGCGGCGGCGGCTCAGGCGCTGGAATTTGTCGGTATGCCGGAAGCGCGGCTTTCTATAGCGCAGGCTGTTATATTTATATGCGAATCGCCCAAATCCAACGCGGTTGTCCGCGCGGTAGACGCCGCTTTTAACGATGCCGAAAACGCGTATCAAGTGCCCGTACCGCAGCATCTGCGCGATACAAGCTATAATGGAGCTAAAACCCTTGGAAACGGAAAAGGCTATAAATATCCGCACGACTATGAGCGCCATTATATACCGCAGCAATATCTGCCCGATAATTTAACCGACAGGGTATATTACACTCCGTCGGAAGAAGGTTACGAAAAGAAGATAACCGAAACGCGAAGACTGCAAAAAAGAATCAAATAGTTGCGCGCGGGGTAAGGCGCTGATATAATACAGCTACGGTTTTTTTCGGCTGCGGACGTATGTCCATAAAAGCAACGTCACGCGGCGAAGGGGGAAACCGAATAAAACAATGTCGGGTATCCGCAAAGCGGAACCTGAACGGAGGTAAAAAAATGAAGAACGGAAGATTACTATTTTGGGTGCAGTTGTCGCTGTTTACGGCGATAGAACTGCTGTTTTGTTTCACGGTTTTAGGGTCTATACCTATATCGCCCGGAATTGTCGCAACGCTCGCGCACGTTCCCGCACTGATTGTGGCCTTAACTTTGGGCAAGAGAGCGGGAGCTTTTATAGGCGCCGTTATGGGAATAAGCTCGCTTATTGTATGGACAATTATGCCGCCTAACCCGCTGGCGGCGTTTGCGTTCAGCCCGTTTGTACCGAACGGAAACCTGTGGAGCTTAATTATATGCCTTGCGCCCCGCATATTCTTCCCGGTATTGGCGGCATGGATATACGAAGCTTTAAAGAAGCGCAGAGGTATTTTTCTTTCGGCAACGGTTTCTGCTTCGCTGAGTACATTCGCTCATTCATTGTTAGTATTATCGGGCATTTTTCTTGCTTTTTATGGACAAGAGATTGTCGGCGGAGATTATACTGTATTTTTAGTAGCTTGGGGCGGGCTTAACGCGGTGATTGAAATAGCGGTGGCCGCTATAATAGCGGGCGCGGTTATTGTGCCTCTTACAAAGCTCAATGTACAAAGGGCGCGATAAGCAATGCGTTAGGTATCGGCGGGACTTCTTTACGTTTTCGCCGTTATATGCAGAATAATAAAGTTTTATTTGGAGAAGCAATGGTTTTCGCGATGGAGGTCGGCAACAGTCATATAAAATGCGGTCTGTTTGAAGGCGACAAATTAAAAAATTCTTGGCGTATGGCGACAAGCGCCGAGCGCACGGCAGACGAATACGGCATACACATAATGTCTTTTTTCAGCCACGCGGGGTGTAAACCCTCCGATGTGCGCGGTATTATTATATCATCGGTAATACCGTCGATTAATTTTACGCTTCAGCACATGTGCGAGCTGTACTTTAAAAGGCAGGCTATGTGTGTCGGGCCGGGCATGAAAACGGGAATCAACATATTGTATGATAACCCGCGGGAGCTTGGGGCGGACAGAATTGTCGGCGCGGTCGCCGCGTTTACGCTGTACGGAGGACCGTGCATAACCGTAGATTTCGGTACCGCGACGACATTCGGAGCGGTTTCCAAAGACGGCGATTTTCTTGGGGGCGCAATATGCCCGGGGCTTAAAATAGCCTCCGACGCGCTGGCGAAGAGCGCCGCCAAGCTGCCGCGCGTAGAGCTTATAAAGCCGGATACTGTTATCGCCAAAAATACGGTGTTCGGTATGCAGTCGGGAATAATATATGGCTATGTCGGCCAGGTAGATTATATACTTCGGCGTATGAAAATCGAGATGGACGCCAGTCCGCACGTTGTCGCCACGGGCGGGCTGGCGCGGCTTATAGCGCAGGATGCAGAGGAGATAGACGAGATAAACGCCCTGCTTACGCTTATAGGGCTTAACATACTTTACAAAAAGAACGCGAAAACGCCGAGGAACGAGAGGTAAGACGGATGAAGCAGGTTAACATAGCGATTTTGGGAATGGGCACTATAGGCTCCGGCGTATACAAAACTATTGCCGCGCAAAAAAGCAGAATTGAGCATAAAGAGGGTATATCTCTTTGTGTAAAAAAGGTGCTTTCTCTTGAATACTCAATCAATATACCAAATGAGATTAAGGCAAACGATTATTATAAAGATATTATCGCGGATAAAAGCATCGATACGGTTGTAGAGCTTATCGGCGGCGTAAAGCCGGCGCTGGATTTTGTACTTGCCGCGCTAGATTCCGGCAAAACAGTAGTCACAGCGAATAAAGAGCTGCTTGCCCGCCATTGGCCTCGGATCAACGCGGCAGCCCAAAAAAGCGGCGCGGGGCTTTATTTTGAGGCGAGCGTAGGCGGCGGAATTCCTATACTGCGCACAATATGGGACAGTCTTCAAGCCAACGAAATAACGTCGGTAATGGGTATAATAAACGGAACGACAAACTATATTTTAACCAAGATGGATTCGGACAAGGCCGATTTTAGCGATGTGCTGAAAGAAGCGCAGAAACTCGGCATGGCGGAGGCGGACCCTAAAAACGATATCGAGGGGCTGGACGCCAGGTACAAGCTGTCCATACTATCTTCGATGGCTTTTCACGCAAGGGTGCCCGTTGAATACATCTACTGCGAGGGGATTACAAACATATCCTTAGAAGACATCGATTATGGCAACGAACTTGGATATAAGGTTAAACTGCTTGCCATAGGCAAAAAGCGGGGAAGCACCATAGAAGTGCGCGTACACCCCACGATGATACCTAAAACTCATCCTCTCGCGTCGGTGCGCGGCGCGTTTAACGCCATATTTCTCCACGGCGACACAATTGACGATTTAATGCTCTACGGGCGTGGAGCGGGAGATATGCCAACGGCCAGCGCGGTCGTATCCGATATCGTTTACGCGGCGGCAAAAGAACGCCATCATTATACTACGTTCTATAACAAAGAAACGGTGTCAAATGAAATCTCATTCGAAAACAACTGGGAATGCGAATTCTTCATACGTATAATAGCGCAGGATTCGCCCGGCGTGCTTGCCAAAATAGCAAGCGTATTCGGCGGGCAGGGCGTCAGTATTGCCTCCGTGCGGCAGCAGGGCGAGAGCGAGGAGAGCGTACCGCTCATATTTGTAACGCACAAAGCCAAAGAGATTTCGGTGAAACGCGCTATAGAGGAAATAAGCTATATACCGGAGGTTTTAAGCGTCGCCAGCACCATACGCGTTGAAAAATAGCGAGGGTGAAACCGCGCCGTAAATTTACCGACGCGGCATTCCAATATTATAATATATCTATTCGCCTTTATGACCTATAACATATTTTCCGTCAAGACGGTATACCGATTTTCCGCAGTGTGTGTTAAGCAGCGTTAAATCAAGACTGTCTTTTTTCGGATACACGGTTACGTCATTTAAGCTAAACGCGTCATCTTCTTCCGCATATCCTATTATATCGCAAACCTCAAAACAGTCGCACGCCGCCGCGTGAACCTCGTCCCCACTGGCTTTACCGCAACTTAACGGAACGGACGCAACGATGCGCACACTGCCGAAAAGGCGGGCGCATACCGGCATTGTGTTTTCGTCGCCGCTCCTTTGGCAGCATATATGTGTAAAACGTTTGGCGGCCGATACGCATATTTTATAATTAGGTTTATATCCTTCCGGCGCGGGGATATAAAGGCAGAAGCTTTTTTCAACGGGTTCTGTCCAAACTTTATTGGCGTACTTTGCCGTAATCTGCATCTTCTGTTCGGAAACACGAACAGATTCATTTTGTATAATTCCGATTTTAAATGATTGCGGTTCCAGTTTCGAATCAATAACAATGCGGTACTCCGCTTCGGGGTCGTCTTCATACCGCCCTACCCAGTCTGTTATAACAATGCCGTTTATGCCTATATCCCCCAAAAGCTCGTAAGACGTTTTTAGCGCAATTGCCGGCGTCCAGTTTAATTGCCGTCTTTTTTTCTCGCATGAAAGTATGTTTAATTCTTCGAACGCCTGCCGGTCTTCGGGGCACACTTCAAGCACCCAGCCTTTTAAATCCGACTGGCTTTGTCCGTTCCCCGAAACCCGTATTGTTATTGAAGCGGCGCCGTTTTCAAAAAAAAGTCCGGTCAACTCAAACTCAAAACCATCGATTACGATTGTTCGGTTATCTTCCATTGATATGTACTTCCTTTCCGCCCAAAGGCGCAGCGGTATCAAAAAGGCAATCCCGTACTAACTTATGCGCCTGTTGTTAATGCTGTGCATATGCGGGTTTACCAATATAACTGCCGGCGGCGTTGATTTTTTATACTTTGCGGTATGGTAAAAGAACATACGGCGTGTTATAATGTGGCTGCGTTTTTTATGCGGGTGTAGCTCAATGGCAGAGCTCCAGCTTCCCAAGCTGGCCACGTGGGTTCGATTCCCATCACCCGCTCCAAAAGAAATCCCCGGTTCTTTCGGGGATTTTTTTT
>CAZPHS010000017.1:5766-42181 GCA_964586785.1 uncultured Christensenellaceae bacterium
GGCGGCGTGATAGCAAGCGCAGCGCGGCGGAGCGATTCCCATCACCCGCTCCAAAAGAAATCCCCGGTTCTTTCGGGGATTTTTTTTGAAATGAAATGGAGGAATCGAACACGAGACCGCCGCCGCCGGTGGCGGATTAAGGCGGTCGAGGCGGCGTGATAGCAAGCGCAGCGCGGCGGAGCGATTCCCATCACCCGCTCCAAACAAAAACCATACTTGTACTGTCCAAAGCGTTCTGCTTTATCTGCCAGAATGTATCGTTTTTTAAGGTTTAACGGATATATGCCGCAAATTATTTGTTTTGCAATATAATTAGTGTTAAAATGTATATAAATTTGAAAGGGCGTTTGCATGGGCAGAGATATTGGCAAAAAAATCAGAAAGCTGCGCATCGAAGGCAATATGTCCCAAAGCCGGCTTGCGAAAAAATCCGGTATTGCGCAGTCCACTCTTTCTTATATTGAAAGAGGCAAAAAAGTGCCGCAATTCAACACGCTTTCATCTGTATGCAAAGGGCTTGGTATAAACATTTTTAAGCTTCTTTCATATGACGAGCCAAAAGCGAAAAGAAAGCTGTTCGAGCAAAGAGAGGCTTGCGAATACAAAGGCGTTAGAGCTGTCCCGTTAAATTCTAAAGAACACTTTGGCGAGGCGGAAAGTGATATTTATTTTTATCGCCAATATATCAAACAAAAAGCCGCGGCAGTAAATAAAAGACGTAAAATAAACAGTATAAACGGCAGGGTAAAATGAGAATTTATACGCTTATTGAAAACACTAAACATGCAAATTCCGGTTTTATAAGCGAGCACGGTTTAAGCCTTTATTTTGAGCATAACGGGCAGCGCGTGTTGTTTGATACCGGCGCCTCCGACGCTTTTATTTATAACGCGACGCTTTTAGGTATAGATTTAATTAAAGTCGACATATGTGTTATTTCTCATATTCATAAAGACCATACGGGCGGCCTTAACTTTTTTTTAGATATCAACCGGCGCGCAAAAGTGTACGTCAAGGAAGCGGCCAAAGAAGAATATTATACCAGGCATGGAAACAAAAATGTACGCTCGGGCATAGACCCGCAGTTTTTTGAAAAACATACGGAAAGGCTGCGCTTTTTTAAAGGCGATATTAAAATTGCAAACGGAGTTTACGCGGCAAGCGCCGAAAAGTTTCGCAGGCTGCCTGATTACTCGGCAAACATGCTTGTAAAAAAAGAGGGCAGGCTTATCGCCGACCCCTTGGAGCATGAACTTTTTATCGTTGTAGAAGATAAGGACGGTATTATCGTGCTCACCGGATGCGCGCACTGCGGCATACTTAACATACTGATGACAGCGGAAGCAAACTACGGGCATATTTGCGGCGCGGCCGGAGGCTTCCATCTTGGGGGATACTCGGGGTCGGCCGGAAAAGCAAGAAAGGAACCGAATGCGGAGGTGACCGCCATCGCCAAGTTTTTAACGGAACGTAATATAAGAAAGGTATATACCGGCCATTGCACCGGCGATAAGGCGTTTGAAAAACTGTCGCTGCACGCCCGCGTTAAGCGGATGCGCACGGGAGACATACTGGAGTTTTAGTATGGAAATAAAAAATAAAATAGCGGATATGACGAAAGATATGCAATTTGAGAGAAGGCAGCCTGTTCCGCGCGCAAAAAAAGCGGCGTACGACGCGCTGCGGACGGATATTAACGTAATAAGAAAAGAACTTAACCGTCTGCACCTTGAATTATGGTACGCGTCGTGGCACAAAGATTATAATTCGCTGCGCCAGGTACGCGAAAGAATAGACGATATGGCAAAGCGCCTTCAAGCGCTTGCCGCGCAATAGTGCAGCCTCTTGATATAACGGAATTAAAAAAAGACCTTAAAAAAAGGCCTTTTTCTTTTTTCGCTATTCGCTTACGATCGCGTCGCAAGGGCATACATCGGCGCAAGCGCCGCAGTCGGTGCAAAGCTCCGCGTTTATCACATATATGCCGTCGCCCTCGGATATCGCATCAACAGGGCATTCGCTTTCGCAGGACCCGCACGAAATACACTCGTCAGTAATTTTATAAGCCATAAGTCGCTACCTCCCATTGTTTGAATACACTCACTTATTCTAATCATATACAATCAAAAAAGCAAGCCCATTACGACGCAATTTTGCGTTGATATATTTTTTACGCGGGTTTACTCATCCAGCAGCGATTTTATTTCCTCATCAAGAACAACATCGCCGTTATCGTTGTCTTTTTCGTCCGCGGGGGCGACAAATTGTATCTGCTCAAGCTTAAACGTTTTTATATCCATTGTCTCGTCGGGCAAAGCGATTTTAATACGCACTGTTTCGGTTATGGCGTTGTTATCAAGCACCACGCCTTCACCCTCGGGCGATAACACAGTGCTGCCGACACGCGGCATTCTACGGCGCGTCTGGCAATAATGCTCCTGTTCGTAATTCAGGCAGCACATAAGCCTTCCGCAAAGCCCGCTTATTTTTGTCGGCGAAAGCGAAAGGTTCTGCTCCTTCGCCATTTTAATTGAAACCGGAGAAAAGTCTCCAAGAAAGCAAGAGCAGCAGCAAGCCCTTCCGCAAGGCCCAAGCCCGCCGAGCATTTTTACTTCGTCCCTAACGCCTATCTGGCGAAGTTCAATACGGGTTTTAAAAACTCCAGCAAGGTCTTTTACAAGGTCTCTGAAATCAACACGGCCGTCCGCGGTAAAATAAAATATTATTTTTGAGTTGTCAAACGTATACTCCACATCGACAAGCTTCATTTCAAGACCGTGCTTTACAATCTTTTTCTGGCATGTTTCAAGCGCGCCGGTTTCTTTTTGCTTATTATCATCAAGTTTTTTTTCGTCTTCGGCGGTAGCCTTACGCACCACGGTTTTAAGCGGAGCGACAAGCTCTCTGTCGGAAACCTCCTTATTGGCAATAACAACCTCGCCGTATTCTAACCCTCTGGCCGTTTCAACAATGGCATGGTCTCCTTCGCAAAAATTTATTTCTCCGGGTAAAAAGTAATATACTTTGCCAACCCGTTTGAAACGAACTCCAATTACTTTGTGCATCCGCTTTTATCCTCCAGTATACTAAAAAGCATCTTTTCCACAGTTAAACGAAAATTTACCGGAACTAAGAACCTTTTTCCCGTCTCCAGTATGACATTTATCATATTACGGATTGCGCCGCTTGTAAAGATATACGAGACTTGCCTTATTTCGTCCAGCCTGTCGCGGTTTATTACAATATGATTGTTCCCTATTCTTTTATATACCCTTATATCGCGAAGATATGACAGCATTATGCCAAGCAAATCACAAACGCTTTCTTTATACATTTCAAGAAAATCGGCAAACGCATTTATCGCCATATTGTTCTGCGTAAGCAGGCCGTGCAGCATGGACAGCGTCTCCTCACGCCGGGTAAGAAATTGCTTATCCTTTATTATACGGCGCGCTTCGTCCTCGTACCCCCCCGCCAGATCGGATATTATGGCCGCCGTACTGGCATCGCACCCTAATGTGCGGGCTAATTTTTCCGGCTCGCTTATAGACGGCGTTATTGATACCGGCGTACACCGCGAAGCTATGGTTGGAAGAACACCGCTGACGGAATGCGCCGTTAACACGAATATCGTGCCGGCCGGAGGCTCTTCGAGTGTTTTTAACAGGCAGTTTGCCGCCTGAGGCGTCATTGAATCGGCATTATCTATTATAACGGCTTTATAATCCGCCTCGTAAGCCTTTTCCGCCACGAAAGAAATCGCGTCTCGGATTTCTTCAACTTTAGGAGCGCAAAGCCTTAATATATCCACATGGCCGTGCATAACCTTAAGGCAATCGGAACATTTACCGCATCTGCCTTTTCTGCAAAACAAATGCAGTAAAAATTCGTCCGCCAGGCGCAGCGCGACATTTATACGGCTGCACGTTATAAGGTATGCGCTCAGCGCTTTACCGCTTTTAGCGGCGTATATAAAGCGCTCCGAAGCCGTCCGCCCGCTCATATAAGGCCTGCTTTTCTAATTACGGGCATAAGCTTTTGTATTATAAGCTCGTGCGTCTGACGTTTTGAGCCTTTGGCGTCAATTGATATAACTCCTTTGCTCTTGGAAATCTTAATAAAGCCATTAAAAACCCGCCTGTGAAACTCAAGGCTTTCGCTCTCAAGCCGGTCACGCTGTTTTAACTCGTTCATCCGCTCAAAAGCGCGCTCGGGCGAAATGTTAATAAATATAGTAATATCGGGCATACAGTTATCCAAAGCCCTCTTATTGAGCCGGCGCACCAGTTTTACTCCAAGACCGCGGCCAAAACCTTGATATGCATATGACGAATGGATAAAACGGTCGCACAGCACCACTTTTCCGGCATCCAGCGCGGGACGAACCACTTTGCGTACATGCTCCGCGCGCGCCGCGGCATAAAGAAGCGTTTCCGTGACGGCGTTCATTTCCAAGTTTTCTTTATCGAGCAGTATACCGCGTATCTTCTCGGCAATGGGGCTGCCGCCCGGTTCGCGCGTGCATACAACGGATACATTATTTTGTTCAAGAAATTGCGCTAGAAATTTGAGCTGTGTAGATTTTCCGCAGCCGTCCGCTCCCTCAAAAGTAATAAACAGTCCTCTCATTTTAAACCCCTCCGGCAAGCTTTGGTATATCGACGACCTTTTTAACAATATAATCGCAGCCCGCGCTAGCGAGTTCTTGATAATCACCGTAACCGTAAAGAACCCCCGCGGTATCAAGCCCGACAGCCCTGCCGCCTATTATGTCATGATTGCGATCGCCAATAATTATCGAATCGTCGGGAAGAGCGCCAAGCCGTGATATTGCGTTCCGCAGAATCTGCGTTTTGTTATATATGCCTTTATCAATCCACGCGCCGAACAAACCGGAAAAATAATCAAGCAAACCGTGGCGCGAAAGTATAGGCGATATCATAGTTTCCCTTTTGCCCGTGGCAATATGAAGCTTTATGCCTAACTTATGCAGGGTCTTTATCATATCTTCAACGCCGTCATAAAGACAGCTCTCATATACGCCTTTTTCATGGTAATATTCGCAGAATAAGCCGTACGCTTTGGTCGATTGTTGTTCATCCATGCCATACGTATCTTTTAGGTGGTGCTTTACCGGCGGTCCTATAAAAGCGCGCAGGCGTTTTTCGTCATTTTCTTTTATTCCTATGCGTTCGAACATATAATTGACGGCGTTTATAATGCCTTCCCCCGATTTGAGCAATGTACCGTCAAGATCAAAGAAAATCGTTTTATAGTTGCCGTACTGTTTGCCGGTTAAGCTTTTTATCATTATTTTTCCTTAAATACAAAAATATTATCGTCTTGCGTACCGAACAAATCAAAACCCTGGCGCCGCGCCTCAATCAAATAGCCGGCTATTTCAACCGATATAAGCTGCCCCCTGATAACAACCGCTTCGGCAGGAGGATACACTCCGGCGCCGCGCGCGGCGATACGCCCGGGAGAGCGCTCTATCCTTACCTTCTCGATATTACCGCAATTCACAAAGTTTTGCGAATATTTTGTTGCGGGGGGCATACTGTACGGTGAAAAATATATGTTTTTCCCCCGAACTTTGGGAACGCGGCGAAGCGACTCGTACAATCGCTCAAGCTGCGACGCCGTATTGCCTACCGACAACATAAGCAATATATTCTTAAAGTCCGCGGCCTCAACATATATACCCTGTTCGGCAAATCTTTTTTTAACCGCCAACCCCGTGTAACCGGTGCCGCCGACGTCTATAACAAGCTTTAATGGGTCTTTGCCTATAACGCCGGGCTGGACAATTTCCGGACACGTAAAACCCGAAAGCGCGTTTACCATATTCTCAAAACGGCCGGTTACGCTTATTATTCGATAAAGCTCGTTTTCTCCCGTATCACGCATATACGCGTGGGCGTAATCTAGCGAAGCGAGCAGCACGTAAGAAGGGCTGGTAGTTTGTATGTTAAGAAGCGCGCGCAGGACTTTGTTTTTGTCTATAAACGAATTCCTGCCTACGCAAAGGCAGGCGCACTGGTTCATTGCCGGCAGCGTTTTATGGGCGCTTTCCGTCCAGATATCGGCGCCCGTATACGAGGGCGCCGCGGGCAGCAGTCCGGAATAGGCAAAATGCGCCGCGTGCGCTGCGTCCACAACAAGAGGCAATCCCGCTTTGTGCGCTATGTTAGCTATGCTCTCTATATCGCAGCAAAGACCGAAATAATTAGGATAGGTTATAAACACCGCCGCCGCGTCTTTATTCTCCCGCAGAGCTTTTTTAATTGCGTCAACCTGCACCGTTGCCGGATAATCGCAGGGAGGGGAATCGAGGAATACCGGATTTAATCCGTACATGTTTATCGCGTTGGCGGCGCTTAAATGAACTCCCCGGGGGAATATTACTTTTCTGCCACCAAATAAAGAAAGCATGGCCAATACGCAGGCGGTAGAGCCGCCTGTTGTGTAATAAACAGCTTCCGCGCCTATGTATTCGGCATGAAGCGTTTGCGACTTTAATATCGCCCCCTTGGCGTTATGCAGGTTATCCGTTCCGGGCAGTTCGGTAATATCGCAAGAGAGCATATCCCCGCCGAAAAATCCAGAGTCTCCCTTATGGCCGGGCATACAAAAGCGTGCCTTTGAGTTGCCGCAAACCTGTGCTATCGCGTCCATAATCGGTGTCTGCCTGTCCAAATCGTTCACCTCTTTTCTAAGTTTAATCGCACTTGCTTATTTATACAACCCTTTTCAATTTTGGTTTGATATGCGATAATAAGCTGAATCAAAAAAGGAGCGGGTTATGAATAAGACTGAACGTGAAAATATGTTGCTTTTCTCAAAAGAGCGTTTTGCGGGACTTTACAGATACAGGCTGTATTTTACGTCCATATCGTCACTTAGAGACGAGACGCCGCGGGTTTTCCGGCTTTTGGTTAAAACCCCTTTTTCGTTCAATAAATTTGAGATAGGACGCGTTTACAAATTAACGTACGTTAACGTACACATACATTCATTTGAACCCAATGAAACATTTAATCTTCAGGAAGACGATTTTTCAAAACTGCTTCAAACCCGTGATTTTAAGTTCATGGATAAAAAAACGTCGGCGGTGCTGCGCAACGTCGACGAGCCTAAAGCTAAAGACAGATATTATTCGTATGAGGAAATGCGCGATATAATAAACTACAAGCAAGATTTGCTAACCGCCGTCGCAACCGGTACGGTCTCGGCCGTTATTACGGGCGCGGCGCTTCTTATACCTTTCGGGCTTTATGCTCTTATGCTGTACCTTATAATAAGCGGGCAGATGAGCATGGCCGGGTATACAAGCAAATCGCTTGCTTTGCCTATAATGGGCATAGGCGCGCTTCCTGCCGTTCTTTTTTGCATGTCCGCACTGTACGCGTTAAGCGAGCTTGTTCTGCTCCGAATAGATTTTACCAAATGGAATCTGCTGAAAAAATATACTCTTTCATGGGGCGGTATACGAAAAAGCTTCTATTTTGAAGAAAGCGATATACGTTATTTAAAAAAATTCGGTCTTATTTCGGGCGTTGTGTTTGCCGTTACTTTGCTTTTAGCGCTTATTGTCTGAACTTGCCCGCTTTGCGGTAAATGCGAGCATATCGGCGCTAAGGCTTAAGTAAATATATTTTTCTTTTCCGGATTCAATATAAGCCATATAAACGCCGCCGCTTTTTTTTGACCGGAATGTAAGGCGCTGTACAGGACGTTTCCGCGGCGCGGTTTTATTTATAGAGACAATATCATTAATATGAATCCGAAGTATATTTTTCTGTCTACTTCCCAAAATCCGGTCAACAATAAATTGATTGTCCGTAACCGTATATTCGTATTCGGTAATATAGTTGCGCACAATATAAACGCCCAGTATTATATAAAAAAGGTATTGCGCGTATTGGGCGTAAGGAACGGTTATACCGTGCGAGTACAACGCCCGGGACGCTACGTACGCCGCCGCGGCCACAAAAACAACTCCGGCGAAGAGCGCCAGAACCACCGCTATTCCCATCGCAAAAGACAGTTTTTTTCGTTTAATCCGTTCTTTCATTTTTCTCCGAAATATTGATAACAGTTTTATATCATTATAATTCATACGCGGGAAAAAGCCAAATGCACTTGTTTGATTTTTGGAAAATGACATGCTATACTCAATTAATAATAAATGGCAGGCGGAACCGCTTATGATTGACGCTAAAGGGCTTTCAAAAATCTATGGTAAAAAAACGTATTTGAACAGCGTAAGCCTCAAGCTGCGGCGCGGACGAGCGCTTGCGGTAGCGGGCGGAAACGGCGCGGGCAAAACTACTCTTCTTAAAATACTGGCTACGGCTGCCTCGCCGGACGAAGGCAGTCTTTTTATAAACGGCGTTAACGCGTTGGAAGCCGCCGCGGAAGCGCGAGAGCTTATAGGCTACGTACCGCAAAGCGTTGCGCTTATGCAGGAATTGTCCGTTAAGGACAACCTTTATTATTGGATGAAAAAAAAAGACGGGTTTATTTATAGCGCGGTGCTGGACCTTATAGGCCTTAAGGACGTTGAAAAAAAGAGAGTTTCGAAGCTCTCGGGCGGTATGCAAAGAAGGCTTAATCTTGGCGCGGCTCTTGTTCTGCGCGCGCCGCTGCTTATACTTGACGAACCGCTGGCAGGCGTTGACGCTTCTAACCGCAGGCGTATTGTTTCGGGGCTCAATGATATAAAGAAAAACGGGGTCTCCATCGTATTCGTCAGCCACGACCTTGAGGAAATTAAATCGCTTGCGGACGAATTGCTGGTTTTGCGCGACGGCGCGGTATCCTATCACGGCAGCCTTGATTTCGCTGAAGGGATTGGGAGCCTGGCCGAGGCGATAAGCAGGTACACGGCGTAAGAGGTTTATGGCCTTAGCGGTATGCGGGGCATTTTTTATGAGATAAAAATAGTACAGGCTGAAGCGAAATTATAAAACGGCACGGAAGGAGATGCGTTATACATACCCTCTTAGCGCGTCACGCAACCCATGAAGCTTGATTTAAAAAGGCTTTTTTACGGAAGAACTTCGCTTATATTCGCCATTGCGGCGCCTATAGCGCTTGTTATATTAATTGCCGTTATGGTATCCCCCAACTTTTATTCCAATGTTCGCGCGCAAAGCTTTACCGTCGCTGTATATAACGAGGATAATCATCCTCTTACCGAAATGATACTGAAAGAGCTTGTCGAAAGCAAATCCCTCGGCGGGCTTATAGTAACCAAATATGTTTACAGCGACGACGAGGGAAAAGACGCCGTACTGCGGGGCGCGGCGGCGTACATTCATATTCCCGAAAAAATGCAGGAACGGCTTTTTACCGAACAAATTACAGTCACGTATTACGGAAACCCCAAAATGCCGCTTGAGGATGCTCTGCTTTTTGAAACGCTAAGCTCGGGAATGGAAATGGTGGGCTACGCAACCAACGCGGGACAGATTTTTTACAATTTGGCGCTTGAGCACGAAACGGAACCAAGCACAGCGGCAAAAGCCAAATCCGCTATGATTGATACTTTCTTCTCTAACATTTTATTCGGGCGGTCTGCGTTGTACGAACGCACGGCGGAGGCTTCGCCGTTAGGAGGCGCGCTTCCTCTTGAATATTTTGCGGCAAGCCTGCTTGTGCTTTTCGCCGCGCTCGGCAGCCTGCCCGTGGCGCGTATTACCGCGGGCGACGGAGCGGCGGGGCTGCTGCACAGGCAGCTTCTCTCGGGGCGCTCTCCTTTGGGCTGTTTCATATCGCGCTGGCTTGCCGGAGGCATATTTTTGTTTATACAGTATGCGGTGCTTGCCGCGGCGCTTGGCTTTATCGCGGGAACAACGCGGCAGGGCAGCATACCGCTGCTTATGTTCACGGGTTTGCTGCTCTGCTTATTTTTAAGCCTTGCCGCGATAAACATAGGGCTTTTGTGCAAAACACCCGCGTTAGCCGTAAGGTCTGTTTTTCTGCTTTCGCTCGCTCTTGCACTTTTAGGCGGGCTTTTGCTGCCTTCCGCTTATATGCCGTCGATAGTGCGCGATATTTCATACTACTCGCCTTTTTCGGCGGCGCTTAAGCTATGCATTGCCGGAATGTTTGATAAAAACGCGCAGGGGCTTTTGCTGTACACCGCCGTTTTAGGCGCAAGCACGGCCGTACTCGCGCCCATGGGGTTTAGATGGTTTCAAAGGAGGGCGCGGTGAGCATTATGTCGCGCACAATTAAATACAGGCTGAAAATGCTTTTGACAGGAGCGTATGGTTTGGCATGTATGGCGCTTGCGCTTATTATTGCCGCGTCTCCTTTTGCGGGTCTTATTATACCCGACGCGCTTATACCTATAGGCTGGATAGACAGGGACGGAACACAATATTCAAAACGCCTGCTTAATAACGTCAACGCTCTTGAAGTAGTTTGGGTTATGCATGGAGACGAGGACACTCTTACCGCCAATTTGCAGACAGGTCGCCTTGAGGCGGTGTTTATAGTAAAAGAAGGCTTTGAGGACTCAATGAAAAGCGGACAATATGAAGGCGCTTTAATAATGCTTCGTTCGCCTTTCAGCACGGCGGCGGGAGTTATTTCCGAAAGCGTAGGCGGCGAGGCGATGAACCTTTGGGTAACATGCGCAGCCGCTAAAGAGGGCGGCAAGCTTGGCGGCGAGAAGCTTTATAATCAGGTTTTCGAACATGTTGAGCTTGGCACGCAAACGCCCGTGTTAAAGATTGAAAGAATAAACGCGGCGGGACAGATGCATAAAGCGGAGCCGCTTCTGGACGCCGCAAAAATGTCGCTTAGGCTGTTAGCCGCGGTAGCCGGATTTTTTATGCTTACGGGGCTTATTATGCCGCGCAGGGAAAAGGATTTTTATTTAAGGCTTAAAACAAGAGGCTGCAGTATAGAAAGATTCAGATTCTCAACCGCTGTTTCCGACGCCGTTTATATGCTGCCGTGCGCCGCGGTACCGCTTGCCGCTTTTGCGGTTTCGGGAGAAGGTCGGCTTGTTGCGCCCATGTTTTTGCTCTTTGCGCTTTATCTTGTATCGTTGGGAGGTATTGCGGCGCTGACCGCGAAACTGCGCGAACAGACATCGCAGCTTCTTCTTATATCGCTTCTGACAATTGCCAATGTAATGCTTGGAGGGCTGCTTATGCCGCCGCCTTCATCCGGCGCGCTCGATATAATTGCGCATATGCTGCCCGCGCGATGGCTCTCGTCAACGGAAATACACGGCGTTCCGCTTTGCATTGCGGGGCTTGGGATATCCGCAGTTGTTTATAATTCTCTGCCGTTTATACTAAGACGCCGCGATAACTGATACGGACTTTAAACAAAAAGCGTCTTGGCGCTCTTTTTTAAGCTTTCGTCGGCAAACGCTAAATCAAGCAAACCGTTTTGTACGCGCATCTTAATATATTCATAAGAGTACGCTATAAGTTCTGCATGGTCCGCCGCGAGGCCCGCGCTGCCGACGCCCGTTATTTGCTGTATACGCCCTTTGGGGTACGATACAACAGGACGGAGCGTTTCATGCCCGCTCAAAGTATATACTGCCGTTACACAGTCGTTATCGTCTTTAATTGTATAGTCCGAGAACGTGAACCATTCCGTTTCCGCCGCGTCGTCGCCGGCTTTAGCGCAAAGAGCCGATATATCCGCAATCCCGGTATAGTTCACCGATATCACCCGCTGCCTCGGGTCGCGCCCCGGCCTACCGAAGGTGAACGCCTGCTCCAGATAAACACCCAATATTCCGGTTTCCTCAAAAAGCTCGCGATGCGCGCAGTCCTGTATATCCTCGTTTATTCCCACAAACCCCCCGGGCAAAGCCCAGCGGTTTTTGAACGGATAATTGGCTCTGCGTATAAGCAGTATTTTAAGCGCGTTGCCGTCCAAGGCGAACAGCGCTATATCCGCCGCAACGGCAGGGTTTTGGTATTTGGAAGCGTCAAAATCATTTAAAAACTGCCGCTCTTTCGCGCATGACGGTATGTAATCCATAAACGTCTCCTAAAAAAACACTTTATCTATAACCCCGCCGCCTATGCATTCGTCGCCAATATAAAGCGAAGCGTACTGGCCGGGCGTAACCGCCCGCTGGAGAACCCTAAATTCTATAAGCGCGTCGTTTCCGTCCATTTTTACATTCACCTGCTGGTCTGCCTGGCGGTAACGGAATTTTGCCGCGCATTCAAATTCCGCCGCGGGTGGCGCTCCGGATATGAAGCTTATGCCCGCCGTCCTTAAGGCTTTCGAATAAAGCGCCTTTGTGTCTCCCTGTCCGACAATAAGGGTGTTCGAAGCCACGTCTTTATCAACAACAAACCAACGTTCGTCCGCAAAGCCTTTGCGTCCGCCTACCCCAAGCCCGCGTCTTTGGCCTAAAGTATAATACATAACGCCATTATGCCGCCCTATAACAACTCCGCCCGTCGTTTTTATATCTCCCGGTTGCGCCGGCAGAAAGCCGGACAGAAATTCGCGGAATTTTCTCTCGCCTATAAAGCATATGCCCGTGGAATCTTTTTTGTCGGCGACGGGCAGTCCAAGCCGCCCGGCTAATTCGCGCACATTGTTTTTCCGCATATCGCCTATAGGAAAAAGCGCGTCGATAAGCTGCGTTTTTTTTAGCATACACAGAAAATATGTCTGGTCCTTTTTTGTATCGGCCGCTTTGTAAAGGCGCCCGCCAAGTGTTTTGGCGTAATGCCCAGTGGCAAGGCGTTCCGCTCCAATAGCGCGCGAATAATCAAGAAATACGGCGAACTTGATTTGAGAATTGCACAGCACATCGGGATTCGGCGTGCGGCCGCGGCGGTATTCGTCAAGAAAGTATGAAAAAACGCGGTCAGAATACTCTTTTTCAAAATTCACGGTATGGTACGTTATTTTTAATTGCGAGCAGATTTTTTGAACGTCCTCAAAGTCCCGCGCCGCGCTGCAGCCTTTGCCGTCATCCTGCCAGTTTTTCATGAATACGCCTATTACGTCGTATCCCTGCTGTTGTAAAATATAAGCGGCGACGGCGGAATCAACACCGCCGGACATTCCGCAAACTACTCGTTTCTTTTTGTTTTCTCTCAAGGCGCTGCCTCCGTATGGGCGTTGCCGCCGTCAGTCGGGCAGTTTGTTATGTCATTTTCAAACAATGAACATACATAGTCCGCCGCAGCCTCAATAAGCCCTGTTATGCCAATACCCTCGGCCCCAGGTATATAATAGTTGCACTTTGATATAGGTATAAGTATCTTTTTCGCATTGCTTTGCGAAACCGCTTTCGCAATCCTTGGCGTTATCTCACCAAGCATACTATATGCCGCTATTATGCCTATACCGCCTATTATTACATCAGCCGAAGACACTTTACCGCAGATGGCGTTTTCACCGGTCGCGAAAGCATCCGCACCGCTTTTTTTCATAGCGCCGGTAGCCCTTTTGTTGGTGCCGAGCGCCGTTACGCGCGCGCGCGCGCCGCATTTCTCGGCAAGTTTTTTTACAATGGCGGCGCCAAGGCCTCCGCCTTGGGCATCCAGTACTACTATATTGAGCATGTAAATCCCTTTCTGTTTGGCATTATACCGCATACAAAGCGCCATGGCAATAAACGACAGTTTCGCTTACTATGTATTCACTAATTCGGAGTAAAAAATGTTTTGCTTTAATAAACAAAAGATTTGAGATATAATACCGTAGGACAAGTTTTCATTAATTTAAGGAGGAAATAACATGCCACTGGTAACGAGTACAAAAATGTTTAAAGACGCGTATGAAGGCGGTTACGCAATAGGCGCGTTTAATGTAAACAACATGGAAATAGTTCAGGGAATAACCGAGGCGGCCAAGGAGCTAAATGCCCCGCTTATTCTTCAGGTATCCAAAGGCGCAAGATCTTATGCTAACCCTATTTATTTAAGAAAACTGGTTGAGGCGGCGCTTGAAGACACCGGTCTGCCTATCTGCCTTCATCTTGACCACGGCGATACATTTGAAATATGCAAAGATTGCATAGATTCCGGCTTTACATCCGTAATGATAGACGGGTCTCATCATTCTTTTGAGGAAAACATCGCGCTTACGAAAAAAGTCGTCGAATACGCGCACGATAATGGTGTTGTCGTTGAGGCCGAGCTTGGGCGTTTAGAGGGCGTCGAAGACGAAATAAAGGTTTCCGCCGAAGACGCTTCTTACACCCGTCCGGAAGAGGTTGAAGAGTTCGTCGGCAGAACGGGCGTAGATTCGCTCGCAATCGCTATAGGGACAAGCCACGGCGCTTTCAAGTTTAAGGGGGAACCCAAACTGCGGTTTGACATACTTGAAAAAATAGAAAAGAAGATTCCCGGATTTCCTATAGTGCTGCACGGCGCGTCTTCGGTAATTCCCGAACTTGTGGACATAATAAATAAAAACGGCGGCGATATGCCCGGGGCAAGGGGCGTGCCCGAAGAAATGCTCCGCCAGGCCGCAAGAAGCGCCGTATGCAAAATCAATATAGACTCTGATTTGCGGCTTGCGATGACCGCGATGATAAGGCAGCATTTTGCGCAGAATCCTTCTCATTTCGACCCGCGTCAGTATTTAAAACCGGCGCGCGCCGCAATAAAAGAGCTTGTTAAGCACAAAATTGAGGCGGTGCTTGGCTGCGCGGGCAAGGCTTAAGGAACAAAACTTTCATATCCGGCGCCGAGGATTCGCGCGCCGGATTTTTCATGCCTTTTTATAGTGCGCAATATTAACAACAACATTATAAATCAGCACCTCGCATAGTATTAAATAAACACAGGGCGTATACAAGCTTTGGGTAAATACATAAGCCGGAGGCGCGTGCATGGGTCTTGGCGTCAATATGCTTGAAGTGCTTATTTTTGCATTGGGTCTTATAACTTTATATGTTATAGGCTGGCTTTTGCTGGTTCCGTTTAAATTGCTTTTTAAAGCGGTTTGCAGCAGTCTGCTGGGGGCGGCGGTTCTGTTGCTGATAAATATTTTTGGCGGGTTCTTTTCCGTCACAATTGCAATTAATCCTTTAAGCGCGTTTATTACCGGATATTTTGGTTTACCGGGAATTATACTGCTGCTTATTATCAAGCTGATAATTCCGTAACACCCGCAGCCGCGGCGCAATCATTACTATCCGCGGATTGGCGAAATCACGCAATCAGCCATATTTGACAAAAGAAATCGCATTGATTATAATTGGATATAACTGCTAACCCATTGATTATAAGCAAAATATCACCGTGAAAAGCCGCTGCCCTGGCGGGATAATACGCCAAAGAGGAATGATTAACCGAAAGCAATGTGCCAGAGGAAGTAAACAGGAGGACATCCCTATGCCAAATACATCCCGTTTCGCAGACCTTTTCCCTGTGGCGTTCTATAATGATATTCACCACGACTTCGGCATGAATTTTCAGATGAACCGCTGCTACAACTTCTCCAACGACGACGAAATGCTCGCCGAAATGCGTAAAGTCAGCCCGCGCATTCACGGCTGCGGAGAGTTCATTACCGAGTTTGAAAACCTTTATCGGAGATCGCTTGAAAGCGGCCGCATACTTCGTGCCGCCCATTATTTGCGAATGGCGGAATTCTATATGACGCCCGACAACCCGAAAAAAGATGAGTACCGTAAACAATTCATCTTCTTAATGCGGGAGCATTACAACATAAGTGATGACCTCCGCCACCTTGTACCGTATGAAAGCGGCGTGATGTCAGCATACCGCTTTACGCCTGAAAACCCCAAAGGCACGTTTGTCATGTTTGGTGGATTCGACAGCTATGCTGAGGAGATGTTTAAAACCATACTGGCTATGAAATCGGCAGGCTTTGACGTGGTGTTCTTCGACGGACCCGGTCAGGGCGCAACGCTTGAGGACAGCCATATACCGATGACGCATGAATGGGAAAAACCGGTGAAATCTATACTTGATTATTTTCACCTTGACAACGTGACGCTAATTGGCGTTTCGCTCGGCGGATGTCTTGTCATGCGAGCTGCGGCGTATGACAAGCGGGTAAAGCGCGTGGTCGCGGATGACGTTTGCACCGACTTCTTTGAAACGCTCCTGCGGCAGTTCCCCGCGAAAAGCCGTAAACTTGTTGCATTTCTCGTCAAGCGCAAAAACGCGCTTCACGCCGCCGTTATCAACAGCTTCATCCGTAAACTATGCAAAAAAAGCCTCATGCTCGAATGGGGCGTGGCTCAGGGAATGCACGTTATGGGTACGAATACTCCGTATGAATTCTTACGGAAATGCACGTTGTTCAGCACTTTGGATGTATCATCGCTCGTAACACAGGATGTCCTGCTAATGTGCGGGCAAGAAGATCACTATATTCCTCTTCGCCAGTTTTACGAGCAACAACGTGGGCTAACCAAGGTCCGCTCGCTTACGGCACGGTTATTCACCAAATACGAAACGGCCCAAAATCATTGTCAGCTTGGAAACGTCGGGCTTTCTGTCGAGGTAATTGTGGACTGGGCGGAACGGAGAACAAATTATAAGAAAAAGCCGTGTATATAACAGCCTAAGCTTTCTACTCCGCGTCCCTCTCGCACAGCAGCATCGTAACATCGTCCGCGCGGGTTTGAGTAAATTTCTTTTTTATTTCGCCCAAAAGCTGTTTACCATGAATCGCGTCGTTTTGCAGTATATCGTTCAAATCCTGGCTTGAGGCCTGCTCGGTATGTATACCGTCAAGACCGTCGGTATAGAGGAACAGACGCTCTCCCCTCCTAAGTATTCCGCTTATCTCGCTGCGCCTTGAGTTGTCAACCCAGCGGCATATAGGAGTGCCGGGCAGCAGTATTTCGCTTAAGCGCCCGTTGCCGGCAATAAGCGGCGGAACGCTGTGCCCCGCGTTGGCGCAAACAAACGCGCCCGTTTTTGGATTTAGCGCGACAATAAAAATAGTTATGTAGATGCTTTCTTCGGTGTTTAGTTCTTCAAACGAATCCTGAATGTTATGCAGCACCTGCGCGGGTGATACCCCGGCCGCCTTGCATTGCGCAAACATCTCCTGCCTTAGATAAACGGTAAGCATTGCCGGCATAACGCCGTGCCCCGAAACATCGGCAATATACATAATAACGCGCCCATCCCGGGTTTGAAAGCAATCGTACATATCTCCGCCCAAAGCCTCGCAAGGCAGAAATTCCGCCGCAAAGTGATACCCTTTAATCTGCGGCAGGTTATGACGCAAAATAGAAAGCTGAAGGCTTCGCGCTATTTCAAGATCCTTCATCATTCGCGAGTTGTTGGCCATCAGCTTTTCTTTTAAATTCTGTTCTTTTGTAATATCGCTGTATATCTCAAGTGCGTAATACCGGCCTTCAAATTCTACCGGCCCCGCGCTGACCGAATAAATTCTGCCCCGCACCTGAGCGATGGTATTATACCTTCGATTATCGCGTATGCATTTTTCTGCAATGCACTCGCCGCAATGCCTGGAAGCCCCGGGCAGCTTCTCGCATCTTGTCCCCTTGCCTGAGCTAAACCTCTCTCGTAAAGCGGCGTTGGAAAATAATATGTTGCCTTTCTCATCAAGCACGCGCACCATATCGGGTATCTCATCAAGCACCGCAACGGAAAAGACGTTTGAGCAAAACTCAACGCTATCCTGCATATCAATTACCCCACAACAAATAAATGATAAATATAATTTTTTAGCTTTAGCCGCCGGTTGCTTTTTACGGCGGCAAAAAATAAAGTACGTTATTCGGCATATAAAACAGGCTTATGCCGCGCGTACATTTCATCAAGCTTCATTCTATCAACTATAATTCTGTCTGTAATTGAGCTTTGTTTAAGTATTTTGATATCCGTACCAAGATTGGCGGTTTTACCGCCGGCGAAACTCTCGGCAATCATATCCTCAAGTATTTTTTGTTCCGTCTTAAGCTGCTTGCAGAGAATATTCTTTTTACAGTTGTAAACCTCACGGTGTAAACTAACGGCCTTTCGCCGATTTGGATTTTCCATATTAATACCCCCAACACGCTTACCTAATAATACAGAATAAACCAACTTACGCTTCATCTGCTTATAAGCTTCCCCCCTCACACTGTCGGGAAGCTTCTGCAGTATTTTACGCTTTCCGATATAACTTTCGCGAAAAGCCATTCGGTTGCAGTATAGTACCACTGTGATGTCATTATCTTGTTATGTTTATGTAATACACTACAGCTTTATAATATCACACATATTAAAGCAGTTGTATAGTGTTTCGACAAAAATAGTTAAAAAATCTTTTGTATTAGCTGTATATAAATAAAAAGTTGACAAAAATGGGGGTGCTTTAGCTCATATTGGTGTACGCTAGTCCGGAAAATCCATGAGACCCTGGTCAAATACGCTGATTGGGAAGCTTTCGGACATTGAGCGAAAACGCTTTCCGTTCAGATAGTCGTAACCATGACCGCTGCCAACCTCAAATATCAGCAATTCCAGCCACATGCAAATGTATTCGGCGCCAAAACGGGAGTTAAACCGCTTGTCCCCGTAAACACCGTCGCCGAGAATGGGAATTCCGCAAAACGACAGATGCGCGCGCACCTGATGCAAACCGTTAGTTACAGGCCTAACACGCAGCAGCGACATCTCATCGCCCTGCGATATCTTTATATATCTTGTCACTACGGGTTTAGAATCTTTTTTAAAATCTCCTGATATTTGCGCGCGACGGCCTGCTTTGTCGCGTTTATGATAACCCAGCAGTTCCTCCTGCTCGCCCGCAGACCCTTTTACGGGGCATATATAATACCGCGAAATACGGCGCTGCCCGAGAGCCTCAAGAAAAAACATGTAAGCGCCTTCGTGCTTTGCGACAAGCAAAACGCCGCTGACATATGTATCGAGCGGATAAATCAAATAAGGCACCATAAGCGCTTCGATGCTGTATTCGCCGTTCTGTTTCATATAATCTTCGGCTATGCCGACAGCGCTTTGCCCGCCGGTCTGTGAAACCGACGGAAGTCCGGCAGGCTTATCCATAATAAATATATTTTCATCCTGATATATGATTTTTGGGGTTAAATCAACGCCCACCACGTCTCCCGGGGCGAAAATACACACAATGTCCGATTCATGCGCTATATCATCCGGATACGCGTCTTCATCGTTTATAGTGATAATACCATTTTTAAAAGCATACCGTAGCGACTTATCAGAAAAATCCGGATATGTATCAGTTAAAACATCATAAAGCTCCATATTTTCGTGTTCTTTTGCGACTGAGAACAAAACCATTAACCAAAAGCTCCTTAATACATATTTCCGTAACAAAAAAATACTATATCAGCCGCACTTATAAGTCAAGCGCCAGGTTATTGTATAAAACAGCCCTTTACCGCTTGCACAGTCCGCTTAGTTTTGTTATATTAATAAAAAATACTGTTTCGGTTGGAGAACATGCCTTTATGGCGTTCTGCCCGTTAAGAGAGGCGGGGACGGTGCAAGCCCGCGGCGGAAATAAAGGACATGGGCGCTCCTGTAACGCCGGGATAAAGAGCGGATGCCTAAAAAACATCAACAAGGGTGGAACCGCGGAAAGATGTCATTTTCGTCCCTTATTTATAAGGACAAAGTGACTTTATTATTATACGGAGGCATATATGAAGAACAAAACAATGGAGCGTATTGTCGCGCTGTGCAAAAACAGGGGTTATGTATTCCCGGGCTCCGAGATTTACGGCGGGCTGGCCAACACATGGGACTACGGCCCTTTGGGCGTTGAGTTTAAAAATAACGTAAAACAAGCGTGGTGGCAAAAATTTATAAAAGAATGCCCGTATAACGTCGGTCTCGATTCCGCCATACTGATGAACCCTTCCGTGTGGGTAGCGTCCGGCCACGTTGGCGGTTTTTCCGACCCTCTTATGGACTGTAAAGAATGCAAAGCCCGATTTAGAGCCGATACGCTTATAGAAAACTATTCCGCAAAGAAAGGGCTGGCGCTTTCCGTCGCCGCAATGCAAAACGCCGATATGGAGGCGTTTATCGCAGAAAAGCAGATTAACTGCCCCGTATGCGGCAAACACAATTTTACCGGCATACGCAAATTTAATCTTATGTTCAAGACTTTCCAGGGCGTTACCGAGGATTCGTCGAGCGAGATATTCCTAAGACCGGAAACCGCGCAAGGCATTTTCGTTAATTTTAAAAACATACAGCGTACAACCAGAAAACGTATTCCGTTTGGCATAGGACAAATAGGCAAATCGTTTCGAAACGAAATTACACCCGGCAATTTTACGTTCCGCATACGCGAGTTTGAACAAATGGAACTGGAATTTTTCTGCGCGCCCGCCGAAAATATAAAATGGTTTAACTACTGGAAGGATTTTTGCTATAACTGGCTGCTCTCGCTTGGATTGGATAAGGAGAGTATCCGGCTTCGCGACCATGACGCGGAAGAACTCTCCCATTATTCCAACGCCACCACGGATATTGAATATTTGTTTCCATTCGGATGGGGAGAGCTTTGGGGCATCGCGGACAGAACAGACTTTGACCTAAAGCAGCACATGGAGCATTCGGGCGTAAATATGGAATATACCGACCCCGTAACCAATGAAAAATATCTGCCCTATTGCGTTGAGCCCTCGCTTGGGGCGGACCGCGTCGCCTTGGCGCTGCTTTGCGACGCGTATGACGAGGAAGAGCTTGAAGGCGGCAACACCCGAACCGTTCTGCGGCTGTCCCCCGCGCTGGCTCCGTATAAAGCCGCGGTACTGCCCATGCAAAAACAGCTTATTGACAAAGCGCAGCAAGTGTACGATACGCTTCTTCGCTCTCATATGGTCGATTTCGACGTTACCGGAAGCATAGGCAAGCGTTACCGCCGCCAGGACGAGATTGGCACGCCATACTGCGTAACAATAGATTTTGACACGCTAAATGACGGTAAAGTAACTGTCCGGGACCGTGACACCATGCTGCAGATACGTATAGACATAGATAAGGTCAGCGCGTATATTTCGGAAAAGGTTGCTTTTTGAATGGCTTAAACAAAGGGGGGGCGCTGCCCCCGAGGGGGTATTGGAAACCCGCGGTTTACCGCTAAAACGTATTCATTTGTTTTTACGCTTCCGTGTCGCTCTCTTCCATCTTCAGCAGCATATCGTGTACCTTTTGGCACTGCATCATAATATTAGGCGCTTTGCATATGGGCGTGCCGTTATTTAACGCTTCCTCAACAAGTAAATCAAGCTTGTCCCGTTCGGGCTTAATTTTTTGTATATCTTTCATCTATACCTCCGTCTCCGTTAACAATGTTCCGCTGCCCTTCGCGGTATTCTTTTTTTAATTAATGCCACATTATGTGCCAATTGTCAATGGCACATAATGTGGCATATATAATTATACCGGTGATGATAATGGCTTATGAGAGAATCCGCAGTTTAAGGGAAGACGCGGATATGACACAACAGCAGATAGCTGACCTTTTATTTATTAACAGGCGTACTTATTCGAGCTATGAGACGGGCGTTCGTTCAATGTCGCCCGAAATGCTCATACAGATTGCGCGCATACACGGCGTCAGCGTGGATTACCTTCTCGGGCAGACGAATAAAAAGGCGCCGTATGGCAACAAGGCGGACTAAGCGAAAACTTCTTTATAAGCGGCGCGGCTTTACGGTTGGTGTTTTTCGTTTCACACTAAATAAGCCAAAGCCGCTTTAAAAAGAAGTGATTTTTTTATTATAATCATAAACTTTGGCTTATTTGCGACGCGTCGGAAAATTCGCCGGCGCGTTAAAATGCAGCCCTCCCCCACTTGACAAAACAGAAACGGAAAACTATTCTAGTATTCAAGGTAAAACGCCTTTGCGCTGTTTTGTCGCGCTTTCTTATAAAACCGCAGGAGACGACATGGAAAAGTACTATATTACAACCCCTATTTACTACCCGAGCGATAAGCTGCATATAGGCCATACTTACACGACGGTCGCGGCGGACGCGCTTGCCCGCTTCAAACGCCAAACGGGTTATGACGTTATGTTTTTGACCGGCACGGACGAGCACGGGCAAAAAATAGAACGCGCGGCGGCGGCGGCGGGCAAGAAGCCTAAGGAATACGTTGATGATATAGTTGAGGGCATCAAAAAACTGTGGAAGCTTATGAACATCTCCAATGACGATTTTATAAGAACGACAGACGCGCGCCATGTTAAAACCGTTCAGCAGATTTTCAAAAAGCTTTATGATAAGGGCGATATATATAAAGGCTGCTACGAGGGATGGTATTGCACCCCCTGCGAAGCGTATTGGCTTGAACGCCAGCTGAGCGACGGCAAATGCCCCGACTGCGGCCGGCCGGTTGAGCTGGCCAAAGAGGAAGCGTATTTTTTTGAACAAAGCAAATATGCCCAAAGGCTTATAGAGCATATAGAAAAGCATCCCGGGTTTATACAGCCGGAGAGCCGCAAAAACGAAATGCTTAACAATTTCCTGCTGCCCGGCCTTGAGGATTTGTGCGTGTCGCGAACATCTTTCAAATGGGGCATACCGGTAGATTTTGACAAAGATCACGTTGTGTACGTTTGGATAGACGCGCTTTCAAACTACATCTCAGCTCTCGGATATCTTTCCGGCGATGATTCGGGCTTTAAAAAATACTGGCCTGCGGATGTACACCTTATGGCCAAAGAGATAGTGCGTTTCCATGCGATAATCTGGCCTATTATGCTTATGGCGCTAAACCTGCCCTTGCCTTCGCGCGTATTCGGGCACGGATGGCTTCTGCTTGAGGGCGGCAAGATGAGCAAATCAAAGGGCAACGTGGTAGACCCCGTGAGGCTTGCGGAACGCTACGGTGTTGACGCGCTAAGATATTTTCTTCTGCGCGAGGTTCCTTTCGGGGCGGACGGCGTTTATACCGGCGAAGCGCTTTTATACCGCACAAACAGCGATTTGGCTAACGACCTTGGAAACCTTGTCTCCCGCACAATCGCCATGATAATAAAATACTTCGACGGCACTGTGCCGCGCGATACGAGACCGACCGAGTTCGACGCCGATATAGAAACGCGGGGCGCGGCGCTGCATAAAAAGGTTGAGCGGCATATGGACGCGCTCAGGCTGCCCGACGCTCTGGCGGAAATCTGGGACTATATAGGCCTTCTTAATAAATACATTGATTTGACCGCTCCGTGGACGCTTGCCAAGGATACGGCTAACAAAGGCAGGCTTGCCGGCGTAATGGCGCATCTGGCGGAGGGTCTGCGCATTGTTTCGGTGCTTTTGACTTCCTTTCTGCCGGATACGGCAAGCAAAATTCAGCAGGTTCTCGGTATCGGGGATTCATCGCTCATATCATGGGAAAGCATAGCTTCTTTCGGAACAAGCGTCTGCTCGCTTGCCGTTAAACAGTCCGCGCCGCTGTTTCCGCGGCTCGACATAAAAAAAGAGCTTGAGGAGCTTGAATCAATAGCGCCGAAAAACGAACCGGCAAAAAGCGAGGAGCCCCCCGCCGGCCTTATAACTTACGACTGTTTTAAAAAGCTGGAGCTTAAAATCGGTATCGTGAAACACGCCGAGCTTATTGAAGGCAGCGATAAGCTTATAAAATTGCAGGTTGATACGGGCGGCGAAATTCGCCAGATTGTTTCGGGCATAAGAAAGTGGTATAGCCCCCAACAGATGATTGACAAAACCGTTGTTGTTGTGACAAACCTAAAGCCGGCAAAGCTTTTCGGCACGGAATCCTTTGGAATGCTGCTCGCCGCGGAATACGGCGGAGAGCTTAAGCTTGTCACAATAGAAGGCAGCCTTCCCGCGGGCGCGAAAATCTCATGACGGAGCTTTTTGACACCCATTCGCATATACTGGATAAGCGATTCGATAATGACCGCGAAGAACTGCTTGCAGGCCTTCCGGCGCTTGGCATAAAAGGATTTATCGAAATAGGCACAACAGTTTTGGACAGCAAAGAGGCGGCGGCGCTTGCGTTGCGCGTGCCTTATATGTACGCTGCGGCAGGGGTGCATCCCCACGAAGCAAAAAACGTTTCCGACGGTTACACAGAGGATCTGAAAATTATAGCTCAACGCGAAAAGGTGGTTGCGATAGGCGAGATCGGGCTTGATTATCATTACGATTTTTCTCCGCGCGAACTGCAGCGGAAGGTTTTTTCAGAACAGCTTGATTTAAGCGTTTCGCTTAACCTACCGGCCGTAATCCATATGCGCGAAGCCACCAGTGATACGCTGTCCATATTGCGCGAGCATAAAGGCGCTTTTGGCGTTATGCATTGCTACTCCGGCAGCGCGCAAACCGCGCTGCGGCTTATTGATATGGGCTTTTTCATTTCCTTTACCGGCGCGGTCACCTTTAAAAATGCCAAAAAAACAGCGGAAGCGGCAAGCGTGACGCCGCTTAACAGGCTGATGGGTGAAACTGACTGCCCTTATCTTTCTCCCGAGCCTTTGCGCGGGCGCCGCAACGACCCTTCCAACGTACGCTATGTGCTGCAAAAGCTTGCCTGTATAAAAGGCATATCTTTTGAGGAAATGTGCGAGATTAACATAAAAAACGCCAAAGGATTATTTAATATAAAATGAGTGATACTTATATTTATATGCTTGGAGAAGCGGTATATATAAACTTGACTAACAGGTGTACCAACGACTGTATTTTTTGTGTGCGAAACGAACACGACGGCGTTGGCGGATATAACCTGCGGCTTACAAAAGAACCCGAGGCAAACGATATTATAAGCGCGCTTGAAAAACTGCCCAATGTTGAAAAAGCGGTGTTCTGCGGGCTTGGCGAGCCTACAATGCGTATAAACGCGCTTATTGCGGCGGCGAAGTATTTAAAATCCCGCGGCGCTCA
Source organism: uncultured Christensenellaceae bacterium (assembly GCA_964586785.1). Lineage (GTDB taxonomy): Bacteria > Bacillota > Clostridia > Christensenellales > SZUA-584 > SZUA-584. The sequence continues at coordinate 30,627 of CAZPHS010000017.1, forward strand.
CATACGTCTTAATACCAACGGACAAGGCAGCGCCTGCGCCGGAGAGGATATTGTCCCGAAGCTTGCGGGGCTTATTGACGTTATATCAATAAGCCTTAACGCTTCTTCCGCCAAAGAGTATCAGCGCATGTGCCAAAGCGCCTTTGGAGATTTAGCGTATTCCCATATGCTAGAATTCGCGAAAAGCTGCGTTGCCCACGGTATTGACACCGTAATGTCGGTTGTTGATATAATAGGTGAAGAAGAAGTCGAAAAATGCAGAGAAATTGCGCGGCGGACGGGCGCGCGTTTTCGCGTCCGCAAATACATTTCGTGATTTTTAAAATTTAACTGAATTTTGTCACCGCTCCCGCTTGACACTATATGTTGTATAACTTATAATAATCTCGTACAATAAATTGCTGTCGGCAAAATTTTATTATCGAATTTTAAAGTTTTCCTTGGCAGGAGACACTTTTTATAAAACAAAAACTATAAACTTTTTATGGGCAGACGGGGGGGCACTTATGTTTAATGTTATTCTCAAGCGGAGCGGTCAAAAGGAAGCGTTTCAGCCAAGGAAGATTTCCGACGCCATTTTCAAGGCCGCCAAGGCGGTCGGCGGAGACGATTACGGCACGGCGGAGCTATTGACGGAACAGGTCGTTGACATAGCGCGCATCACTTACGGGGATAGGATTCCCGGGGTAGAAGACATACAGGATATAGTCGAGCGCGTTCTTATTAAAAACGGCCACGCGAAAACCGCCAAGGCGTATATACTGTACCGCGAAAAGCGCAAGGGCGCGCGTGAGGCTAACGCGCTTATAGGCGCGACTATCGACATGTTTTCTAACTACCTTTCCGATAAAGACTGGAACATAAGGGAAAACGCCAATACGCAAAGAAGCGTCAACGGGCTTAATAACTACATTCGCGAGGCTTTTACCAAAAAGTATTGGCTGCACGAGATATATCCCCAGGAAGTGCGCGACGCGCATTTGTCCGGCGACTGCCACATACACGACCTTGGGTTTTTCGGACCGTACTGCGCGGGCTGGGATTTGCGCCAGCTTTTAATGCAGGGGTTCGGCGGCATTCCGGGCAAGGTTGAGAGCAAGCCCGCAAAACATCTGCGCTCGTTTTTAGGCCAGATTGTCAATTCCACATTTACAACGCAGGGAGAAACCGCCGGCGCGCAGGCGTGGTCTAGTTTTGATACCTATTGCGCGCCGTTTATCCGTCACGATAATATGACGTTCGCTCAAATAAAACAGTGCCTGCAGGAGTTTATATTTAATATAAACGTGCCTACCCGCGTTGGCTTCCAATGTCCTTTTTCCAACCTTACGTTCGATATTAAGGTTCCAAAAACGCTCAAAGAACATCCCGCCATAGTAGGCGGCGTAAACCAAAACGCAGCCTACGGCGATTATCAGGCGGAAATGGATATGTTCAACCTCGCGTTTTGCGAGGTAATGCTTGAGGGCGACGCTAAAGGGCGCGTGTTTACATTCCCTATACCCACTCTTAATATTACAAAGGATTTCGATTGGGACAGCCCCGTGGTTGACGAATTCATGAAAATCACGTGCAAATACGGTATACCGTATTTCGCAAACTACATTAACTCCGATTTGTCTCCGGAGGACGCCGTTTCCATGTGCTGCCGCCTTCGTCTCGACGTTACCGAATTAAGAAAGCGCGGCGGCGGTCTGTTCGGCTCTAACCCGCTTACCGGCTCCATAGGCGTGTTTACAATAAACCTGCCGCGTATAGGATATATGTCCCGCACCGAAGACGAGTTCTTATCCCGCCTTAAAGCAATAGCCCACATAGGCAAAACGTCGCTTGAGATAAAGCGCAAAATAATAGAGCAGCAAACCGAAAAAGGATTATATCCGTATTCGGCCGTATATCTTAAAGACGTAAAAAAACGTTTCGGCTCGTACTGGTACAATCACTTTAATACCATAGGAATAATAGGCATGCACGAATCGCTGCTTAACTTTTTTGGCAAAGGCGTACAAACTCCCGAGGGTAACGCTTTCGCGATACGTATTATGAATTATCTTCGCGGGCTTATGCAGGATTTCCAAAAAGAGACCGGACACTCGTATAACCTTGAGGCGACGCCCGCCGAGGGAACAAGCTATCGCTTAGCGAAGCTTGATAAAGAGCGGTATCTTGATATAATCACGTCCGGCACCAAAGTGCCTTACTATACGAATTCATCACAGCTTCCGGTCGGGTTTACGGACGACATAATAGAGATGATTGAGCTGCAGGACGAGCTGCAGTCTTTGTATACGGGCGGTACGGTGCAGCATCTTTACCTTGGCGAGCGCATAGAAGATTTGCAGACAGCAAAGCAAATAATTAAAAAAGTGTTCACTAATTACAGAATGCCTTACATATCGCTTACGCCCACTTTCAGCGTTTGCGACGAGCACGGCTATATTGCCGGAGAACAGTTTACATGTCCTCAATGCGGAGCGCCCACCGAAGTGTGGAGCCGCGTGGTGGGTTATCTGCGGCCTGTTCAGAACTATAACGAGGGCAAAAAGGAAGAGTACAAGGAAAGGGTTAAGTTCGTCGTACCCGCGGCTATGTAAAATGCAGATTGCCGGCTTTGTAAAAAATTCATTTGTGGATTATCCCGGCCTTATCGCCGCCGTTGTTTTTGTGCCCGGCTGCAATATGGACTGCTGGTATTGCCATAACAAATCTCTTTGGGACGCGGCTAAGCTTCTTGACACAAGCGAGGTTTTGGGCTTTTTAAAAAAGCGGGCGGGCTTTATAGACGGCGTGGTAATATCGGGCGGCGAGCCGACTTTGCAGGCCAATCTCATACCGTTTATAAAAAAAGTGAAAGATCTCGGTTACCTTATAAAGCTTGATACCAACGGTCTGCTGCCGCAGGTTGTTGAAAAAGCGCTTATGCTTACAGATTATATAGCGCTTGACATAAAGGCGCCGCCGGGGCAATTATCCCGGGTGGTGTCTTTTGATTTGGACGATTCCCCGATATGGCGGACGGCTGATTTGCTGCTCTCGGGCGCCGTCGAACACGAATTTCGCACAACCTTTATACCTTTACTTGGCGTTGACGACATATCCGCCATAGCGCGGCGTTTGCAGGGCGCGGAAAAATATGTGCTGCAGCAATACCGCAAACCAAAAAGCGTCGCGTTGCAGCCGGACCCGCACACGGCCGGTGCTATAAAAGAAGCGGCAAAGACCGCCGAAGGTTACGTTAAACGAGTTATCATACGGGGGTTGTAAAAAAATTATTCGGTCAGGTTTTCAGTAACGGCCGGCAATATTTTGTCTCTTATCTCTTCCGCGCCTTTGTTAAGCTTATCCGCCCAAGGGCTTTCCCAAAGACCGTATGCCGTGCCGGCAAGTATAACGGCGAGAGCGATAATCGCTATTACTTTTAGAAAACCGGGTATAAGCTTCCATATAAGACCAAAGCCTATAAAAAACAACGCAACCGCGCCCGCTATAATAGCCCAGCCCGGCAAAACGCCTATATAGCCCTCAATCTCTTCCTGAATGGGGGCGCAAGCCGCCAATACCGCTACGGCCGCCGCCGCCATAACCACAAGCAAAAACTTTTTCATACACATTCCTTATTCTTTTTGTTAATAAATAATACCATAAAACACGCGGACAGTAAAGCTGTCGCCCGAGCTTTCCCCGATGCCTTGCCAAAAAAACCGCTCAACAAAAAAAGCTAAAAACCCGAAGACAATCTTCGGGTTTTTTCGCGGAAACAACCGCCCGAGCTTTAAATAATCCGCGCAAAATGGTAATATGTAACCGGAGAAAGACGAGGAAAACGATGTTTACAGCAAATCAACCGCCGCCGTCCGGCAAAGCGGCGGCCGTGAGCGTTATTTTTGAGGACAACCATTTGCTTGTGGCGGAAAAACCTTACGGCGTCCCCTCCCAGGCGGATTCGTCGGGCGACCCCGATATGCTAAGCCTTTGCAAAGAATATATAGGCAAAAAATACGCAAAGCCCGGCAATGTGTATTTAGGGCTTGTTCACCGTCTTGACAGGCCTGCAAGCGGCGTTATGGCGTTTGCCCGCACATCAAAGGCCGCGGCGCGCCTTTGCGCGCAAATACGCTCCGGCGGCTTTGAGAGAACATATCTTTGCGTTTTAACAGGCGCGCCCCCAAAGCAGGGCGGCGCACTTGTTTCTTATATTGTAAAGGATAAAAAGGCGCGTATATCCCGCGCTGCAAAACCTTCCGCGCCCGGGGCGAAAAAAGCCGAACTGGCTTATGATGTTCTTGCGCGAAGCGGCGGGCTTTATCTTGTAAGCGTATCTTTGCTTACCGGACGGTTCCACCAGATACGCTCGCAGTTCGCGTCCGTCGGCGCGCCTATTTACGGAGACCAAAAATACGGACCGCGCGTTATAAAATCCAATCTCGCGTTGTATTCGTTCAAACTTTGTTTTACCCATCCTACAAGCAAAGAAAAGCTATGCTTCTCGTCAAAACCAAATTTTCACCCTTTTACTCTGTTTGAAATATAAAACGCGCCCTTAACGCACCGCGTTAAAAAAGCAGCCTGCAAATAAATACGCTCGCCAAAAGCCCCGAAACCTCCGATATAAGCGCGGCGGGTATCGTATAACGCGTCTTTTTTATACCCACGCTGCCAAAATACAACGCCGTGGTATAAAACAAAGTTTCGGACGAGCCCATAAACGTGCTCGCGCATCTGCCCGCAAAGCTGTCCGGCCCGTAACGGTTTAAAATAGTCGTAAGGGCGCCAACCGCCGCGCTTCCCGAGAAAGGGCGCAGCAGCGCAAGCGGCAGTATCTCGGGCGGTATGCCCGCCGGCTTTAGCAGCGGCGATAACAAAGAAGCCAAGAAATCAAAACAGCCCGACGCGGTGAAAATGCGTATAGCGAAAATAAAGCCTACCACATAAGGCAGTATGCGTATTGACGTTGTAAAGCCCTGTTTCGCCCCTTTAATAAAAGCTTCGTAAACGGACACCTTTTTGGCCAGCCCGAACACCACTATGCCGCCTATAAAAAGCGGTACAAAAAGCGACGAAATAAGCGTAACTATCTGCATCTTCCCGTCCTTTGGAATATCTTGCCCGCAAGTATTCCGACAAAGGTTGTCACGGTGGTAGCGAGCAGCGCGCTGAGCACTATTTCTGCCGGAGCCGAGGAGCCCGCCGCGCCGCGAAGGGCAATCACTGTAAGCGGAAGAAGCTGCACCGAGGAAGCGTTAATAATAAGCAGCATACACATTGAATCCGTTGCGCTGTGCTTGCACGGGTTGCTTGCCTGCAGCGCCTTCATCGCCTTAAGCCCAAACGGCGTCGCCGCGTTTCCCATGCCGAGCATGTTTGTAACAATGTTAAGCGTTATGTATCCGCTGGCCTCGTCTTCTTTAGACACGTCCGGAAACAGCGCGCTTATAACGCCGCGCATACGGCGCGCGAGAGATTCTATAAGTCCGGCTTCCTTCGCTATATTGAGCAGACCGAGCCATAAAGCGTACGCGCCGGCAAGGCTTATGCAAAGAAGCGCCGCTTCCTTCGCCCCTTCAATGGCCGCGCTTTCAACCGCCGCCGCGTTTCCCGTCGCAATACCGACCACGGTGCCCGCGATAATTAATACAGCCCAAATATAGTTAACCATATCGCTCCCTCGTCTATGTATATTATTATTATATATATTCAATTGTAAAAAGTTTATTAATACAGATTCATTTGTCTATTTTTTGGTTGACAAGCCGCCGCTATAATTGTTATATTTTGATATATGGTAAATATTAATCTATTTTTGTAGGGAGATTAAAAAAATGAAGTCAACAGGTATTGTTAGAAAAGTGGATTCACTGGGGCGTATCGTTCTGCCTATCGAGTTGCGCAGAGTGATGGGAATCGACATCAAGGATCCTATAGAGATCTTTGTGGACGACAGTCATATCGTGCTAGGCAAATATCAGCCTGCCTGTATTTTCTGCGAGAATGTAACGGGCGTAACAGAATTTAAAGGCGCGAAGATATGCGCCGAATGCTTGCGTAAGCTTGATATGTAATTTTATTCTGGAATAAGGCTGTACGCTTTATTCTTGCTTACACCAAGGTTAGCCGATGCCGCTCTCGCGGCATCTTTTTTTGTCATCCCTTCTTTGAGCAGCTTATTTATCTCTTTAACTATACTCTCGTCGTCGGGCATGGTTTTAACCTCGTCTTTTTTGTCCACTATAAGCACATATTCGCCCTTAACGCCCTCTTTAAATGCTTCTTGCGCACCCTTTAAGTTTCCACGGAACACACTCTCGTGCAGCTTTGTTAATTCTTTAGCGACGACAATCCGCCTTTCCGCTCCCGCGCTGTCGCAAAGCGCCGAGAGCGTTCCGGCAAGCGCGTGCGGGCTTTCATATATAACGCATACCATGTCGCTTTCCGCAATTCTTTTTATCTGCGCGCTTTTATCCGACGCCTTTTTAGGCAAAAACCCAAGAAAACAAAAAGGACCGGTGATACCGCCTATTGCAAGCGCGGTAATTGCCGCGCACGCGCCGGGCACGGACGTTACGGGCACGCCGTTTTCAACCGCTTTGCCGACAAGCCGCGCCCCCGGGTCTGATATCAGCGGAGTGCCCGCGTCGGAAACAAGCGCTATATCATTCCCACAAACCAGCTTATTAATCAGCCAATCAATCTTGCCCGCATCGCTGTGCTCGTGAAAGCTGACAAGCTTTGTTTTAATTTCATACCGGTTTAATAGCTTGCGCGTATGCCTGGTATCCTCGGCGGCAATTAAATCCGCCTCTTTTAAAACCCGTAAGGCGCGCAATGTTATATCTTCAAGATTCCCTATAGGCGTGGCGACAATATAAAGCATCAGCCGTCTCCTTTTTTGCCGTATATTTTTTTAAGCTGCTCCGTATAAACGCCGCCGCTCTCGAATATTTCCAGCGTCGGCAGCATACGGACGCCTTCCCGCGCGCCTTTTCTGCCCTCGACAAGAACAAGATTAGGCGCCTTTCCGCGCATAGGCGCAATAAACTGTATCAGCTTAGGCTCTATTTTGCCGTTTTTCATACACACCATAAGCTCCGCGAACCGCCCCGTCGTATATATCATACATAACCTTCCGCCGGCGCCAAGCAACGCCGCCGCGGCGCAAATCACATCGTCAAGCGTACACATTACCTCGCGCTTCGCGATATTGCGGTATACGCTCTCGTTTTGCGCTCCGGCGCCCGCTCTTATATAAGGCGGATTGGCAACCACCAAGTCCGCGCCTTTTTTGACAAAGCAAAGCGCTTCCTTTAAATCGCCGCGCACAATGCGGATTTGTTTTTCAAGCCCGTTTATCGCGACGCTTCTTTCGGCCATATCAGCCAGCTCTTGCTGCACCTCTATGCCCGTAACGAAAATTCGGGGATAGCGGGCGCAAAGCAGTATCGGGATAATACCGCAGCCCGTGCCAATGTCCGCTATATAATCCCCGGGTTTAGCGGCCGCGAAATGCGCAAGAAGCACCGCGTCCGTCCCAAACGAGAAAAACTTTTTATTTTGTATGATTTGATACCCGTTCTGCAAATCCTCTAATTTCTCGCCCTCTTTAAGCCGCACATTGCCCATTGTTACTCCCCCGCGAAACATGTCGTTTTTTTATTATTCCTTTGGCAAGCTTCGACAAACACAAACATTTTGGCGTAATTTGCCGAAAATTATTATCAGCCGCAAAAGCACATTTTACGACACTAATACCCCCGTTTGACCGATACGTAAGTATTATGCCGTTTTTTGCCACAAAGCCCGACGGCAATCCGACAAGCGCCGCGTTCCGGCACGCCCTTTTAATATTATACATCAACGCCGCCGTCTTTTAAACGAGGTTAAGCATACGCGGCAGCCGGCAATATTATCGAATAATAAAAACGCCGCGGCGCACAGCGTTTTATAAACTGCGTTAAATTTTAAAGATTGCTTGGCAACCGCCGCGATATCACTCGTACCGCAGCGCGTCTATAGGACGAAGGTTTGCCGCTTTGCCCGCGGGATAAATGCCAAACACTATACCGACAAATGCCGAGAAACCAAGAGCCAGAGCGACTGTACCGGCGGACATAGCCATGCTGATTTCCATTGCCATACCAAGGGCATTAAGCGCTAAAAAGCTTAAAGCCAATCCGACAGCCCCGCCCGAGAGGGAAAGCACAACCGCTTCAATCAAAAACTGAGAGAGTATATCGCTTCTTTGCGCGCCTATCGCCTTTCGTATGCCTATTTCGCGCGTGCGTTCCGTAACCGAAACAAGCATTATATTCATAATGCCTATACCGCCTACAAGCAAAGATATCGCCGCGATGCCCGAGAGCAGTATTGTCATAACGCCCATAACCTCATTCATAACGCTTATTATGGCCGACTGGTTGATTATAGAATAACCCGAGTCTTCCCCAATTTCGCGAATCAGAAATTCTTCAGTGACCGATTCCGCGGTTTCCACTTGTTCCGGAGACACCGCGGATATATAAAGTGAATCGAATTCCTTATTATAAAACAACCTTTGCGCGGTGGTTAGAGGGATAAGCAATACCATGTCTTTATTCGCGAGCATTGTCGCCGATTCCTCGAGCACGCCGACCACCGTAAACCCGTAACCGTTTATATCAAGCTTGTTGCCTGTGCAGTTTGCCGTTCCGAAAAGCTCTTTAGCCGCTTCTATTCCCACAACCGCGTTATAGGTGTGCGCCTGCACGTCTATATCGCATATAAACCGGCCTTCGGCAACCACCTGTCCCGTAATATGCTGATATCTTGCCGTAACCCCCTCAACCCTGAAGGAATCGCTTTCCACCCCCGCGGAGACGTTCCCCGTTCGCGTTATAACGCCCGTCGCGCCGAAAATTGATTCCTCCTGTTCAAGACGCTGCAAATCACCGAGCGTTAAATAAGTCTGGCGCCCCGCCGGAAGCTGAACATGAATAAGGTTAGACCCCAAACTTTCAATCTGCCCCGTAATTTCACCCGTTGCCCCCTCAACCACAGATATTAAAAGAGTAACGGCTATAACCCCTATAATGATACCCAGCATAGTGAGAAACGAACGTACCTTATTGCTGCGCAGCGCCATAAACGCCATTTTTACAGCCTGAGAGAATTTCACGCTCCGTCACCTCCCGCCGCGCTGTCTTTTTCAATCCTGCCGTCTTTCATATAAAGACGCCGGGAAGCCATGGCCGCTATATCCGCGTCATGAGTGATAAGTATTATTCCCTTGCCTTCCTTATGAAGGCTTATGAGCAGATTCATAATTTCCCGCCCCGAGCGCGAATCCAGATTGCCCGTAGGCTCGTCCGCCAGTATAAGAGCGGGATTCGTCGAAAGCGCCCTCGCTATTGCCACGCGCTGCTGCTGCCCTCCGGAAAGCTCAACGGGACGATGCGACATTCTGTCCGATAAACCGACTTTGGCGAGAGAGTCCCTCGTGCGTTCCTTGCGCTCGGCAAGAGGCAGCCCCTGATAAATAAGCGGCAGCTCCACGTTCTGATAAGCGGTCAGCTTGCTTAGCAGGTTAAACTGCTGAAATATGAAACCAATCTCCTTATTGCGTATCTCGCTGAGCTGTTTTTCGGAATAATCGCCTATCAGCCGCCCGTTAAGCCTGTAGTCGCCGTCCTCCGCCAAATCAAGACATCCTATTATATTCATAAGCGTTGATTTGCCGCTGCCGGACGGGCCGACAACCGCTACAAACTCACCGTAAGCGACAGACACCGAAACCCCGTCAAGCGCGTTTACCTGCACTTCTCCCATTTGATACGTCTTAGTGACGTTTTTAAGCTCAATCATAGCCGTCCCCTTAAGACGCCGCGGGCGACGATCCAAAGTTTCCGTCCCTGCCCGGGCGGAAATTCCACATCTGCTGCTGAAGGCTAAGCGACTTAACCCGCGGTACCGCCACGCTGTCCGTCTCGTTTAAACCCTCTGTTATCTCTATATTTACGCCGTCTGTTATTCCGGTTTCCACTTTATGCGTCGCGGGCGTATATGACAAGTTCGCGTCTACATCGTCCCCTAAAACAACATACTTATCGACGTTTAAAGACTGTATCGCTTCTATTGGTATCAGCAAAACACCTTCCGCGCGCCGCGCTATAATTTCAACGTCCGCGCTCATTCCCAGCATCACTTCCGCGGCGCTTTCCAGCGTAAGAGTAACGGTATAATTTGTTACATTGTTGACGGATACGCCTACCGGATTTATTTTTACAACACTCGCCTTAAATACTCTGTCCGGCAAAGCGTCAAACTCTACCGAGGCTTCTTCCCCAAGCTTTATGGCCGCAATATCAAGCTCGTCAATCTGCACGTCAATTTTTATAAGTTCGCTGCTCTTAACCGTAAACAGCGCCGTTCCCTCCTGAACTGTTTTATTATTATTAAGCGACAGTCCGGATACCACCCCGTCGGTTCCCGCGCGCACCGTAAGCGATTCCAAATCCGCGACCACCCTGTCTAAATCGTCCGCCAGACTTTGGCGCTGCTGTATCTGTGTATATAACGCACCGGACAGTATATCCCCGCTTAGGCTGAAAAGCTTCCCGCCGCGCGATATACTGCTTCCGGCATTTTTATGCACCCTGTCAATTATGCCGCCTTTCGCCGTTATATATATAGGATTTGCAACATTTACGTCCCCGTTTCCGGCTTCCGCGCCGTCTTCCGTAAACACCATGGCATTGTCTCCGAGAGCAAAACCGTCGTCCTTAAAGCGTATCGCGGCTTTCCCCGCTATAGCGCTTATAACCGTGCCCTTTTCGCTTTTCGTTCCTACGGTCACAGTAACCTTATCCCCCGCGGACATCGTGGATGATTTTATCACCGTCTCCATAAGTCCGTCCGGATTTATTACCGCAAGCGCCCCAAACCGCTCCACAACGGCGTCCACCATGTCACCCTTTTTGCCGTAAACCGCTTTTACGGTGCCTTTTACCGGCGAGACTACGGACTTGCTGCCTGCCGCACCGCGCATCATCATTATTGCCTTGTCCGCTTCATCAACCTGCGTTTTTAAAGAGTCGTATTTTTCGTCAAGCGCGCCGCTTTCAAAAACCGCTATTATATCATCCGCTTTTACAATATCCCCGTCCTTTGCGCACACCTCTTTTACTTTGCCCGCAAAGCCCGCGTAAACCGTATTGTCAATAAGCGGTTCCACTATGCCCGCGCCCTTTACTTTCACCTCAATATTGCCGCGCTGTACGCCGACTATTTCATAAGATGTTTTGCCCCTCTCATCAAGCCTCGCTCGCATCTGGAAATAGCCTATCGCGCCAAGCAGCAACACTGCGCCAACCACGGACAGAATGATAATTCTTTTCCTTTTATTTTTTTTCATACGAACCTCCGATAAATATTAAAAAACGTAAATTAAACGATGGTATCTTTATTAACCATTTTATAAATTTCAGCATTACGATATTTTCTAATATTAGATTGCCTAATATCACTATCTTTCATTAATTTGGTAGCGCCGCTTTTTGCCCATTTTCTTTCTTGAGAAATGGCCG
>CAZPHS010000018.1:0-39124 GCA_964586785.1 uncultured Christensenellaceae bacterium
AATTCTACTGATTTTTGTATGCAAAGGGAAGCGGTGAAAGCTGCTTCTCTTTTTACTTCTTGCCAACGATTATTTTACACTTAGCCGGCGATGGCGCGTTTTATGACGCCTCTAAACCCCGCGCAAGCTTATTAATAATCCTCGCATACCGAGCCGTCGACGCCTATTACCGTAACCCGCCACGGTATCGTTTTGCCGCTTTGGGAAAGCGCCCGCCGGATCGCGTTTTCGATGCCGCCGCAGCACGGCACGCTCATTCGCAGCACCTCAACGCTTTTTATATCGTTGTATTTAATTATCTTTGTCAGTTTTTCCGCGTAATCGGCGTTGTCAAGCTTAGGACAGCCTATAAGCGTAATTTTACCGCGCATAAATCTTGCGTGTATCTGCGCGTTGGCAAAAGCCGTGCAGTCCGCCGCTATAAGCAGTCTGGCGTTATCGAAAAAAGGCGCGTTTATCGGCACAAGCTGCAACTGGCAAGGCCATTGCCTAAGCTCCGATACGGCTTCATAACGCGCGGCTCCCGCGTGACACGGCGTTTTTCTGTCAAATGTGCTCGGGGATACCGAAGGGCACGCGCAGGGAGAAGGCTTAGGAACTTTTTTAGCCGCCTCCATATTCCGCAAAACCGCCTTCTCGTCAAATTCCTCCGCCTCGCGTTCTTCTATAGTAATAGCGCCGGTGGGGCACTGCGGAAGGCAGTCTCCAAGACCGTCGCAATACGATTCGGACACAAGCTTGGCCTTACCGTCCACCATCTGCAGCGCGCCTTCATGACACGCGTCAACGCACAGCCCGCAGCCGTTGCACTTTTCCTCGTCTATGGAAATAATATTTCTTTTCATTTGTATGTCCTCCTTGTTTTTGCGCTTTTATTATCGTATACTTGACGCAATTAATATGTTGCATATGCAACGTATTGACGGGAGGCAAACAATAGATTACGGGCAAATCGCCAAACTGAATATACCGTTGTTTGACGGGCTGTGCTGCGGCGAGCTTGATAAAATGCTGCATTGCCTTGACGCGCGTATCGCGGTATACGACAAAGGCGCTTATCTTCTGATGGAGGGCGACGTTCTATGCAACATAGGCGTTATTCTTGAGGGACAGGCCGCCGTTTATAAAACGGATGTGCTTGGAAACCGCGTTCTCTTTTCATTTATAAATCCCCCGCAGCTTTTTGCGGAGGCTCTTTTATGCGCGGGTACGTACGAGAGCCCCGTATCGGTTGAAGCTGTAAGCAATACTAAAGCGCTTCTTATACCTTTTCACCGCATAGTACAAAGCTGCGGCAAATGCTGCGTATACCATCACCGGCTTATACGAAACATGCTTAAAATTGTGGCGCAAAAAGCCATTTCCCTAACCAAAAAGCTCGACCATGTATCGCATAAAACAACGCGTCATAAGCTTGCGTCTTACCTTTTGTACGAGGCGTCACGCGGCGGACGGGACCGTTTTTCAATCAGCTTTGACAGGCAGGCGCTCGCGGATTACCTTTGCGTTAACCGCAGCGCTCTCTCGCGGGAGCTTTCGCGAATAAGCGGCGAAGGCATAATAAGCTACCACCGCAGCAGCTTTTTTATACGCGACAAACAAAAGCTTAAACAAATACTGCAAAACGAGCGTTAACGATTAAAATAACGGAGGCTGTATGGATACGGGCATCACTTTTGCAAAAGGGTTTACCGCCGCGGGCGTTGCGTGCGGCATTAAGAAAAAGGGCGGAGCCGATCTTGCCGTTGTGCTTTGCGAGCGAACCGCGGCTGCCGCCGGAATGTTTACTCGGAATATAGTTAAAGGGCATTCTCTTCTTCTTGCGCGCGAAAACGTGCGTAACGGCGTCGCGCGGGCAGTTATTATAAACGCCGGAAACGCTAACGCGTGCATGGGCGAGCGCGGCGAAAGTGACGCGCTTAGAATGGCGGAGCTTACGGCAGAAAAGCTTGGCTGCAAGCCGCGGGATGTGCTTACCGGCTCTACGGGCGTTATTGGCGTGCCTTTGCCGGTAAACCGAATCGAAAAAGCGCTTGCAAATATACAGCTTTCAAAAGAAGGCGGGGACGACGCGGCGCGGGCGATAATGACCACCGACACATACGCAAAGCAGGCGGCTGAAAGTGTTTTTATAGGCGGGCGCGAAGTGCGCGTTGGCGGCATGGCCAAGGGTTCGGGAATGATTCACCCCAATATGGCGACGCTTATAGTTGTTATAACGACGGACGCGGACATTCGCCGCAAAGCGCTCAAAAGCGCTCTTAAAACAGCGGTCGATTGTTCTTTCAACCGCATTACTGTTGACGGCGATATGAGCGTATGCGACCAGGTTTTGATTATGGCGTCCGGATTGGCGGAAAACACGCCTATTGTATATAAAACGCGTAACTTTAAGCTGTTTGCAAACGCGCTGAAAAAGGTATGCGTAAAGCTTGCCAAAATGCTGGCCGCGGACGGCGAGGGCGCCACCAAACTTGTAACCATAAACGTCAAGAACGCGCGCACAGGCAAAGACGCGCAAAAAATAGCGGGAGCTATTGCCAATTCGCCTTTATGCAAAACCGCGGCTTTCGGCAACGACGCGAACTGGGGGCGGCTGCTCTCCGCCGCCGGCCGCAGCGGCGCAAAGTTTAACCCGTCGTCGGTTGATATATTCATAGGCAGCGTGCAGGTATGCAAAAACGGAGGCGGACTTTTGTTTGATGAGAAAGAAGCCCTGCGCGAGCTTAAACAGAAGGAAGTTGTATATACCATTGATTTGAACGACGGGAAAAAATCGCAAACCATGTGGACGTGCGATTTTTCAACCGATTATGTGCGCATTAACGCCGACTACAGGACTTGAAAATTATATTGATAGGAACGCCGGTTGATTGCGCTTCCGTTTCGGCTGAAATTTATCTGCCGGCCGTTTTCTTTCTTTGAGCCAGAGAGTAAAAAAACAGCGCTGCATACACGCTTGCAAATATAAAATAGAAGTCGGCGTTATCAACAATCCAGACAAAAACAATCGAATACCCGGTATCGAACAATAGTGTAATTACAAAAATCAACGGAATTATTAATATGCCAATAATATATTTTATAAGCGAGCGCGGCCGCGAGCCGTCAAAACCGTCTTTGCATACAAAAAATAATAATATGCCTAATATGACGCCGCCTAATATCGTTACCATAAACACATAGTTTGTTTCATAAGATCTGCCGGCGTAATCCTCCGCCATCTCCATGCATATTGCGTATAAGAATATGAAAAGATTAGGCGCCAATACCGTACAAATATTTTTTACCTTGTTCATCATAATGCCTCCATTCCGTATAAATTTACTATGTCTGATATTACCATGTAAATAATATATGTATAATAATATTTTGTCAATAGGACGGTCTTGTATGCCCCGCCGGTTCCCGATAAACCGCACAAAAACGCTCCGCATTTGTTTTGAACTATTCCTAATATGTTTTGCCCCGTAAAACGCGCGAAACAAAGCGTTTCAGTCAATTGACAACATAACTTATATCATGCTACGATGTTTTCAAATTATATGCTTAAAGCGATATATACCCGCAAAATTAAAGGAGTGTGTATAAAGTGGATGATAAAATAATGCTTATTGCGCAGCGTCTTTCGGCGCTTCGGGAAATAATGGGCGTTTCGGCTGCCGATATGGCGCAAACCACCGGCAAAAGCGTGGAAGAATACTTGGAATACGAAGCGGGCAAGCACGATTTCTCTTTTTCGTTTCTTTATTCGGCTGCCGGACGGCTTGGCGCGGATATAATTGACTTGATGACCGGAGAGGCGCCGCGGCTTTCCGTCTGTTCGGTTGTGCGTGCAGGCCAGGGGCTGAAAATGGAGCGCCGCAAAGAATATAAATATGAGCATTTGGCGTACATATTTAAAAACAAAAAAGCCGAACCCTTCCTTGTTACAGTCGAGCCTAACGATGTGGACGCGCAGTCGCACTTAAACTCTCACGAGGGGCACGAATTCAACTACATAATAGAAGGAAGCATGACGCTTTTTATAAACAATCAGCAGCTTTACCTTAACACGGGCGATGCCGTTTACTATGACGCTTTGCACCCTCACGCAATGAAAGCTCGGGGCGGCGTATGCAAATTTATAGCTGTTATAACAAAATAGGGGGATGCTATGAGAATATTTGAAAAGTATGTTAAGGCGGATTACGAATCGTATGACGATTTCAAAGAAAGTTTTAAAATAAACGTACCCGAAAGGTTTAATTTCGCGTATGACGTGCTGGACGCTCTGGCGGCGGAGAAACCGGATAAGCGCGCTCTTGTATGGCTCAACGAAAACGGCGAAAAGCGTGATTTTACTTTTTCGCAGTTAAAGCGGCTGTCGGATAAAGCGGCAAACTATTTTCTTTCGCTGGGCATAAAAAAGGGCGATAAGGTGATGCTTATACTAAAGCGGCACCACGAATTCTGGTACACTATTATGGCGCTGCACAAAATAGGAGCCGTAACCATTCCCGCGACACATCTTCTTACCAAAAAAGATATTGAATACCGCGTAAACGCCGCGGATATTCGTATGATAGTATGCACATCGTCGGGAGAGATATCTTCCAGCATTGACATTGCCGAAAATGTGCCGTCGCTTGAGTTTAAGGCGCTTCTTTACGGCGCGCGGGACGGCTGGCTTGATTATACGGCGGGCGTTGACGCCGCCGATGATTCGCTTTCCGTCAGCGATCTTCCCGATAACGACGATACAATGCTGCTCTATTTTACCTCCGGCACAACGGGGCTTCCAAAGATGGTTATACATTCTTACACATACCCTTTCGGGCATATACCTACCGCGGTTTACTGGCAGAATGTTGACCCCGACGGCCTGCACCTTACGGTATCCGACACGGGCTGGGCAAAATCCGTTTGGGGCAAGCTTTACGGCCAATGGTTCGGCGAAACCGCCGTTTTCGTTTATGACCACGAAAAGTTTGTACCCGCGAATATGCTGGCCGCCATTTGCGACAACAAAGTAACCACTTTCTGCGCCCCGCCTACCATATACCGTTATTTTATAAAAGAAGACCTGACAAAGTTCGATTTTTCGTCTTTAAAATACGCCACGATTGCGGGCGAGCCTTTAAACCCCGAGGTTTTCAGCCAGTTTAAAGCCGCCACGGGGCTTAAGATGATGGAAGGCTTCGGACAAACGGAAACGACACTTTCTGTGGCTAATTATATATTCATGGAGCCGCGCCCCGGTTCTATGGGCAAGCCGTCGCCTTTATTTGACGTTGATATATTAAACGAGTCCGGAGAAACTTGCGGATGGGGCGAGCCCGGCGAGATAGTGATACATACTGCCGACGGTGTTTCACCCGGCATGTTTTCGGGGTACTACCGCGACGAGGCGCTTACCGATTCTGTCTGGCACGACGGTGTTTATCACACCGGCGACGTTGCGTGGAGAGACGAGGACGGCTATTATTGGTACGTCGGGCGAACGGACGACGTTATAAAAAGCTCCGGTTACCGCATAGGGCCTTTTGAGGTGGAAAGCGCTCTTATAGAGCACCCCGCCGTTCTCGAGACTGCCATTACGGGAGTGCCGCATCCCGAACGCGGACAGATTGTTAAAGCCACCGTTGTTCTTGCCAAAGGATACAAGGCGAGCGATGAGCTTGCCCTTGAGCTGCAAGAGCATGTAAAAAGAGTTACAGCGCCGTATAAATACCCGCGCGTTATAGAGTTTGCCGACGAACTCCCAAAGACTATAAGCGGCAAAATACGCCGCGTAGAGCTGCGGGAGCGGGATAAAGAAAAGTAAGCGCAGCGGCTGATTCGCCCGCTGTTTGGTCGGCGAATCGGCCTTTATGTTGATACCACAGTATTTATAATTTCTTCCTCTATGCGTTTTATTTGGCCGCTTTGTTCGCGCTTTAAATGTTCAAGCTTTTTTAGAGCGTCAGAAACCTGATTTTTTACCAGCAAAACGCCTGCGGACGAGCGCGCAATACGCTCCTGTACATGCCATGTGGAGTGTTGCGTATTGATGTCAAAGGTAAAAGAGTGAGTGTGTAAAAAGCCCAGTAAATAAGCGATTTCTTTGATTTTGCGATTTTCAAATTGTACAATCAAATCATGATTTTACTTGTTCATGGGAATCGGTATATCCGGTCGGATTCTGTTCGTGAGAGAACAGGATTGATAACGGGCTTTCATGACAGGACAGGATAGATGTTTTGTGGTTTTGGGACTTGGTGAGAGAATAGGATAGATGTTTTCGGATTTATCAGGGTTGTGTGGACAAGGTAGATGTAGACATAAACACACACCTATATTGTAGAGATAAACAGGAATTTAACGAGGTGATTGTATGAAAGTCTTACTTTTTCTTGCTAAAGGATTTGAGACAATGGAATTCAGCGTTTTCGTAGACGTGCTTGGCTGGGCAAGGCATGATTATCATTATGATATTGACGTGATAACATGCGGATTTACAAAAACGGTTATCAGCACATTTAATGTCCCTGTCCTAGTGGATCGGCTGATTGATGATATTTGTGTTGATGATTACGATGCGTTGGCAATCCCCGGAGGATTTGAAGCTTTCGGGTTTTATGAAGAAGCTTATGATGAAAATTTTTTGAATCTCATCCGTGGATTTAATGAAAAGCGCAAAACGATTGCAACTATCTGCGTTGCCGCATTGGCGCTCGGAAAAAGCGGCATTTTGAAGGGCAGAAACGGAACGACGTATCACTTGCAAGGGGGACACCGTCAAAAACAATTAGCCCAGTTTGGCGTGAATGTGTTGGATAGTCCCATTGTGGTCGATGATAATGTAATTACTTCATACTGCCCTGAAACCGCTTCGGGCGTTGCTTTCAAGCTGCTAGAGAAACTCACCTCTGTTGAGCAAATGGAAATAGTAAAAGAAGCGATGGGTTTCTGCTAAATTCAGATTTGCCTGTGAGGTTAAACGCAAAAGTGAGCAAGGCTCCCTCCGCCATTAAACAAGCGTAGAGTGCCTTGCTCGTTTTCTATCTTATTCATTCACATCCACCGTCGCGCCAAACTTAAATTCTACAGTGAATTTATCCTCGGAGATGGTGACCGTTTCAATCAGCCGGCGGACAAGAGATTTGTTGTATTCAGCGATGGCGGTGGGCTGCTCCTTCAGGAAAGCGCCCATGTCGGCAATCCGATTTTTCAACTCGTCGCGGTTGACGTTTTCAACCATCAGCATTTTCTTTTCTTCGCGTAGTCGGTAAATTTCATTGTCGACTTTCTCATAATCCGCGTTTGAAGTGGCGATTTTCAAAAGCTCCGCCTTAAAACGCCGCAGCAGCCTTTGCGCCTTATCAATATTTACGGCTGCTTTTAAATTCTATTATCCTCGTGAAATTTTCGCCTTTCTCGACATCGCCACCACTAACGTCAATCGCTTGAAACAAAACAGTTCCTTCATCTGTTTCCCCGACAAAATACAAGATATATAAATACGGAGACCCGTCTTTTTTAAGTTCTATTCCGACACGACTTCCTTCTCGAAGGATATATGACCATATCATATCGGTTTTTTCTGTCTCGGAACCTCCCTCAATCCTTTTAATGTAGCACTTTCCTGATCCGCCAAAATAAATATACTCTTTGTAATCCAGCTGCGAGTAATCTATGATGTAGTTCGGATCATGCTGGCAGTTATCTGAAGTTACCCCTCCGGTAGCAACAGTTAAGACATATTCCCACTCGCCCGTAAAATCAATGGTTTCGCCAGTCAATGGATTAATCAATACTATTGCAGTATCTTGAATAGAAGGTTCTTCCCTCTCCAATATATAGCCCATTCCCATATCTGATCCTCCTATATAGATAGGTATAGTTTCAGATACCTTATTATTAAATGTGGGATATGGCGGTTTACTATCAGCGGATGGTATCTGTTGATTTACTTTTGGAATAAGCAGTGTGAGAACTGCAATTATAAAAACGAAACCAGCGGCAATTTCCAGATACTTTTTGACATTATGTCTAGAAGTTGATTTGGTATTACCAATTACGTTAAATCCTAATTTGTCCATCACATACTGATACGTTTTCTCAATTTCCATATCGGATGCAACATAATTATCTGTGTTGATGCTGCTAATAATATCAATAATATCGTAGTTGTAATTCGTCATCTCGAAACACCTCTTTCTTTCAGCATAGCTTTTAGACGTAATTTACCTTGATAAATTCTGTTTTTGACTTGCTTTTCGTCTAGCCCCATATACTCAACAATTTCCTTGTTAGTTTGGATTAAAAAGAACTTCCTAATAAATATCTCTCTGTTAGGCTCTGTCATATCGTCAATTAAGTATTGTATGAGTACAGCGTCGTATTTACTTTCAACAATTTCAGCTATATTTATATCTGATTGCATTTCTGATTCCTCAAGCGGAATTACCCTCCGTTCCTTTACTAATTTTCTGTACCTATCAATGGCTATATTTCGCGAGATACATGCGACAAAACCTTTAAGCGTTCCCTTGCATGAAGATATTTGTTTTGAATGACGCCAGACTGAAACGAAAGTATCTGCAATACATTCCTCAATATCTAAAGGGTACGCAATCAGTATCCGACCTACAATTGATCCGACTAACCCGCGATATCTTTTTATTAATTCATGCAGCCCTTCTTGAGAATTGCTCTCCAGAAGCGCTATTATTGCAGCATCACTCAAATTTAATCCTCGCTTTCTGCATGATGCTCTTTTTAATTGCCTTTCACCTCTTAATACGAACAAACAATCAAAAAGTCTTACGGAATTCAAATCTTTTTTATAATAAGACCTTTAACCGTTACTATTTTATAATATATCAACGCCATTTTTCATATTGCCCGTTGTGTTTACATAAATAGTCTTTTTTTCTCTCGCTAATAAGACACTTCAGACCCCACTGAATATGACAATACCATAAAAATAATTTATTAAAAAAAATAAAATTGATGTTATATTTTGCAGCAGCTAAAGTGTCTATATATGGCGTGATATGCTTTTAAATAAAGTATAGGTAAATTTAAACTCCCTCTTCCTCCGGCAGCATACCTTTATATAACAAATATGTGACAAGCTTTTATGCGGCGCATTTTAAACGGCTCAATGCTTGCGCGAAAATAACAGAACCGAAGGCTCCGCGCTTTTGCCGCTATCCGTTGGGGAAAAGCTCGTCCATTCTGTCTGAAGACAGTTTGAAAAAATCTTTCAGATGCTTTTTGACATTTTGGGTGCGGACTTCAAGAAAGCCTCTTAATTCCTTCACATCGCTTTTCCACCGGGTTACCGATCTTGGCCATCCCCATTTCCTTATGTGTTTCTCCATCTCCGGCTCCATCTCGGCCGTCATCTCGTCGAACAGCGCGAGCAGCTTATCTTTTGTATAAATGTTGTTCAGCACATAAGCGTAACGCTCTATAAACGCTTCCTTCCAGCCCGGATTTTGCAAAAGGGCGCATTGGATATCCATATTTGTTATATAACCGTGAGCGGTGAGAACGCCTTTCGGGTCAAAAAATCGGCGTAATAAGCTTCTGTTGCTGTCAAACATGCAATGGTCGAAATCGAATAAAACAAACCTCCACTTAAAGGAATAGTCAACGGCGCGGCTGTATTTTTGATTGAACATATCGGAGTTGCAGAAAAAAGTTTCCGCTATAAGATAGTCCATGGCGGCTTGAGCGTCAACCTTCTTGCAAAACTCCGCGAAATTATCTTCATTCGCCATGTTATAAGAGCGGGCAAACGAACGCACGGCCAATATTTCGTCCGCCGTGCCGTCAAGCGCGTCTTTATTCCATCTTATGCGTTCAATGTTATCGCTTATGGTATTATAGCGGTAAGCATAGTAAGCCGCGTTCTGATTTTCGCGCAAATCGTACAAACCGAAATACTGTCCGTTCACATACAGCACAACAAGCCTGTACTCGGCATAATCCACATCCATCTCGCGGCTTGCCATATGACAGAAAGCATCGCGCACACGGGCGAATTCTTTGTCCTGTCCGGAGCTTCTCAGCGTTAAAGACTCGAACGTGACATACGGAAAATCCTTAAAAAAAGGGTACGTTACGCTGCTTTGTCCGTAGCCGCCCCGCAAATAAAGCTTTAAGGATTTTTGCGCGTGTTTTAAAGTGCCCGAGCCGGAGGCGCGCATACCGGCGGGGAACGCGACACCAAGCGTACCGTCGCTTTCGTAAAACTCTATGTAACCTTCTTGCTCGTTTCTGTCTTTCCTCTCAGTTACGTTGTAAGCCTTGGAAAAATCACGCGGGTTTGCAGACAGGCAGACGACGGGTACGGTGTACTTTTCGTCAAAAATATAAGTCGCAACCATCATTTCGCTTTTCAGGCTGTTTTCCGCGTAGGAGACCGCTTTAACCACGGCGGTGTTATTAAGTTTGACAGGTCCGGTATACAAGTTTGACGACCGGGTTGGTTTAGACCCGTCAAGCGTATAGTAAATTTTCGCCTCAGGCGTGCCGCATTTCATTTCCAGCATCACCGTGCCTTGCGCATATCCGCCCGGTCTTGAGAACATGGGCTTTTGGGCGTATGATGAAATCTCATCTTTATTCGCGTCTCCCGGAGTGGGCGTCTGAAAAAAAACGCGTGCTCCCGAATAATCACCGGATGCACGCCCGCTTGTCACATCGGGTCGCAAAACGCCCGTTTCAAAAACGTCCAGCGTGTTCCCTTCGGGCGAGGAGAGCATAAGCAGCTCCCCCGTGTACGTAACGCCAAGCTTGGCTATATTATGTTTGCCGCTTTGCACGGAAGGCTTGCTTGAAGCGTAAATAACCGCGTATCCTCCCGCGGGCACGGTTACGTCGGGCACCTTCCATTTATAAGGGTTATTGTCATTATCGCTTAAGTAATATCCTTTAAGGCTTATGTCGCCGTCTCCGCCGTTGGCAATTTCAATCCAGTCAAGCTTGCCGGACTTGGCATATGAAACAGCGGAAACTTCGTTTATCCAAATACCGTCGCCGTCAAGCGCGGCTACATTAAAAATATCCTCAAACCCTTTTGTCGTGTTTTGCTGCCCCGGAGTAGGCTGAGCGAAATAAACCCACTTCTCAATATCGTCGGCGGCTCTGCCGTAAGAAACATTGTCAATCAAGGTATCCGGCAAGACCGTAATCTCGTATTCCATATCGCGAAGGTTTGTAAGCATCAATTCTTTATCGTTTTTTGACAGTACAAAGCTTGTGTGCAATTCGCTTTTTGATATTTTTTTGTTTTTACCGGACAAAAACACCACCAAATATTCGCCGGGTTCTATTTCCACATTGGGGAAACGCCATTTCGCGGGGCTGCTTTTGTTGTCTGAAATAGCGTAATCGGCAAGGCTTATTGTTTGCGCCGAAGCGTTATAAAGCTCCGCCCAGGCTGTTCTGTCCCCATCCCCGTCTATCCTCGAATATTTATTGCCTATTAAAAACTCGTTTATACGGATATCTCCCAATGTTGACACAACGCTGTATTCAAGAGATTCGACCCCGTTCTCACCGTTAGGCTCGCCCGGCGTAGGCAAGCCGAAATACACAAATCCGCCTTGCGCGTTTCGCCCCATAGAGAATGATTCGGGAGGCGTATCCCGCCATTGAATCTTATCTTCCAAAGCGCCCGCCGGATTTATAAGCCAGAGCCCTTTTTCCTGTTTGTTCAGCCTGAAATTGGTGTGCAGCTCCCCGTCGATAATGTCTTTGCCCGATAGAAAAACAATAATATATTCCTCCGGAGCCAGCGTAACGTCCGGAAACCGCCATTTTGCGCTGTTTGACGGATTATCGGTAATAAAGTAACCGTCTAACGATACCGGCTCGTCGGACACGTTGCAGATTTCCGCCCAGCCCGATTTATCGCCGCTTGAATCCGCTATGCTGTCCGTATTGTCAACCATCAGTTCATTTATCCGCACCGCGCCCAAAGGAGCGGACTGAATTATATCCTCAAGGTCGTCCATACCAAATTCTCCGTTGTTTTCACCGGGAGACGGGCGGGAATAATAGCAATAACCACCGTCTTTGTTTCTGCCCCAGCTTACATCGGCGGGAAGCGGCGGTACTTTCAGTTCCTGTATAAGGCTGCCCTCGGGGCTTGTAAGTATTAAAGTTTCTCCCAAGCTTGATACCTTAAAACCTGTGCATATGCTGTTTTCCTCAATATCTTCATGGCTTTTCGGCGACGCGTATACAACTATATAACCGCCGGCTTCTATGGTAATATTGGGGAACTTCCACATAAAAGGCCTGTTTATGTTATCGGATAAACCATAACCTTTAAGGGAAATTGCATGTGAAGCCCCGTTATATATCTCTATCCAGTCCGGCGTTCCCAAATTCTCGTCAATAAGCGAATAAGCGTTTTTTGACACAACCTCATTTATATAAAGCCCGCCGTTTCCGTCCGGCGAGAATGTCTCTTTGTTATCGCATCCAAGCGATAGAAAACACATTATTATAATAAAAGCCGCCAGAATTTTTTTAGTCATCCCTTACCCCTTTACGCGTATCCGTATCTAACTAATTACGTGCTATTGTATCATATTTTTCACAAATGTAAATCAACAAACTTTTAATAAATACTGAAACTTTTAGTATTCTCAAGGCTCAAGCCATTCCGGTACGGGAATAATTCCGCCGGCCGGAGCGTGAAAACTTGAACCCGCCGCTTAAAATTAAAATTAAATGGCATAGCGGATTAAGGCGGAGCCTTAAGCCCCGCCTTGCGCTAATTAATCTTTTTAAAAGCCGGCTTGCCGTCTTTCATATACATACGCACCTTATCTTTTATGCTTATATCGCCCTTAAGTATCTCTTCCGAAAGCTGGTCTTCCACTATCTGCTGTATCATGCGGCGCAAAGGCCTCGCCCCGTAATTTTCGTCGAACCCTTCGCGCGCGAGATGGTCTACGGTATCGTCTTCATATTCCAAATGTATACCGCGATCCGAAAGCCTTTTTATAACATTGCCAAGCATAAGCCGGACAATTTCGCGCGTATGCTCCTCGCTTAACTTGTGGAACACAATTATATCGTCGAGCCGGTTTATAAACTCGGGGCGAAACGCTTTTTTAAGCTCGTCAAGTATCCCCTGCTTCATCCGCTCGTAGCCCCTATCGCCGTTCGCCGCCGCGAAGCCTATTTTTTTTACGTCAATGCCGCCGGCGCCCAGATTTGACGTCATAATAATCACGCAGTTTTTAAAATCCACAAGACGCCCTTTGGAATCCGTAAGCCTCCCGTCCTCGAGTATCTGAAGCATTATGTTGAACACGTCGGGATGCGCTTTTTCTATCTCGTCCAAAAGCAGCACCGAATACGGGTGCCGTCTTATTTTCTCGGTAAGCTGCCCGCCCTCGTCAAAACCGACATATCCGGGAGGCGAGCCTATAAGTTTGGAAACCGCGTGCTTTTCCATGTATTCCGACATGTCTAGCCTTATAAGGGCGTCCTCGTCCCCGAACAGCGCCTCGGCCAGCGCGCGCGAGAGCTCCGTTTTCCCCACGCCCGTCGGCCCTAAAAAGATGAACGAACCCACGGGACGTTTTGGATCTTTAAGCCCCGCTCTTGAGCGCCTTATTGCCTTTGAAACGGCGGTGCATGCCTCGTCCTGCCCTATCACCCTTTTGTGCAGCGTTCCTTCCAACTCAAGCAGCCTTTCCGCCTCGTCTTCGGTGAGCTTTACAACCGGTATTTTTGTCCACTTGGACACTATCTCGGCAATTTCAATCTCGCTTACGTTAGCCTCGCGCTGGCTTGTATCATACTGCCAGACCTTTTTCATTTCGGCTATCTGCTGCTCCACCCTTTTTTCCTCGTCGCGCAGCTCCGCCGCTTTTTCGAATTTTTGGAGAGTTATAGCCTGCTCTTTCTCCTTGCGAAGCTGTTCCTGTACGTCTTCCAGATTTTTAATATCCGGAGGCGCGGTATACAGACTAAGCCGCACCTTAGACGCGGCCTCGTCCATCAAATCAATAGCCTTATCCGGCAGGAACCTGTCCATTATATACCTCGCGGAAAGCTCCACGGCGGCTTTTAGCGCTTCGTCCGTTATTTTAACCTTGTGATGCGCTTCGTACCTGTCCCTAAGACCCTTTAGTATCTCCACCGTCTCTTCAGGAGTAGGCTCGCCCACCGTTACCGGCTGAAAACGCCTTTCAAGCGCCGCGTCCTTTTCAATATGCTTTCTGTAATCGTCAAATGTCGTCGCGCCTACGACCTGTATCTCTCCTCTGGCCAGCGCCGGTTTTAATATGCCGGCCGCGTCCATGGCGCCCTCGGCAGCCCCCGCGCCGACGATAGTGTGTATCTCGTCAATAAAAAGTATCACATTGCGCGAACCTTTTATATCCGATAGCGCTTCTTTAAGCCTGTCCTCAAACTCTCCCCTGTATTTGGTGCCCGCTATCATGCCCGCCAAATCAAGCGACACCACGCGTTTGTCTCTAAGCAGCTCCGGCACGTTGCCGTCCGCTATGCGCTGCGCCAAGCCCTCCGCTATCGCCGATTTGCCTACCCCCGGTTCTCCGACAAGAACGGGGTTGTTTTTTGTCCGGCGGGACAATATCTGCGTTATGCGCTCAATCTCCTGCGCGCGTCCTATCACCGGGTCAAGTTCCCCGTCTCTTGCGGCCACTGTCAAATCACGCCCGAATTTATCAAGCTTGGGGGTTTTTTTGCTCTGGCCGCCGCTTTGCTCCCCCTGCGCGGCTCCTTCTCCCGTAACATTATGTATGCCGCTTTCTATTTCATTAAAATCCGCGCCCAGGTTGTTTAGTATCTTAAACGCCACGCCTTCCCTTTCGCTTATAAGCGCCTTTAAAATATGCTCGGTACCAACATAGTTTTGCCCGAACTGCTTTGAGAAAGCCACCGACAGCTCGAGTATTTTTTTTGAGCGCGGCGTATAACCAAAGCCTTGCGTAAAAACATAATCACCGTGGCCTATAAGCTCGAGCACATTTTGCGTAACCGAGCTTTCGGTTACGCCTGACATGCCAAGAAGATTGGCAGCGGCGCCGTCCTTCTCGCATATAAGCCCAAGCAGCAGATGCTCGGTTCCAACGTAATTATGCCCGAGCTCCCGCGCTTTTCTTTCGGCGTGGTTCAAAGCGCTTTTCGCGCCTTCCGTAAACTTTGCGAAGAAATCCATATGTTAAATCCTTTCCTGCTTACGCAAATATATCTCTTAGCATATCCGCCCGCACTATATCGCGCTCCTGCGGCTTTAGCCGGCCGCTTAAACTCGCGATAGTCGCCGGACGCGTGTCCATCATTATCTTGTAGAGCCGGCCGCTAGTAAACCCCGAAACTATGCCTAGCGACACACCGAGCGCCGTGTCCGATATCAGTTTCTGCGCTTCGCCGTCGCTTATTCTGCGGGCATGTTTTAAAAGGCCTACAGCGCGCCATACGCGATCTTCCAGCATAACCCCCAGCGTGGAGAAAAGCTCTTTTCTCGTACCGCGCTCAAAGTCTATCACTTTTTTCGCGGTGGACGAGAGCCTTGACAATATTTCGTTTTCGGTGACTCCAAGCGTTATCTGATTTGATATCTGGTAGAACGCTCCCGAAGCGGCGCTGCCTTCGCCGAAAGCGCCGCGCACCGTCATGCCCACTTTGCCGACAAGCGCGGATATGCGCTGCATACCCTTTGCCGCCGTTAAAGCGGGCAAATGCATCATAAGCGAAGCCCTCAAGCCCGTACCGACGTTGGTAGGGCAGCTTGATAAAAACCCGAGTTTTTCGTCAAACGCGTAATTAACGCCTCCGCCGAGCATATTGTCGAGCTTGTCCGCCAAATCATACGTTTTATTAAGCGATAAACCCGAGCCTAAGCTTTGCAGCCGGTAATGGTCTTCCTCCATTATCATAACGCTTACGCTTTTATCTTTATTGCATAGTATGCCGCCGTTTTTGCCCGCCGCTAGCTCCGCGCTTATTATATGCCCCTCAATAAGCACCCTGCGGTCAAGCTCCGTCAAATCGGCGATATGCGTATACTCAAATTCGGGCGAAACCAAAAGGCTGCTTTTCGCGCCCTCATGCACTTTGTTTATATCCTCCGGCAAGCTGATACGAGAAGGAAAAGGAACGTCGCTTATGTTTCTCGCAAGCCTAACGCGCGTTGAAACAACAACGTCGCATTCCGGCGCATCGTCTTTAAACCACCGCATCTATTTCCCCTCCTTCTCAAGAAACGCTATCTCGTCCCTAAGACGCGCCGCCTCTTCAAAATTCTCTACAGCCACCGCTTCACGCAGCTTTTGTTTTAATTCGTCCGTTTTGTTCCGCTCCGGCCGCTCTTCCGTTCCGGCGGCGGCATTAACAACGTCTCCCGGTCTTTTTCCCGTATGTACGGTGTTTATATGCACTCCCTTTAAAACCGGCTGAATGCTCGATTCGAATACCTTATAACAAGCGGCGCACCCCAGTTTTCCGGTTTTCTTAAAACCCGCAAGCGTTGTGCCGCAATATTCGCACTTAATATCCTGCGCGTCTTCCCCGTCGTAAAATGCGCTTAAAAAGTCGTTGAACGAAAGCCACGGCATAACGGCGACGCTCTTCTTTTTAATCGCGCACTGGGCGCAAAGGTGCAGCGTCTGCATCTGCCCGTTTACAAAGCTTGTCATATGCACGCTTGCGGTATTTTTAAGACAATTATCACACAGCATTATTATTCTTCCTCTCTGCTAAGCAGCACTATCACAAACTGCTTTAATATACCCGCCCTTATGTTATCCTTAAGCATCGCCGGACTTGTAAGCGCCTTATCGGACACCGCGGCGCCCATAAGAGCGCTTTCGTTTTTAGTTACCGCGCCGCTTTCCTCAAGCCTGCATATGATATCCAGCGCGTCCCTTTCGGATATCCTCTCTCCTATGCGCGTTGTCATCAAACGGTAAAGATGATTGGAGTCGTCTATGCTAAGGCGCAAAACACGTATGTAGCCTCCCCCGCCGCGGCGGCTTTCTATTATATATCCCTTGTCCGGCGTGAACCGGGTAGCCAGCACATAGTTTATCTGCGACGGAGCGCAATTAAAATGCTGCGCGAGCTCGTTGCGCTGCAGCTCTATTCTGCCTTCGTATTCGCTCATAAGCTCCTTTATAAAATTTTCTATAGTATCGCTGAGTATAGACATCGGGCTAAACCTTTCCTTTGACTATCTTTGACCTTTAGTGATATTATACATTTAACAATATAAAAAAGCAAGCGCGTACGCCGTTTTTTTTACACGTCTTTTTACGCCTTGCCAAAAATAAAACAGGCCTGCGCCGCGGCGGCTGCAGGCTTTTGTAACACAATTAAATTTTACGCTATTTTACGGAAAGAGGTGTGATGATGCAGCATGAATACATTGTATTCCCCTATTTATTCCCCTTTGCTCTATTATGCGGCTTACAAAGCATCTGGCAATTATCAATGTCAGTTGCGCCGCCCTTGCTCCATGCCGCAACATGGTCTGCGTCCATGTCTTTATAATCCCAGACTTTGTTTTTGTTTGAATCATGCCCAATGGCGCAATACGGACAATTAGAAATACCTTTGCTTTTCGCTTCGACAGTTTGTTGTTTATAAACAATTTGCTTTATAGCATCGTCAAAAATGCGTATTTCCAGCAATCTGGTATCGGTTTCGCCTCCGAGTATATACTCAAAAACGCCGCGCCGATTTTTTACATACAAGTCCCCATACAATTTTTGAACCTTTTCAGAAACATTAGCCGGGTCATACGCCTGCTTATGATGCTCCTCGTAGAGCCGCCCCCATTCCAGACCGCGCATTTCTTTTTCTACATCGCGGAATACGGCTGATACCCAATCTATTACAGTGTTAAAATAATTTTTCAATTCTTCTATATCATTATTTTTTCGATGTGCCGCCATATACCCTTCCGCATCCTGCTTTTTAGATGCCGCCACCCAACACAGCGCAGTCGCCAAAAACTCCTGTCTTTTCACCTTGCCCGAAATATAAGCGCTCCACTTTTGTATATTCGCGTTAAGAGAATTGCTGAACTCCGCTTTTGCCAGCGTTACAAATGGTCCCGAATATATT
Organism: uncultured Christensenellaceae bacterium; assembly: GCA_964586785.1. Classification (GTDB taxonomy): domain Bacteria; phylum Bacillota; class Clostridia; order Christensenellales; family SZUA-584; genus SZUA-584. Next base: position 18,094 of record CAZPHS010000018.1, read on the forward strand.
GCGTTAAGTATTTCTTGTTTGTTCAGCGGAATACCGGCTATATTAATTGTCTTGAACCATTCTTTAATTTCGCTTTCTTTACCCCTGCAGTGGTAGACTAAAAGCGGACTGTCCATTATTTTGTCCTGCTTATCGGCAGGCAAAGACCTGAATAACTGCTCATTCTTGTTCTCATCCAGTATGGCAAACTTGCCCGTGGTGAAACGCCCTACTGAAGTGATCCGCTGTTGTCCATCCAATACCTCAAACCTATTATCGTCAACCTCGTTAAAGTAAATAAGCCCCAGAGGGTAACCGTTAAGCAGCGAATGTATCACGGCAGCCTCTCTCTTTTCTTCGGCATAAATATAATTTCGCTGGTATTCCGGCTGAATCGTAAGTTTGCCGGATAAGCCAAACAATCCTTTGCCCTCCAGCTCATTGTAAACAAAGCCATCTACAACCTCACGGACTGTGTATTCTTTTTTTGTAGCGATCATTTCACTGCTCCTCTCTTGAGCATAATAAGTATTCTCCCATAAGTTCGAATGCCATTAATCACTGTGCAACCGCCTCTATCTTCATTATGCTGTTTATACTTTAATTTTCTTAAAATCTTTTTAGGAGCAGAAGCACGTGTGTTGCCGCTGGCTTGCCATACAATTTCAAACTGTTCCGGACAGTATTTGTCTAGAAAACTAATCGGTACCCCCATAACGCCATCGTAGTCAGAAGGAATAGCATCGGTAAATGGTACCTCAATCGCATCGTAATTATCATATTTATCATAAGCAGCTTTGCCTTTAATCTCCTTATGCCTGCTGAATTTAAGGTTGTCCGCCATTGTCATAAGCGGCAAAATCTGATGACGGCGTCCGTGATCTATGTTGGAGAACCAAACTGAAGATACATTTTTCATATTTACACCGTTTACTACCTTGTCAACATCGTCAGGGTTTTTTGTTTCAAACCACAAGCCGCCAGCCCATTCCGTCCGTCCCGACCATATCTTGTTGTCTTTGATTAGCGGAAAGACTTCTTTGTATGTAACACAATTCTTGTTTCCAATAATAATAAACTGTTTTTCAGCCTCAATAATCCATGCCAAAAACTCGCGAAAAAGCGAAAAAGGCGGATTAGTTATTATTATATCGGCTTCATCGCGCAGCTTTATTACTTCGTCGCTTCTAAAGTCACCATCACCTAAAAGATAATCCCATTTTAAGTCTTCAATATTAATTCTGCCGTCACTGTTTGTGTCTTCACTATCCAGTACGAAAATTTTACCATGTGTCATGGTTTTATCCACGTCAAAATTCGGAGCATTTTTTTCAAACATTGTAAGCTGATATCCGTATTTATATGTTTTGCTTTCAGGCGCGTAGCTAGTGGATATTAGTTTTTTTAATCCGTAATCTTGAAAATGAAGCGCAAAAAACTTAGTAAAATTACTCCACTCCGGATCGTCGCAGGGACAAAGTATTGTCCTGCCCCGAAAAACATTTGGGTCATATTCCAAGTACGCCTGTACTTCGCGTTCGATATCGCTCCATTGCGTATAAAACTCATCATTTTTTGCATTCTTTGCCTGAGATAAATTGCTGTTCGCCATATATAGCCCCCACCGTTTAGAAAATGTATTTAAAAAAGCATCTATATTTGTAAAGGAAAAACGCGGTTTAATACATCCATAATATACCGTTGTTAAATGATGATGTCAACCTTCAAGGCGACGCGTAACAAGAGCTTCTTATTGCGGTATTTCCGCGCCCGCGCCGGTTTGGAGCTGTTCCATATACGCGTTCGAGCCCGCAAATATGGCCTTGGCGCATTGGAGCTGGTAGCTTTCGGTTTGCAGCAGGCGTTCTTCCCTCTCGTTTGATAAAAAGCCGCATTCCACAATTACGCACGGGCATTCTCCGCTTTTTAGTATAAAGTAACTTTCTCCTTTGTGAACCCTCGGACGGGGCGGGTTTAAAGCGGAATTTAGCTCCCTTTGAATAAGCTTAGCGAGCGTTTCGCCCTCGTCCGATTCGGAGAAATAAAACACCTGCGGTCCATGCACCGCCGGGTCTCCAAATTTGTTCATATGCACTGAAATTACCATATCCGCTTTTGATTCGCTTATTATATCGCGCCGCCTCGCCATATCGGCATTCTTTGTTTCCGCAAGCGCGCCGCCGTCGCCGCGCGTCATTACAACGCCGTATCCGGCTTTGCGAAATTGTATTTTAAGCAGCTTTGACACCGAAAGGTTTAAGCCGTCTTCCTTAACGCCCGTAACCCTCCCTACCGCGCCGCCGTCAAAACCGCCGTGCCCCGCGTCTATAACAACAACAGGCTTTTGCCCGTTAAAAGCCGTTTGGACTGCCGGCTCCGCTTTAAACAAACCGGTTATTATTCCGGCAATAATAAGAAGGATAATACAACACGCAGCACGTTTCATTCACAATCCTCCGCTGTTATATTATCTTATTTTTTTGCGGACACCAAAATTACTTGAATTTAAAACAACATTTTGGACGCGTTCGCGTTAAGCCTTAAGGGCTGCGCGCATGGCGCGCTAAAAGAAGCCGCGCAGCCTATCATAGCCGCGTTATCGGTGCAGTATTTGTTTTCGGGCAGAAACAGCTTTATGTTTTTCTCGCGGGCGCGCCGCGAAAATTCCGTCCGCAGCGCCGCGTTCGCCGAAACGCCTCCCGCCACGCCTACGCGGTTTATGCCTTCGCGCGAGGCGGCTTTGAAGGTGTTGTCGGCAAGGTACGAAATCGCTTCCCTCTGAAAGCTTGCGGCAATATCCGCTTTGTCGTACTTTTCCCCTCTTTGCTCCAAATTGTGCATGTGGTTTATTACGGCTGTTTTTAAACCGCTGAATGTAAAATCAAGGTGGGATTCACCCTTAAAGCCGCGCGGATAAGCGTAAATAGCGTTGCCTTTTTCGGCGAGCCGCTCAAGCTTCGGTCCTCCCGGATAGCCAAGCCCGAGCGCGCGGGCGGTTTTGTCAAACGCCTCGCCGACGGCATCGTCACGCGTTTTGGCAATAAGGCGGTATTTGCCGTAATCCTCCACAACCGCTATGTGGGAATGACCGCCCGACACCACAAGGCACAGAAAAGGCGGCTCCAATCCGGCATTAGAAAGATACAGCGAGCATATATGCCCTTCTATGTGATGAACGGGTATAAGCGGCAGTTGTAAATAATATGCCAGCGCCTTAGCGTACGCAACTCCGGCGAGCAGCGCCCCCACAAGGCCGGGACCGTCCGTTACGGCTATAGCGTCGAGCGAATCAAAGCCTATACCCGCCTCGTCAAGCGCCCGGTTCACTATAAAGGGCAGCTTTAATATGTGATTTCGCGAAGCAATCTCGGGAACGACCCCGCCGTATTTTTCGTGCTCCTTTTGCGTGAACACTGCGCTGCTCAGCACTTTCCGTCCCGATGTGACCGCGGCCGCGGTTTCGTCGCACGATGTTTCAACGGCAAGTATAAGAGCGTCCATATGCTTATACCGTTCCTTTTCCGGCTTTCTTTTTGTTTATGTAAACGACGGTCGCCGCCGCCGCGTTCAAAACCGCGAACAGCGACGCAAACAGTGTAAGTATGCTCAAAACAAGGTCGTAAAAAAACCGCTGCGGCACCATCATTATCAAAACATCCGTTTTCGGGTTTAAAATCCATAAATCGTTGGTAAAAAATATATGATGGAATGTCGTCCAAAAGGTCGGAAAGTCAAGCGCCGCCCATAAGCCCGCGGCTCCAACCAGCGCGAGAAACGCGCCGGATACGGAAAGGAACGAACGGCACAGCAAAGGCAACGCGTATTTTCTTTTAAGCGCGACGGCGCATACAATCAAAATAACGGCCGTTATCAGCCCATACATACGCACGGCTTTTGCCGAAAGGTAAAGGCCGCGGACATCAACCATGTGTTCCTTCTCGCGCTCCCCGAACACTTCCCTCACGCCGCCGCCTATATAGGCTTTCATATCAAGGCTTTCGGCTTCGCCTCGGGTGTACGAAATAAGCCTTTGCGTCACATCGGTTAAATCCCGTTCCGTCATGCCGGCGGATTGCGCGGTGTCAAGCTTTTCGTATTCGTCTTTGTAGAAGTTCTCATTAAGAGCATACGCCTCGACGCTTATTATAATAAGCGCCGTCAGTAAAAAAACGGACGCCGCCGCGCAGGCGAAAACAGCCGCGGCGCCTTTTAATCTGCTCACGTCCGCCACCGAAGCGCGTTTAATATGCGTGAAATTTTCAGCTTAAGCAATCCTTCCTTGTATAAAATTATCATTATAAATATTTCTTAAACTTCCTGCGAAAAAGAACCGTGAAAACTACGCAGCCGGGCAATATGGTAAACATTGAGATATAAAAAGCCCAGCCAACGCCTATATACTCGAGTATGCCTGAGGCAAGCAGTATAGGACCGGCTATCCAGCACGCTATACGCAGCATTTTGTCGGCGTCTTCCTTCATCTCTTTAGGGTAATTGTTGTTAAACGCGGGGCCTTTGCCTGTGATTGCGGAAAACAGCGCGAAAGCGCCTATCGCTATTGTTATTATAGTCATCATGCTATCGAAATCCGACATTCTTCTTTCCTCATCTTCTGCTTATTATTTCGCCGTCCGGCGTGTCTTTTATCGTATATCCAAGCGCGGATATACTGTCTCTGTATGCGTCGGCCTGCGCGAAATCGCGCTCCGCCCTGGCTTCCTTCCGTTTTCTTGCGAGCTCTAATATTTCCTCGGGAACACTATCGTCCTCCGGCGCGAATCCTAACACGTCAAGCAGCTTATCAAACGCTTTAAGCGCTTTTACGGCGTCTTTTGCGTCCGCGCCGTTTTCAAACTCGATATTTATGTCCCTGATGAACTCGAATATCGCCCCTAACGCTTCCGCGGTGTTCAAATCGTCGTCCATAGCCTGTTTGAAACGTTCCGTAAGCAAGCCGATAAGCCCTTCCGCCTTAGTATCGGACACATTGCCCGACGCGGAAATGTGCTTTAAATTATGCCGGAAATTTTTTATGCGCGCCATCGCGGACGCCGCCTGAGCAATAAGCTCCTCCGAAAAATTAATGGGGCTTCTGTAATGAGCGGAAAGCATAAACAGCCGAACCACTTTTAAATCGTATTTTTGGGATATGTCGCGAACGGTAAAGAAATTGCCTTTCGACTTTGACATCTTCTCGTTGTCTACATTTATGTATCCGTTGTGCATCCAATATTTTGCGAAGGGCTTTCCGGTGGCGGCCTCGGACTGAGCGGCCTCGTTCTCGTGATGCGGAAATATAAGGTCCTGTCCGCCCGCGTGAATGTCTATCGTTTCGCCTAAGTATTTCATGCTCATGGCGCTGCATTCTATATGCCACCCCGGCCGACCTTTTCCCCATGGACTGTCCCAGCTGTACTCACCCGGTTTCGCCGCCTTCCACAAGGCGAAATCGCCGGGGTTCTTCTTTTGCTCAAAAACGTCCGCGCGCGCTCCCGCGAGCAGCTCATCCATAGACTGCCCCGAGAGATTCCCGTATCCCGGGAAGCTTCGCACGTCAAAATAAACGTCTCCGCCGGACTGATACGCGTGCCCATTTTTGATTATCGTTTCTATAAGCGATATTATCTCGGCCATATGCCGCGTCGCGCGGGGGTGAACGGTTGCGGGTTTTATTCCAAGCGCCCGCGCGTCTTTGTAATATTCCTCAATAAACCTTTCGCCAAGAGAGCAAAGCGTTACTTTTTCTCTTTCCGCGCGCGCTATCATTTTATCATCGACATCGGTAAAGTTTTGTACGAAAGTAACGTTATAGCCGATATATTCAAAATAACGCCGCAAGGTATCAAAAATAATAAACGGCCGCGCGTTGCCTATATGAAAGTAATCGTACACAGTGGGGCCGCACACGTAAATCGTAACTTTTCCGGCCTCCGCGGGCACAAATTCTTCCTTTGTTTTTGTCATGGTATTATACAGTTTCAATTAAGCACCTCTCTTAACCGCACCATTATAATATATGTGCCAACAGCCGTCAACGAAACGAAGGGCCGTCCCCTACAATACTATCGCCTGCCCAGCTTCGCCCCTGCCTGAAACCGCAATTCTAACCGCTGAACTCTTAGGATAGGAATTAACATTGTCCGGCTATAAGTACCTACTTTGCTAACTTACAGCGCTTAAATAATGATGCTCGGCGCATTACAAAAAAAGCGCCATCTAAGACGCTCTTTTTTCGTGCTTATTATGGCGCTGCGGACACCACATCGGAATAATTGCTGTATACCTTATTGCCGTTTACCTTCACGTATGCCCGAACCTTGTAATAGTATGTTGTTCCGGTTGTCAACCCTGTATTAGTATAATTTCTTGCCGCAGTCGATTTTATAAGGGTATACACTCCGTCCTCAGAAGCGGATCGCCATACCTCGTATCCGCTGCATTTGGGAACGCTGCCCCACGATATCTTAATTTTACTAGCGCCGCCGCGTGCCGCTTTTATACTGCCAACATCCTTAAATGCAGGTTTTACACTTTTAACAGGGGAAAATTCGCTGTATACTCGAGTATTTCCAACCTTCACATACGCTCGGACTTTATAAAAATATGTTACAAACGGCGTGAGCAAAGTATTTTTATACGATGTACCCGTTGTAGATTTAATAAGCGAATAAGTACCGTCGGCGGAAGTTGAACGCCATATTTCATAGCCGCTTCTGCCTTTAACTTTTCCCCATGATATTTTGGCGGCTGTAGGGCTATATGCGGACGCCGACATACTCGAAACACCCGACAATGCGGGCGAAGCACTCGCAAGCTTGGTAAATTCGCCGTATACCCGCGTGCCGCCTACCGTACGGTATGCTCTAACCTTATAGTAATATGTTTTTGGGTTTCCCGTAACGGACGGCGTCAGACCGGTATTTTTAAATGTAGTGCCGCTTGTGGTTTTTATAAGCGCAAATCCGCTTTCAGGTGATGTGGATCGCCATATTTCATAACCGCTGCGCCCCGGTACTTTGCTCCATGATATTTTTACAGCCGTCGGATTGTATGCGGACGCAGAAACTTTTGATATATTTGATAATACCGGCGTGGCGGACATAACTGTGGAGTAATTGCCATACAGCTTTGTTTTACCTGATTTCTTGTATGCCCTTACCTGATAATAATATTTAGTACCGGTCTTTAAGCCTGTATTTTTATAGCTTTTTGAAGCGGTCGTTTTGACTAGGCTATATTTGCCGTTTACTGACGTTGAGCGGTACACCTGATACCCGCTCGCGCCGGGTACGGCTTTCCATGAAAGTTTAACGCTGCTGTAGCCGACTGCCGATATCGATGCGGCGGGAGTCGTCACATAAGTGGCAGCTTTAGCGGTTGTTGACGCTGCTCCGTATACCCGTGCAGTGCCGGATAATTTATATGCCCGAACAATATAGTAATATGTCTTTCCTTCCGCAGCCGCCGAATCGGTATATGAATTTGATTTTGTCTCTATTAAAGCCGTATATGGACCATTGGGCGATGTGGCCCGGCTAATCTGATATCCGGCCGCCCCTGAAACCGCGCTCCAGCTGACTTTGTTGCCTCCGAAACCCGCGGCCGCCTTCACGGAAGAAACAGTTCTTATCTCTTGGACGTTTGCCACCGACACAGCTTCATTACCCAGACAATCCCTTGAGTATACCGTATATTTACCATAGCCGTTTGCCGTAAACGATCCGTTGAACTCTGTGCCGCCGCTTGAAAAATAAGCCGCGTTTTGTTCGCCTCTAGCCCATTTCGTTACTTCTACTCCTGCGATGTCGGACGCGTTGGCTTTTATAGTAATACTAGTCTCACTGTCAACAAAGCACTGCAACGCGGCAGCCGGCCCCGTGCGGTCAATTACAAGCGCCGCGTTCTTGGAATTTGATGCCGCCGCGGCTGATGTGTTTATTAAAGGCGTTGCTGAAGCATCAAGCGACACCGAGGGTTCAATTGCGGTATCTTCCGAAGAATTCGCGACATTGTTAGTGTCGGCAGCCGACCCGCTTTTTGATATCTCGTAATTGCCTGCTTGTGTAAGCGAGCTGGCAAACGCAATTTTGGTTCCGTCTTTAACCAAAGTAGCTTCCGTAGATTTTGCTCCTACAATAATAGTGCCATCAGTAATTACAATAGGACCGCCGCTCGACACTGGCATCACTTCCGTAACGCCCACCCAGCGATAATCCGTATAACTGACCGAATAATCGTCACTGTCTATATTGACGGTATCGTTGACAATGTATTTTACAAGATAAATACCCGGTTTGCTCGTATCGATATCACCGCCGGCGACAGTAATCTTTTCGTTTATATTTTCGCCGGTGTAAGCATTGGCTGCCGATACGCCCTCCATCTCATCAAACAAATCTCCGACTAAAACCGAAGTGTTTTCTGTCCCCGAAACCGACAGCATCGGCTTCACCGTGATAACACTGTCTGTTAAATAATTTCCAAATTCTACGGATTTGGTATATTTAGAAGAGTCAATTTCAATACCACGGCCGTTACCGTTATCCAGCCATAAGGTGAAACGGTGTAAACAATATTGTCCGGCACGCACAGTGGGAGGAATTATAGCTGTGCAGGAATATTTCCCGTTGCCTTGGTTTGCCAGTTTTACATTAATACGATCCGGATTAATAACCTGGCTGGATGTTTGCATATACTCGAAAAGCGTTGACATCGATTTAATTTTAGTTTCATATTTTGGATTAACGTTAGCAGTTACAGTAATTGATTGCCCTGCCGTAAGCTCTCGTGTCGATATTGAATATGAAGTAATCTTAGGCGGCGACAAAGCGGTTGCTGATGGATTTTTGACCCTAAGCCTGTTTTCTCCGCACGAATTTATCAGCCCAGTACAATACATGTAAGTTTTTTCTCCCGAATATGCCGTCAAACAAACTTCGGCATAATACAGGCCACTTAACATGTCAGGAGGTACTGTAAAGCTGCCGGAAAAGGTATCTATTTTGCCGGAAACCGGGTAACATATTATTTCGTAACGATCGTTCCAAAATGAGTCTGGGTCGTTAAGAGTAATTTTAGCGGAATATATACCGTTTGGATGAGCGCCTGTAACAGTATATTTTACCGTATTTCCCACTTTAGCAGTTGTAGCGCTTAACTTAAGATTCGTTATTAAGGGGACTCCGGGGCTCGGGGGTTCTATATAATCGCTGACAAGCGTAAATGATAAATCTTCAAAAGGATTATAATACTCGTTATAATACCCATTTTTGTCTGTTAGCAATACACGGCTTAACCAATATGTGCCGCCCATATGCTCGTCTAATACAAAGCTACCTTGCAAGCCCCCATTGCATAACGTGTCAAGCCTAAGTGTAAAATAATCATAGCTTACTACAGTCCCCGGTTCTCTGCAACTAAATGATACGACACATCTGGCGAAATCGAAACCGCTTTCCAGCTCCGTCGCCTCAACGGTTACAATAAGCGTTTCTCCCCGGCTAAATGAGGTTTTGTTTATTGATATGCCCGTCATAACCGGCGGTGTTGTATCATCCGCGGCAAATGATACGGGCAAACATGCAATAACCAACAATAATATTATTATTAGAACAAATAAGCTTTTCTTCATATTAAATACCGCCTTTTATACCCTGTTAATATTCCCCAGTCGTATTGTATCACAAATGTATATAAAATCAATATGCGGTATATTTTAATTTATTATTTTAGTAATATCTACTCCGCTCCTTTATATGTCTGCCATGCCCGAAAGCCGCCCGCCAAATCGTACACCTCGCCGACGCCGGAGTTTATCAGTATCTGGGACGCCGCCACGCTCCTGTTGCCCGAAGCGCAATATACAAGAATCTTTCCGTATCCCGCAATCTCGCCCAATCTCTCTTTAAGCTCCGTATGCGGTATAAGCACGGCGCCGTCTATATGCCCGCTTTCGTATTCGTACTTGGCGCGCACATCAAGCAGCAGATAATCGCCCGTCATCGCGGCCTTAAAACCGGCGGCGTCAACGCTGTGGTATATCCCCTCCGCCTCATATGCTAAAACCACGAGAACTCCGGTTTGCTTTTTGCCGTCGGCGCCCACTTCTATGAGGTACTCGCCTTCCGCCGCCGCTTTTATTTCCGCTTCCGCCTCGCCGACGCCCTGCGCCGCCGCGTCAAAATCCGGCAGCGAGATATTTAAGCTCCCGTCGGCGCTAAATATAAGCTTTACCGTTTCCCCGCGGAATACATGCAGCCGTGAAAGTTCTTTCCCAAAATGTATAATGCGCGTACCTTTCTCCAAAACTCCGTCCGGCCGCCGCTGCGTATCCGCGCTGCAGCCGGCAAGCAGCAGCGCCGCCAATATAACCGTTATAATCTTTTTCACTTTTTTTGCTCCTTTGTTTTGTATTTATAATACCCTTTCCGATGGTTTTGCAAATAACCGCCGTCTATTTTGCCGTAACCAAAAAACCCGCCGCGGAGGTTTTAAGCGGCGGGCAAACAGCTTTATTGTTAATCCTTCTTTATACGCTTGCGGCGCAGGAACGGAGGTATATCAAGCTCGCCGTTTAAATCCGCGAAACCCGAAACCCTTTGTTTTTCCGGCATAACGGGTATAAAATCGTCGTCTTCCTGCATATGGTCAAATTTTATTTCTTCTTTAACGGCCGCCGCCGCCGCGGCTCTAAGTTTTCCGTCTCTGTCAAAGCCGGTGGCAATAACCGTTATATGCACCTCGTCCTCGAGGCTATCGTCGGTATCCGCGCCAAAGAAAATGTTGGCCTCCGGGTCCGCCGCCTGGCGGATAAGGTTCGCCGCCTCCTCAATTTCGAGCAGGCTCATTGTCGGGTCTCCGGTTACGTTATAGAGAATACCTCTCGCGCCCTCTATGCTTGTTTCAAGCAGCGGGCTTTGTATAGCCTGTTTAGCGGCGTCCATGGTTTTGTTGTCGCCGTAGCCTACGCCTATGCCCATGTGCGCCACTCCGCGCTCCATCAATACCGTTCTTACGTCCGCAAAATCAAGGTTTACAAGCGCGGGTTTTACTATAAGGTCCGTTATGCCCTGAATGCCCTGGCGAAGAACGTCGTCCGCAACCCTGAAAGCCTCGAGCATCGAAGTTCCTTTGCCAATAACCGTAAGCAGCTTATCGTTTGGTATTGTAACAATTGAATCCACGCAGGACGCGAGTATCTCATGCCCTTCTTTAGCGCGGGTAAGCCGCTGGCCGCCTTCGAACATAAACGGCAAAGTAACCACCGCTACCGTAAGTATGTTCTTCTGGCGGGCTATTTCGGCTATAACCGGAGCCGCGCCCGTACCCGTTCCGCCGCCAAGTCCTGCGGCGATATAGATAAGATTGGCGCCCTCTATTACAGACGCAATCTCCTCTATGCTTTCCTCCGCCGCGCGCTTGCCTATAATCGGGTCTCCACCCACGCCAAGCCCGCAGGTTAATTTCTCGCCTATTTGTATTTTATTTTTAGCTTTAGATAAAAGCAACGCCTGCTTGTCCGTATTTACGGAAAAAAACTCCGCTCCGGCAATACCGTGGTCGATCATGCGGTTAACCGCGTTGTTTCCGGCACCGCCAACGCCTATAACCTTTATTTTCGCAATGGTGTCCTGCCCGATATCAATTTCCAGTGGCATAATTACCCCCTTTTATGCAAAACGCTAATCAAACATTTTTGTGGAAAGCCGCTCTAACATAGCCATTCCGCTCTTCCGGCTGATAATGATTCCGGCGTCAAATACGTAATCAAGAAGCGCCAAAGCCGTATAGCAGCTGGGCGTCGAGAGCTGGGGCGCCTCGATGCCCGGTATGCGGACCTGCCTTTTTAAATGCTTTTGCAGCGTCTCCTTTACGCCCTTTATCATAGATAAGCCGCCGCCCGAAAGAAAAATACGCGTTCTTCGGGCAATATCCAGCGGGCTTTGCTCAAGCGCGGCGCAAATCAGCATACACAGATGTTCGACGCGCGCGTCAATAATTTCTGATACAAGAGAATGCGCAAAGCGTTCAAGCTTTCCCGTTTTATGCTTCGCATAGTCGTAAAGCTTTGCGCCCGAACTTTCCAAGCCGAAAGAATATCTCTTTTTTATCTGCTCCGCCATATCTAAAGGCATATTCAGCACTATAGATAAGTCGTTTGATATATGCATACCGCCTGCGTATATGGTCTTATTATATACAATTGCGTCACCATAGACAACAGTAACATTTGTGTCATAATACCCGATATTTAAAAGCACGGCGCTTAAATCACGCTCTTCCGCCGGAACAAGAAACATGCTCTCGGCTAAAATATCGGGAAGAAAAGCGCTGATTTTAACGCCCAGCCTTAAGAACACTTCCGAAACGTCTTCTATGTATTCGTTGCTGGCAAAAACCATAGACACCATACCGGTAAGTTCGTTTGCCGCCGCTCCCTCCGCGTCTATATAATAATTGCCGTCGCCCAGAACAAAATAAACAGGAGTGCTGTTTATAACACAGTAACGGCTGTCGTCATAGTCTTTTTCCGCGTCCCCTATAAGCATCTCTATATGCGTATCGGCAACCCGGCCTGTTTCTACCGCCACGCAGCCCTCCCGGCACACCACTTTGCAAAAAGCGCCGGGGACGCCCACAAAAGCTTCCTTTATCCTTTTGCGCGCTCTTTTTTCGGCAAACTCAATTGCCTTGGCAACCGCTTCCTCAACATTTGACGGGCTTTGCCACTGTCCGTTTTTTATGCCCTCGTATTTGGCCTCGCCTGCGCCGAGCACTTCAAAGCGCCCTGCAGAGCGTTTACGTCCTATAACGCACATTACTTTGGACGTGCCGAACTCGATGGCTGCAGTTACGTTTCTCATAGCCCGCGGAGTAACCCCTCGTATTTTAAGTGAAAACAATATACTTTTGTGTCTATAATAACATGTTTATAACAGATGACAATAATTTTTAAATCATTTTACCCGATGATACGCATATTTAGCGGTGCTCACATCAAGTATTCCCTCCTCTATTCCTTTTTCCCGAAGCGACGCCAGCGACGCTTTTATCCATTTCATCTTTTCATCAAGGCGCGTATCGTCCCCAAGCTCTATTTTCATGCCTCCCCGCAAATCAACGGCCACGCTTGCCGCCAGAGAAATATCTATGCCTTGCGCGTAAAGCCCGTTTTCTTCAAGCGCGCTGATAACGCGCGATAAAACGTCAAGCTTGAACGTATCCGATGTTCCAAGCCGCTTCCCAACCTCAGCCGCGTCGGCAGGCACGCCCGTTATAAGAGTATACTCTATATCCTGCGGCATCACCTTTACCTCTAAAAGCCAGCCCTCTTTATCAATAATAAGCAGCACGCCCTGCTTTTCTATACATGCCGCGCGCAGCCTTTCTTCTATCGTTATTACCACCTTATCGGGGTATTCAATCTCTACCGATAACGGTTTTATAAAAGGCTCTTGCGACAGCCTGTCCAACACCGCCCGCCGATCAAGCAGAAAAACGCTTTCGCCGTACTCTATGTGCGATATGCCGGCTATATCTTCGGCTTTTTTTGTCACGCAGCCTATAACGGCTATCTCCCGCACCTTTAAAGTCTCATACGCCGCGAAAGCCGCCGCGCCTAAAAACACCAGCGCCGCCAATATTTTTAGTATCCTTTTACCCACCCTCTATTTCCTCTCTTGTTATATTCGCCCCAAGCAGAGACAGTTCCGCGTCAAATGTTTCATAGCCCCTGTCTATTATTTTCGCCTGGTCGATAACCGTTTTGCCCTCGGCGCAAAGCCCCGCTAAAACAAGCGCCGCGCCCCCGCGCAAATCCATAGCTTTAACTTCCGTGCCGTGCAGCTTCTCCACGCCCTTTATAACCGCGACGTTGTTTTTTATTACAATGTTTGCTCCCATTCTTTGCAGCTCCGCCACATGCTTGAACCTGTTGTCAAACACATTCTCCACTATTATGCTTGTGCCGCGCGATATGGCCGCCGCGCTGCACATTTGCGCCTGCATGTCCGTTGGAAACCCCGGATACGGCCCTGTTTCTATAAGATGCATCTCCCGCAGCCGTTCCTGTCCGGTTATCGTTAACGCGTCGCCGTATATTTCTATTTTCGCGCCCGCCTCGCGCAGTTTGGCGGATATAGCGAAAAGATGCTCCGGCACTATATTTTTAAGCGTTATGCTTCCTTTTGTCACCACGGCGGCGACCATGAACGTTCCCGCCACTATTCTATCCGGCATACAGGTATAAGTAAAACCGCCCAAGCTGTTTTTGCCTTCTATAAAAATAGTGCTTGTTCCGGCGCCGTTGACGTTTCCGCCCATACGGTTTATAACGCTTTGCAGCTCAACTATCTCCGGCTCCCTCGCGGCGTTTCGTATTACGGATTTGCCCGGAGCCATCGCCGCCGCCATCATCAGGTTCTCCGTCGCGCCGACGCTCGGGTAATCAAGGTGTACGTCGCCGCCCTTTAACCTGCGCCCCTCGCACATTATATGCCCTCCGGCTTCGGTTACGTTTACGCCTAAGTTCTTAAGCCCCCTCAAGTGCAAATCTATAGGCCTGTTGCCAATCTCGCAGCCTCCCGGATAAGTAAAGCGCGCCATGCGAAAACGCGCCATAATAGGCCCCATCATAAATATTGACGAACGTATCTCTTTTGCCAGGCTGTCGGGCATCTCCCAGCGCTGCGCGCGCCGCGTATCAATCAGCAGCCTGTCTTTTTCGAATGATACCGTAGCGCCTATGTGTTCCAAAATAGACAGCATATTGTACACATCTGAAATGGCCGGCCAGTTGTATACAATAACCGGTTCTTCCGTGAGCAGCGCCGCGGCAAAAATAGGAAGCGCGACATTTTTAGCGCCTTGCACGTTTACCTCGCCATTCAAACTCGCACCGCCGTTTATTATCAGTCTCGCCATTTCGGCCCCCTCGCATATCTACTCTCACATATTTATAATATGCCGGATGGTTTAACTTGTGCGGTTTGCGATACCTGTCCGCGAGTGGGGCGCGCGGCGGCTTTTTAAGGTTCGGCCTGCCGCCAATCGTCCGCGGAATATACTTTCACGCTTTGTTTGTCTGCCTTGAGATGTTAAGCAGCACGCCTATGCCGCCCATAAACATAATAAGCGAGGTGCGCCCCGAGCTTATAAAAGGCAATACCACGCCTGTCGGGGGCACAATGCCCGTCACTACCCCTATGTTTATAAACACCTGAATGGCAATAAGCGCGGTTATTCCCGAAGCCAGCATCATGCCGAACGTATTAGGCGCCCTTAAGGCAATGCGCACGCCGCGCCATATAAGCAAAGCGAACGCGGCAATAACAAGCAAGCCGCCTAAAAACCCGAGTTCCTCGACTATTATCGCGAAAATACAATCCGATTCACCGTAAGGCAGGAACAGGTACTTCTGCCGCGAGTTTCCGAGCCCCAGGCCGAAAAAACCGCCCGAGCCTATCGAATAAAGAGCCTGTATAAGCTGGTAGCCTTCTTTGGAAGCGTATTTCCACGGGTCGGTATACGCAAAAATCCTGTCCAACCGGTATTTGGTGCTTACCATAGCGAGCGCCCCGCCGCCTATCCCCAAGGCTCCCATAATAACAAAGTGCCAAAGGCTTGAACCCCCGACAAGCATCATAACAAACATAAGCATGGCCAGCGTAACCACCGCGCTGAAGTTTGGCTGCAAATAAAGCAGTACCGCGGAAACAACAAGCAGCAGCATATACGGAGCCATTCCGTATTTGAATGTGCGCATTTTATGCTGATTGTTGGCTATGCTGCCCGCCATAAAAACTATAATGGAGAATTTTAGAACCTCTATTGACTGTATGTCTATAACTATAAGGTTCACCCACCGGCGCGAGCCGTTGCGCTCTATGCCTATGCCGGGCAAAAAAACAAGAACCATAAGCAGCAGCCCCACGCCGAGTATTATAAAGCGCAGCTTTTTATAGCGCATGTAATCGAAGAACGTGGCGCAAATCATAACAATTACGCCTATCGCCGCTCCGCTTAATTGTGTCCAGAAATAGTAAAACGCGTCGTAACCCGTATACGGATTGTTTTCCGCGTAGTAATAGCTGGCGGAAAACACCATTATTACGCCGAACAGCACCAATATAACCGTTACGACGAGAAGCGCGTAGTCTACGGGGCGTTTTGCCATGGTTTCCTCCTTTGGGCGTGAGCGTGGGAACTAAAACGAATTAACTATACTTTTAAATACGGCTCCCCTCTGTTCGAAGTCGGTAAACATATCATAGCTCGCGCACGCGGGCGAGAGTAGCACATTCCAGCCCTCTTTGGCGATGTCCCTCGCCATAACCACCGCTTCCTCAAAGCCGCCGGCCTCGCGTATGTTTAAAAACCCCGCCGCCTTGGCGTCGCGCAGTATTTTTTGCTGCGTTTGCCCTATGGCCACTATATATTTAATCTGCGCGCCAAGCCCCTTGAGCAGCGCCTCAAAGCCGCTTTGTTTATCATACCCTCCGAGTATAAGCACCGTCGGACGGTCCATCGCCGCCGCCGCTTTCTCCGTCGCGTCGGGATTCGTACCCTTCGAATCGTTTATATAGCGCACGCCTTCGTATTCGCGTACAAATTCTATGCGGTGCTCCACTCCCGAAAACTCCGTAAGCGTTTCGCGTATAACGCTTTCGCTTATGCCGTAGCACCTCGCGAGAGCCGTTGCGGCCATGGCGTTTTCCAGATTATGCGGGCCGGGTATACGCACCTCGCCGGCCTTACATATAAAGTGTACGCCGTCGGGCTCGGCGCTTAAAATATCCCCATGCTCTATAAATACGCCGGAGTTTGGCTTAACTTGACGGGAAAACCAAATTATTTGTGAGCGGGGCTTATCCCCCATTAAACGCGTAATCTCATTGTCGTAATTCAGCACGCAAAAATCGGCTTGGGTTTGATTCTCGAATATACGCCGCTTAGCCGCCGTGTAATTTTCCATAGTTCCGTAACGGTTAAGATGATCTTCCGTAATGTTAAGCACGGCGCACGCGCGCGGAACAAACTTTTCTATTGTTTCGAGCTGAAGCGCCGCGGTCTCCGCGACTATAATATCGCCGGCCTTTGTTTTTGAGGCGTATTCCGTTATGGGAGTTCCTATATTGCCAAGCACATAAGCGGTATAACCCGCGTTTTTGAATATTTCCCCCGTCAGCGCCGTCGTTGTTGTTTTTCCGTTTGTGCCCGTTACGGCAACTATACGCGCCGCGGAAAATAAATACCCGAGTTCAATTTCGCCTATCACCGGTTTGCCTTGCTCTTTTGCTTTTTTTATAAAATCTAGCCCTGTGGGAACGCCGGGGCTTAAAACAACCATATCGGCTTCGGCGGCCGCCGCGTTAGCTAAAGCTCCCAAGGCAAAAACGGCTTTGCCGCAAAACTCATCGAAAGTCCCTTCCGGAAATTCGCTTATGTGTTTGGCGTCGTACAGCACGGGCACGGCGCCCTTTTCTATAAGCAGGCGCGCGCTTGATATGCCGCTGCGCGCCATACCCGCCACCATTACCTTTTTTCCGCGCAATTCCATAAAAATATACCTTTAAAAATTAACCGACAATATGCCGACAAGGCAAAGCACAATTGTAATTATATAATAAGAAGCGACAATCTTAGGCTCCGGTATGCCTTTTAACTCAAAATGATGGTGAAGCGGCGCCATTCTGAATATGCGTTTTTTTCGCAGTTTGTATGAGCCGACCTGCAAAACCACGGACACCGTTGTCAGCACAAACATCATGCCCGTTAAAACGAGCAGCAGTTGAAGCCTTAAGACTACTGCCATAACGGAAAGCGCGGCGCCTAAAGACAGCGAACCGGTGTCGCCCATAAAAACTTTTGCCGGATGAGTATTGAAACGCAAAAATCCGAGGCACGCGCCTGTAACCGCCGCCGAAAAAACCATCATGCCGCTGTCGTTGGCCGCGGCGAGCATCTGTCCGTTTACGGAATTCAGCTTGTATAAGCCGTAAAAAATAATTGTAAACGCGGCGGTATTTATCAATGTGACGCCTGCCGCGAGCCCGTCGAGACCGTCGGTTAGATTAACGGCGTTTACCATGGCGACCACCGTAAAAACGGTAAACGGTATGTACCATACGCCGAGATTCCATTCTATATTAGTAAACGGTATTATTATTTTTGAGCCTATCGACGGGTTGTTGTACGCAAAAAAAGCCACTATAAGCGCTATGCCAAGCTGTCCTATTATTTTTTGATATGCCTTAAGCCCAAGGGAGCGCTTTCTCAAAACGATTATAAGATCGTCAAGCAGGCCTATAAACCCAAACCCCAAAGAAACCGCCACCGAGAACCATATCATATCAAGGCCGCCCTGCGCGAAAAGAAAAACCGCCGCAGTAAACGCGGCCATTATAATAAGCCCGCCCATTGTTGGCGTTCCCGATTTTGAAAGATGCGACCTTGGTCCGTCGTCCCTTACCTGCTGGCTTAATTTCAGCCTTTTTAGAAAAGGCACCCCAACATAACCTGCCGCCAGCGCTATAATAAACGCCATAAGCACCGTATAAATAATAATGTCCATAACCGTTTTATCTCCCGTAAGCGTCATTTGTCAGTCATGCCGTAAACCAAGAACTTCCGCCACCACAATTTTTTCGTCGAAAGGATGCTTAACGCCTTTTATTTCCTGATATGTTTCGTGCCCTTTTCCGGCGAGCACAATCACGTCGCCGTTCTGCGCGGACTGCAGCGCGTGTTTTATTGCTTTTCTTCTGTTTTCAATGCATACGTAATCGCGCTGTTTGTCTTTTATGCCGTCTTCAATCTGCTTTATTATGTCCAGCGGTTCCTCGGTGCGCGGGTTGTCGGACGTTATAACGCAATAATCGCTGAGCCTCCCCGCAATATCGCCCATAATAGGTCTTTTGCCGGAATCACGGTCTCCGCCGCAGCCGAACACCGTTATTATACGCCCGCGTGCGAATGTTCTAACGGTAAGCAGAGTGCTTTCAAGGCTGTCGGGTGTGTGCGCGTAATCCAGTATAACAGTAAAAGGATTGCCGCCCGTATCCAGCACCTCAAAGCGTCCGGCAACTCCGGGAAGCGTTTCCAGACCCTTTTTTATTGTTTCCGCCTTCTCTCCCAGCAGCAGGCAAACGGCCGCCGAGCAAAGAGCGTTGTATACGCTGAATATTCCGGGAATTTTCAGGCTGACGGGCAGCATCATCTGCGCGCCGCACAGGTCGAAAGACGTACCGCGCGGTGTTATCTCAATATTTTTTGCCGTTAAGTCGGCGTTTTCCTTTATGCCTACCGTGCGCCAATTTATGTCTATGCCGTCCATTATAAAGCCCGCGGTACAGTCGTCCGCGTTTACAACGCCGCGTTTCGCGGACAGAAAAAGCCTTTTCTTCGATTCCGCGTAATTTTGCACAGTTTTATGAAAATCAAGATGGTCGCGCGATAGGTTGGTAAACACAGCCACGTCAAATGTTATGCCCGCCGCTCTTGATAAGCAAAGAGAATGCGATGATACTTCCATAACCGCGGACTTACAGCCCTCGTCGGCCATGCGCCGCAAAAGAGCGAATAAATCCGGCGATTCCGGCGTGGTCCTCTCCGTATACAATTGCTTGTTACCTATCATGTTTACAATAGTGCCTATAAGCCCCGTTTTAATTCCGGATTGCTCAAGTATAGATTTTACCATATATGTGGTGGTGGTTTTGCCTTTGGTGCCCGTTATGCCAACCATACGCATCTGCTCATCCGGCCTGCCGTAAAACTCGCGCGATATATACGCCATGGAAGCCCTCGCGTCTTCCACGATAATCTGCGGCACGTCTACATCAAGCCGCCTTGTTACCATAAGCGCCGCCGCGCCCTTATTTACCGCGTCGTTCGCGTATTTGTGCCCGTCGGTGTTAAAACCGCTTATGCAGAAAAAGAGCGCGCCTTCGCACCCTTTTCTGGAATCATATGTTAAGCGCTTGACGGATACCTCTTCATTCCCGATGATACGCATGTTATCAGAACATAATTCTTTAAGCTTCACAAAGTTTCCTCCCGCTAATGGCGATTCATCAAAAAATTATAACATAACATACCTTTTTTGCAACGTATTATTATCGTTATCCGCCTTCCCCAAATTCTGCCAGTATATCGCTGCCTTCTTTTACAAGCTCTCCCGCCGCCGGACTCTGATGAATCGCTTTGCCCTTCCCCGCGCCCGAAAGCCTAAGTTTATACGACTCGAGCAGCTTCGAGGCTTCCATAACGGTAAGCCCCGTCAAGTCGGGCACTATAACTTTGCCCGTTGTATCGACATACTGGGACTTTTGCGACATGTAAAGAAGCACCACCGTGCCCTTGTCAACTTTTACGCCGGGCGCCGGCAGCTGGCCTGTTATCTGACCCGTACCGTCCGTTAAGAATAAGAATCCGGCGGATTTCAGTTCCTGCGCGGCTTCTTCCGCGGTTTTGCCCACAACGCCGGGCACCTGCACCTGCTCGGGCGGAGCGGCATTTTCGTAATCGGGCTTAACGCCCATATAAAGCAACGATTCGTGTATAACATTTTTAACATACGGCGCCGCCACTATGCTGCCGAAATCCACCGCCACATTAGGCTCGTCAACTATTATAAGAACGGCTATTTTAGGGTCGTTCGCGGGCGCGAAACCAAAAAATGAGGCGATATGCCTGCCGGTCATCACTTTGCCGTCTTTGTCGTATTTCTGCGCCGTGCCGGTTTTGCCGCCGACACGGTATCCGGGTATATACGCGTTTTTGCCGCTGCCGTCCTTTACGACGCTTTCCAGTATATCCCGCATAAGCGCCGATGTTTCCGCGCTTATTGGCTGTGCCGCCGCAACCGGTCGGTTCTCTTTAATGTAATTGCCGTCGCTGTCCCTTATGCCTTTTATAAGCGCCGGCTCATATAAAAAACCGCCGTTCACCACTGCGCTGAATGAGGATATCAGTTGCAGTGGTGTTACGGCTATCGATTGCCCGAACGCTATGCGGGCGAGGTCACTGTTTCGCACATATTTTTCCGCCATGA
>CAZPHS010000019.1:0-38473 GCA_964586785.1 uncultured Christensenellaceae bacterium
TCCTGCGGTTCGCCGTTTGCCTGAGAAAAGTTTTCACGGAGAACGCAGAAGAACCTTTCATCATTTTGATTTGATTTTATTCGGACTTTCGAGTATAATCAACATGACATGGCAAATTATTCAAAACGCACTTCTCTGAAAGGAAGCAATGAATGGAATACATAAGCGCTACTGAGGCAGCAAAAAAGTGGGGAATTTCAACAAGAAGAGTACATACGCTTTGCGCTGAAGGGCGGATCGAAGGAGTAACGCGGCTTGGTAACGCGTGGGCGATTCCTAAAGATGCTAGAAAGCCAAAAGATGCTAGAATTAAGAGTGGCAAATATATATTAAAAAATAAATGAATCATTCAGTATCTGGGAGGAGGATGAAGATGGCAGGCAATACACATGTACCAGATAAGTTACATGGATACACACTTCAAGTACGACACATGATGTGTGAACTAATATCTCTTGACTTGGAAAAAATCGTTAGCGTCGAAGCATTGGAGGATGTGGCGGTTCAATCAGAAGACAGTGTAGTTGCCGAGCAAATCAAAAGTGTCCAATCAGGCAATAATCCTATTGCGGATCGATCTGAAGTATTTTGGAAATCACTCTATAATTGGTTTCAGTACATAAATAATGGTGATCTCTCACTGGATAACACAACGTTCCGGCTTGTAGTGATTTCTAATAGGAATGTTACTGCTGGTGTAATTGCTGAATCTTTTCACACAGCTCATACTGATGAAAATGCGAAAGCTGCTCTTAAAACCGCCCAAGATACCCTGTGGGGGACCAAGAGCGAGTTGAAAGTACAGGTTCCTAATGGATACAGTTCATATTTAGATATTCTCTTTAACAGTGGAAATACAGCTATTGTGACGCAAATAGTCAAGGCTATGCAAATAGAGATTCACCCATCCAATTATGATGAGAATTTTTATAAAAAGTTTTGTAGTCAGCCAATTCCACCTGAGTATGCCGAAGAACTGTTTACCTACATGTTGGGATGGGTCTATGAACGAGTTAATGCTCAAACGAAGCATGGTTTGGCTGCTTATATTAAGTGCAAGGACTTTAGAGATGCGTTGCAGTCACAAATAAGGAGATACAATCAAAACGGAATTCTCGCTTCTGTAGCAACACGACCCAGTGAAAATGAAACTCAAAAAGAACTGGATAGGCAAGACATCTATATACAGCAATTGGGATTGATCGAACTGGATGTTTCGGATAAGTTCAAAGCAGCTAACGATTTTCTCCGGACAAGTGCCGAGAAAACAGCGTGGGCAGAACGTGGTATTGTAGCCCCACAAAGCTTTGATGATTATCATGATAGTTTGGTTAGGATATGGAGTACCCAATCACGTCTCGTTTCTCTTACGCCATCTCCTACAAATATACAAAGCGGGCAAAAACTATACCTTATATGCCAAGATGCTGTTCGTACTACCAAAGTGCAAGGAAATGATACTCCGGAATTTTTTGGAGCAGGATCACTCCACTCTCTTGCAAATGAACCATCTCAAGAACCTCTAATTGGCTGGCATCCTACATATAAGGATTTACTAAAGGCAAGTGGTGATGCAAATGAGTAATCTAAATCGAGAAATATACCTTGTTCAGAATCCCTCGATAGGTGCGGCTATACTTTGGCGCTTTATTTGTGGGTACTATGGCCAAGAAAATAAGGCCACACCTTTTCCTTTACTATTCCTCGTTCTACCAATTATTTTTAGACAGGATTTATGCGAGGTAATTAAAAGTACGCAGAAGAAATCAGGACTCACAAAGGTTTCTGAAAAGCTCTTTAGCGGTCGCAAGAACGACCAGCTTTATTGTGTTCATAATGCGGCAGAGCAATATAAACAAACTACGCTGTCATCAATAAGTATCGGTATGAGTGCCAAGTTATTTATTGTTGATACAAAGACCGCATTGGTGCTTCCACTAACACAGTCAAATAAAACTGGCATTACACAATCCGCGAAATATCTGTTAGATGCGGCAGAAAAGCTTGGAATATGGTGCTCAGAATTAACATTACATGAGATTAGTACTCTCTTGAAGGTGAGGTTTTAATATGAAGTTTTCACTAAACTCGATTATTCTGTGGCCCAAAAAGAAGGAATTTACATACAGGCAAATTCCGTTTGAACCCGACAAGGTGAATATCATCACGGGTTCATCTCGAACAGGCAAATCTGCAATTATACCTATTATTGACTATTGTCTAGGTGCAGACAAATGCACAATTCCCGTTGATATAATAAGAAATGCCTGTGAATGGTTTGGTGCCCTATTTGATCTGGATAATGAGCAGATTTTGTTGTGTCGTAAAGAACCCGGATCACAAAGTTCCACGAATGAAATGTATTTTTCCAGAAGCAAAATTGCCGAAATTCCAGAGAATATCGAATCAAATACGACCGCACCACAGGTCAAAAACATTCTAAATGAACTATTCTCAATGTCTTTCCTTGATCTTGATCCTACGACTAGTAATTTTTCAGCACGCCCATCTTACCGAGATTTTATGGCGTTTATTTTTCAACCGCAAAATATAGTTGCCAATGCAGATGTTCTTTTTTATAAAGCAGATACGAGTGAACACCGGCAAAAATTGATCAATATATTTCCATATGCGTTGGGGGCGGTTACTCCCCATGTTTTAGCTGCCAGACAAGAGATAGAACGCTTGCGTAAAGAAAAGGATAAATTAACACGAGACTTAAATAACATCAAAGATGTCGCGGAGAATTGGAAGCAAGAAGTGCATTCATGGATTGCACGCGCGCGTGAATTAGGGCTAACTACATACACCTGGGATGGCAAGGATAGTTTCGAACAACAGATTTATCAGTTGCGGTTAATTGTTCAAAAAAGTGAGATCGAGTCCACTATATCTGCTAACAACGTAAAAGATGTTTCCGAAGAACTTATTATGCTGCGCAAGGAAGAACAAGAGGTATCCTCAAAGCTCTTTGCTTCCCAGAAGCGCTATTCCGAAATGAAGCAACTGTCGGGCTCTGTTGGTCAATATGATCACTCTTTACAAATACAGTTGAATAGACTAGATATATCAACATGGCTTCGAACAATGGCGACAACAGATGAAAGCACATGTCCCATCTGTGGTAATGTGCATAGCGATTCCATATCAGTTTTAGATGATCTTTGCAGTGCAATCGCGGAGATAGAAAAAACCGCTGGTGATATGAAAGTCGTTCCAGCAGCTTTCGAGCGCGAATTACAAATAGTAGATGAGGAAATTCAATACCTTTCTGAGAAAATGTCGGCGATACGGCGACGGATAAACGAGGAAAGCGGAAAATATCAAGATAACGCAGACAGAAAATATACCCTAAATAATGTGGCGCGCTTTCTTGGCAGAATGGAGATAGCCATTCAGACTTACGATAGGATAGGTTCCGATAGCGAATTGGAGCAGAAAATCCAAGAGATTGATTCGCGGTTATCTGAACTTCGAAAGATAGTAAATGAAAATGAAATCGAGAAAAGAATTAAGGCCGCTTTACGATATATTGAAAGCGAAGCGAACAAAATTGTATCTGGACTAGATGCCGAACGACCGGATGATCCTATAGAGTTCATAATTAAAGACTTAACGATATGTGTCAAGAATGCCTCTGGACGTAGCGATTATTTATGGGAGATAGGGAGTGCCTCAAATTGGTTAGCTTACCATGTTGCTCTTACTTTAGCATTTCAAAAATTTTTCCAAGAGCGTGGAGCGATATCAGTACCTAGTTTTTTGGTATTTGATCAACCTAGTCAGGTCTATTTTCCGCAGAAATTGGCTCGTCGAAACGAAGAAGATGCCATAGAAGATCAAGCAAGCTTGAAAGATGAAGATAAAGAGGCAGTGCAAAAGATATTTACTACGCTCTCAAAATATATTGAGGATACAAATACAAAGGTGCAAATTATAGTGATGGAACATGCTGATGAAGATGTATGGGGTGAAATTGAGAATATGCATCTTGTTAGGAGATGGCGTGGCAATAATGAGAAACTTATTCCTACGGAATGGGTAGATTAATAAAAAACTAATAGCAGGAAGAAATCCCTCGTCATCAGAAGATACTCTCTCGTCAGAATGCACCCTCTCAATTTACAAAAGTCATCATTGTAGCAGAATTTAAGAGGATGCCAAAAAGTCCCTAAAATGCTGAAAATCTGCTCGCCTTTCTCCGCGCGGAAAAATCCGGTGGCATCAAGGGCGGTATTTATCACAAGGTGCAGATCGATCCGAGCTGACCTACAACTCCAACCATATCGAGGGCAGCCGTCTGAACCTTGACCAGACGCGGTACATCTATGAAACGAATACCATCGGTACTGAGAACGCAGCCGTGAATGTGGACGATATCGTGGAAACGGCAAATCACTTCCGCTGTATCGACCTGGTGATTGAACAAGCCAATCAACCTTTAAGCGAAACGTTCATCAAAGGGCTGCATCTGACATTGGTAAACGGAACAAGCAACGCCCGGAAAAACTGGTTTGCCGTGAGACTACAAGAAGCTTCCAAACGAAGTCGGCGGGCCGGACACCGCATTGCCGAAAGAAGCTACCGCCCGCATGAAGGAGTTGCTCCGTTCCTATCACGCCGTGAAAGAAAAGATGTTGGAGGAAATCATTTTATTATGAGTTCGAGTCTATTCACCCCTTCCAGGACGGCAACGCGCGCTTGGGCAGGCTTATTCTTTTCAAGGAATGCCTGCGGAACAACATTGTACCGTTCATCATTGATGACGATTTGAAGCTGTTCTACTACCGAGGCCTGAAGGAATGGAAAAATGAACGAGGGTTTTTGATGGACACATTCCTTGCGGCGCAGGATAAATTCAAGGCAACCCTCGACAACTTCCGCGTGCCGTATGAAACATGACATCGGAAGAAAACGAATGATATCAGCTTAGTCCTATCAATAGGCGTTGACATCGCTCTGATATGATTTTCGTGATATATTTCTAACATGCTGCAAGGGAAGTGATGAGATGAATCTGTCCAACGATTTGTATCATATAAGTATTACAAAAGAGGCGGAGCATGACCCGACACCTTCTATCGACACGCGATTATACGATCTTGTGCTTGATCCATATGGGTACATAGATGCTGAATTTCGTACTGTATTTCTCATCATAGTGAAATCTTTTCAAAGTAGAACCAGAATCGGGTTGGTTGGTTCTTTCTTCTCAAACCCCGATCATTGCGCGGTTTTGGACGGCGCCAACTTGATTGTCCTCATGAACGATATCATTGTCCATATCCACCTTGAATCTATGGAGATCATTTCGCACAAAGAAATTGGGGATACCCCATACTTTGCGCTTTACCTTATACACAAGGGGTACATTGTCCATGGCGAACTGGAAATATTACGCTTAGATAACGCTTTCAATAGGATATGGGATTTCCGGGGCTCAGATATTTTCGTCACACAGGACGCAACGCATGAACCGATCATTATTGCCAAAGATCAAATACTATTGGAAGATTGGAACGGCATAAGGTATGCGCTAGATATGGACGGAAAACTGATTTGGGATACATATAAGCGTTAGAATCCCCCAAAAAAGATTAATCATTTTCGGAGCAATCACAAGGCTGCTCTTTTTTATGCCCGTTTGAGGAGGTGAGATGGTAATGGCGGACAACTTTGGCTTAAAGATCGGCGTTGAGGGCGAGCGCGAGTTTAAGAAGGCGCTTTCGGATATGCGTAATATTACGCTGATTTATCAGATTCCCTGCTTCAAAAAAACACACTTGAAATCGGGCACAGGCCACGATATAGCCTTTCTATTTGTGTTTCTATCAGTAAAATGCATATTCAGCCCATGACTGCTGTAGATTTTTACTGCCTTTTCACGTGGCGATATAAGCAGTACGCTAGTAATATCATCTTTCATTTTTTGTTGCGTGCGGCTTTGAATGAACCGCGGTGAACGGATAATGACCCTGTAGCTCCAGGGGGAATCCGATTTCTTTTAGGGTTTTTTATAATAATTTGCGTTATTGCATCCAAAACCCATAGCCAAAGCCCCAAGGCATAGGCATCTGCAGATATGGCGGGGCTTGCCGCAACGTTGTTTATTCAATACCCTTACAGACTGCAATGTTATCGGTGAACCGGCAGTCGGCAGATCCGCGGTTTTAAACGCCAGGCAGCTATCGGCGACCTTATAATTAATATCGGGCTGGTTAACGGCGTTAACCGAAAGATTTTGATATGACGCCAACTTTGGCGAAAGGATACCTTGGCTGTACGGCGTTATATCATCGCCTGAACAATAAATCCTGCTTTGATCCGCTAAAATATTAAACTGATAATCTTCAATATCCAGAAAATCACCGCGCGCGTCTTTGATAGCGATCGACTCAAGTATGATTGACCGCCCCTTTTGCGGAACGTCCGCAGTTAAAAACTTCAGCAGCCCTTTTTCAACAATATAGTTCTCCTTCGGCTGCAGCACGCCGTTGACGTAAAGATTGTAATATGACACCTCGCACGGCCCCGGTATACCGTTCGAGCTGTATTTGCTTAATGCGTTGGCATTTGTATATTCACGCTTGATTCCATCGGCTATTGTATAATACTGATTGTCTGTAAAGTTAACGCAGTTTTTCCCTTCAAACGTTATATATTTTAAAACAATTGTCGCGCCCTTCGTCGGTAAATCTTTTGTAGAAAACTCCAGCCTCCCCTTCTTTAATATATAGTTGATTCTTGGCTGCATAACGCCATTGACGTATAAATTATAATACGAAACCTCTTCGGGTGAAAATATGCCTTTATCACCGTATTTTTTTAACTCGTCTTTATTCGTATACACTCGCTTTGAGCCGTTGGAAATAGCGGTATATTGATAAACCTTTGCGTTGAGCCGTTCGAGCCCATATATAAGGCAGGTACTGCTCATCATTCTGACCGTATCCCTTACCTGACAAACAGCGTCAGCTAAATCCCCGCAGGGTTCAATCATACTTCCGCCGGATGCGCAGACCCTTGTTTCAATATTGACCGCTATCCTTATAAAATCTTCGTATCCGCACCGGAAAGGCGCTGCCCGGCAAATGAAGTTGTTGACCGTAAATTTTAAAACCGCGCATTCGGGCGCGCAAATACATATCCGCTGTACGATTCTAAACGGAACAGGCGCGGAAAGATTCCAGCCGTCGATGCACACGGACACATACCCCTCTATCAAAATATCCGCCGTGCTGATAGTTACAGTCCGCCCCGACATCAATCTAACGCGCCTTCTAAAACGTTTTTTCGGGGAGGTCAGCTCAGTGAATCTTATCGAATCCTTTTTGTATGCGTTAAGAATTTTACCGTTTTTGTCACATAATCTGCATATGAGCACAGAAGAGTAATTTCTCATTTTATTTCAGTCCCCTATTCATTTTTTGTGTATGTGTGATTAACAAAGCTTTATGTGTAATATAATATGAATTAAGCTATAAAGCTGTCACTGTCGAAACCGAGTTTAAGCCGGAACATCAAGCATGACGCGGTCAATACTGTTTAATAAAAATATCTGTGATTGCTTGACGATGAAACAAAGCGTGCGCAATAAAGAAATCTGTTTCATCATCAATATCAACAGACCTCTCTTTGGGCATCACGTATCCGTAACAGCCGTCCTGATACAGATTAAAGGTGTTCTCTATAAACGATGTTTTGGCTATATATATAGCGCCATTGACACGGTAGTAAACGCCATGCCTTTGCCTTGGGCAATTAGCGTTTGCATTAAGAAAGCCGTCCAGCGACCCGTTTTCGGGAAGACGGTTGCACAACAACGGCGAATAATCAGCCTCGCATACGGACACCATCGCTTGAGCGTTTTTTTCGGCAAATAACTGATATGCGCCTATTATATCCTCGGCTGTGCGTAACGGAGAGGTCGGCTGTAGCAGCGCCGCGGTATGAAACTTTCGTCCTGCGTCGCGGTATTTACGCAACGCGTCGCGCACCACGCACAAAGAACCGGTCGTGTCTTTTGCCAGCTCGGCGCTTCGCAAAAAAGGCACGCTCGCGCCGTATTCAACGCCTATCCGCGCGTATTCCGCGGAATCTGTGGATAAGCATATCTCATCAAACAGACCGCTTTTCTTTGCCGCAAGCACCGTATGAGCCAAAAGCGGTTTACCCGCCATTAGCCTTATATTTTTGCCGGCAAACCCTTTTGAACCGCTCCGCGCGGGTATAACCGCCAGATTTATATTCATCTCTCAAACCTTAAACACAATGTCATAAAAACTTTTCTTAATGTCGGGCGGATATTCAAGTAGCCTCTCCAAAATAATCTCCGCCGCCAGCCGTGATGTATTCCCGTCTCCATACAGGCTTTGCTTCGCGCGCGCCATACGGACAAATTCGTCCGAAAAAGCCCTGTCCATCGCATTGATTATAGAGCTTTTTTGCGGCGCGGCGTTAATAACGCCGGGGGCTTGCAGCCTACCCTTTTGCCGATCGCCAATATTGACAGCCGGTACGCCAATCAGGGGCGCTTCAAGTATACCGCTCGATGAATTGCCGATTATCGCTTTCGCGCCGCGCAAAGCCGCCAAATATTTCATCATGCCGAGGGAAGCGATAAAACGCACGTTGTCTCTGCGTTTGCTGTACTTGCGCCACAGGCGGTTTATTTGCCGCCCGCCCGCGTCCGCGCCTGCCTTTGTAACAATAAACCCCATATTCGGATAGGTATCCATCGCCGCCATCAGCTCCCTAACCTGCGCTCCCGCGGTATTTTGTTCCGCCGTCGCCGGGTGGAAAGTTACAACGCAATACGGGCGCGCCCAAAGCTTGATATCACCGTACTGCTCCGAGGCGGCAAGCGATACGTTCATGACGTTTTCAACCGCGAGGGCGCCGACATTATACACCCTGTCCGGGTCTTCGCCCAACTGTATCACGCGCCTGCGGTAGGGCTCGCAGGTTACAAAATGCAGCCAGCTTAACTTGGTAATCGAATGCCTGTAGCATTCGTCGATGGCGCCCTGCGTAGTTTCTCCTCCATGAAAATGCGCGATGGGAATTCTTTGGTTGGCAGCGGCGCAACACACCGCGAGCGTCTCGAATCTGTCTCCCAAAACAATGAGCAGGTCGGGCGGATATCGCTCAAAATACGCGCCGAATTGAATAAGCGCTTTTCCCATCGCTTCGCTCGTCGCTTTTGGCGTATCCCCGTCGCGTAGAATTTTTATTTTCCGGTGTATTGTAAACCCGTCGTTTTTTATCTCATTGCACGTATATCCGAATTTTTGGCGCAGATGCGTACCCGTAGCGACTATGCGCATACGTATCCGGTTTTCTTCCCGCAGGCGGCTTAGCAGAGGCTTTAATATGCCGTAATCCGCCCGTGTTGTGGTTACCGCGCATACCGTTTTATTCATGTTTAATAATCTCGTCCATGGCATAATCCCTTGCCGCCTTTTTGCCTATTATACGGGGCCACTCCATAGGGGATAAACCGTTCGCGGGACGTTTTGCCGTCAAATTTTGCGCGGTAAATATCTCTCCTTTTTTAACGCTTCGGGATGCCACAATGCTCTTGCGGACTGCCGTAATATTTATTTTCTCCGACTCCGTGGGTTTTTTGATTCCGTTTCCCATTGCCGCCTCGATTTTTCTGATACCGGTTACCAGATTGTATAGTTCCTCCGGGTTAAGGCTCGCCCTGTGGTCCGGTCCTTCCATGTTTTTGTCCAGCGTAAAATGTTTTTCGACCACGCAGGCGCCCAAAGCCACTGCCGCTAAAGCGATTTCAACGCCTTCCGTATGGTCGGAATACCCGACGGGCAAGCCAAAAGCGTCCGACATAGTGCGCATCGCCAGAAGATTCGCGTTTTCAGGCGGCGTCGGATACGAGGTGTTGCACTGCAGAAGCGTTATAGGCCCGCTGCCGTTTTTCCGCAGCAGGCGTATGGCTTCCTCCACCTCGCAAAGCGTCGACATTCCCGTGGAAAGCATCACCGGCTTTCCGGTTCTAGCCAGCGCCGAAAGATAGGGGTAATTTGTAATTTCACCCGACGGTATCTTCCAGAACGGCACGTCCAGCGTGGCGAGAAATTCTATGCTTTCAATATCGAAAGGAGTGGATGCAAAGCTGATTTTGGCTGTTTTGCAGTAGTCACGCAATTCCTTGAACTGTTCAAAGGATAGCTCCAGTCTTTTCAACATTTCAAGCTGGTTGCCTCCCTTGGCCCCGTTTTTGGTTTGATACCGAGCCTTTCGCGCCTGTCCGGAGACTATATTTTCAGCCTTAAATGTCTGGAACTTTACTCCGTCAACGCCGCAGTATACCGCTGTATCCACAAGTTTTTTCGCTATACTCAGGCTTCCGTTATGGTTAACGCCCGCCTCCGCCATAATGTAAACCATGCGTTTCACTTACCTTAAACCATATTTAACCGGTTTTGCCGGTATGCCGACGGCGGTGCATCCCGCCGGAATGTCGTGGACGGCGACCGCTCCGGCCCCCAGAACCGCTTCCTCGCCTATACTGATGCCTTCTATCACAACGGCGCCAATGCCGATGTGCGCTTTTCGCCCCACCTTCACATTGCCGGCCAGGCAAGCGCCGGGAGCAACGTGTACAAATTCGCCCAAAGCGCAATCATGCTCTATGATTGCGGCTGTGTTTATTATGGCGCACTCCCCGACGCCGGCCTGTGCGTTGACTACCGCCTTCTTTCCGACGAATACGCCCGGCGCGAGCGCCGCGCTTTCCGACACGACGGCCGACGGGTCTAAAACGACGGGCAGTGAAAAGCCTATCTGCTTGAGGCGCTGATGAATGCGTATACGCTTTGAAGCGTCTTTGGAGCTGCCCACCGCTATAAACGCGCTGTGGCAGCCCGCGTTATAGATACGCTCCCAATCGTCATCGCAGGCCGTAACCGGTATTCCCATCACATAAAAATTCGCTCGCGAAGTAATATCGCTCAGCGTAATATTGCCATACGCGTTGCGGGGTATCGCGTCCAGCACCGATTTACAATGTCCGCCCGCCCCTACTATCAACAGCGAATCCGCCATAATCAACCCCTTCATATATTTATTTACTCAAGGTTTAAATTTACATGTAAGCCGAGGGGGCTGCCCCTGCGGGTGACCCTTCGGCAACACTCTTGCTACGGTATAGCAACAAACGACGAAACAGATGTCTCCACCGTAATTTCCGTGTTCGCATTGTAGGTTTGAAGAGTAATTGGATAGCCCGATATAAGCGTAAATCCGCCGACGGACGGGGTAATGACAACCGCATCAGAATTGATTTCATACAGCCCAGGTTGCTGCAGAACTCCATTTATGCTCAAAAGGTTTAACCCCTGATCCGTTGCGAAGGCTGTCGCTGTGGTTCCGTCTCCGGTAAACCATGTTGACACCTCAAGCGAGTAAGCGCTCCCCGACGCTATGGGAACGGTACTGGACATCGCGCGAAAATACGCGTTTGCCAGCTGACTTGTAGCCCCGCTTATACTGGGAAAAGGCTCACTTGCTAATCTAAAGAGTTGTAACGCCACTTTTTTCTCTCCTTTCCGGGCAATTTGAAATCCCCGAATCGGCCGTGTAGGCCTGTATGATTTGGGTCTGTCACTGTTATACTATGCGTCAGCTTTAGGTTATGATACTAATAAGCGGTAAGGTTTATACTTTAACCGGTCTTCCTTCCGTATTCATTCGTATTCTCTCCCGCATATTTATAATGGAGCGGACGTCAATTTCCGGCTGCGGCACGCAAATATTTGGGGCGCTGCGCAGCATAAGGCCAATGTCCAGAACCTTTAGCGCTTCGGCGTTCCTGCCAAGCCGACTGTACGATTGCGCGCGCAAAACATGTAAATCGGTGAAATACGGAAACAACCAAATGCCTTCGCTAAGCACTTCTTCGAGCGCAATAAACCGCGAAAGCGCCAATAAGCAGATACCGAGACATTTATACAGATGCGGAGCGTAAAGGTATCCGCCGCCGAGCTTTTGCCGCGAAAGCTCAAAAGAAGCGGCGCTCTCCGTATATTCTTTCTGATTTAAAAGCTTAAGCCCTTGAAGATACCGCACATAGCCGTCCTTTGGGCGCTCTTTTAAATCCGTCTGCAAAAGCCGTTTCCTTTCTTTCGTTTGCCAATCAAAAGCCGTTTTAGCTTCGCGCGTGATTTTTATGTTTCCGCAAAGCACGCTATATATCCGCTCGTCGGGAATGGACTCGAAAGAGCGGTATATATAACGGTAATCCCCGCGGTTGCGAAGCAGGCGAAGGGATTGCGTCAGGCTGACCTCGGCTTTTTTATACCGGCTGCCGTCAACATCAATAAGATAGCCTTCCGCCGCGGGGTTTTGCATCAAAAGCTTAAGCTCGCCGAACTGGTCGCGGGATATTTGCTCGTCCGCCCGCAGGAACAACACCCAATCTCCGGCCGCGTGATCCATACATAAGTTCTTTACCTTGCTAAAGTCGTTCTCCCATACAGGTTGGTATACTTTAGCGCCGGCTTGCTTTGCAAGCTCCGGCATACGCCCGCGGGAGCCAATGTCCGCCACTATTATTTCATCAGCGGCTCCTTCCATGTTTTTGATACAGTCGGGGAAGTATGATTCTTCATCGCCGGTTATAACGCACAGGCTCAGTATTTTCTTTGTAGCCATAATGTCATACCACCTTCACGTTCAGTTCTTCCCGAACGTCCGCAACGGATTGCCGCGCTTCCTCAAAGGTGACGGCAAGGCTTTGGCATATCGCCCGCATATCGCGGAAAAACTGCCTGTGAAGCTCAAATATCTGCGTCCTTTTTTGCCGCGTATCAATAGCGCCTATGCGGCTGAACAAAAAAAAGTATGCGCATAACACTCTTTGGGAAAAGAAGCCGCACAAATCATCGTCACTGTACCTATAAAACGAGGCAAGATTTTTCTTATAGGTCTCATCAAGAATATGGCGATATTTTTCCTCGTCCTTGCCGGAGCACAAAATAATCATACTCTCGCTCTCCAGCTTTTTCGTATTGGCCTCGCGCGAAAGATCGCGGAAAAATGCGGCATAACGCTCAATATCCGCAAGCATATTATCTAAAAGCGCGGCGCGCTCTTTTATCGATACCTTTTCTCTCTCTTTCGCGATTATATCGGTTACGGGGTATGGAAGCGGATCAGCGCAATACCGCCCGATAAGTTCGGATAGCTTTGCCCGCTCTGTTCCCTGTATTTTCGCCCCGCCTTCCGTCGCGTTGTAAAAGCGATGCTTTTGGTGGTTGGAGATGATGCTTTCCATTATGAATCTAAATTTCACCCAGATATGATTAGACGGCAGCGTCTCCCCGTCGTTGCCTTCAACAAATACCGTAGGCAACGAATGAAGGGTATCCTTTATTTGTTTACCCGTATGCTGCATGGACACCGCGTCCTTACTGTGGGTGGCGCCGTCCTCGCCGTAGGATAGGTCCTGACCGACAAAAATAATGGGATCGGCGCCAAGGTATATGGCGGCGGACACCGCAAGGTGCGCCGCGCTCGCGCCTGAATCCAGCCCGCTTCCATCGCCAATATGCCTGTTAAACCAACAATTCAGCCCCTCTCCCTTCCTGAAAACAGGCATCTTTTCACCCGTAAAAGAACGGAAAATACGGGGGTCAACCATCCCAAGCGCAAATAAGGATATATCCGGCGAATGATTCCTGTTCTCAAAATGGTAAAAATAATTTGCTTTTGTCCGCTCGATAGAGCACATAATATCCGGCTTGATTCCGTTTTTTGTGAGAGGCACAATCGCGGATTCAGCGCAAAGCATAAGGCATTTGCCTTGGGCTTTTTTGAGCAGCGGTATGCTTTTATCGAGTGACGGTCCGTTTGAGACAATTATTGCCGCGGTGCCGGCGAACTTGTCTTTCATACTGCTCACGTTAGGGCTTTTTAGAAATTCTATTGTATTGCCCAGCAGATTGCGCAGGCCGGTTAAATCGTCCTGGTGGCTGTTGCCTATAAATGATGTTACATGTGACAGTTCTTCAAATACGCGCCGGTGAATTTCTAAATATTCTTTTTTAAAGTTTCTTGCCGCCGAATAGGTAAAAATGACTGTCGGAACAGTGGTAATATCAAAAAGCATTGTGCTGAACAGTTCAATAAGCGGTTTTAAAAAGCGGTCGGCGTTCCCTATTAAGAATACGATTTTTTGCGTCTGAACCAAAGGCGACAGATCAAAATGGTAAAGCATCGCCTTGAACAAACAGATATCCCATTCGTATACTATGACAAGAGTTTGAGGCGGTTTTTGGGCAAAAAGCTCGAACAGCGCGTAACCGAAGCCGCAGCCATAAAGGAATATTTGCGCGGAGTCTTTAAGCTTTATCGCCCGCCCCCATGCCTTTGCCTCCCGCGCCGGATGAGCGCTTGTTATGTGGAAGCAGCCGCCGTCACGGTTATATCGACAGATAGGTAAACCTTCCTTATTATAAGCGATTTCCACCTTCTCGCTGTATTCTTCTTCCGAAATATTCGAAACGGCGCTTTTTAGCCACGGCGGCAGAAGCGCAAAGTTTTTTTGATACATTTCTTCAGTTTTATCCGGTTTCGCGATATTCATATGCTCCCGCCTTTTTTCATCCACTCTGCGGCCATGGGATAGAACTTATCCTCCAATAAATCGGCAATACCGGCAATATCCTGATTTTTAATGCAGTCGCGTAATGTTTTCATTAAAGGCAGCAGACGGTCCAAGTCAATTCGGGGCTGCGGCGAGCCCTGATCGCTCTCCACCAATTTTTCCAGCTCCGACACCGCCGCCAGAAGATTTTCTATGCCTTTTTTGTCCTCGCCTTCGTACAGCTGTGCGGACGCCGACTGCAAAAAGCCGCGCAGACGTTCACTTTCGGGCACAGCCGGTTTAGTTTCCGTCTTATTCATCAATCAATTCCCTCCACCCGCGCAGCTGATAAATAACAAGGTTAAACAGAGTGCTAAGAACCTGCGTTTCAACCGTTGAGCAAAACTTGCGCAGTATTTCATTTTCTTCTTTTTCTTCACTTTCCGAAAGAATCACTTTTTTCATCAGCTCGGATTCCGTCCTTATCGCGGTTATCAGTCCGCGAAACTCCAAAAGCTTATGGGTCATCGTATTTTCACCGGCATCCTTTCTATATTGCTTGTCAATGAGTTTCATTTGCATAATCTTTACACGCCTGATTGAAGCTTTTTATTTCGCCTATATCAGTCCAATATTCACGTATTGGAAATATGCAGACCGGTTCCTTATTTCTAATAAGCGCCTTAAACAAATCGTTCATATCAAAATAAGAATCCTTTGGCACATAATCCACCGCTTGCGGATTAAACACATAAATTCCCGCATTTATAAAGCTTGAAAATACCGGTTTTTCCTCAAACCCGACCAAGAAGTCATGTTTCGCCTTAATAAGTCCGTACGGTACCTGAAAACCATACGCGGCTACGGCAATCGTCGCTTTTGCCTGACGCTCCTTATGAAAATCGACGAGCTGTTCAAAGCTTAGTTTAGTCAGTATATCGCCGTTGAGCACCAATATAGGCTCTTGGGTCTCAAAAGGAAAAAGGCTTAGTGAACCCGCGGTACCCATACGCTTTTTTTCATCGATATAGCAAATCTTAGCTCCAAATTTTGAGCCGTCGCCGAAATAGTCCTTTATCTGCGTTGATTTGTAATTGACAGATATGCAAAAACGCGCGAATCCCTGACGGATAAGCTGTTCCAAAATAATTTGCAGCATTGGTTTTCCGCCGATTTTGAGCATGGGTTTCGGGCAGTCGTCGGTCAGCGGTTTCAGCCGTTTTCCGCGCCCTCCCGCCATTATCACGATCCAGTTTTTCTTGTGGGAATCGGTTAGCCTCTCGTCCAGCCGTTCCACCCCTACAACATGCCTTCCTTCGTCTATCACCGGCAGATGACGGATTTTGTTAGCTTTCAATATATCGATAACGCTTTTTGGGTCGTTCATTTTTGGTATAGTGACCGGATGCAGATTCATAATCTGACTGACGGGATTGTTCAAAGGAATCCCTTTCAATATACCGCGGCGGATATCGCCGTCTGTAACTGTACCCAGCAGTTTTCCTTCTTCATCCGCCACAATAGCTATTTGTCCGGAATTACGGTCGATTATCTCAATCACCTTATAAATTTGCGTATCAGGGTTAATGAGTGTTTTCTTCCATTCATTCATGGCACACCTCCGAATTCCGTATTGCGTTTTAAAAATACTGGTTGCTTTGCCGGAACGCCTGTTATTATAATATTTATAAGACGTATATTTGGTGACAGTGACACCATACATAACGAATAACAGTCCGTTTTTCGCCGTTTATCCCCGCTTTGGGAACGGGTATTTGTAAAAAAGCTTAATTTTATAGCACGCTGTTTTCCGAGAGTAAAAAAGGTTTTCCAAGCGCGGCGCCGCTCGGAATATTGATAATGCGCCGTTCAAGGCTTTCCGCTATGGACAGGTCCATTCGCGGGCAGCTTTCGAACATGGGCAGCCGGCTCATCAGTGTCCAGGCGGGGCGCGTCGCTATACCCCGACGGTTTGTTTCTTCCAGAACAGAATCGCGCAGCAGCGTATCTCCTTCCGGCAGTATAAGCGTATTAAGCCAGCAATTGCTTTTGGCGTAGCAAGGCTCCGTAAAAAAACGGATTCCGGACACGCCTGTGAAAGCTTTTCGGTATTCCTCCGCAAGCGCCCGTTTAAGACTTAAAAATTTATTTATCTGTTCCAGTTGTGCGCAGCCGAGCGCGGCGTTAATATTAGGCATCCTGTAATTATAGCCAACCTTATCATGTGTAAACGTCCACCGATGCGGCAGTTTTGCCGTTGTCGTCAGGTGCTTTGCTTCCCGGTACAGCTCTTCATCATCGGTTAAAATGGCGCCTCCTCCGCCTGTCGTCACAATTTTGTTTCCGTTAAAACTTATGGCGGCGAGCTTACCGAATTTTCCCGTATGGGTGTTCTTATAATACGAACCGAGCGATTCCGCGGCGTCTTCAATCAGTTTTAGTTCATAGTCTTCGCAGACCCGCAGAATGCTGTCAATATCCGCGGGATGCCCAAAGGTATGCACTGCAACAAGCGCGCGTATAGGACAGCCCGTCCGTTTGTTATAGCAGGTTTTGTTTCGAATTTTCACGGCGTTTTTAAGGTAAGCGTCTAATTTATACGCGTCCACACAAAGAGAATCCATATCGCTGTCCACAAAATGCGGAGCAGCGCCGCAGTAACATACGGCGTTCGCCGCGGCCACGAATGTAAGCGCCGGTATAAGCACCTCGTCTTTCGGTTGAACCCCCGTCAGTTTCAAACAAATATTCAGCGCCGACGTGCCGTTGACGACCGCCGCGGAAAATACGGCTCCCGTAAAGCGGCACAATTCTGCTTCGAATTGATTCACATAAGAGCCGACAGACGAGACATAGCCGGAATCAATGCACTCGTTCACATACTCCCTCTCGCGTCCCTCGAAAAGCGGCTCATGCAGCGCCACCGGCTTGCTCCCTTTACGCAGCACTGTTTTCAATACGGATACAATTTCCTTTGGCTTTACGGTTTCATGCGCGCTCATATCACATACCCGTCAGTTTTGTACAGGCTCTGATTCCGGGAGTCCAAAAACCATTCCGCGGTCAGCGCCAATCCTTTTGCAAACCCGTCTTTTCCGCCAAATTCGGGCTCCCAGCCAAACAGCCGTTTTGCCTTTGAAGTGTCCGCATACAGGCGCCGAACCTCGCTTTTTTCGGGACGGATACGCTTTGTCTCCGTTATCGCCTCCACGTCCGCGTTCATTATCCGCGCGATCATACCGACTGTTTCGCCTATCGAAACCTCAAAATTACTGCCTATATTGATTTCTTCACCCAGCGCTTTTTCACAACAGGCGGCCTCCCAAAAACCTCGCACCGTGTCGTTGACAAAGCTAAAATCCCTTGTGGGAGACAGTGAGCCAAGTTTAATAAAACGCTCTCCCCGCGCGATCTGTGTTATAATCGTTGGAATCACGGCGCGGACGGACTGGCGCGGGCCATACGTGTTAAACGGACGGACAATTATAACCGGAGTGGAAAACGAGAGGTGATACGAAAGCGCGAGCTGATCGGCCGCTATCTTTGACGCGGCATAGGGAGACTGTGCCCTTAAGGGGTGCGTTTCCGGAATGGGGACGCGTTCCGCCGTTCCATACACCTCGCTGGTGGAAGTTAATACAACGCGTTCTGTTTCCAGTTCACGCGCGGCCTGCAGTACGTGGAGCGTCCCTTTTACATTTGTGTCAATATATGCGTAGGGGGAATAATAAGAAAAAGGTATAGCAACCAAAGCGGCAAGATGAAAAACTATGCCGCATCCCCGCAAAGCGGTTTTCACACGATAGGGGTCTTTAATATCACCCTGAAATATTTCAAAGCCGCTTTGAATCTCTTTGGGAGACTGATTAAGCCACCCCCATGAATTAAACGAATTATAATAAACGAAAGCCCGTACAGAACATCCTTTGCGAACCAGCATTTCCGTCAGATGAGAACCGATAAACCCATCCGCGCCGGTAACCAATATCTTTTTTTCAGCCAGATTCATATTATACCTCAATGTTTAACTTTATATTTTAACTTCATATATATTTATATGCCGGCACAATAAAATAGGAGCATTCCGCTTCGATATCCGTTTCGCGGCAGCCGGTTATGCTCCGTTAACAGCGCACAATACATGCCAATCACGAATAATATAAATTATGATATGTGTGCCGCGGGCGCCAGATTTACGGGAAACCCCGCCTTTGTTAATGGGGCACGCCGTAAGCTGAATAGATGAACATAAAAGTATTAAAAAAATGAGGTAAACCATGAATACAGTTGTTGCTATTGTAATACTTGCCGTTTTTATTGAAGAATTGGCCGAAAGCGTAAAGGGACGAATAGAGCCGCGCAAGCTCCCTCAATGGGCGTGGCTTGGTATCACGGGCGTCATTGGCGCCGTGCTGTGCGTGCTTTTCAAAGTCGATTTGTTTGAGGCCATCGGCTTTGCGGGCGATGCCGCGGCACAAATTATAGGGCGGGTGCTTACGGGCTTTATGATAGGCGCCGGGTCCGGCGTTGTACACAGGCTGCTGGACAGACTCGCTGCGGCAAAGGCCGCTGACAAAAAGGCGGCCGGACACGATGATAACGCGGGCGATTGACAATCACGCGAGGAATGTTATTCCATATACTTTAGAACCGGCGCGGCCATACCGCCGGTTTTCCTTTTTGACCTTTTCGCTTACCCGTCCCGCTCTTAGTGAAATGTTTTAACATAACAAAGTTATTCGCAGACAATACACGGTCTATACCATATAGGCGCATTTTTTACGGTTCCTCCGCCGTCAGTATCAGTTCGTCTTCGTATACAAGCCCAAGCTTTTCGCGCGCGGTGTTCTCTATATATTTGCTTGTTCCCATGTATTCGTTTTTATGCTCAAGGCGCGAAAGCTGCGTCTGCGCCTGTTTGTAGCGCTCGCTTAAAGCCTGCTGCTCTTTTTGCAGGTCGGCAATGTTGCTTTGCTGAATATAAACGGAAACTCCTATATAAACCAAAAACAAAGCCAGCAGCATAAACTTGAACTTTATCGTTATTCTTCTTTTTTTCATTTCCCCTCACAAAAAAAACCGTACATTTGCAGCCTTATTAATAATAAACGTATTTATTATTAACAAAACATCAGATGAAGTTATTCTACAAAGCCTGCGCGATATCCTTTTTATATCCGGATTTATTATTTTGACAGCCTTTTTTTTATTTTGCGGCACAGAAAAAATATAAACGGTGAAAGCCCCGTCATGTACAACGCGAAACCCAGCGCGAAACCCGCGAAGGTATACAGACGAAGCTCTCCCTGATTGGCTATATACAGCATAAATGTTATAACGGCGCCGAGTGTTAAAATAAAAAGCGCGTCCAGCAAAGCTGTGGCAAAACGGCCGTTTTTGGCAGCCCTGCGTATAGCGCGGTATATATCATAAATAATTGCCGCCGCCATACCGCCGTACAGCGTAATTAGAAAAACGCTTATTTGCGCCTCTGTGGTTTCCATAGCGCGCTTACCTGAACATTTTGGAGAACACCCCTTTTTTAGAGCGTTCCTCCTCATGGTCGGCGTAATCAACGCTTTGTATTCTGCCTTCCACTACAAGCGTTCCGTCCTCAAGGCTCAGCTTATTGATATGCAGCTCTTCGCCGGTTACGGTAATCATGCCATGGTTTGTCAGAAGTATTATTTCCATCTCGTTAAAGCTGTCCACATCTTCTACGGCGGTTATTATTATTTTGCCGCGCGAATCTATAACAACTTTATGCGGTGATTTATTTGCCGATAATTTTTCTTTCTGTTCTTCTATATACACGGCTATGCTCCTTTGCATTTAACGTACACATAATACTTATGCAAAAAAGATGCCGCGTATACTATTTGAAATTAATGTACCGCTAGAGGCATGTAAGATAAGCGTTTATAAACGCGTCAATTTCACCGTCCATTACCGCCGTTATATTGCCAGTCTCAACGCCTGTCCTGTGGTCTTTAACCATACTGTAAGGATGAAAGACGTAAGAGCGTATCTGGCTGCCCCACTCAATTTTTTTCATCTCGCCTTTTATCTGCTGCAGCTCTCTCATTTTTTCGCTCTCGCGTTTTTCTATAAGCTTTGCCTTAAGCATTCTCATGGCCGTCTCTCGGTTTTGCATCTGAGAACGCTCGTTCTGGCACTGCACAATAAAACCGGTGGGCAGATGCGTTATGCGCACGGCAGAATCCGTTTTATTGACATGCTGACCGCCCGCTCCCGATGAACGGTAGGTATCAATCCGCAGATCGTCGGAATCTATCTCTATGTCCGCGTCGTCGTCCTCAAGCGCCGGCATAACGTCGAGAGACGCAAAAGATGTATGCCGCCTTGCGGAAGAATCAAACGGGGATATGCGCACAAGACGATGCACGCCTTTTTCGGCCTTCAAATAACCGTAAGCGTTAAGCCCCGTAACTTCTATGGTAACGCTTTTTATGCCCGCCTCGTCGCCCGATAAAAAATCAAGAACGCGCACCGTATATTTTCTTCCCTCGCACCAGCGCGTATACATTCTGTGGAGCATTTCAACCCAGTCCTGCGCTTCCGTGCCCCCCGCGCCCGCGTGCAAAGAAAGTATTGCGCCGTGAGCGTCGTATTCGCCGCGAAGAAGCGCCTTTAAATGCAGCTCGGAAACGTCTTTTTTAAGCGCGGCAACTTCGCCGGAAAGCTCCCGCCCCATATCCTCGTCTTGTGATTCCAAAACGAGTTCCAAAAGAACATCGGCGTCGTCAAGCCGCGATGAAAGCCTTTCATACTGGTTAAGCTTATCCTCTATGGGCTTTATTTTTTTGTTTACTCTGTGGGCTTCCTGTACGTTGTCCCAGAAACCGGGTGCTTCCATGCTTTTTTTCAGCTCCCCGAGCTGCGATTGTAACGCTTGTACGCCAAGAGCGGTATTGACTTCTTTTACAAGCGATCGAATTTCCGAAAGTTCCTGCTTTGCCTGTTCAGTCTGTATCATATGTTTCCCCGGCTGCTAATTGCCGCAGCAGTTTTTAAATTTTTTACCGCTCCCGCACGGGCACGGAGCGTTCCGTCCAACTTTATTGCCGCTGTCGTCTGTGGCTTTTTTCCTGCCTTCCAATATGCTTGGCGCCTGCCTTGGCTGCGGTCTTGACGTCAGCTTCACATGATATATCATGGTAAGCGTATCCATCTGTATACCGCGTATCATCTCTTCAAACATATCAAAACCTTCGCGGCGGTATTCTATTATAGGGTCCCGCTGCCCTAAGGCTCTAAGTCCAATCCCCTGCCTTAGTTGATCCATAGCGTCTATATGCGCCATCCATTTTTGGTCTACGGCGCGCAGAAGCAGTATGCGCTCTATCTCCCTCATGTTCTGGCCGCCCCGGGTTATTTCTTCTTCCTTCAGATTATAATACTTTTGCGCCAAGTCAAATATCTTTTTTCTTGCCTTGGCTTGCGTCAAGTCCTCTATTTCCGAAGGCTTAAACAGTTTCTCTCCCCTGGGCAGAAAAATCTTGTAGAAATAATCCGTAAGAGAGGCGATATCCCATTCTTCAGGATACACGCCCTCCGGACAGTATACAGGCAGTATTTCGTCAACAAGCGTCTCAAGCATATCAATAATGTCCCGGTGAACGTCCGCACCTGTTAAAACCATGCGCCTTTGCGAGTAAATAAGCTCTCTTTGCTTGTTCATAACATCGTCGTACTGAAGAACGGTTTTTCTTATTTCAAAGTTGCGGCTTTCTATGCGCTTTTGCGCCGATTCTATTTGTTTCGTCAAAAGGCCCGCCGTAATAGGTATATCGTCGTTTTTGCTTACGGCGCTTATAAAGCCCTGCACGCGCTCCCCGCCGAACAATCTCATCAAATCGTCCCCGAGCGACAAGAAAAATACGGACGAGCCCGGGTCTCCCTGGCGGCCGCTTCTGCCTCTAAGCTGGTTGTCTATGCGGCGGGACTCGTGCCTTTCGGTGCCTACTATATGCAATCCGCCCAAAGCCACCACCTGCTCATGCTCTATGCGCATAGACTGCTTGTGCTTTTCCAAAAGCTGCGCGTAGCGTTTTCGCGCTTCTTTTATATTCTCATTATCAGTAGGCGCGTGGCTTACGGCGTGCTCTATCATCTCCTCCGCGAAGCCTTCCATGCGCATATCCGCCCGCGCCGAGTAATCAGGGTTGCCCCCCAGTATAATATCCGTACCGCGCCCCGCCATGTTAGTCGCTATGGTGACCGCGCCGTATTTACCGGCCTGCGCTATAATAAGCGCCTCTTTTTCATGGTTTTTGGCGTTAAGCACATTATGGCGTATTCCCACCCTCAAGAGCATTGCCGAAAGCCTCTCGGATTTTTCCACTGATACGGTGCCAACCAGCACGGGACGTCCGGTTTGATGCACGCGCTTTATCTCTTCCACCACCGCCCTGAACTTGCCCGGCTCCGCTGCGTAGACAACATCGTTGCAATCATCGCGTATCATGGGCATGTTCGTCGGTATCTGAACAACGTCCAAGCTGTATATGCCCTGAAACTCGTCCTCCTCGGTTTTCGCCGTTCCTGTCATGCCCGAGAGTTTTTCGTACATGCGGAAATAGTTCTGGAACGTAATTGTCGCCAAGGTGCGCGTCTCTCTTTCCACCTTTACGTTTTCCTTGGCTTCTATTGCCTGATGAAGCCCTTCGGAGTAACGCCGTCCTATCATGAGCCTTCCGGTAAACTCGTCGACAATAATTACCTGCCCGTCTTTTACGACATAATCCGTATCGCGTTTCATAAGGCTGTTGGCTTTAAGCGCCTGGTTGATATGGTGGTTAAGCTCCGTGTTTTCTATATCGGAGAGGTTTTCTATGCCGAAGGCTTTTTCCGCTTTTTCTATGCCCCGCTCCGTTAGGTTGGCCGCTTTTAATTTTTCGTCTATAGTGTAATCCGTTTCTATTTCAAGCTTTTTTACAAACCTGTCGACAGTCTGGTATAAATCGGTGCTTTTATCGCCCGCGCCCGAAATAATAAGCGGCGTCCTGGCCTCGTCAACCAGTATGCTGTCCACTTCGTCCACAACGGCAAAATGCAGCTT
The DNA here is from genome assembly GCA_964586785.1 of uncultured Christensenellaceae bacterium. Classification (GTDB taxonomy): domain Bacteria; phylum Bacillota; class Clostridia; order Christensenellales; family SZUA-584; genus SZUA-584. The sequence continues at coordinate 23,691 of CAZPHS010000019.1, forward strand.
CCTTTGAACCATGCTCTCTTTTTGTATAACCATATTATCGCGCAGATAGTCGAAACCGAATTCGTTGTTTGTTCCGTAAACTATATCGCACGCGTAGCTTTCGCGGCGTTGCTGCGCGTTGACGCCGTGTACAACAAGACCTACGGAATACCCCAAAAATGTATACAGCTTGCCCATCCATTCCGAGTCTCTTTTGGCGAGATAATCGTTGACCGTAACCACATGAACGCCTTCGCCCGAAAGGGCGTTTAAGCACACCGCCAGCGTCGCGGCGAGCGTTTTGCCCTCGCCCGTTTTCATTTCCGCTATGCGCCCCTGATGAAGCACTATGCCGCCTATAAGCTGAACATAAAAATGGCGCATCCCCAGCACTCGCTTTGAAGCTTCGCGAACCTGCGCGAAAACTTCCGGCAAAAGGTCGTCGAGGCTCTCGCCCAAACTAAGGCGATTTTTGTACTCCGCGGTTTTTTGCGCGAGGGCATCATCAGACAGCTGTATGAATTCGTTTTCCAGCGCCTCAATCTGATCCGCAATTTTCCGTATCTTTTTTAGTCTCGATTCGTTGCTGCCGCCTATTATGCTTTTTAAAAGGCTCATATTATCCCCTTTTGTTAATTCGTTTAAATACATGCCAGATTGCACTGTATCATTCTACCACCGCCATGTACGGCGGTGCAACTGCAAAGTGCGTACGCTATCGTTCTTTATAATACAAATAAAAAACCATAACCTTGTACAGGCTGCGGTATTATGTGGGTTTGCGACAGTTCATCACTTGGCCGAAATTCAATCGTTCTCTTTTGACTTAAGAAGAGCGGCGAATCGCCTGTGCTTTATGCCCCCTATAATATACAGTACCGAATGAACGAACAACAACGTATTTGAAAATGAAACTTCGTTGTCTATAAGCGTTTCAAGTATAAAAAATATCAGCCAAAAAGCAAAAAACACTATCCCGTTAACAATAAAAAACATCGATTTCTTATAATTGTTCCACCGCACGATACCGAGTACGCCAAGAAGGAGTATTATAAGCGTAATAAAAACCCCGTCTGTAACAATTTTCGTACCCTCAAAAATCGGTATTAAAATAAAAAGCGCCGCGAAAATAATAAGGGCAATACTTCCCGCCAACACCCAAAACCTGCCGGGCGTCTTCATAGACATCTATCCTCCTGTTCCGCCTGCATTGCATGATTTACCTATGCTTGCATTCTTTAATTGATTATAGATTACGTTGGCTCCAAACGCAATAAGCTGTCTTTGCCCGTTGTTTAATCCTCTCTTGCGCGCCGCGTTCTTATAATTGTTTGTTAAATAGTTGAAGCATAAACGTTAAATTTGAAGCATAATCGTTAAATTCGTGTCGTTGACTTATCGCTCTTTTGTGTGGTATCCTTGTACATATTTTTATTGATGTAAAGGGGATGCGTTGTGGCAAAGGTTATAATCAACGAGGACGCTTGCAAGGGCTGCGGCCTTTGCGTTACGGTATGCCCGAAAAAAATAATTATACTGTCAGAAACCCGTATAAACGCCAAAGGCTACAACCCGGCGGAGATTACGGATATGGATAAATGCACCGGGTGCGCAAACTGCGCGAAAATGTGTCCGGATTTTGTTTTGACGGTAGAACGGTAAATTTATAAGGTGGATAATATGGCAAAAATACTTCTAAAAGGCAATGAGGCTATAGCCGAAGCGGCGATAAAGGCGGGGTGCCGCTTTTTCTTTGGTTATCCCATAACGCCTCAGAACCAAATACCCGAATATATGTCCCGGCGCCTGCCCGAGGTTGGCGGAACTTTTCTTCAGGCGGAATCCGAGATATCGGCTATAAACATGGTTTACGGAGCGGCGGGCGCGGGCGCGCGTGTTATGACGTCGTCGTCGTCTCCCGGAATCAGCCTAAAGCAGGAGGGCATCAGCTATATAGCGTGCGCCAAGCTGCCGTGCGTTATAGTAAACATGGTGCGCAGCGGACCGGGGCTTGGCGGAATTTTAGCGGCGCAATCGGATTATTTCCAAGCGGTAAAGGGCGGCGGCCACGGCGATTACCGGCTTATAGTGTATGCCCCAAATTCTGTGCAGGAAGCCGCGGATTGCGTAATGGAGGCTTTCGAAGCGTCCGACTGCTACCGTGTGCCCGCTATGATTTTAGGCGACGGCATGATAGGCCAGATGATGGAGCCTGTCGAGTTCCGCGAACCTAAAAAACGCGCCCTTCCCGAAAAAACCTGGGCTGCGACCGGTTATGACGGCAAAAAACCGCGTGCCGTAATTAATTCTTTGTACATAGAGGCCGAACAAATGAACGAAGTATGCAATCAGCTCGCGGCCACGTACAGGCAGATTGAACAAAACGAGACGCAGTACGAAAAATATATGATGGACGACGCGGATATTTGCGTTGTCGCCTACGGCACAACGTCGCGAATAGCGAAAAACGCAATCAACAAAGCCCGCGCCGAATTTGGCATAAAGGCGGGTATTATACGCCCTATTACCGTATGGCCGTTTCCTACCGTTGTTATTGCCGACGCGGCGCAGCGCTGCAAAGCGTTTCTGGCGGCGGAAATGAGCATGGGACAAATGGTGGAGGACGTTAGGCTTTCCGTAAACGGCAAGCGTCCCGTGCATTTTATAGGCACTACGGGGGGTGTTATCCCTACGCCCGATATGATAATAAATAAGCTTTGCGCGATAAAGGAGGGGATTTCGCATGGCGGTAGTGTTTAAGAAAAGCTCTATGATAACCGATGTTCCGTTTCATTACTGCCCCGGTTGTACTCATGGAATAGCGCACAGGCTTGTCGCCGAATGCATAGAAGAAATGGGGCTTGAAAAGCGCGCCGTCGGCGTTTGTCCGGTAGGCTGCGCGGTTTTTGCGTACAAATATTTTAACTGCGACATGTACGAAGCGGCGCACGGCCGAGCGCCTGCCGTCGCTACCGGCGCGAAACGCGTGCATCCGCAGAATTTAGTGTTTACCTATCAGGGAGACGGGGATTTAGCGTCCATAGGCATGGCGGAAATTGTTCACGCGGCGGCACGCGGCGAAAAAATAACGGCAATATTTATTAACAATGCCATATATGGAATGACAAGCGGACAGATGGCGCCCACAACGCTTATCGGCCAGAAGACGACTACCTCTCCGTACGGGCGCGACGCCGAGCATTGCGGATATCCCATTCGCGTAAGCGAAATGCTTTCCACTCTGGACGGAGCCGCCTATATCGCGCGAGTGTCAATGCATGACATACCCAATATAAATAAAGCCAAAAAAGCTGTCCGGCAGGCCTTTGAAACGCAAATGGCGGGCAAAGGGTTCTCTCTTGTGGAGTTTTTGTCCACCTGCCCGACCAACTGGGGTAAGACGCCTGTGGAGTCTATGGAATGGCTAAAAGAGCACATGCTGCCTTATTACCCTTTAGGCGTTTACAAGGAGGCTTAAGCTGTATGACAGAACAAATTATTATTGCCGGTTTCGGCGGCCAGGGTGTTTTAACAATGGGACAGCTTATAGCTTATGCGGGTATGACCGAAGGTAAAAATGTTTCTTGGCTACCCTCTTACGGGCCTGAGATGCGCGGCGGAACGGCTAACTGCAACGTTATAGTGTCGTCACAGCCCGTCGGCTCGCCTGTCGTTACGGATGCCGACGCGGTTATCGTTATGAACAGGCCGTCTCTTGAAAAGTATGAAAGTTATATTGTGCCCGGCGGCAAACTGTTTATCAATTCGTCGCTTATAAAGTGCGAAGTTTCCCGCGCCGATGTTAATATATACCGCATACCCGCAAATGATATCGCGGCCAAAGCCGGAAATCCGCGCGTAGCAAATATCGCCATGCTGGGCGCTTATTTAACCGTATCCGGCGCGGTATCAAGAAAAAGCGTTGACAATGCCGTAAAAAACCTGTTGGGCGAATTGAAGGCGCATCTTATACCCGTCAATCAAACCGCTATGGACGAAGGCGCCAAATGCGTGCGCGGGCAGCAGAGCTAAGCTGTGGTTAAACCGCGGTATTAGGCTTTTTATTTTAAAAACTTATCGTAATAGTTTTGTACGCCGAATTCCTTTATCAGCCTTTTTATTGTGTCCGGTCCGGCAATGCCGTCCGACTTTAGCTTGTACTTTTTCTGGAATAATATAAGCGCGTCCTTGGTTGTTATGCCAAAATAGCTGTCGGCCTTTACATCGTATCCCAGTTTATTTAGCATATACTGTATACGGTATACGCGTTTCGCCGGTTTGCAGCCGTATTGGGGATACTTGTACGTTCGGTCGTAAAGCGCGGGAGGTATGCCGCCCCCCCGCTGTCGCCCGCTGTAGCCGCGCCTGAAAAAGTTATGGTTACCTATTTTTTTATAGAATACGTTGTTTCCCTCGGCGCTGCCCCTCTTAAAATAATATATATCCTGCGGTATTACCCAAACTTCTTTGTCAAGCACGGCACGGGCAGCCCTTTTTGCCTTCGACCAGCTTTCGCCCGAAGGAACGCCGTTTTTTTGATAAGTATTCCACGGAGTAAATTGACCGCTTGCGCTTAACACAGCCGTTATGTTATTCGGAAAAGCGCCTCTGCACAATACGCGGTTCATTATCACGTTTCCAACCGCAACCATGCCTGTCATGCCTTCCCCGCGCGCTTCATAATAAAGCATGGCCGCGAAATCTTTAAATTCTTTGTCCGTATAATTATAATGATTCGTCGAGTATTTATAATCGTTATAATATTTATCTTCCTTAACAATAAAATAATCTATCAAGTCGCCGACAATCAAAGGCGCCGGAGTAGGGTCGGGCACCGTGGTTTCAATAGGCGGCGTTGCGGCGGCCGTATCTGTCGGCTCGGGAGTATCGACGTAGGGATCGTCAATTGAAAGAATTTCGGTATCTTCAGGCGGGATATACTCAAAGCTATCGGAGAACGCGGCGGTGAAAGTCATCAATATGGGCAGCTTCGCGCCGGTTGATTTAACCCGCGGCGTTTGCTTGTCAATGTCGGTAATCGCGGCCTGCTGCAGATCGGAAACCGTTCCCGCGGGCGAGGACGCGCCGCCAAAGCTTAGCAGCACAATCAATATAACCGCCGCCGCAAGACCCGCCCCTCCGCAGATAAACGCCAAACGTCGGCGTTTTTCTCTTTTGCTGCGGCGTTTATGGTTTACCGCGAAATCAAGCGCCGCGTTGTCGCTGCGCTTATTGCCGAAAATAGGGCTTAGCTTATCTTTTATGAACGCCAAAATACTGCTTACGCTAAAAACGCTTGTGCCGCCTCTTGAGCGTTTTGCGGATTTCGCTCTGTAAGAGCGCCTGCTTTTAGCCGCGGTATCGGCCTTTCTCGAGTTTATGCTATCGTCTTTTGAGGAGAAAGATTCGTCATGGGAAATAAGCGGAGCCGGCGTTTCATCCAAATACTGATCCCGCACGGTTACTTTTCGGGCATTGACGGATACGCTGTTTTTTTTCTTCATTTTTCGAAGCTTTTTAATATCCAGGCGTTTAGCCATTCTTGCCTCCTGTTTACCGCTGTCTTTAAAGCTAATAATAGCGTATTAATAAAATCTTGTCAATGTTTTTGTAACACTTTTGTAATATATAATGGTCGATACGCGCTTTCAACCAATACAGCGGGCAGCGTTTTTTGCTATATAGCCAGGTCTGTTTCCCTTATGCCCAGCGTTTTGGCGGTTATTTCCCTTATGCCTTTTCTTTCCTCATCTTTGAACTGACGGGATGAACGCAGGTACGCGTCAATACCGAAAAATGTTACCCGCGCGCATACGTCCGGATAGCTGATATGAAAATATCCTTCGGTTATGCCCTGATTGATTACGTCCGTAAGCACAGGCAGCAACACGGCCGTGCGTTCCTCCCTAAGAACGGTCGCGTACCATTCGCTTTCAAATTCCTTAAAATACGAATCGCATTCGCCTATGCCCCTGCCGTGTTCAACCAGCGCGGCTATAAAATACTCCGCTTTTGATATAGCGTCCTTTAAAGTGTCTATCTGGTCTTTCAGTTTTTGCGCGTACTCATTAAGCTGCATGGCAAGTATATAGCGCACTATAGACTGTTTGTTCTCAAAATAATAGAAAAATGTTCCCTTCGCTATACCGGCAAGCGCACATATTTCCTCAACGGGTGTGTTATCGTACCCTTTTTCTGAAAACAGCGTACGCGCGCTGCTTAATATAAGCATTTTAGTAGCTCTTTTTCCGGCCATTTTATTCTCCTTTGGCTTGCGGCGTTATTTTTTCGCGATATTTTGTTTTAATTATCGACTAAAGTCAATTTTTTATACAAAACAGTCTAAAAAAAACAACCTCCAGCATAGCCAAGGTTAGTGCCGCCGTCAAATTAAACGGCGCTGAAATGTCTCATATACGGCCGCTCCGGACAGTTTCTAATCTATGTTGCGGCTTTTGCGCCCCGCGCGAAGGCGCACCATGGCGCGGGCAAGCGATATCTGGTTTTGCATATATTCCCGACGGCTGCTTGCCTGGCGCAGGCGTTCTTCCGCGCGTTCCCGCGCTTCCTGCGCCCGCCGCAGGTCAATCTCCTCCGGCCACTCCACCGCCTGAGAAAATATAATAGATCTGTCAGGCCTAACCTCAATAAACCCTTCCGACGTGGTGCAAAGCTTCCATTCGCCGTTGACGCATATCTTTATATCCCCCACGGTTATGGCCGCGACCATAGGCTCGTGCATTTTTTGCACGCTTAAGTATCCGTCGGCGGTCGGAATAATGGCGCTTGTAACCTCTCCTTTGAAAAATGCCCTTTCAGGCGTTATTATCTCCAGCGTGTATTTTGCAGACATAACGGTACCTCTTTTAAGACCGTAATAATTCCGCGGCCTTTATACGCACGTCTTCCATATCTCCGGCCATAAAGAAAGCCGCTTCGGGTATATCGTCAGCTTCACCGTCCACAACGGCGCGGAAGCTTTCTATAGTGCTCTCAATAGGCACATATTTTCCGGGAATGCCCGAAAAAACCTCCGCCACGAACATAGGCTGGGAAAAAAAGCGCTGAATTTTTCTTGCCCTGTAAACCGCCGTTCTGTCCTCTTCCGAAAGCTCTTCCATACCCAGTATGGCTATAATATCCTGCAGCTCCCTGTACCGCGAAAGCACAGCCTGCACGCGCCTTGCCACGCCGTAATGTTTTTCGCCTATTATGCGCGGGTCGAGTATGCGCGAGGACGACTCAAGCGGGTTTATTGCCGGATATATTCCAAGCTCCGATATCTGTCTTGACAAAACCGTCGTGGCGTCAAGATGCGAAAATGTGGTAGCCGGAGCGGGGTCGGTCAAATCGTCCGCGGGCACGTATATGGCCTGAACGGACGTTATAGAGCCGTTTTTTGTTGACGTTATGCGTTCCTGCAAAGAGCCGAGCTCGTTGGCAAGCGTAGGCTGATATCCCACCGCGGACGGTATGCGCCCAAGCAGCGCCGAAACCTCCGAGCCCGCCTGTATAAAGCGGTATATGTTGTCTATAAAAAGCAGTACGTCCTGGTTTTCTTCATCGCGTAGGTATTCAGCCAGCGTTAAGCCGGTTAGAGCCACCCTCATCCTTGAACCGGGAGGCTCGTTCATCTGCCCGAAAGCGAGGCATGTTTTTTCGATTACGCCCGATTCGCGCATGTCGCTGATCAGTTCGTGCCCCTCGCGGCTGCGCTCGCCTACCCCCGCGAAAACCGAATATCCGCCGCGTTCGGTCGCTATATTGCGAATAAGTTCCATTATCAGAACCGTTTTGCCTACCCCCGCGCCGCCGAAAAGACCTATCTTTCCGCCTTTGGCGTACGGGGCTAAAAGGTCTATAACCTTTATGCCCGTTTCAAAAACCTCGGTAACGGGATATTGGTCTGAAAGCTTCGGAGGGTCTCTGTGAATAGGCATTCTTTTTGCCCCCGTTATATTGCCCATCCCGTCAATAGGCTCTCCTATAACGTTCATAACCCGCCCGAGCGTCTGCCTGCCCACGGGAACGTTTATTTTATCTCCGGTGTCCGTAACGGCAAGCCCGCAGTAAAGCCCCTCGGTCGCGTGCAAGGCTATGCAGCGCACCGTATTATCGCCCGTATGCAAGGCCGCCTCCAGCCATACTTCTTTATCCTCAAGCCGTATAACAAGCGCGTTGTATATCGCGGGTAAATTCCCTTCGTCAAATTTCACGTCCAGAACCGGACCGGTAATGCGTATCAGCTCGCCTTTGCCCGCTGTTTTATAATCGTACATTGTTTTCTCCTATTTTAACGTGTCGAGCGCCCCAATTATTTCCGAAATCTCGCCGGTTATTGCCGACTGCCTTGCGGTGTTGTACTGAAGCGATAATACGCCAATCATTTTCTCGGCGTTGTTTGTCGCGTTTTCCATGGCCGTCATTCTGGCGCATTGCTCGCTGGCATAAGACTGCACGAGACAGCCGTACACCAGACCTATTATGTACTGCGGTATTAAGCTGTCGAAAACAGCCTTGCGCGTAGGGTGATAATACAGTTCGGCGGAATAATGCGTTTCCGTCTCTATGTCAACAAGGTTAGATACCGACACGGGCAAAAGCTTTATCACCCGCGGCTCCTGCTTTAACACCGATATGAACTTTGTATATACCACGTACACTTCGTCCATAAGGCCGTTATCATAAAGCTCCAGTATATCCCTTGTTATGCCCCTCGCGTTAAACAAAGAAGGATTTTGTGATATATGGAGAAACTCTACGTCCACCATAAACCCGCGCCTGTCAAAAAAGACGCGCGCCAATTGCCCTATAGTCAGTATATGCCTCTCCGTTCGGTTTTTCATATGCTCGTAAGCTAAGTTTTGCACATTGTGGTTGTATCCGCCGCAAAGCCCCTTATCCGCGGCAATTACTATATACGCAGCCCTTCCGCCTTCGCTTTCGCCCACATACGGATGCTCAAGCTCCCTTGTGTGCATCAGTATGTCTTTCAGAGAGACCTGAACCCTTTCGAAATGCGCATAATTAGCTTCGTACAGCGATATTGCCTTTTTCATTTTGGAAGTGGAAATAAGGTGCATAGCGCGCGTTATCTGCTCGGTTTCCGATATTGATTTTATGCTGTGCCGTATATCGGCCATACCCGCCATTCTATTCTTCCGCCTCTACTGAAATGTTGTTTTTCTTGCGGTACGCTATTGAAAAATCATGCGCCGCCTTATCAAGCGTTTTCGACGCGTCGTCCCACAAATCGCCCGTCCTGTCTATCGTTACGCGAATATCGGGATATCTCGTATCAACATATCCGAGGTATTCCCTGCAAAAAGCGTTTACATGCTCTTTAGGCATTTTCAAAAGATGTTTGTTAACCGCGGCGTGCAGTATGATTACCTGGCTTGCCATTGAATAAGGCGAGTACTGAGACTGCTTAAGCGCCTCGGTAAGCCGCGCCCCCTGCTCTAACGATTCACGCGTTGTTTTATCAAGGTCGGACGCGAACCTGGCGAAAACGGCCAGTTCCCTGTACTGCGCCAAATCCAGCCGCAGCCTTCCCGCGACCTTGCGCATCGCTTTAAGCTGCGCGTTGCCTCCCACGCGCGACACGGACAAACCGACGTTTACCGCCGGTCTTATGCCCGCGTTGAACAATTCCGATTCCAAATAAATCTGACCGTCCGTGATGGAAATAACATTTGTAGGTATGTACGCGGAAATATCCCCCGACATTGTTTCTATTATAGGCAAAGCCGTTAAAGAGCCGCCGCCGTATTCCTTAGAGAGCCGCGCGGCGCGCTCTAACAGACGCGAGTGCAGATAAAAAACGTCCCCGGGATACGCCTCGCGCCCCGGCGGTCTTCTGAGAAGCAGCGACATTGTCCTGTAAGCCACGGCGTGTTTCGATAAATCGTCGTATACTATAAGCACATCCTTGCCCGAATACATAAATTCTTCGGCTATGGCGCAGCCGGCATACGGCGCTATATACTGCATGGCTGGAGAGTCGCTGCTTGTTGACGCGACTATTATTGTGTAAGAAAGCGCTCCTTCGGTTTCCAGCGTTTTCATTATGCCCGCTATGGTAGAGGCTTTCTGGCCTATCGCCACATATACGCAAATCACATTTTTATCATTCTGGTTGAGTATTGTGTCTATGGCGATAGCGGTTTTGCCTGTCTGCCTGTCTCCTATAATAAGCTCCCTTTGGCCTTTCCCTATAGGTATCATGCTGTCTATAAACATTATTCCCGTTTCAAGCGGTTCCCCCACGTCGTCCCTGTCGAATATATGCGGAGCCTGCGCCTCTATAGGCCTTTGCGCTTCCGCGGCTATTTTCCCCCTGCCGTCAAGAGGCAGCCCCAGCGGATTGATTACGCGCCCTATAAGAGCGTCTCCCACAGGAACGTTAACAACGCTGCCGGTGTTACTGACATTTGAACCCGCGCCGACGCCCGTCACATTTCCGAGAAGCACCGCGCCTAATAAATCCTTGGAAAGATTCATCACTATGCCAAAGCAGTTGTTCTCAAATTCCAAAAGCTCTCCGTATTTGCACCGCTCAAGCCCCGCCACATGCGCTATACCGTCTCCCGAATATTTTACCGTTCCAATCTCGTTAAGCGCCGGCTTTTGCTTATATTCGTCAATGCGTTTTTTTACGGAACCGGACACATTAAAATCTATTTTTTCCTGTTTGCCGTTCGGAAGCAATTGAGCGTCCGTTATATATTTATTTACGTCCTCAAGGTACGCGCTTACGCTTCTGTCGTAAACTTTGTCTCCGAGAACAACAACAAAACCGCCGAGCAGCCGCGGACAGATTTCTGTTTTAAATGTTATTTTGTCATTAACGAGCGATTCAAAGCGTTCCTTAATAGCCGCGACAGCCGCCTCATCAAGCTTAACGGCCGACTTTAGCGTTCCTTCTATAGCCAAATCATCCCATCCTCTCATAGAATTCGTCGATGATTTTGCGGTTGTCCTCTATGGTAATCTCACGCTCAATAACTTTTTTCGCTATCTGCACGCCAAGCTCGGCGATATCGGTACGCATATCAAGAAGCGCCTGCGCTTTTTCGGCGTCAATCTCTTTTCTCGCGCGAACCATCATATCCTTAGCGCGCTCCTTTGCGCTGTCTAAAACCTCGCGCTCGTGCTCTTTAGAAAGTTTGCTGCTTTTTGTGATAAGCGCGGCGGCTTCGTTTTGCGCGTCCGCCATCAGCCTCTCATACTGTTCCTTTTGCAGAGTAAGCGTTTTCTCCCTCTCGTTGAGATTGTCAACCTTGTCCAAGAAAGCGTGTTCTCTTTTTTTAATGTACTTTAAAACCGGCTTATATATAAGCACGCGCAAAACAACGAACATTACAAGCACATTTAATATATGCAGTCCAACTTTTAAAATATTTATTTCCGGCATTGTTCTTCCTCTTGTTATTTTCTCTTTTGTCCGCTATATCTTATCTATCATAAGAATAGCAATAACAAAACCGTAAATTGCCGTCGTTTCCGCGAACGCAAGCCCTATAAGCAGCATTGCGTTTATCTTTCCGCTCGCCTCGGGCTGGCGCGCCACGGCTTCCGCCGCTTTGCTTGTCGCTATACCCATGCCTATACCCGCGCCGACGCCTGTAAACACCGCAAGCCCAACGCCTATTGCAATTAAGGCCGTCATAATTTTCTACCTCCGCATTTATAAAAATTTATCTTTTAGCCCCGTACATAAGCGTCTCTTCCATAAAAGAAAGCGTCAGCACGAGAAATATATACGTTTGTATACCCACATGAAACAGATTAAAGTATATCGCCAGTATGCCCGGTATTCCTATGGAAAGATACGTTACGCTGTATAACAGGTTCATAACTACCATTCCGGCAAACATGTTGCCGAACAGGCGGAATGAGAGCGAAACGGGTATGACGGAATGCGTAACGATGTTTATGGGCAGCATAAACGCTTTTGGGCGCACAAACCATAACAGCCTGCCGAAAAACCCCGTATAGTAAAAACCGAAAGCGTTTATAAGCACGAAAGACATTAAAGCTGCGGCAATGGTAAAGTTAATATCCGACGCCGGCGGGCGCACTCCGAAAAGCTCCGCCATGCTTGTGGCGATAATCATAACGGCTATGGCAAAAATATATGAAGCAAACGCCGCGCCGCGCTTGCCAAGCTGCGAGCCGGTAAACTTTTCGCAGAACTCCACGAACATCTCCAGTATGTTCTGAAAACCCTTGGGAACCGTTTTAAACCTTGGGATAACAAACAGCCGGACGGCGGCGGCGGCTATTATAAGGATAAGCATAACAATCCATGTCGTAAGCATGGTTTCGCTTATTTGGAGCCCAAAAATATTAACATCCCGCGGCGTTACGGTTACACGTTCTAAACCGGTCATATATTCCGACGCCCGCGGCTAAACTTAATCATTCGCGTTACCCTCTCTTGCGCGCCGCGTGTATATAAACGCAAGCGCGGCAATTAATCCGGCAAGCATACCGCAAGCCGCGTAAACAAGCATAGTTAATGATACTTTGGAAATAAGAACAAGTATAAAAACTATAGCCGCCATTTTCGCGAAAAGCAGCAGGCAGCCGGTCAGTTTCTTTATAATACTTTTTGAAAATATCATATTTTTAAGAACCGCCAGCGTTACGGCCTGAAGAACACCTATTACAATTCCTGTTAGCAAACTCCACATAACATAGTATTTTAATCAATAAGTTTCAAAAATGCAAGTGCTCTTTTGCTTAAAATAATACCCCAGACTTTCCGCCGTTTTAAGATCTGTGCCCATGTGTATATAAGCGGCGAGAGACGCCGCGTCAACAAAGCCGCCGCCCCCCGCGCCAACGTTGTTCCACTCCGCGAAATCATCTTTGACGGACGTTTTTTCAAGCAGGCGCTCGGCCCCAAGCGTTCTTAAAAGCCCTTGCGCGTCAACCAAACGCGCCATGCCGAACTTTTCCTTACCGTTGTACGGTATAAAGTATTCGGCGCTTTCAAACCCCTGTCCTAAAATATAACCCAGCAAAGCGGCTATATCCTCTTCGTCCTCGTAAACGGTTTCGATTATGTCCGCCTTGCCGTTTTCACCGTAAAAAAGCATATAAGCGCTCGCGGCGCCGTCCTTTATAAGCACCGCCGTGCGCCCGCCGTCAATCGCAAGCTCCTCCGTCCTTAGCCTCCATTCGCGCTCACCCCTTATTATATAGCCTTCGTAGCCGCGCATCATTTTATCGTACAACGCGCTTAACAAAAAAGTATCCCGCGTTTCAATAACATCCGCGCCCCTTCTGCAGTACGCCTCCGTAACCGTCTGCCGCGCAACGTATGAAAACGCAGCCCAGCCCAGTTTTTCATAAAAGGAATGTTTGAAAGGATACAGATGGGTTATAAGGACGCCGCGGGATTTGAGCAGAGCTAAAGCTTCGTATAAAAGACGGCGCATGTATCCCCTGCCCCTGTGTTCTTTTAGCGTCGCCGCACCTGTTATAAAAGCGGTAGGCATCTGCCGCCCCTGTATCATTATCGTGTAAGGCACGATGTGCAAAGCGCTTATAAGCCGCCCCCCGTCAAACATTCCGAGCGAACTTTGCGCTTTATTTTCAAGGTACCAGCCTATAAACCGATCGGAATCATTAAACGCGTGTTTCCACAGCGCGGCCGCCATAGGCATATCGCCCTCGCCAAGCAGCCTTATATCCATACTATCCGCTCCTTATACCGTTGAACTTTTCAAGCAGGAATACGGGATGGTAGGAAAGCTTGGCTTTTCTTAAACCCTCTATCCCCATATCCTCCTCGCGGTTAATATATTTAAGATAATACCACTCATTTTTAACAAACTCCCTGTTTATCAGAGCGTATGTGCCTTGTATCAAAGGGTTCGCTTTTTCTATATGTATTATTGCCATATCGCTGCCGAACCGCTCGCCTATGGTGAACGCTTCAAGTTTTCCGTCAACATACAAAAGCCCGCCGGTAAGCCCAAGCTTGTCCATATGCTCAAGCGCGTCTTTTATAGCCGCAAGCTCGTTTTTATAGCTTTGCGTCATTCCGCCTTTGCTTTGCGCCCAAACCGTAAAAAGCCTTATGCATTCGTCATAATCGGCGCTTGTATACCGCCTGTAACGCGTCGCGTGAGCCGACAGCAGATTGTTTATATGATTGCGCTTGCCGTGATATTTCTTTCCTGTAAGCTCCGCGAGATCTTTTGAGTTATACACATACTCAAAATTACCGCGATCTTCGGTAAATACGTACCTGCCCGGGCAATCGCGCTCTATTTTTTGCCTTATTTCATCCGTAACGCCGCGAAGCTTCGGTCTCTCCCCCAAGCTTATCATAAAAGCTTCCGCGCGGGACAGCGCCTCTCCTATGTTCCTGTCGCAGTCGTTTGGAAACGGCGGCAGCATAAACGGTCCGGTTTCGCTTTCAAGATACAGGTACATCGCTATATCGTCAACCGCCATAACGGTGTTAAACATGCGGCGCCATATGAATATGTTCGCAAATGACGCCTCTAAGTTATGGTAGTTATAACACAACGTATAGCTTTCAAATAATTCTTTGTCGCCAAGCTCTATAGGTTTAAATGCTAACATGATGTCTCCCGTTGCTGTACGCTTATTTTATTATACACCAAAGAAAAATTTATTTCAAAAATACGCCGGCGATGGTATGTGTCAAGTAAACGTTGGCAAGAACTTTAGCATACTAAATCCGTAAAGCATTGGGTATCAAATGTAAACAATCCGCAAGCCTTTACAGCCCACTACTAAAATGCTTGGCCTTGCTGCCGACG
>CAZPHS010000020.1:0-33662 GCA_964586785.1 uncultured Christensenellaceae bacterium
GATAGCTTTAAGAACTTCCTATCTCAAATTATGCACTTGTTTTTTCGCACGGAGGGTTATAGATTGGGCTTATGTAATCTACAACATGCCACCATCTGGTCAACATCAATTAATAACCGTTCAAGCTCAAAGATATCTTTGCCGTCTATTTCATCAAATAATTTAATGTATATCTTTTATATCTATCTTCGCCGTGACAGCGAAAGAAACCGAACCAAATTAAGCAGCGCTACAAGCGTGGCCGCAACATAAGTTAAAGCCGCGGCGGAAAGCATTTTCTTTGCGCCGTAGCGTTCCTCGTCCGTAAGTATACGCTGCGCGTCAATAGCGGCGAGAGCGCGCCTTGACGCGTTGAATTCGACGGGTAACGTTATAAGCTGAAATATAAAAACCCCAAGAAAGATATATACGGCGAGAGTTAACGTGCCCGCGAAACCCATCAGCATTCCTATAATAAGCACAGGCCATAAAAGCGAGGAAGCGATGCTGACAACAGGCGCTATAAGGCTGCGTACCGACAGCGGAAAATAGCCGGCGCCGTGCTGCAGCGCGTGACCCGATTCGTGCGCCGCCACGGTCACTGCGGCAATTGACCTGCCCGAATAATTAGCCTGCGAAAGATTTACTGTTTTCTTTCTCGGGTTATAATTGTCGGACAGCATTCCGGAAGCCGCCTCAATCCGCACATCAAAAATACCGTTTGCCGCGAGTATGCGTTCCGCGGCCTCGCGCCCTGTTATGCCGCTTGAAACCGTTATATCAGTATATGTCCTGTACGCGCGGGTAACCTTGGATTGCGCCCATATAGCCGCTATTATTCCGGGAATAATAAGCAGTATAGTCCAATCAAAATATAGAAATGAGAAATAATCAAGCATTATTAAACCTCCTTAAACATGCTTATTTTGCACCGCACATTCAACGCGGCGGCAATACGCGGCATAGTAACCCTTGCCGCTATTCCGGTGACGGCGCCCGATACGGCGCCCGCTATAAGCAGCACAAAGCCGTAGAAGAACAATCCCGTCTCGCCGGTGATAAGAACCGCCACGCATACCTGCGCAATATTGTGAACGCACGCGCCTATCATTGACACGCCCGCGATGGAAAGCGATTTTAACCGGCGTAGCGCGATATACATAGCCAGTGTGCTAAGCAACGCGCCGGGGGCCGAATATACAAACATCCCTAAACCGCCGAAGAATAAAGAAGCAAGCAGCGTGCGCAGAAAGCTTATTGTAAGCGCGGACGAAAGCGAAAAGCAGCAAAGCAAAAAGAGAGACACTATATTTGCAATACCAAGCTTTACGCCCGGCACCGGCACCGGAAAAAGCGCTCCAATCATGCTCTCTGCAACCGCCAAAGCGGCGGACAGCGCAAGCAGCGCCCCAAAAACCGCCGCGCGTTTCGCGCTATTCCGCAACGGCGTCCACCTCGCTTTGCCCAAGCACCGTAACCGATATTCTGTTCGGCAAACAGGCCATGCTGCTGCCCGGGCGTTTAAAGAAGCCCGCGTGTACACACTCCTGCCCCGGACAGTTTGATTCTTTAAAACGGATTGCGCCGCCGCGCACTTCAAACAGCACGCCGTCCACCGAAAAAGTTTGATCGGTATCAAGATTAACCCTGCGCACTATATTACCGTCTTTGCGAATAAGCGCAGTTTTAGCGTCGCCGCCGCCCAAAAACAATATCATGCCTATAACAGCCGCCGCTATTATGCACAAAAACAGTATAATATCAGCTTTTAATAGTATATGTTTCATTGGTTATCTCAATACTTTCCTTAAGCCCGTCCGTAATGTAAACCTCTTTTTGGTCGGTAAAGAAAACTGCTTCAACGGCGTCAAGCCGGTTGGCGAGCGTAAGCCCGTCATCAAGCCCCATTACAAAAAAAGCGGTGGAAAGCGCGTCCGCCATAGTGCTGTTCTTGCAGATTACAGTTACGGCAAGAAGACCGTTTTGCGCCGGATAACCGGTATACGGGTCAAAAATATGGTGATACGTTTGCCCGCCGCTTTCAAAAAAGCGTTCGTAGCCGCCCGAAGTAACCACCGATTTGTCGCTGACTGCAACCGCCGCGGCGTGCTCGCCGGGCTGTCCTTTCGGGTCGCGAATTCCTATCCGCCAGTCTTTACCGTCTTTGCGGGCGCCAAAAGCGTAAATGTTTCCGCCCAGATTAAGCAACGCGCTTTTTATGCCATGCTTTTTATATATTTCTGCCGCAATATCGGCGGCGTAACCTTTGGCTATTCCGCCAAGGTCGAGAATCATGCCTTTTTTGGCGAGCGACACCGTATTGCCGTCTATTCTTACATTATTATAGTCCACCAGTTCCAAAGCTTTTTGCACATCCGTCCGCGAAGGCACTTTAGGGTTGCCGGTAATGTCCCAAAGCACGCTTACGGGGCCTATAGTCGGGTCAAACGCTCCGCCTGTAAGCGCCGCCATATCAAGAGAGGCGCCTATAAGCGCCGCCGCCTCATCGGTTAACTCCGCCGGATTAGGCGCGGCCGAGCTAATTTTGCCTGTTAAGGCGCCGTTTATTGCGTATTCGCCGGTTATGCGCAAAAGCATGGCGTCAACCTCGGCTATTGCCGCGCCGCAATCCCCGCCGTATACCTGCTGCGAACAAACAGTGCCCAAAGCGTATGTTGCGCTTGTTCCGGCGGGCGCGCACGCCGCAAGCGCCAAAATAACAAGCCCCAAAGCCAACATTATTTTTTTCATACATTTATTATAGTCCGTCGCCAAGCGCCGCGCAACCCGCCGGATTGCGTACAAAAAGTATATATTTTAATTTACTGTGAACAACACAAATGCGCGCATTGACAAACGGCATAGACTGCGATATTCTTACAAAATGTTAGTGAACGCTTGCACATATTATTTCGGCGGAGGTGCTTTAGGTGGAAACTCGTGAGAAAATTATGGCCGCGGCACGCTCGCTTTTTGAACAAAAAGGTTTCGCGGCCGCTACCACTAAGCAGATCTCAAAATCCGCGGGAGTCAGCGAGATTACTTTGTTCCGTCATTTTAACACAAAGCGCGAACTGTTTGAACAGACGGTAAAAAGCTGCCTGCATACTTATGATATAGAGCTGTACCTGAAAAGCGGCGTTACTTATGATTTAAGAACGGATTTGTCGCATATAGCCCATAGCATGATAAATACTTTTCGAAGGAATATGCCTTTCATAAGAATGGTTATGCGGGATAAGATACGCGAATCGCAGCCGGAGATGGCGCTGCGCCAAAAAGAACACAACTTGCACAGCCTTCTGCTCGCGTACTTTTCCGCCATGCACAGCGCGGGGCGTATCGCCGCGGAGCCTAAGATGGCGCTCGTGTTTGTTATTACCAATATAACGGGGTATTTCAGCAAGCAGCTTTTTTTAAACGATAACGATGAAACAGACGATAAATATTTTGCATGGATGATTGAACAGATAATTTTAATTCTAAGCGGCAATCACGGGAAGGAAAAACAATGTTAAAGCTGTTGCGTTACTTAAAACCCTATAAATGGCAGACGCTGCTTGTTTTTCTTATGACGGCGATGCAGTCGCTAAGCCAGCTGTATCTGCCTACATTGATGTCCGATATAGTAAACAAAGGCGTAGTCGGCCGGAGCGTACCGCTCATTATGCAAACCGGTCTTGTTATGCTCGGCTTTTCGCTTATAGTTGGCTTATGTACCGTTTTGGTGCGGTTGTTTGCCATAAAATCGGCAACGGGGTTTGCGCGCGACATACGGCGCGACGTATTTAAATCGGTGGAGTCTTATTCGTTGAGCGAATTTGACAACATATCGACCGCGTCGCTTATAACACGCTCTACCAATGATATCACACAAGTTCAAAACGCCATGACGATGGTGCTTACCATGCTCGTTTCGGCGCCTATAATGTGCGCCGGGGGCGTTATAATGGCGCTTGGAAAAAACGCGGGGCTTTCGTGGCTTATAACCGTTTTAATCGTTTTGTTATCGGCGCTTGTGCTTCTTATAGCTATTAAAGTTGTACCTTTTTTCAAATCACTGCAAAAGAAGATTGACAGAATTAATCTTGTGTTGCGGGAAAGGCTTACCGGAATACGCGTCATACGGGCTTTTAACAAGACGGAATATGAGCAGAAGCGTTTTAACGAGGCAAACAAGGATTTGACGGACACGTCCATATCGGCTTTCAGATGGATGGGAGCTTTGATGCCCTCTATTCTTATGTTCTTAAACTTGGCAACGGCGGCGGTAATATGGTTTGGGGGCTTAAGGGTAAACCGGGGCGATATGCAGGTTGGAGACTTAATGGCGTTTCAGCAATATGTTATGCAGGTTATGTTTGCCGTCATCACGGCAAGCATGATGATTGTTATGCTGCCGCGCGCTTCCGCGTCCGCCGCGCGTATAGTCGAGGTGCTGCGCCAAAAGCCTACCGTTTTAGACAACACGGATATCGCGCCCGCAGCGTCCGGACACGGCGGCGTGGAATTTGAAAACGTCGGCTTTTATTATAACGGGGCGCTGGCTCCCGCGCTTTTGGATATAACCTTAAAAGCGAGGCCCGGGCAGATAACCGCAATAATAGGCGGAACGGGCGCGGGCAAATCAACGCTTGTTAAGCTGATATCCCGTTTTTATGATGTCACCGAAGGCCGGATTTTAATTAACGGCGTGGATGTCAGGGATTATCCGCAGGCGGATTTGCGCAAAAAAATAGGATACGTTCCGCAAAAAGCGAGTTTAGTAAGCGGAAGCGTTGCGGACAATCTTCGTTTCGGGCGGGCTGACGCAACCGAAAGCGAGATGGAAAACGCGCTTGAAACCGCTCAGGCAAGCGATTTTGTATCGGCGCTGCAAGGCGGTGTTTACGCAAATGTATCGCAGGACGGGAGCAATTTCTCCGGTGGTCAGAAACAGCGGCTTTCGATTGCAAGAGCCCTTGTGCGCCGCCCGCAAATATATATTTTTGACGACAGCTTCTCGGCGCTCGATTATAAAACAGACCTTTTACTAAGGCAGGCTCTTCTAAAACAGATAGAACAGGCAGTGGTATTTATTGTGGCGCAGCGCGTAAGCACCATTTTAAACGCGGACAACATTATTGTTCTGGACCGGGGGCGTATTATCGGCCAGGGTAAACATCAGTCGCTTATGGAAAGCTGCGCGACATATAGGGAAATTGTTTCGTCACAGCTCGGTTAAGGGGGATACGGCATGAGCAGCACGGATAAAACTAAGGCAAAAATACCTATGGGCAGACCGCCGGGACCGGGCGGCCACGGGCCGGGTATGCGCTCCGCCATAGAAAAACCTAAGGATTTCCGCTCAAGCTTTAAACGGCTGGCATACTATCTGGCACGCCATAAAGTATCGCTTATAATTGTTATAATACTGGCAGCCGGCAGCACCGTATTTTCCATATTCGGACCTAAAACTCTCGGCACGGCGACGACAGAGCTGTTTGCCCCTTCCGCGGCAAAGGTTCAAGCTTACGCCGGCTTAGAATCTGCGCTTCCCGCCGATATAGCGGAGCGGCTGAAAAGCGGCGCTGTCGATATGCAGCAGGCGCTGTCGCTGGCAAATGAAAATGCTGACGAGCGGCAAAAACAAGAGTTGTTTTCCGCGGCGGCGCAGGTTAAAGCCGCTAATGATTTAACAATCGATTTTGCCAAAATAGGCGGCATTATTATAGCTGTGATAGTTTTGTACCTTTTCAGCAGCGTTCTGTCTTATATTATGCAGTTTATACTCGCTAAGACATCACAGACGATAGTACACGACATGCGGCGCGATGTGAGCGATAAGCTTTCAAGGCTGCCTCTTAAATACTTTGACGGCCGAACGCACGGAGAGATTCTATCGCGCGTGACAAACGATATAGACACGATATCAACTTCAATTTCGCAGGGTATAAGCGAGATTATTACATCGGTCACAATGATAATAGGCATCGCAATTATGATGTTTTCCATCTCGTGGATTATCACTTTGGTTTGTCTGCTTATACTGCCGGCAAGCTTTGTTTTAACGCAGATAATAATAAAAAAGTCTCAAAAGCATTTCAAAGGACAGCAGGAGCATCTGGGACATTTAAGCGGTCATGTGGAGGAGATGTACTCCGCGCACATAATAGTTAAGGCGTACGGAATGGAAAACGATAACATAAACAAATTCGACGAAATAAATCAAAAGCTTTATAACGCCGGATGGAAGGCGCAGTTTCTGTCGGGCCTTATTATGCCGCTCATGAACTTTTTAAGCAACGTCTCATATGTGTTCGTATGTGTAATCGGCGGCATAATGGTAATCGGCGGACGCATAAACGTCGGCGACGTGCAGGCTTTTATACAGTATTCGCGCAGGTTTACACAGCCTATAACACAGGTGGCGCAGATATCGGGGGTGCTGCAGTCAACCATAGCCGCGGCTGAACGTGTGTTTGAATTGCTCGATGAGAGAGAGATGGTGTCGGATGTGTCCATCAAAGCGCTGCCGGCCGCGCGGGGCAGCGTGGAATTTTCCAATGTGAGTTTTGGATATGAGCCCGAGAAAATTGTTATTGACCGGTTTAATCTTAAAGTGAATCCCGGTGATATAATAGCGATTGTAGGGCCAACGGGCGCCGGAAAAACAACGCTGGTAAATCTGCTTATGCGGTTTTATGAAATTGACGGCGGCACAATACTTGTTGACGGTGTTAATGCCGCTAAAATGCCGAGGGAAGCTTTGCGGGAGCGGTTCGGTATCGTGCTGCAGGATACCTGGCTGTTTGAGGGAACGGTATATGAGAATATCGCCTACGGCAAACAGGGCGCGAGAGAGGAGCAAATAATAAACGCGGCAAAAATGGCGCACGCAGACCATTTTATACGGACGCTTCCGGGAGGATATAACGCGGTGTTAAGCGAGGAAGCAACAAACATATCGCAGGGGCAAAGGCAGCTTTTGTCCATAGCGCGAGCTTTGCTGGCAAACCCCTCCGTACTGATACTCGACGAGGCCACCAGCAGTGTCGATACCCGTACCGAAACGTATATTCAAAACGCTATGGTTGCGCTTATGAAGGGACGCACAAGTTTTGTGATTGCGCACAGGCTTTCCACCATTCGCAACGCTTCCGCAATATTGGTGATGAACGAAGGAAAAATTGTGGAGCAGGGGACGCATAAGCAGCTTTTAGAACAGAAAGGTTTTTATGCGCAATTGTATTACAGTCAATTTGAAGGCGGCGCGGCGTAAAATTGTGATAACTATAAATGACAAAGTTTTCGCATTATCTAAGTTAATGTATCAGATCTACACAAGATTTATATTTGTAAACAATGTGTTAAAAAGGCGTATTGTTAATATTTTGGACGCAACTTTTTAGTATTATATCTTATCGACATAAAGATAAATAAACGCAAGCGGGTAAGCTTTTCTGATAAGTATATAAAGCAGCGGTCTTGCCGGAAGTGGGTAAAAATGCTAAGAAAGATGTTTATAGGACGTAACGGTCCCGACCAGCTTTCCCTTGCCCTTGTTATATTCGCTTTGCTGCTTAATTTTGTGCCCTTTTATTATATGTTTATAATTACTTTCTTAATTTTATTCGCGGCGGTTTTTCGTATGTTCTCGCGCAATATTCCGCAACGTCAAAAAGAGAATCTTACTTTTTTGAATATGGTTAATAAAATTAAATCGTGGTATTATAAAATTAAAGCGAGGGGGCAGCAGCGTAAATTTTATAAGATTTTCAAATGCCCCGTATGTGGTTTAAAGCTTAGGGTGCCTCGCGGAAAAGGCAAGGTGTCAATTAAGTGTTCAAAATGCGGCAACAAAATATTAAGAACCACTTAAAAAGTTATTTAGAAATTAGCAAAGAGGTAACATGATGACAACGATTATTACAAAAGACATGACGATTTCGCAATTGCTTGCGCTCGATCCGGGCTGTGCCGAGGTGCTTATGGAAGCGGGAATGCATTGCATAGGCTGCCCCGCGTCGGCGGGTGAAAGCATTCTTCAGGCCGCGCAGGCGCACGGCTTTGACGCGGACAAGCTGGTTGAGGATTTAAACGCATATTTCCAAAAAAATAAATAGTTATTTTAAGGAGAAACGGCAATGACAAAATACGAATGCACTGTATGCGGCTATATTTACGACCCGGCCAAAGGAGATTCGGACAACGGCGTTAAGCCGGGCACTGTATGGGAAGATGTGCCGGAGGATTGGGTTTGCCCGCTTTGCGGCGCGTCTAAGGATATGTTCAAAGCGGTATAAAAAACAAAATGGGGCGCACTGCAAGTTTAATATACAAAACATATAATTAAAAAATATGTTTTATCCTAAGGGTAATCAGATTAGTGTGCTGCTATTTTTTAGGGCTTACCCTTATAAATGTGCGCATTTCTCCCGGCGTCCTATTGCTCCAAAAGCAATAGGGCAAAAACCGCAGGGATTCTTTTTCGAGCGTTGGCGCTTCATTTTTATACAGCATATCTGACTTTGGGCTTTTTGCCCGCCATCCGCTTGCTTGAAGCAAAACAGCGCCCCCAAGTTCTTCCGTCCAGCTTTCCGAAAAAGTCGCATCACTATCAATCTGCAATGCAGACAAGGGCCCCGCGTTGTCCATTTCTTCCAAACAATATAACAGCGGTCCCCGCATAACGGCCGCCTGCCCGGCGGATGATCGTACCTGCTCATGAGCATAAACAAGATGTGCGGATAAATCCAATGTAACAGCAATAAAACTTTTACCCGCGTCAAGAGGCAGTAATACATATCCATTTTGGAGCTCGGCAGCCGCCGGCTGCCTGTTTATTGTAATGGAAAATTCCCGGACATAATCCGGCATCCTAACTGCCAAGGTAAAGGGCGCCGGCGACTCGATCGATAGCTCAACCTGGTTTTCCCAAGGAAACCGCGTGGAAGTGCATATATGGACAGACCCCTTTTCCATCGGTATATCCGCATCATTGGCGATGAACAAATTCATATGCAACCGATCTCCCCGGACGAAATAAATATATTGTCCTAAGGATGCCAGTGTACGCGCGACATTGGTCGGACAGCAAGGCACATCGAACCATTTTTGACGTACCGGCTTTATATGCGCCAAAGAGGTGTTTTCCATACAGGCCGGAGGCCAAACTTCAAGAGGGTTAACATAGAAAAAACTTTTTCCATCCAAAGCGATACCCGCTGTGACAGTATTGTACAACGCGCGCTCTACCCCGTCCATATAGTGGGCTTCCCCGGTAATCCGCGCCATACGCATACCAAAAAGCGCCAATCCCACCGATGCGCAGGTTTCGCAGTAACCCCTGTCCAACGGCAGATCATAGTCCGTTGTAAACCGCTCCATATATCCGGAAGAACCGATTCCGCCGTTTATATACATCCTCTTTTGTATTATATTGTCCCATAGCCTGCGGCAAGCCAGCAGCAACGCTTCATCCGCTGTTTCCTCCGCGATATCCGCCATAGCGCAATACAGGTAAACCGCGCGCACAGCGTGACCGTCCGCTTCCTCCTGCCGGCGCACCGGCTTATGGTTTAGAACATATACCGGGTCGTATTCTCCTAATTCAGGGAAAATAAACCGCCAGCCGTCGCGTTTCCGTTCTTCCAAGAAACAATCCGGGGCTTCGCCCCTCCTCTCTATAAAATATCGCGCCAAATCCAAATACCGCTCTGCTCCGGTCTCCCTGTATAGCTTGACAAGCGCAAGCTCAATCTCAGGATGCCCGGGACACCCGTCCAACCGGGGATCATCCCCTAAAAACAACCTGCAAGCCAGGTCGGCAAACCGGCACATGATATCAAGAAGATGATGTTTGCCGGTTGCCCGATGATACGCCACCGCCGCCTCTATAAAATGTCCGGCAGTATATAACTCATGGCCTTCGCGTAAGTTTGTCCAGCGCTTTTCAGGAGCGGCAAAAGTAAAATAGGTATTTAGGTATCCGTCGGGCTGCTGCGCGTGGCCTATTAATTCAATCGTTTCATCGGCCAACAGCTCAAGCTTAGGGTCGGGATATATCTCCAGTGTATACGCTACCGCCTCCAGCCATTTGGCCAGGTCGCTGTCCCTAAACACAATGCCCTTAATGGCGCCGTCGCTCTCCCCTGCGGCGATGCGGAAATTCTCAATACAATGGCTCGGCTCAGCGCCTTCCACCTTATCATTAAGCGTCGCCCACTGATAAGGAATGGTTGATTCGCGAACCAGACGTATATAGCGAGACCAGAAGTCGTCGTTGATCCGTATATTTTTAAGCGGGATATACCCCCGTTTTGTTTCAAACATACATTATCTCCATTAATTCTTATTGTGGCTATCCCTTGATTCCGGACAGCTTGATCCCCTCTACAAAGTACTTATTCCCGATCAGGAAAAGCAGCAAACAGGGCGCGGAAACTAATACAGCCAAAGCCATAACCTGTTCGTAATTGGTTATATGTACTCCGTTAATGATGTATAAGCCAAGCGTTAAAGTATAAACCTTTTCACCCTGCAGATAGATAATTGAATAGAAAAACTCGTTCCAGCAATTGATAAAGCTAAACAGCCCCACAACAATCAGCGCAGGCCGTATCAGCGGCAGCATAATATTAATAAATATGCGAATATGCCCGGCGCCGTCAATCCGCGCCGCCTCGTCTATCTCAACAGGTATTGTCATCATGAATTGCCGGAGCAGAAACACAAAATACGCGTTTCCCGACGCGCAAAAAAGCGCAGGCAGAATAAGCGGCAGCCGTCCGCCTAAAATCGCATCGGTACCTACCAGACCCATTTTAGTGTACATGGCGTACTGTGGCAGCAGCGTTACCGCGCAGGGCAGCATCATAGTGCTAATAACCAGCGCAAACCACATGCCCCGCAGGGGGAATCGAATCCGCGCAAAAGCATAGGCGGAAACACTTGTCGTCAGCAGATTACCCAGTACATAAGGTATGGTGATAATGAGTGAATTCAACAGCTGCTGAAAAAAATTAATGCGCTCCATGCCCAAGGTATAATTTACCCACTGGATTACTTTGGGGAAAATGCCGGGGGGATCCGCAAAATATTCCGGAACAGTCAAAGCCGATTTAGATACCAAAGAGCATCTGACCATCCAATAAAGAGGAAAAGCAACAAGTATCGCAAGCAAAAAGACCAATACAATCAAGGCGGTATTGATCGCCTTTCTCCGCCTATTAAGCCGGCTTAGCTTCCCATATGAATATAGTGCCGTATTGTCAGCATAGCTGCCTTTATTCATTTGATACCACCTCTTCTTTTTTTCGGCCTATCGCTGTCCGGCCGCAACGCACCCTGGAAGTAAAACAGTACGCTGGTGATAATCAGTATGGTAAAGAAAACCGCCCACGCTTCCGCCGCCGCGATCCCCTTCATCCCGCTTTGCTTAAAGGAATGGTCGTATATCATTATATTGATAAAATATGTCATGCGGTTTGGAGCGCCGTTGCTGGACAGTACCATGCTCTGTGTGAAAACCTGCATCGACGTGATTATACACATAATTAGTTGAAAAAATAAAACCGGCTTAATGGTCGGATAGGTGACGTATCGAAACTTATGCCATGCGTTGCCTCCGTCAAGCTCCACGGCTTCAATAAGGTTACGCGGCACATCCTGCAAAGTGGCGAGCAAAACCACGATAGTTCCGCCGCAGGTCCACAGCCCCATCGCAAAAAGGACGACAAAAACCAATCGCACATCCGTAAGAAAATTCAATTGCGGCAGATGAAGAACCTTCATTATAAACTGATTGATAAGCCCGCCTCCCGCCGCGTTCTGCAAGAGCAGTTTCCACAGTATAGCGGTGGAAATCATGGGTATAACGGCGGGCAGGTAAAATATCGCCCGCAGAAGATTGCGCATACGAAATTTCCGGTTTAACAGCAACGCAACGACCAAGCAGAATACAATAATTAAAAAAGTATTTATAAAGGCGTATAATATAGTCACTTGCATGGATTTTAAAAAGCCGATGCTGGGATTGCTGAAAATTTCAACATAGTTTTGTAACCCTACCCATTCCATGTTGCCCTGCAGATCGATTTTATTGAAGCTGTAGAACAGGCTGGTCGCCATTGGATACAGCGTAAGCAGCAAAAACCCGAAGATAGCGGGGAAAGCGAACAGATAGCCTGTCGCGCCCTCTCGCCTGCCCCGAATATTTTTCCGGCCTCCGAAGGATCGTTTTGTCAACGCAGATGTTTGCATACCCAAACTACCTCCCCTTTACCCCCGTTAATAAACAACAGAAGAAATTTCCCGGCAGAAAGTTACCTTGCTGCCGGGAGCGTACGAATTACTCTACCGTACCTGATTCAAACAGTGTCTTCATATTCTGCATAATCTCGTCAAACAATTGTTGAGCAGAAATTTCACCGGCCCACGCCTTGTCAATGTCCGACGCGGCAAAGGCGACATCCATCTTATTGTAAGCCGGCACATAGTAAGCCGGCCATTGCACGATGGCGTCCGGGGTCGTAGAATAGCTCATTATAGTCGCCACGGCATCCTCCGGCAGATTGGCTGTCCATTCCGCAATGAGAGCTTCATCGGTATACCATGATACATCGTTGGGAAGCCATGCGCCGCTTTGGAGCAGCGGCAGGTTATTATCGGGGTCAAGCATATATTTGGCAAATGCCATCGCTTCATCGATATTCTGAGACGTATTATATACCACCAGCGGCGCCCCGCAGTTCATCGTAACCGCCTTTTTAAGTTTTGGCAGCACTGCCACACCGATATTGTTCGGAACACTGCAGGAAGGAATATTCGCCAAGTCCCATGATCCGTTAAACATCATGGCCGCGCCACCGGAATCCACCGTAGCTATATTGCCAAGATCGGTCCACCACGTATTGGTCACGGCATTGGCCACATGATCAACATTAATCAGATCAATAAACTTCTGCATCGCCTCGACGGATTCCGGTTTATCCCACAGGAATTCGCCGCCGTCGGCCGATACCACGCCTCCGCCGTTCGAATACAGCGCCCAGAAATGATGAAACGCCATCGTAGCGCTCAGTCCCAAACCATACGTTTCGATCAGCTGGGGATTAAATCCCGCTTCCGTCGCATTGCGGCCGTTAGTGTCTTTGGTCAGCTTTTTCGCAATCTCAACGAATTCGCCCCATTCCCATGCATCCGCCACATTGGTAGAAGGATATGGGATACCCGCATCGTCAAACATCTGTTTGTTGTAATACAACAACTCAAGCTGGTTGGATAATCCGATACCCAAGATATGCCCTTCGCTATCCTTGATCGTGATTGCATCCAGCTTTTGCGCCGCATCCTCCCCCTTAAACAGCGGGCTGATATCTGCAAGAATACCCATTTCATTGTATTTCATGATGTCGCCTTCACCCATATAGCTGACATCCGGCAGGGTATTGCTTTGCATCCGCGATTCTATGATGCCCGGGAATTCGCCGCTTGCCGGCAATGCCTCAGCCGTAATCTTAATATTCGGGTTGGCATCCTCGTAAGTGGCCACAGCGGCCTCAACCAGATCCTTCTGTACCCCGTCTGCCCAATACACAAAACTTAGAGTGATGGACTTTTCCTGATCTGGAGACTGCGTCCCATCCGTTTTGTCGGGAGACGTCGATTCAACTTCTGCCTGCTCACCGCAGCCGGCAAACAAAGCAGCCAACATGAACACACCAAGAAGTAACGCAAGCATTTTTTTGGATTTCATCCTTTTTCTCTCCTTTCGAAATATTAACCGAATTGAAATAATAGAATTGAAGGACATTGAAAGCGGTTAATTCCTTGTTATATTGCGTAAATTAAACGCTCTCGTTGCATATCTATCATACTACTTAACCATGCGCAGTCAACCCGTTTGGGTCATTATTAATCGTTTTTACCATGGTTAAATTGATTAACATCTAGTCAAATTTATATGATTTGTTACTCTTTTTGTGATTAATGTGCTAAAATCAATCAATAATTAATTATCAGCCGGGAGGGAAATGAATTGACTCAAGCCGAATTTGCAAAAAAACTAAATGTGTCCGTGGCAACGATTTCCAACGCTCTAAACGGTAAAGGGCGTATGACTGCCGAACTGCGGCAACAGATCGTCAAAATGGCAAAAGAAGCCGGTTACATAACAAAACGAAGTAAAATATCGGTTCGACGCAAAATATGCGTCGTTACCGAACAAATAGAGGTGGAGTTCTGCGACCGCATATTGTCGGGAATATGTCAAGTCGCGGAAGACAACGATTATAGTGTTATCATTTACAATATGAATATCATGCATAAACAACAAAGCATGAGCCCTCCCCGCGAACAATTGGAGGGCTGGGTAACAAAATTACTTCAGGATATCGATTATACGGCAGCGGGGCTTATTTATGTCGCTCAGTTCCCGCGCGATGTAACGGGGATACTCAAAAGTCTGCCATTTCCCGTTGTATATGCATATTGCACAACAACGGATAATAGTTATACCGTTAATTATGATGATGAGCAAGGAGCTTTTCTCGCTACATCACATATGCTTGATCTTGGACGCAAAACCCCCGCCATGATCAGCGGTCCGATCAATTCCATACCCATGAGCAACAGGTTGAGCGGTTTTCAACGCGCCATCATCGGCCGGAACATAAGTTTTGATCCATGTATGCTTCGAATCGGTAATTGGACAATGCAGGACGGTTATCAGCTGATGAAAGACCTGCTCAAACAGAACCAGCACTTGGATGCTGTTTTTGCTCACAACGACTTGATGGCGATAGGCGCAGTTCAGGCCGCTATAGACGAGGGACTAAGTGTTCCCCAAGATATTGCCGTCGTTGGTTTTGACAATCTTTTTGCCAAATATTCTATGCCTTCGCTTTCCAGTATAGACCCGAACCTTTTCCAAATCGGTTGCATGGCAATGCAGCTTATAATAAAAATAGTACAAAGAAAAGCACCTTCAACCTATCATTTGAAAATACCTTGTTTCCTCGTAACGAGATCCTCAAGTGATGTTGATATATCCTTGGCTTTTAATAATAAGTTTGTAAAATCGGGGTTGGATGAATAATGTAAATGCGGAGTGATACAATAAAGGTGCAGTCACGGAAGACCCTTCGCATCATCCGCGCTTATATTCACAGTCGATTTCATAACCATAGTTTTACCCCGGAGAAGACGGCAAACAGCCAAAAAAACCGGCTGGCGTTTTCTCTCCGGCAAATTGCGTTTTAAGACTATTATATAAAATGCTTGGCGTAATCGGGCTTTAAATGCTTTTGTATTACCGATGCGGGTATCGCAAAAACGGGTTCTCCCGTTGAGCCCGATGAAATTTCATATTTGGCGAAAGCGATGTGCAAAAGCCCTTCGCTTACAAAAAAAGCCGTATTGTTTGTAACGCCCGTATAATCTTCGGAGGAAAAGCGTGTGTCTTTATTTATAATTGTTAATATATATTCGTCAATATCTGTTTTGTAATCCTGCGATAAAAACAAATCGTCAAGGCGCAGCAGCTTATTTTTTTCTATATCCGCATTTACGTACCGTGTGTTTGGCATTCCCGTGCCGCCGTTATCAAGGTCTGTCCTAAGGCGCATGGAAAACAGCCCGCGGTTATTTTTAACCTCGTAATCGACAACAAGCACACATACGTACTGCACCCACTGCTGAGCCGCCTTTGCGTCCTGTTTGGCATTTTCCCGCGCTTTGCCAACAACGTCTAAAATGCCGCTGTTGAGCGAAGACTGAAACTTGGCGTCGCTAAAACCGCTGACAACGGGAATCCGTATATCCTCGACCAAAATATCGCTTCCGCATACAATGGTTTGTTCCGATACGGTTACGCATGGCGGCGCTTTGCCGCACGATATAAGCAGCGTAACAATCGCCGCGGAAACAATCGCCGCTTTTCGCATTTTAATCCCCTTTCATACGCGACTGTCTTTACGAATATACTGTTGCGGGGGAGTGCCATATGCATGTTCACGAAAAAATATTGCGTATTGTTTTTGCCATACTGCTTGCCGCCGCCGCGCTTGCGTTAGCGTCTTCCTTTGTCGATACATCGCCGGAATGGTACCAAAGCCTGCACAAGCCGCAGCTTATGCCGCCCCCTATTGTATTTGGCGCGGCGTGGGTTTTGCTTTATACGCTTTTTGCGGCATCATTAGCGCTTATACTAGCGAGTAAGCATACAAATAAAAAAGCCTTTGAACTGTTCTTTATCACCGCCTTATTAAACGCGCTGTGGCCGTATACATTCTTTTATCTTCGGAACGCCTTGGGAGCAATGTTTGTTCTCGGGCTGATACTCTATTGCGCGATAAAGCTGTTTTTATTTATTTACAGCGTTAATCGCGCCGCCGCGTATTTGCTTATACCGTTCGTCGTCTGGGTCGGCTTTGCTTTGTATCTAAATTATGAACTGATATTTTTAAATTAGTCTGTGACCGTTCGGCAATAAAACTTTTAATTAGCATTGCTAATAAAAGGCTTTTTGCCGCGCGGCGTTTTGGAAACCGCGCATATTTTACCCGTACTTACAAACAATAACCATAGAAAACGAACATTTTTAAGGAGGACATATTATGAAGGCAACGGGTATTGTCAGGCGCATTGACGAGCTTGGCAGAATAGTTATACCTAAAGAAATACGGCGTACTTTACGCATACGAGAGGGAGATCCGCTTGAAATATACACAGACAGGGAAGGCGGAATAATATTAAAAAAATATTCGCCGATAGGCGAGCTCGCGGCATTCGCGCGGGATTTCGCCGAGGCGCTTTCCGCAACGCTTGGCGTAACCGCGATTATATGCGACAGGGATACGGTTTTAGCCGCAAGCGGCGATAACAAGCGTGATTATGCCGAACGCCCTGTAAGCGGTTCGCTTGAGGATGCGATGAATACGCGTAAAGTTATTAAAAACAACGACGCCGACAGTATGATTCCGCTTGTAAGCGGCGAAAACCAAGCTTTAACCACATCCCAGATTGTTGCCCCGATTATTATGGACGGTCAGCCTATTGGCGCAATCGCGCTGGCTGTGCGCGGAGGAATGATAAACGAATCGGCACAAAAGGCGGCGGAGACCGCATCGGCGTTTCTTAGAAGACAAATGACGCAATAGATACGGCAAATAACCGATATAAAACGAAAGCCCAAACCATGCCCTTAAAAACGAACAAATAAAGCCTTCTGTTGCAGTATCAAAAGCAGCGGAGGCTTTTTGATTACCGCTGTTTTATACCGGCAACGAATGACAAAGCCCATAACACTTGGCCATAAAAGCGCCCGCGGCGTTGAAAAAGGGCTGCGTTGGTGATAATATGGGGCAATGAATATACTATTAGCGTTTGAAAAAGTGGCTACAATATTTATATTGATTATAGCCGGATTTGCCTTCGGCAAGTTAACTAAGGACAACGACACGCGCCTCCTTTCAAAGCTGGTCCTTAACGTAGCCGTACCCGCAAAAATAATATCAAGCATAAGCGCCGCAAAGTTCGCGGAGGTAAAAACAGACATGTTCACGCTTATGCTTATTTCGGTCTGCGTGATTGCCGCGACCCTTTTATTTTGTTTTCCGTTTACTCGTATTATAAAAACGCGCGGCGTAAAAGAGACGGCCGTTTATCGCAGCGCAATGTTTTTTAACAATTACGGTTTTTTAGGCTGGCCGGTATGCTTTGTGTTTTTCGGCGAGCAAGGGCTTTTGTACGCGGCGCTTTATTCTATACCGATGCATTTATTTCTCTACGCGATTACGCCCGCGCTTCTAAGCGGCGGTAAAACAAAGGGTTTTGATAAAAAACTGCTTATCAATATGCCGCTGTTTGCCACAATAACAGGGTTTGTTCTGCTTGTGTTTGGAATTTCACCGCCTACGTACGCAAACGAGATGCTCGTTATGGTTGGCGATACGCAAACACCTCTGTCTATGATTGTGATAGGCATGATGCTTGCCGGAGCTGATTTAAAAAAGGTTTTAATTGGCGTTAGGCCGTACGCTTATTCATTTATAAGGCTTTTGTTGCTGCCCGCCGCCGCTTATTTAATTTTGAGCCAGCTTGGCGTTACAGGCCTGGTGCTTGGGGTATCCGTTGTCATTACCGCGATGCCCGCGGGCACAATGGTCGCGATACTGGCGCAAAAGCACGGCGCGGATTATGTTCTGGGGTCCAAGCTTGTTATAATTAGCACGCTGCTTTCACTTATTACCATACCGATTATATCTCTTTTAGTATTGTAAAAGACGAAAGAAGGGGCAAAAATGGACGTTGAAAAGTGGGCGCTTATAACGGGCGCGTCGTCGGGCATAGGCAGAGAATTTTCTTATGTACTCGCGCGGGACGGATATAATGTTGTGCTTGTTTCGCGCGATATTCAAAGGCTTGATTGCGTCGCGGAAAAACTTAGAAGCAAATTTGGCGTTAAAACAGTAACGATTCAAAAGGATTTATCAAGCCCCGATTCGGCGGCGGAAATCTTCGGACGTATTAAAGACATATATGTAAGCGTGCTTATTAATAACGCTGGCGCGGGCATATGCGGTCGGTTCTTAGAATCCGAAGTTAATAAAGACACAAGTATAATAAACACAAACATAACCTCTCTTACCGCTCTTATAAAACTGGCGGCCGCCGGCATGATAAAACGGGGCGGCGGAAGAATACTTAACGTTGCTTCAACGGGAGCATATCAGCCGGGTCCTTATACCGCGGTTTATTACGCGACAAAGGCTTATGTTTTGTCGCTTTCACTGGCGGTAAGAAAGGAGCTGAAAGGCACGGGCGTTGTTGTTTGCGCGTTATGCCCGGGCGCTACGGCAACCGAATTTTCTAAAAGAGCCGGTAAAAACGATGTTAAGGGAGCAATGCCCGCGAGCGCCGTCGCGCAATACGGATACAAAGGACTGCTTTCCGGCAAAGCGGTAATTATACCGGGTTTATGGAACAAGATCATTATTGCGTTCTCTAAGCCGCTTCCCGGCAAAGTTATGGCAGCCGCCGTGGCGAAGATTCAAAGAAAACTGATAGACGGATATAAAAATGGATGATGATATATCAAAAATACACGCAAAAGATTTGTATTTGACGCTTGTGATTGTTTCATCTAAAAGGTATGCGGGCGTATTTATATAATAACCACTCCGGAGGTACAAAATGTTTGCAAAAATGATAAAACGCGCGTTGTTTTCAATAATGCTTGGCGTAAGCGTAATCGGGGCGTTCACCGTTTCGGGCGGCATCGCGGTTTCGCACGCGGCGGCTACGCACTTTGTATCCGCGTATGACGATCTGTTATCGGCAATAAGCTGCGCGCAATCGGGAGATACCATCGAAATCGCCGCGGACATCGTTGTTTTAGAGGAGCTTTCCATAGACAAAACGCTAAGCGTCAACGGCAACGGACACACTATCTCCGTGCCGGTTCCCGGGCTCGACGATTCGGGAACGCTAAACGCGGGCGCGTCAAAATTTCGCGTATTCAATCTGATATCCGGTACTCTGACCATAAACAACGCGACAATAAAGGGAGGCGCCGCGGAAAACGCGGGCTCTGCCATATTTGTAAATGCGGGCGCGGTTTTAAAGCTTAACACCGTCACCGTAAGCAATTCCGGAGGTGTTGCCCGCGAGGGCGGCGGCATTGCGAATTACGGCACGGCCTATCTTTACAATTGCAATATAATACGTAACGGCGCGTCATACGGCGGCGGTTTTTTAAATATAAACTCCGCCGCTAAAATGTTCGTTGAAAACTGTTCTTTCAGCGAGAACAGAAGCTTAAGCTCCAACGGAGGAGGCGGCGCCGGAGAAAATAAAGGGTCCGCGCAGCTGTATGTCAACAACTCAACTTTCTCCAACAACAAAAGCACCGAGCTTGGCGGCGCGATAAACAACTACAACGGAATCGCGTATATACTCAACAGCACCTTTACGGGCAATGTGAATTATAATTCTTCCGTCAGCGGCGGCGCGCTTAGAATCAGCGGCCAGGTATATTTGATCAACGATATTTTCGCGTATAACTACAGTTCAAGCGACAACGGCGAGTCTTATTCCTTGAACGATTTTTATAACTCCCCTACCGCTGCTTACTATTGTATATTACATGGCAGCATGACGGCCGGAGCGGGCAACGTGCAGTACACGGGCTTGAACGACGGCTCGGACAATTCGCTTTTTACCGGAGGCTCCACATCAAAGGTGTTGGCGGCGAACGGCATGGAAATGGGCACAGCCACAATCTATCAGCCGTATCTTGCAAGAATAGCAGGGTCGGCGACCACTTCGGTTCCGTTACAGCCAAACCGCGACGCCGCGCTTTGCGCGGGTATAGAAACGGGCTTTACCAACGGGGGCGGAAACCCCGCGGCGGGTTACCGTGACCCGGTAACGGACGAATGGGTAACGCTTACGGGCGGCGACGCCGCGAGCGCTAAAGTTGCGTTTGACCAGAACGGCGGCGCAAGGGACGCAGTGCCGACAAAAGGGGCGGTGGAGACAACCATCGAAAAGCTTTTTATGATAAAGGTTAATGCGGCTGCTGGAGGTATAATAAGAGGCGGTACGGTGTACGGCGATACCTACGCTTCCGGCGCGCCGGTTACGCTGACCGCTATCCCCTTCGACGGATATAAATTTTTACGCTGGACGGACGTATCAGACTTTAATACGCTTTCCAACGCCAATCCGTACACATTTACCGTATTAAAAAGCCAGACCATAGCGCCGGTTTTTGAGGCGCTTGCGGAAGGCGAGTATATAGTCACCTATGTGGGCAACGGAAACACCGGCGGTACGGTCCCCTCTTCGCAGGCTTATACCGCCCCCGCGACAATATCGGGCAACACCGGACATCTGACCAGAACGGGGTATTTGTTCACCGGATGGAACACGCGCGCGAACGGTTCGGGCACGGGTTACGCCGCGGGAGATATATATTCGCTCGGCGCTAATTTAACGTTATACGCGCAATGGGAGCGCATACTTTTTACGGTTAATTTTGATTCACAGGGGGGCGGCGGCGTGCCCTCCGCCATAGCGGGCTGCGGGGATACCATCACCGCCCCCGCAGACCCGACTAAAGAGGGGTGGAATTTTGGCGGCTGGTATCGGGAATCCGGCTGTTTGAACGTATGGAACTTTGCCGCCGACACGGTAAACGAAAACATAACGCTTTACGCCAAATGGACGCCTATACCTGTAACCTTCGACGGCGGAACGCTGCCGGAAGGAACGTATAACACCTCTTATTGCGTGTCGGTAGAGGCTTTTGACGGAAGCGGCAGTTTTATTTACGAGCTTGTTTTGGGCGCGCTGCCGGCGGGTTTTGAATTGTCTTCGGACGGCAAAATAACCGGCACGCCCACCGTACCCGGGAACAATACTTTTACAATTAAAGCGACCGATACGATCAACGGGGAAACCGCCGCGGCGGAATTCACGCTAAAAATAGCGACGCTCGGCACACTTGCCGCCCCGTATGCCGCGCCTGCTTCCGGCGGAATCGATTACGGCGATTCGGTGGAGCTTGCGACAACCACTCCAAACGCCGCAATCCGCTATACCGTAAACGGCGATACGCCCACCGCGGATTCGACGCTTTATACAGGGGCAATCACTCTGTACGCGGATACCACAATAAAGGCTGTAGCCATAAAGGCGGGCTGGAACAACAGCGATGTTTCCGTGCAATCATATACTATCAAAACTTATAAGGTCAGTTATGACGGAAACGGAGCGACGGGGGGCGACGCTCCCGTTGATTTGGCGGCGTACAAAAAAGGCGATACGGCAAGCGTTTTGGGCAATTCGGGCTCGCTTGCAAAAATCGGGCATACGTTTAGCGGTTGGAATACGCGGCCGGATAAAAGCGGCGGGCGTTATGCCGAGGGCGACGAGTTTTTTATTCGGGATAATACCGTATTATACGCCGAATGGCTTGTAAACAGCTATACGGTTACGTTTAAAGATTGGAACGGCGACGTGCTCAAAACACAAAAGGTGACGTATGGAAGCGCGGCCGCGGCGCCGGACGAACCTAAGCGCGCGGGGTATACGTTTACCGGCTGGAGCGCGCCGTTCAGTAAAATCACCGGCGATACTAATGTTACCGCTAAATATATGGTTAACCATTATACGGTAACCTTTGATACGGGCGGCAAAAGCGCCGCGGCCGGTCAAACGGTACCGCACAACGAAAAAGTGAAAATTCCCGATATGCCTAAAAAAGACGGCTTCTTATTTGACGCGTGGTACGCGGACAGCGCGTTGACGCTGCCGTATGATTTTAACGGCGCCGTTACGCGGGATATTACGCTTTACGCGGGATGGATTGAAAACTCACTGGTTCTGCAGAGGGCGGCAAAAACGTTAACTACAGATACGGCGTTTTTGTTTACAAGCGGCGATACATGGGAATGCGTTACGGACGACTTTGCGCTGTTGTATAACGGCGATTTTGACACTAAGCTTTCTTGGACGTCTTCAAACACGGATATAGTGAGCATAAAGACGGACGCGGAAAATACCGTAGGCGTTGTGACGCGCCCTAAGGATAAGGACACCAACGTTATTTTCACCGTCACTATTTCAAGAGACACTCTTAGTGTTTCTAAAACCTTTCTACTTATTGTCAAGCGGGAGGGCTTATCCAAGCGTGAAACGCGCGCGCCAATAGAACGCGCCGCATTCGCGCGGCTTGGGGAAGCTTCTGATTCCGTAGCGTTATACCGCACGACCGTGGACGATGGAACAACAATGGACTATGTAAATGTTTTGCCGGAAGCGGTGGCGCAAATGATTAAGAGCGGCGGCCAAACCGGTAATATTATTGTGACCGCCGGAAATGACAAAACCCGTCCGGCGCACGAGTACGCTTTCGAGATACCGTTTGAGTCGGTTTCAATACTGGCCGAAAACGACATGGACGCAACGCTTGCGTCTCCCGCGGGAAGCATAACGATTTCCGCGGAGTCTATAAAACAGGCGAATCAAAACGGCGATTCGCTGTATTTTCGCGTCGTGCCTGTTGAAAAAGAAGCAAAGGAGGCGGCTGAAACGTTCCTTAGCGACACTACCGTATCCCTTTCCAAGAACGGACAGGTGTTCGGCATTCCCCGAATAATACAGACCAACATGGAAAGTTTTGCGGTCACCGTCACATTGCCGCTGACCGGCTTGAGCGAGGAACAGCTCGCGGACGCGGCGTTCATGGAAACGCTGTCCGTCTATGTGGAGCATGACGACGGCACGACTGAAATTGTTGACGGTACAATTATGCATGAGAATGATACGCCCGCACATATTCGGTTCGATATCAGCCGGTTCAGCCGGTTTCAAATCGTCGGTATAAAAGAGGCGGCAAGCCCGTGGATATGGATACTTATTTGCGCGGCAGGACTTGTTCTTTTATCGGCGCTTTTTGCGGCGTTGGTAATACACCGTAAAAGAAGCGGGTTGCGGGTTTAAACGCGGACAAGCCGCGGCGTTAACCCAAAAAACGTGAATATAATAACGGTTAAAAAGCAAAACCCCGCGGGATTGGCTTAATTGTTTTATTCGCTACTTTAAAAAATGACGTTTGGCGCAAATGATTTGCAGGATTTTTATAACCTTAATAATATTTTATAGAAATATAAAATTATAGTTGATATTAAACGTAATAAACGGTAATATAAAGTTGCGAATAATGCGTGGAAACGCTTAACTTGCAACACATCAAGG
Source organism: uncultured Christensenellaceae bacterium (assembly GCA_964586785.1). Taxonomy (GTDB): domain Bacteria; phylum Bacillota; class Clostridia; order Christensenellales; family SZUA-584; genus SZUA-584. Next base: position 23,725 of record CAZPHS010000020.1, read on the forward strand.
GGTTACATAATAAAACATTATATTTACACTATAAAAGGCGCGTTATTTAAAAAACACGTTTATAATCTGGCGTTTTGTTTAACGTTGCCGGGCTAGAAGGAGTAAAGAATAAATGAAAATTAAACAGTTTTGTATGACCCTATTGTGCGCGGCGCTTATATTTACAGCCGTGCCTTTATCGGCATCAGCGGATTCGGCGGGAGATTTAACCGTCACCGGCGGCATTTTGGCTACGGACTACAGCTATGACGAAGGGCAGGAAAGGCTGACTATATTAACGGACACCCCGATGACAATATCCGGCACAACCGAAAAAGATGTAGTATGGGTCGCCGCAGGGGTGACGGCAAATATCACAATCGACAATTTGTCCATATCCATACCGCGCTCGAAGCAAGAAGCCGCGTTTGAAATCATGGAAAACGCGTCGCTTAACCTAACCGTTTTAGGTGCAAACACGTTAAGAGGCGGAGAATACAGGGCGGGACTTTCTGTTAGAAACACGGCATTGCTTGTTATAACTGACGCGAGCACAGGCGCTCTTGACGCGTATGGCGGTTTTGGCGCGGCCGGTATAGGCGGAAATTTTGAAAGACAAATAAATAATACCCCTTACACCGGCGGTACTATTATTATAAACGCCGGCGCCATAAACGCGGCTGCCGGCATCGATGATGGCACTTGGCGGGTGTATTTTGGCGCGGGAATAGGCAGCGGAGTTTGCGGTAAAACGGACAACGCCGCTCACATCACAATTAACGGCGGGATTGTTAAAGCGGTGTGCAAAGATGACTACGGCAACGGAACCGGCGCGGCTATAGGCGGGGGCTATAACTGCCGCGGTAGTTTTTTCTGGATTAACGGCGGAACTGTTGAGGCTACCGGAGACCATGTAGGAATCGGTGGCGGTGTCTGCAATCCCGGCGGAAAACTGCTGATAAAAGGCGGCACGGTAAAAGTAAACGAGATGGGCGCAAGCGTTTTTTATGACGACGACTACGAGAAAACCGCTTACCCGACACTTATAGAGTTCGACTCTTTAAACGATATAAAAAAGATTGATTTTCTTGCCGCAAGCTTGGACGGAGCGGATTACAGCTACGGTATTAAAGACGTTTTTACGGACGCGCTGGGAAACCTGTATTTATACCTTCCGCTTAACACGGTGGTATCGGGCGCTAAAATTTCCGGACAGCTTTACGCGGGCGCGGTGACAACAACGGACGATGCGCAAACCTCAAGCGGAAAGCTTTACCCGGGGACGGTGATTACCGCCTCCGCAGCAACCGGCGGCTCTATCAGCCCGGTTGGTGAAACGTATGTCATATACGGGGATAACCAAACATATACCGTAACGCCGGACAGCGGATATTGTGTCGCTTCGGTTGAGGTGGACGGTTCAAACGTTGGGGCTTTGTCTTCTTATACGTTCCCTTCCGTAGATAGCGAGCATACTATAAACGCCGTCTTTGGGCTAAATCCCATAAACTCTTCCGCCGGCTCCACGATTTATTTGAACGGCAGAACCACGTTGACGCCCCCCGTTGGAAACGGCCATTGGAACTTCAACGAAGAGATTGTCTCATTGGAAACCCACAGCGACGGCACGGCGACGGTTACGGCTTTACAAGAAGGCACAACCGAGATTACGTACACTTTCAACGATTTCAGCGTCGGTTTTTCGCTTACTATATTAAAGTCAAAGCTGCCTTCTACCGGCCAGGACAATACTTTAGTCTGGGTGTTAATTGCGATTGCCGTATTGTGCGCCGCCGGAGCGGTAATAATCGGCAGATATACGCTGAACGCGAAAAACAAAAAAGCATAACCTTAAAAAAGCGTATCAACAGTTTCTTTAAAGAGCACTGAAAAAACTTCACGCCGCGCTGCTATATTAGCGCGGCGCTTTTAATTTCGAACAAATAATCCGCAAACCGCTCGGCAGGCGTCCACCACCCTATCAATATAAAACTCGCCTTTATATGATAAGATTACATTTTCCGGTGGAATTTCATCTGTTGAAAATCCGTTTTTAAATTGTAATTGTGTATAAATGGATAGCATCAGTATAACAGCTAACGTTACAAATAAAGTAATAAAATTAATATAGTTTTTAAATAGACCAACACCGAGCTTAATAAAATTGGTTTTGTTTTTGTCCTGATATCCGACATTAATTTTGTTTTTATTTATTGTATTGCAATTTATAATAACATCATTTCTTTTCAAAATAATATTTGTGTAATTATCTGAATCTAATCTGGGATCATGCGTAACAATAATAATGGTTTTACTTCTTGATAATTCTTTAATTAAATCAATAAACTGAGATACTGAATGATCATCCAAACTTTGAGGTATATAAGTGAATAAATTTCGTTTGCTTTTTTTGAAATGACCATAATTGTTTTTCGTAGGAAAATGTTGCATCATTATATTTAAATAAGATTTCTTCAATTAAAGACGTTTTGCCAGAGCCATTGGCACCTTTTATTAGATAGATGCCGATGTTAGAAAAATCGATGTTTACGTCTTTCAAGTGGATTTGCTTGTTTTGTACAAACATATTCTTGATTTTCATCTGTAATACCACCTATAAATAATATTTATTCTATTTATAATTATAAATTTATTAACCCAATATGACAAACTTAAAGACCGCTTTCTTTTGTTCAGGTGATATTTATGCTCTACAAATTCTAAAAAAGTTTCGATTAAAGGGATATTCGATACCCCAACAGTTTGGATTGATGGGATTTGATAATATCGACATGTTAGACTATATTCTGCCACCATTGTCAACAGTAAAAAATTCTGTCGAAAAAGTTGCAACCAAATCGATAGAACAACTATTGAAGTTAATATCACATCAAGAAATAGAAACATGCCGTTTTATACAATATGAAATAATTTATGGCGAGACAATTATATAGGGGTCTTTTTAAATTATCGCCATCGGTATGCAAATAGACGGCATGAACGAGTTGTACGAGCATGTAAAACAAACCGAACTCCAACCAAGAAATGCTGATCTCACCAAGGCGTGGTCCTTTAGGTAGGCTTTGCAGATACCTTTACTTCTGTCTTCCCGTATAGGCTTTCCGGCTTCGTAGCGACACAAAGTTTTCATCCCAATATTCTCCTTAGATGCAGCTTTCACAATGGTAATGTTTAGTCCATTCTTCTTCGCATTATGGATTTACCAAGCATAAAAGCCAGATGTCTGGGCATACGGCATAAGCTTATACGCCCTTATACCCCAAGGCACAACAGCAAGGTCAAGCGCAGCTACAGAGAATATCAAAAACGGTTTTATTCCAAGACAACCTTCTCTTCCTTCTTCTGCTTTAAGCAGCAGCTTAAGGCTTACCGATACCGTTCAAACAAAATGCCCATACGCCCGCTCTATTGGCGATCGCCAACCAGGTATCTCGAACATAACACTGTACAATATGTTTGACAAACCTACAGCAATCCGGCATATACTTAAAAAAACCCCCGAAAAAGTTTTGCCGTAGGTAACTTGACGGCCGCGGCGCGTATTTGCTATACTGTCAATGCTTTTTACGTTGTTACAACTATCAACACGGAGGAGTATCGAAGCGGTCATAACGAGCTCGACTTGAAATCGAGTTGGCGCGTGAGTGCCACGTGGGTTCGAATCCCACCTCCTCCGCCATAATTTCGGATAGGACAGAATAATTTGCTTCCTTGTTCGATAAAGTTTTAAGCACGTCGATTCGGACGTGCTTTTATCATATCATCAAGCTATTCCGAATACAATTATAAGAACTTTTTAAATCTTCTTAGTATTTTAAGAATCGTTTTATCCTCAATTGCTGAAGCAAACAAACCTTCACAAAAACGCTCCTGTCGAATGTAACCAGTTAAAATAGCTGTTAGTAACTCAAAATCTGCCGTTTCAATTGCAGCTTTTATTTTTTCTTGAGTATTAAGGCCGTTATTCTTTATAACTTCTAAATAGTCATAGCTTAATAAATTAGATTTGTAAACTTCGTCCATAAACTTTAGTATAGGTTTATCATATGAGGCATATTGGTAGGCACTTTCTCGGGTTGCCGATTCAAAATACAGGATATATGCGCACAAACTACGAATACTATCGCTATTAAGAGACGCATCCAGTTTTTTGCTAATTGATTCAATTTCATCTTTCTTAGCAAGAACCGAAAGCCATTCGTCAGGAATCCCATCGTAGCCGTAATGTAAACCCGCTAGCCCACCTGCTACTGCACCTACAGTGTCAGTATCTTCGCCTAAATTTACTGCTTTAAGAACGCAATCCTTATAATTGTTAGTGTTCAGCAAACACCAAATCGCTGCTTCAAGTGTATCAACCACATAACCGCTGCTCCGAATCTGATCTGCTGAAGTCTCTTTAAATCTATTGCTAAATAAGCGTTCATAGTAAACCAAATCCTGCTTAAATTCTTCTTTCTTTATGTAGTATTCCTTTGCTCGATAGGTCCCAATTTCAATTGCATAGTCAATAGAAATCGTACCCATAAGCATAGTTGCGATTGATAAGTATATACCGCAAGCGATAAGACTTCTCTTATGTGCATGAGTTAATGATGAAACCTTATGAATAATATCCATTGATTCATCGCTTTCAGTAATATCTTCTCCATATTTAGAATGCAAGTAAAAAGCCAAAGGCAATATACGCATTAATGAACCATTCCCATTATCATGCTCATCTTTACCCCCGCACTCTAAAGGGTCAGTGCCTTTAATAAATTTATTAATAGCGTTTCTTGTGCCGTTGCCGACATCAAACACAACGCCAAACGGTGTGTACTCTCCTTGACTAATCCATGAATGAAATCTTTGCATAATATCCGAATAATCTAAACCAAGACACAAACTCTCGGCAAGACATAGCGTCATACTTGTATCATCAGACCATGTTCCAGCGGGTTGGTCATAGGTCCCATACCCACGCATATCCTGAACAGGTTTTTTACTTAGTGTCTTCCGATCAACAAACTCAACTGGCACACCCAAAGCATCTGCAATTGCTAGACCAAGCAAACCTGCAGAAACCTTATTTTTAACGCTTTGCATTCGTTTAGGCCTCCGCCCAATCGAACTCATCAATAGCACTAGCTACTTTTTTACGAATAGATTTAACCGCATCTTTACTAAACAGCTTTATCATTGCTTCCGTCAATTCATCTTCATCTGTCCAATCATTTATTACTTTTGTCTCGTTATAAATTCTCGTATAAATTCTGCCGGGCTCCTTTGCATTCTTACGCATTTTAACTCCCTTTTGTTCTAACAGCGATAGAAAATCAATTCTCTTACTCGCATTATCAAAAGGCCCAATTTCTAATGTGATTTTTAGTTTTCCATTATAATTAGCAAACCAAAAGCAAATCGGATACTCAGCTTTCCAACTATTTTTCATCTTCTTCATGTTTTTAAAGTCATTTACCATAAACCAGTAATCTGTGGCATTGTTATATAATAATATTACTTCTGGAAAAGTATCATTAAAATTCTTAAACGCTTGAGATGTGTCCATTTCATGCCCAATTGAATAGATTAGATCAATTACATCTTTGTTCTCACTGTAAATTTCCTTACACAATTGCTTAATACTTTCATCCATATTATATTTCTCCTTTAATGTAATGATATAAAACGATAGGAAATCTAGAATTTTCGTTGATGTTCTTTCGGAATAGTTGATTGTTAAAAACTCCAAAGTTTCTATTACATCTAAATAACTTGCAGAATAGTACTTTTCATTTGAGGCTGCTACACCATCAAGTGAAAGCAAAATAGGAACAATAGTATAACCATAATAGTCTTCATTTACCTTTTCAAGATAACGTTCCAACTGATTTGAATGCTCTGATGAACCTATTTTATTTTCTATTAGAATAACTAGTCTATTTAGTTCTGATACTAGTAAAATATCGATATTATCTTTTTCCCTGTATACCTTAATATCATTTAAATTCATTTTCTGCAGACCGTAAATATCTTTAACTTCAGATGTCACCTGTTCGTTCTCAGAGTTTAAAATTACTTTTAATACAATTCTTCTTATAAACTTATCATCAAAATTATGGTTTTCATTTGGATCACAAAGCCATGCCATTAAATTTGAATGCCGAATTTCATAATCTTGTATTTTTAAGATTTTTAATGGATTGAAAATATTAGTTCTTGCTTTTAGAACTTCTAAGTCGTCATTGTTAATAATAAATTGCAAAATATCGTTTTCTTGCATTGCCCGCTCCTTTTAATTGTTCATTTATACTGTGACTATTTCTTTATCTTTAACCAATACTGTCTTTCCAGAAATATTTAGAAAACTCTCCGGTACCATAGAGTGTATCGGTATAACTTTTATTGGTTCAAGAGAGTCGATAAGTCTCTTTATATCATCTATAGCCGCATGTCCGCTCGTATGCAGAGTTTTTAGCTCGAAGCCTTTGAGTTGTAGCGATTCCTCAAAACGCTGCTGATATTCACTCTCACGGTACCCATCCCATAAAGAATAAATAAATATCCCGTCATGCAAGTCGCATTTTAAGAGATCGTTTTTCATAGAGGGTCTGACCTGCATCACAATACGATCTTGTTCTAATTTTAGTTGTTCTCGAGATATATGGAATTCTGAAAACCGTTTGGCGTATTCTTCTCCTATTTGATTAAATATCTTTTGAGTCAGATAATAGGGATAAAAGACTTTTATATTCGAGTATTCTTTAGATGGATACGGCAATCTATTGCCAAGCTGCCTTAGCTCAAATAAAACGTTTGCAGTATAAACGTCTACAACAAAAGTCCTGTTTGTGCGAATCGCAGCTTTGTAGAAGCTAACAAGCCGGTCTATGTTTTGGCTGGATGATTGGAACAGTGCAGCGCCATTAGTTCTTTGAATCATTTTTGTCGCCGCCATTTCTAATTCGTTTTCTGTCAATACTTCTTCATCTTGTCTTCCAAACATAGTACCTTCTATTAACAACAAATCAGCTTGCTTTTTTGCTTTATCTATAAACCTATCTAAACAGATCGCTTTTCTGCCGTGCCCTCTAAAATCACCTGTATATATGATTGTCTTGTTTTCTGCAATGATCTCGAATGCCGCTGCATCGAACGCCGAATGATCCATTAAAAACGGTTTTACTTGGATGTCTCCGATATTGAACTGCTCATACATATTAAATGGTCTTGTTTGGATTGAATAGTCATCTATAATTCCGAACAGCTGAGAGACTTCAATTAGCTTTTTTGTGCCTCTTGAAACGTATATAGGTATTTGTGAGTTTATATATTTTAGCAAGCCATAATGATCAATATGCGCATGTGATATTATCACAGCGTCAAATGCAGGAACATCCCAAGTATATAACCCATCAATATCAGGCAGTACACCTAGCTCTAAAAGCTTTTCGGTGGGATAATCTTTCACATTGTCATCAATCGGTTTGTTATTCAGGAAAAGAGGATAACCGGCATCAAATAATAACCTGGTGTTATCTGTCTTAACCTCTATTAGCGTCCCGCCTATTTCTTTTGTCCCTCTGTATATCTTTAGTCTCATAAATCCCCTTTAGAAAGACTTTATAACATCAACAACTCTGTTCTCTTTTTCAGTAAAATAGATGTATTGCAGTTTTGCAATATCGTCATCCCCAATGTTTAACTCCTGGTCTTTAAAAGTTAGATCATTATTTGAATTAGAAGGCATTACACATACAGCATTTAGCACAAGCTTATCCGGCACTGCACCATTGAACCCAAATAGCTTCCACCATTTGTCTCCTGATTGACTGAGCAGTAATTTACGTATGAAAGTCGTATATACAAGCGCCTGCTTTATAGCATCCTTAGGCGGTTCCGATGGCTTATTTTCATCCTTTAATTCCATTATACAGAGTGTTGTATTTACTCCGCCTGTACCGGCACGTGCAAAAACATCTATTCCGCCTCCGTATTGTTTTGCATATGTTACAGTTGAATGATCGCTTGCTTTTAATGGAGTAGGCATTGGGAATCTCACATTATTAATTGTAACTGGAGCCATGTTTCTTAAAATCTTATCGTTCTTTCTCGACAACTCAGACAAGATTAAGCTTTCAATTCTATGCTCTTCATTCCCTTTATTTTGTGTGAACCCGTTTCTTAATAGGTCTCTAAAATACCTGCGAAACTCCCTTGCTTTGGTGCTGTCCCAATCTACGCTAGATAAGCTTATATCACATCCAAAATCACGTTTATTAGTTGACTCGCAATTATCTGTACTTATTTTAATCTCTTTAGCTGTGCATTTAAGATCACCAATCTTCTGACCCAGAAACCTTATGTCAAGCCATACAGTTGATTTCGCTTTTTTTGCATTTGTTACGTTGATATAGAACTTCAAAGGTTCCCATTCACGGAATCTCCGCCTGATTGATTTGATTATATCAATATTACCGGTTATTTCATCAGCATAACCTTCATAACGAGCTCGCCATTCGCTATGTTTATCTAATTCGTGTTTTGTTTGTAAAATAGTCTTTTGCCAATCTATTAAATTCTGAATATATGAGATTGCCTTATGTTGTTCTCCAATATCATTAAGATTAAACTTTTTTGTAGATTGTAAGATAAGTTCCCCAGACTCTATATTGCACATAGCTATCGGAATATTGCTGCACGATAAAATCCACCAGGGTAAATGCGCTAGCCTATCTTCTTTATCATTCAATGGATATGTCGGAAATTTATTTGCGTCAATACGAAGTCGGCTTTCGTATGAGCTATCCAGCCAAGCGGAATCTATTTCTATATCCAAATCTATTATTTCTAAAAGAAACTCCAGCGCTGCGGCTCTTCTTACCGGCTGGTCATTTAATGTGATCTCACCGCTTCTGGCGATGCTTCTAAACAGCTTGACTTTATCTGCTTTAAACATGTCAACGTATGGATCTAATAAAGAGTCGTCCCCTAATTTGATACTATCACCATTCAGATTTATCATTGCAAACGGTTCATTATTCGCCTTATTAATAATTGTCAAACCATTGTATTGCCCACTGCAAGGATGCAGTTGTGTCAGCGACAGCGGTTCAATACTCCTAACCATAATTTCATATGCTATTTGCCATGCAACTCTCTTTTTTTCTATTTGCATATTACACCACCATATATAATTAATACCATTTTAACATATATAGAGTACAAAAATTATCCCTTTTATAAAAATTATAAAAGGATTTTAAAGCATAGTAGCTGGAGATAGTCATCCGGTACTCCAGCTACATCTATTACTTAATTATTTATAACTAAACCAAATCAAACATGAAAAACAAGCTATGCATTGAAGTATACGCTTGGTCAAATGCTAGACCATGGTTAGCAACAAGCGTAAGTACGCCCATACAGCCATAGTTTAAAGTTCCAAACTCAACCATCGTCATATCCGCTGCGTAATACGTACCTTCGTTATACCCCACATTCCATTCCATAACATTAGGAGGAATTTTTAACCCAAGTGCAATAAACTCTTTCGAATCTGCAACATTGAGATTTGCCCAATCCCTATCCGACGGCAGCACATCAGCGAACTGCAATGTGCCACCGGGAGTAGCAAACATCGACTCAACTGTAACTCTGACAGGAACCAAGGTATTATTAACCAGCGTAATTTCAGGATCTATAATACCATAAGTATCACCGGTATTCGGATCAATTGAGTATGCAATTGTTGCCGGATGAGTCACCGAGACTGTCAATGCCGATATTGTTCCCTCTACCGGCACAGTAGCCGAGGCATCTCCTTCCCCTGTTGTGATCGTGTCATCTGCGAGAGCCGTTGCGGTCGTTGCAGCCACTATGAGCGCTACAACAACAATCATCATAAAGACTTTTCTAAGTTTCAATTTCATTAATTACCTCCGTAAAATATATAT
>CAZPHS010000021.1:0-33611 GCA_964586785.1 uncultured Christensenellaceae bacterium
CAAGGTTGTGCTGTTCCCCCGTTGCGCTCGTCTTGTAGCTGATTTGTGTAAGCTGCCCCGCCCTGTTATACTGATACGCTAAGTCCAGCCCGTCCGAAGCGTCAGCCTTGTTAAAGTCCATAACCTTACGCCCGAGCGGGTCTATCATGTAATTTTGTTATCCTCTCTTTTCTTTATTCTCTTTACTATCAGTTTCCCTGCATCTTAAATAAAGCCAAAGCAATACTATGCATGATATAATAAACACTACCACAGTTACTTTCATCATTATTCCATACCATTCACCTATATTTACGAATGGTTCAACTTTCAAATCTTTCAACAATGATATTAAAGAGATTGAAGACACTAATACTCCTAATATTTTTGCTGCCAAGTCTATTCTTTTCTTCAAACTATTTCTCTCCTCACATTTAAGTTAATTATCTAGGATTAGCCATCATATGGGATAAACCCAATTCCTCCTCTGTCCGATACTAGGAAAGCCGAACCTTTACTTCAATTATTTCTTTTGTCCTAATATTAACCTTATATATCAACCGGTGGGATTCGACGCTAGTTTTTGCAGTCCTTTTATAAATGAATAACCAATCCCCGGCTATTTCAAATATGTTATCGGTTACGATATCACTTTTCATATCAATTTCATACAGAGTTTCACCAATTCCGTTTTGGTCAAGCGTGTTACACTTAATAATATTTTTTTCAGCAATAAATGCTTTATCTTTTTCCAAATGCAATAACAGTTTGTTCTTGTTAAATGTGGCAACCTCTTTAACCTCATGCTCATTTGTATTTACAATAAATAATTTTGTTTCATCACTTTTAAATTTGTTTAGAAGTGCAAAAATGTTATTTTCATATATATAGATATATGTGATTTTCATTTCTTCACTGGTTCCTTTTAGTGTAATTTCATCTTGAACATCTAAACATGAGCGTTCAATAAATATTAATTTGTTATTTAATGAACAAATAATCGTATTATTATCGGCAAATAAAACTTTAAAGTATTGGGAATTCAATAAATTTAGATTACTCATAATATACTCTCCATAAAAAGCATCTAAATATGAACAATAACGTCCGATTATATTTTTTTGCCCCGATAACTCTATGAAAAAGTCGCTGGAAGTAATTAATCCGTCATGTTCTAAACTAATATATAAGTCTTTATCTATTTCCTTTCGGTTACTTTTATCATCTTCAATTTCATTCTTTATTTTTTTCTTAAGTTCTTCAGAATTGGTGACTTTATCAAAATGCTCTTCTTTTGCATCATCCGCATTTGGTTGAACAACAAATGCACCATTTTGTGGAGGCGCGGAACCTATCAAACCAGAAATATCTAACACGGCTATTGTTCCGCTTTCTGTTACATAAGCATCGACAACTGATGCTTGTTCCGATAAATTATAATTAGAATAAATCACTTCATTTTTATTTAGTGAATTCCTGTCAACTCCATATAAAGCAAATATCTGTTCATTCTTTTCTAATACCTTTTTTAGACCGATATAGTAATAAACTTCGCTTGTGACGATTAATTTTGTTGTTTTAGGTACCTCAAATTCAATTTTAACATCAGAGCCATCATGGCACATACTATATACGCCGTTTTTTGATTCTTCTTGAGATATATAAAATATCCTATCTCCAAGAACCGCCGCAGACTGTCCCGCATAACTAAATAAATTTTGCTTACGAAATATATCTTCTGCTATGCTATATTCAATATTTTCTGTTTTCCAACTACACCCCATAAGTGCAATACAGAAGAATAAACATATAAATATAATAATCTTAATGTATTTTTTCATTTTTCTATCTCCTTAATTAATCCCCATATTATAGAGAAACACCATATTCTGTTTTTCGGCTTTCCTTTTTTATTTTATAAATTTAGGGGTACATATTAAAAAGTATAGAGCTATCTTCATTTCATTTTATTTTAAACTCAACATCACTATTAACTATACCATTATAGATCAGAAGTATGTATTCATTACTATCATATGATACTATTACCTTATAATCTTTTTCATCATCATTAAACGAATCATAAAATGCAATATATTTTCCGTTGGCAATACGCATTGTTTCCAATAATGTTCCTCTATTGTTAAACAGTTGTATGTTTTCAGGGTCTGCATGTGTTTTGTCTAGAAAGATATCAGTTATATGTTTATCCATATTCCGTGTCTCCATTATCTGATAAATCTTCTCTTGCTCGCTTCTGCTATCAATTATTAACATGAATGCATGTTTATTGCCCTGATTCGCAATTCTAATTTCAGTGAATAATACATCAAGTTCTTCTTTTAAAAAGATACTGTAAATATTTCCGGATTTTAAATAGTTACTTTTATCAGGATACATGCCATTAAATTGCGCAAACAAAATGTTTGAATGACATATGCCGTTTTTGTTAGCAAGAATAAAAAGTGTATCATTTTTTATTACGCAGTCATAATCCTTATCGTCTTCATAGCTTGTATTCACTCCTTCATAATAATAATTTTTAAATATAACATAATCTGGAGACCCTACAATATAACCGGTATTTTTATAGATATCATCATTAGTATTAGTCTCATTTACAAAATTATTAACTAAATAAACAATGAAAAAAATAATAAATAAAATTCCAAATACTAAGCTAATTATTCTTTTTGATTTTAAGTAACTTTTTGTGGCTAGTTCCGGGTCAATACCTTTTTTCAAATAAATAAGAGCTATAACGTTGCTGATATATTCAGGTATTAACGAAATTATTCCGACAATTATTATAATAGTTAATGATATCGGAAATAAAGTGCACAATATAACAATAACGATGGGTTTTTTCTTTTTAAAGTATCTGCAAAAAATTATACTGCCAGATGCTATTCCACCAAAAAATATACCTCCTAATAATGAATATACAACTACATTGGGTAAAATAGCAAATGTAGCCAGAAGTCCATAAAGAAACATTCCTAAAATTATAAATATGCTTGTAATTATTAAATTAAATTTTAGTTGTTTTTCTGATTTCATTTTTACTCTCCATCTAATAATAGCTTATTCTGTAAAAGTTAAATTCTTTAATAAAAAAATCAAAAGCCTTTTGAAATGTTTTAGTAATACAGCTCAACCTCTTCGTCTAGCCCCTATGTACGTAAAGCTGCCGTTGATGTCCGTGTTGCCGTATGCGTCACTAGATATAGCACTTTACAACGCTGTCTGCAATATCAACGATGCAGTAATTATAATAAATATTCACCAGCGTTTTCTTCTGATTTATCAGATGTACTGATAAAAGTCAATTTCATATTATCAAAAATATATGTAAATTTATATATACTTGTATTAGTATCGACTACTTAAGTTTTTCCAATTATCCCAACGCCTTGTTTATCTTATATCTGTTAGAAATTCATATTTGATTTTTTACGCCTATTTCTAGCTTACTGGTATCATACTCTATCCAGACTAACGGTGCTTCACTTAATTCATAAAGGTTATTATAACTTAACAATACCCCATGAGCTAACTCCCGCATCTTTTATTTTCAATGTCCTTTTGTCCGAAATGTATTGAAGTGCTGCAACCGTGATTACCAACTTTAATTATGTTTTATTGCAAGTCGCATTCAGAAATTGTAATATGGAAGAAATCCTTTTGTCTTCGGTTAATCGCAGATAATATAGGCTGTCAAATCAAAATGAGGGCAATCGAATAACGGGAGGGCAAGAATATGGCAATGCAAAAGGTTGTTCTGATATCCTGTTCAAAGTACAAACGCGGCGTTTCATGCGCGGCTCGCTTATTATATGACGCAAGTAATTTGTTTCGCAAATCTCTTGCTTACGCACAGACAATTTCAAATGAAATTTATGTGATTTCATCCAAATACGGGCTTGTGCCGTTGGATGATGTCATTGCGCCATATGATGATACCCTCAATGATAAATCGGCACACGAATTAGCGGTTTGGGGACAACGGGTTGCGGAGCAAATTCGTAATCGGTATGATGTTACCAACACAGAATTTATAATACTGGCCGGCAGAAGTTATTATTCACCACTACAAGAACACTTTCCAAACATAAGTCTTCCACTGCGAGGTCTGCCTATGGGAATGCGGCTTGCAAAGCTGGACAGCCTGCTCGCTGCGGCTAACCTTATACGGCAAACTATATGTTACAGATTGCATGAACTGTTCAATTCAATGACGCGTTTCCGCTGGGATACGATTAATGATATCCGGTTCAGTAACGGAATCTATATTGTGTTTGAAGATGGCGAGAAGTACCATAACCTGGACAGAATCGTTCGTGTCGGTACACATAGAAGTGACGGAAGGCTTAAAGGTCGGCTGAAAGACCACTTTCTTAAAGCAAACAAAGATGGCAGTATTTTTCGAAAAAATATCGGAAGGTCAATTCTAAATGAAAACAATCATCCTTACTTATCTTTGTGGAATATGAACACCGGCAAACCAGACATAGTTGCGCAAATGGGAAATCGTTATGACCCTGTCTTTCAAAAAAAATTAGAACAGCAAATTAGTGGGTATATCCGCACGCATTTTTCCTTTGTTTGCTTCCCTGTTTCCTCCGAAGCGGAGCGGCTTCGCCTGGAGGAAGGCATAATTGCGACACTCCATTCAACCGCCGACTTTCTCCCAAGCCCCGAATGGAAAGGGAGGTTTAGCCCGGAACGCAAAATTGTGCAAAGCGGTATGTGGCTCAAAGATGGTCTTACCGCTGCACCGCTTTTTGAAAGTGAGTATGCAACGATTGAACAACATTGTTCTGATATCGGAGCTGAATTTGCCAAACCGGCGAATATGGCAAATGACAATCTGCCTATGAAAAGCGGTTCGTCTAAAAATGTCTTTCTATGTGAAAAAGCTGATATGTTATGGCAAAGCATTATTTGTACGCTTGGCCAATCTCCACGCGAACTCCAAACCATAAGCCAAAGTGGCAAAAGAGGAAAATGGGTTTCTATTCGCGCCGATAAAAACAACATATTTATAGATCGAGCTTGGCAAAATACGCCTTCATCTTCTATAACTCATAAACGTACAATTAGCAAAAGCGAGTTTATTAAGTTGTATCCGCTTTTTTATCAATGGCGGGAAAGGCGCATTTCACGCGAAGAAGCAAAAGGCGGCTCTATGAACTCCTCTTATATTTTTGCGCTTATTAACGAGTTCGATGTTTCAAAAGAAACGGAGTAGTATTATGCCTTTTATAGACTGGAATAACAACGGTAAAATCGACCCAACGGACATTGGTATTAGCATTGGTTTGGACAGTGAATATAGTGAGGACGCTCCGCAGCCCGAAAGCAAAAGAAAACTCCATAATGGCTGTTTTCTCACGGCATTAATCTTTGTGCTTGGCATAGTAATTCTTGCTCTGGTGATTGTAATACATTGAACGTCTTCGGGCCGACGCGGGTCAGTCCCGCTGCTCCGCGTTGTCTGTTACGCTTCGGTATTAAATGGAGTCCCCTTAAAAACCGGCGTCTCTATGAAACCTTATACCATATGAAAGCAATTTATGTTACAATAATTTATATAATCAATATGAGCTGAAAAATAGGGGTGTAAAATGAAAAATGTTTTAGTTTTTTTGTTGGCTGTTTTTTTTCTTATCTTTGCCGGCTGCGTCACGGATGTTCCCGTTCCCTCTCAGGATACGGTTTTAACGAACACACAAACAAAGCCGCCGGCGCCGGCTGTAACAGCTGCGCCGACTCCGGAGCCAACGCCCATACAAACAACCCGGGCAGAGCCTGTTGAAATAAGCATAATGTCGGTAGGCGATATAATGTTTCATGGCGCTCAAATAAAAGCGGCTTACGATGAATCTTCCAAAACTCATGATTTTTCGTACAGCTTCTCTTTTATAAACGATATAATAAAGCGCGCCGACCTTGCGATAGCTAATCTTGAATGCCCTCTCGCGGGACCGGACAAACCGTATTCATACCCTAACTCCAAAAGCTTCAGCGCCCCCGATTCGGCCGCCGCCGCTATAAAAGATGCCGGATTCGATGTGCTTTCAACTATAAATAACCATTCAAACGACAGGGGAATAGAAGGCGTTGTCAGAACGGTAGACGCGGTGCGCCGGCACGATATGGTCGCCCTGGGAACAAGAAAAGACGCCGACGAACCTCTTTATTATATACTTGATATAAACGATGTCAGCGTCGGCATCGCGGCATATTCGTATGGGACAAGGCCCGGCAAAGACAGCGTGGCGCTTAACGGCACAAAACTTAAAGGCAACGGTAAAGATTTAATAAACATTTTTACATACAAAACAATAAAAGACGACCTTATACCGATGGGAAAGCTTGTGCAGGAAATGAAAAATGCCGGCGCGGAAGTTGTTGTGTTTGTAATTCACGCCGGCACGGAAGGCTCGCGCAAACCCAACAAATATCAAGAGCAGCTGGCGCGGGGGCTGTGCGACGCCGGAGTTGATATCATTTTCGGCAGCCACCCGCATGTGCTTCAGCCCATAGAAATAATAACGTCGCAAAACGGCCACCGCACATTGGTTGCGTATTCACTTGGCAACTTTATATCCAACCAGCGCACTAAATACAACAAAAAATGGACATATAACGAGGACGCGATGATACTGAACGTCAAAATAAAAAAATATTTTGACGGAAGCCCCATTGAAATAACGGCCGTTGAGTATCTCCCAACCTGGACTATGCTTTATACAAAAGGCAGCAAGAGATATTACGCCGTGCTTCCGCTTGAAAAAGCTCTCGCGTCCCCGGACGACTTTGACCTTAATACATCGTACAATCTAAGAAAAGCGAAGCAATCTTTTGAAGCCACAAATGAGCTTATGGCTAAAGCGGTTGAAAAAGGTTACCTTGCTTTAATGAAAACAGATTGATTGAAACAGTATAAGCAAAAAGCAGAAGCTTTACCGCTCCTGCTTATTGTGTCCTTTTGTTTAGAAAAACGGCTATCCGCTTATCGCTTTGTCTTTTATGCCGGCAAAACATTTGCTTATATGGTCTGCGGCAAGCCGTTTCTTGCTTATTGTTTGTACTATAACCGTCACCAGTATGGATAATGTCAAAGATATTATAAGCGGGTCGACAAACTCAAGCAGCGTGCCCTTGGGCGCAAGAGTCCCCGCGCCAAACAGCGCGTCACAAAGCAACAGCTTTGAGGATTCGGCGGAATGGACGAAAAGCATCCACAAAAGGCTACTGGAAAAACCGGCGATCATTCCGGAGATTGCGGCGGCTTTAGTCATCTTCCTTACATAAAGCGCGCCGAAATACATAGGCAGAAATGCCGAGCAGCATAACCCGAAGAACATCGCCGTTCCGCTCGTAATAGCCCCTTCCCAAATAGTCGGCAACACATATGCCAGTATTATAGTCATCACTATCGCGCAAAGCACGCCTATGCGGGTTATAAGCAACGCTTTTTTGGAATCGTCGCCTTTTATTTTAAATATGTCCCGCCCGACCGCCGTACCTATGGCATGGAACTGCGAGCTGATGGTAGACATGCCCGCCGACAGTAGTATTACAAGGAAAAACATCATAAACCATTCGGGCATAAAGCTGCTTAAAAAAGTCGGGACAATGCTGCCTGTGCCGCCCGTTGCTGAAACGGCCGTCAGGCCTTGCGTATTAAAAAAATGTATGTTAGACAACGCCCCCACGGTAAACGCCACTCCGGTCATCATGAGTATAAAAACGCCGCCCATAGGCACCGCGCGGTTTATTTCCCTGTCGCTTTTTACCGTCATAAAACGAACGGCAAGCTGAGGCTGCGCAAGCACACCGACGCCCACGCCCATCACAACCGTTGTTATCACAACCCACCAGTTTTGCGAAAACAGCGTGGGCATAGACGTCCACCCTGTAAACCCCTGCGCCTTTATGCCGCTTATCTGATCTGCCACGGCGGGGTTGGACGAAAGATCGGTCAGCTGCTGATGAGCGGCCGTAACGCCGCCGAAATGCGTATACACCGCAATAATAAGCACCGTCATGCCCACGAGCATAAGCGCTCCTTGGAACGCGTCCGTGTACATAACGCCCTTAAGGCCGCCGAACAACACGTATGCCGCAACAACAACGGAGAAAACAAGCAGCACAACGTCGTACGGGAGCCCAAGCCCCGTTTCTAAAACCTTCGCTACGCTTATCATTACCGCGGCGGTATATATAGGCATGAATATGAATACGACCAGTCCGGCAAATTTCTGTATAAATTTAGATTGATAGCGATTGCCTAAAAATTCAGGAAAAGTATGCGCGTTAATATTATGCCCTATACGGCGCGTGCGTTTACCAAAGAATATAAACGCAATAAACACTCCGAGAAAAATGTTTAGGAACGTGAGCCATAAAAGACTAAAACCATTCGCGCCGGCCGACCCGCCGAAACCGACTATAGCGGATGTGCTTATAAAAGCCGCGCCGTATGAAAGCGCCATTATTATAGGGTGAATTCTCCGCCCGCCCAAAAGGTAATCGCCCGTTGTCTTTGTTCTTCTGTATCCCATAACGCCAAAAACAGCCACTACGCCAAGATAAACGACAATAATTATTATTTTGATTGCAAAGCTGTCCATTCTATCCCTCCTCTCCTTTTTAAATATCCAGTTCCTCAGTAATGTTCTTTTCAGTATCCTGCCACTCTTTTTCAACCTCGGGCTTGCTCAAATCCGCGCCCTTATTCCAGTTGACTACGCCATAGATTACACAGGCCAGCGCGGAGAGCACGCACAAAGCGTACACCAGGAATGTAGGAAAATCGCCCATACCCAGCATAATATCACCATCCTTCCATTATTCTGCTTGTAATATATATAGAAAAACCCTTTGGCGTGTTCCAAAGGGTAAACAAAAATCGGCTGTTTAAACCATTCTGCCATACTAACTGTTAGTTTGTTACCCCGTCGCTACCGTACTTAGATTACAGTATAAAAACAGTATAATATGTTGTCAATAATTATTTTACGTGCAAATATTATTATTTTATTAAAACTAACCCTTTGTTGTTGACATAACGGTATTAAAAATGTTTTAATTCATTTATCGGCGCCCGCTCGGCATGAAGCCGGCGCAAATACGGGCGATATTATTGTTTTTGCTTATACCATGAAGGTATGCGCTTTCTATTGAAAGCTAAAGCTTATGGTATTTTTTATTTGGGAGGAAAACTGAATGAAACACACAAATTTAAAAAACTTGCTTATAAGCGCGATGCTGCTTGCCCTTTGCCTTGTGCTGCCATTTCTCACCGGTCAAATACCGTCCATAGGCAGTATGCTGCTGCCCATGCATCTGCCCGTGCTCCTTTGCGGGTTTATTTGCGGATGGCCGTATGGTCTTGCGGTAGGAGCCGTCGCGCCTATACTAAGAAGCGTCACTTTTGGTATGCCGCCCATGATGCCGGGCGCGCTCGCCATGGCGTTTGAGCTTGCGACGTATGGATTGCTTTGCGGTTTGCTGTACAGGGCTTTTCCCAAGAAGGTAACATTTATATATGTATCCTTGCTGCTTAGCATGATTGGCGGGAGGCTTGTTTGGGGGGGTGCAACATATTTGCTGCTTAATTTTACAGGTTCCGCCTTAACGTTTGAAATCTTTTTGGGCGGCGCCGTGCTCAACGCCCTGCCCGGCATAGCGCTCCAGATAGCGCTTATTCCGCTTATAGTAATTGCGCTCGAGCGCGCAAAGCTTTTAAAAAGCAGCGAGCAACAATAACAGTGAAAGAGATAATGCGCTCGCACATAAAGCGCTACCCTAAAATGCGGCTTTCGGATATGGTAAAGCTGCTATATCAAAGCGAATTCGCGGGCAGCCGCGAATCGGCGCATAAGCTTGTTAGCGTTGAACGGGAATGCCTTTCCGCCTCGCCCTGCGCCGCGGGCGTTTTTGAGGATATAGGCGGCGGATTATGCCGCCTGCATCTTTACAACGCAAAGCAAATGGAAATAGGCATGGATACGGTAAGCCGTTTATTCTTAGCGACGGCAAATGCTGTTAACGGTAATATCGTAAATTTAGAGAAAAAAATGAATCTGCTCCATGAATGTATAAAGAATAAGCTGCTGCCGTTTGATTTTAATTTGTTCAAAGAATATACGGGCAATTTGCGCGAAAACGGTTGGCCTGCTTTGCGCCACAGCGAGCAATACCGCGCGGCGTACCGTCCGTCTTACCGTGTAGTCAAAAAAGAGTACTGCGTATACATAAAGGCTATAGCCGCGATTGATAAGCTGCTTGACAAAAAACAAAGGGTTACCGTCGCTATAGAAGGCAGAAGCGGAGCGGGCAAATCTACTCTGGCTGCTTATTTACGCGAAGTATATGATAACTGCGGCTTATTTCATATGGACGATTTTTTTCTTCCCAGCAACCGCAGAACCAAAGAGCGGCTTTCGCAGCCCGGCGGTAACATTGATTACGAGCGTTTTGGCGACGAAGTGCTTTCCGGCATAGGCGGCGAGACTCCTTTTTGTTATCGCGCATACAATTGCAAGCAGGACGCGTTGGGCGCTCCCATATATGCGTGCCCTTCGCGTATTAACATTGTCGAAGGCGTATACAGTATGCACCCCGCGTTGCAGGGCAGCTATGATTATACTGTTTTTTTGGACATAGACGTAAAGACGCAAAGCGAACGAATAAAAAAACGCAGCGGGGAAAGCCTGCACAAACGCTTTACGGAAGAATGGATACCGCTGGAGGAGCTTTATTTCTCGGCGTTTAATATAAAAAACCGATGCGACATAGTATATCCGTAAACAGTCCGCTTTTTTGGGCATATTACCGCGGCCTGCCGGTTACAGTCAACAGGCGTATCCGTTAAAATTTACGTGTTTTCCAGTTTTATTCTTGACTTTTGTTCCGCCTTGTGCATATAATAGCGCAAAGAAAAAAAAGAGGAACACGTATGGACGGTTGTTCGTGTACAAAACAATATTTCTCGTTTATATACCGGAGCTATTATTATGGCTTCGGATACTTTGCGTTAAATAATGAACACCGGTATAAATGGGTTGCTTGAAACAGGCTTATAATCAGTACATATAAGGGAGCTCATGCCGGGCTCCCTTTTTGATTTATAATACGGAGGCGATAAAATGATTGTTATATTAAAACCGGGCGCGGAGCCGGAAAAAGTATCGGAGCTGATAAAGTCGCTGGAACAAAACTATTCGCTCGAAGTACAGCGCATGGACGGCGTTAATTACTCTATTTTGGGGCTTATAGGCGACACCGCTTCTCTTGACACCGAGCCTATCTCCGAGAGATCGGTGGTTAAAAAGGTGCTTCGCGTACAGGAGCCTTACAAAAAGGTAAACCGCGCGTTTCATCCCGAAGACACCATTGTGCAGGGCAAAGGTTTCTCGATAGGCGGAAAACAGCTTGCCGTTATAGCAGGACCGTGCTCAGTCGAAAGCGAGGAGCAGATAATATCAATCGCAAAGCAGGTTAAAGAAGCGGGCGCTAATTTCCTTCGCGGCGGCGCATTTAAACCGCGTACCAGCCCGTACCGTTTTCAGGGACTTGGCGCCGAGGGACTGCGGTATCTAGAGACGGCTAAAGCCGAAACCGGATTGCCCATAGTTACCGAAATAACAAGCGTACAGTACGTTGATTTGTTTGTTGACAAGGTCGATATCATACAGGTAGGCGCGCGCAACATGCAAAACTTCGTGCTGCTTCGGGAGCTTGGCAACAGCAAAACGCCCGTGCTGTTAAAACGCGGTTTATCCGCAACCATAGAAGAATGGCTTATGTCGGCGGAATATATAGCGGCGGGCGGAAACCCGAATGTGATTTTGTGCGAGCGCGGCATACGCACATTCGAGACCGCAACGCGCAATACTCTTGATATAAGCGCAGTGCCCGTAATAAAGCGTCAAAGCCATCTGCCTATAATTGTAGACCCAAGCCACGCCGCGGGGCTTTGGTGGGCTGTCGGTCCGCTGTCCATGGCCGCGGTCAGCGCCGGCGCCGACGGCGTTATGATAGAGGTACACGAACAGCCGGCGGAAGCGCTCTCGGACGGTAAACAGTCGCTTCTGCCCGAGAAATTCAGCGCGGTTGCAAAGCAGTTAAGACGCGCGGCAGTTATGATGGACAGGACGGTATAACCATGGAAACGCGCATGACAGAGAAAAGTATACTTGCCGCCGGTCTTGGGCTTATCGGCGGCTCCGTGGCAAAGGCGCTGCGCGCCGCCGGCTGCCTTTATATAGACGGCCTTGATACAAACACTAAAACGCTAGAGCGGGCTCTTTTTGACAACGTAATCGATTCGGTATACTCGCCCAACGCGAAAGAGTACGATATAATAATATGCGCTCTGCCTCATCGCGAAATTCCCTCCCTGTATTCGCAGATAAAGGGCAGCCTTAAAAGCGGCGGAATATTCGCGGAGCTTTCGGGGCTAAAGTCCTGCGTTACGCGCTCTTTATGCTCCTTAATGTGCGAACAGCACGTGCTTTTGTCACTTCATCCCATGGCCGGCAGCGAGAAAACGGGCTATTTGAACTCCGACGCTTTGCTTATGCAAGGCGCTCCGATGATATTGACTCCAACCGGTAAAACCAATGAAACAGCGCTTGAATGGGCGGGTTTTATAGCGGGCGCTTTAAACTGCGGCGAGACTATTACGCTTTGCGCGAAAAGGCATGACGAGGTTATTGCCGCCGTCAGCCATCTCCCGCATATTTCGGCGCTCGCGCTGTGGGAGACTGGCAAACACAGTATGCGCTACGCCGGAGGAAGCTTCCATTCAGCTACCCGCGTCGCAAACCTAAACGCTCCACTCTGGGCAGGATTATTAATAGATAATGCAGAATACCTGTTGGACAGCCTTGCGCGTTTTAGGCGGTGCCTTAACGCTTTAGAGCAAGCTATACGCGCCAAAGACGCGGCGGCTCTTGAAAAACAAATATGCCTTATGGCAAAGACGGGAGATATGCCATGAACATGCTGACAATAAAAACAGGAACAAGCGTATACCGCGTTTATATAGGCAAAGGCCTTCTTTACGTTCTTCCCGACAGGTTAAAACAGCTTTTCCCCGAAAGCCGCTTTGTCATAATTACGGACACCACTGTATTCAATCTGTACGGAAACAAATTAAAACAGTATTTTTCGGACGAGGGGCTCGATTGCCACGTACTCACCGTAGAGCCGGGCGAGGGCTCAAAGCGAATCGAAACATTATCCCGCCTTTTAAGCGCGCTCGCGCAGCGCGGCTATAACCGCGCCGATGTAATTATAGCGCTCGGGGGCGGCGTGGTGGGAGACCTTGCCGGTTTTACCGCCGCGGTTTACCTTCGCGGAATACGCTATGTGCAGGCTCCAACAACGCTTCTGGCGCAAATCGACAGCTCCATAGGCGGCAAAACAGCCGTTAATCTGCCCGAGGGCAAAAACCTCGCGGGCGCGTTTTATCAGCCAAGCGCGGTATTTGCGGATACGGACGTTTTAAAAACGCTCCCCGAAGAGGAATTCGCCAATGGCATGGCGGAGATAATAAAGCATTCGCTTATAAAAGACGCCTCTATGTTTGTTTCACTGGAGGAAGGCGAGGCGATAAACGCGCATTCGGACAGTCTGGAAGGTCTTATAGTCGCGAATCTTGCCATAAAGCGCGATGTCGTCGCCGTGGACGAGCGTGACAAGGGAGAGCGTATGCTGCTTAATTTCGGGCACACAATAGGACACGGAATAGAGCGGTGCTGCGCGGCTTTGGATACGCCTGTAACGCACGGCAAAGCCGTCGCCATGGGCATGGCGGCAATAGCGGCGGCGGGAGAGCGCGCGGAGCTTACGGCTGAAGGAACAACGGCGCGCATCATAAAAGTTCTCGAAAAAGCGGGTTTGCCGCATGATATAAGCAAATTTGACAAGGACGAGATTATAAAGGGTATATTTATCGATAAAAAGAACGTGGCCGATACGCTTAACCTTGTAATGATAAAGAGCCCGGGAAACTCTTTTTTATACAATATACCCCGCCACGATGTGCGGCGGTTTATATAAGGAACAGATTATGGACAAAACAATTTTACCGTCTTCGCTTTTTGGCGGCGTTAATATTCCCCCCTCTAAGAGCGCGGCGCATCGCGCGATTATTACGGCGGCGCTGGCAAAAGGCGCAAGCGTTATAAGCAATATAGATTTGTCAAACGACATGCTCGCAACAATAGGCGCGTGCCGCGACCTCGGCTGTAACATCGCCGAAAACGGACAAAACGCGCTGACCGTACACGGCGGCTTGTCCTTAAAAAATAACGCTTTTATTGACTGCCTCGAATCCGGCTCCACGCTGCGTTTTTTAATACCTATAGCGTGCGCGTTAGGCGGAAAGTACACATTTGCGGGAAGCGGGCGGCTGCCCGTAAGACCGCTGGACGATTATCTGCGCATATTCGACGAGCAGGCAATAAAGTATACGCGTCCCCCCAACGCCTATCTGCCTCTTACCGTAAACGGCAGGCTGCGCGGCGGAAGTTTTATACTTGACGGCCGCGTAAGCTCGCAGTACGTAACCGGATTGCTGTTCGCCCTTCCGCTTCTTGATACCGATTCGCGTATCACTGTACGGGGCGGTTTTGAGTCGCGCGGGTACACCGATATGACTGTTGATATGCTGCGCCGTTTCGGAGTTCGCGCCGACACACAAAACGACAGCTTTTTTATACCCGGCGGCCAGAAATACGCGCCGCGAAACATTTCCGTGGAGGGAGATTATTCCCAGGCGGCGTTTTTTCTCGTCGGCGGCGCGGCGGCCGGAGAAGTGCGCGTAGAAGGCTTGCGCGAAAGCTCCCTGCAGCCCGACAGCGCGATAGTGCCATTGCTGCGGCGTATGGGAGCGGATATAACACGCGAAAAAGACGCGCTTACGGCAAGAAAATCAAGCTTGCGCGGCATAAACGCGGACGTTTCCCAATATCCGGATTTAGCGCCGCCATTGGCTGTAGCCGCGGCTTTCGCGCAAGGTACAACGCACATAACTGGCGCGAAGAGGCTTCGTATAAAAGAGTGCGACAGATTAAGCGCGCTTGCAGTAAACTTGTCGCGCCTCGGTATAAAAACCGTCGAAACGCAAAATTCGCTTACTATAACGGGCGGCGGCATAAACGGCGGGGAGATAGACTCTTTCGGCGATCACCGTATCGCCATGGCTTTCGCAATAGCGGCGGCGGGAGCGCGCGGCGGCGTAACCATTCGCGGCGCACAAAGCGTGGATAAGTCGTATCCGTGTTTCTTTGACGATTTTATGGCATTGGGAGGTAAAGTATTATGAGCAGCATATGGGGACGGCGCTTTATTGTCGATATATTCGGGGAATCTCACGGGCCTAAAATAGGCGCGGTAATAACGGGCGTACCCGCCGGCGTCACGCTTGATTTTTCGCGAATACGCGCTTTCTTGGACAGGCGGCGCCCCGGCGGCGAAATGTGGTCTACAAAGCGCGGCGAGGCGGATGATTTTGAAATTGTCAGCGGTTATTTTAACGGGCATTCCACGGGAACGCCGCTTTGTGTGCTGTTTCACAATACCGCGCAGCGCCCGTCCGATTACGCCGAGCCCCCAAACCGTCCCGGACACGCGGACTATACCGGCTATGTGCGGTACAACGGCTATAACGACCCGCGGGGCGGAGGACATTTTTCCGGACGTCTTACGGCGCCGCTCGTCTTTGCGGGCGCGGTTGCCGCGCAGATACTTGAACCTTTTGGCGTATACGCTGCAACGCACATAAAACGCATAGAAAATGTTGAAGACGCTTCCTTCGACAAAACCGGCATAAAAAAAGAACTCGCGCAAAGCCTGTCAAAAATGCGTCTGCCGCTGATTGACGAAAAAAAGCGCAAATCAATGGAGGACGCGCTAAGCGCCGCCGCGTCCGAGGAAGACTCGGTGGGCGGCATTATAGAGTGCGCGGTATGCGGTCTGCCCGCCGGGCTTGGCAGCCCGTTTTTCGATACCGTTGAAAGCGCTCTTGCCTCTTTGCTTCTGGCAATACCCGCGGTAAAGGGCGTATCCTTCGGGGCGGGCTTTGAGTTCGCCAAAATGCGCGGCAGCCGTGCTAACGACGCTTATCTGGTGAAGGAAGGAAGGGTTGTTACGGCAACAAACAACAACGGCGGCGTTCTTGGCGGCATAACCACCGGTATGCCTCTTGTATTCGAAACGGTGATAAAACCGACCGCGTCCATTGCGCGCGCCCAGCGGACGGTAAACCTAAAAACTCTTAAGTCTGAAACCTTGGAAATAAAGGGACGGCATGACTCATGCATAGTTCCGCGCGCCGCGGCAGCAGTCGAGGCGGCCGCATATATCTGCGTTCTCGACTTGTTTATGGAAAGGAGCCTTTGATGGGATACGAAGAAGAAATTGCCGGCATCCGCGCGAAGATAGACAGCATAGACGCACAGATTGTGCCTTTATTTGAAGCGCGAATGCGCTCGGCCGATGAAGTAGCAGAAATAAAAAAGCGTTACGGGCAGTCCGTTTTTGACGCGGGGCGCGAAAACGCTGTTATATCACGCGCTCTTTCACGCCTGCAAGACGCCGCGAATGACGACGCGACACGCCGTTTTTTCAAGGCGCTTATGGATTTGAGCAAACAGCGCCAGCACACCCACCTTCCGTATCCGATAGATACGGACTCGGACGCGCCTCCCGCTATAGGGTATCTTGGGCTGCGCGGCTCGTTCTCGCACATAGCCGCGTGCGAAGCGTTCGGAGAGCAGTCACCGCTTATAAGCTGCGATACTTTTGAATCTATTTTCGAGGCGCTGCGCAACAAAGATATAGGACGCGCCATACTGCCGGCGGAGAACACGGAAACGGGCAGCATAACGGCGGTTGTGGACTTACTGGCGCGCTACGGTTATTATATAACGGCGGAAAGGCTGCTGAAAGTGTCGCAGAGCCTTCTTGGAATAAAAGGCGCGAAATTAGAGCAGATAGAAATGGCTTGCTCTCATCCGGAGCCTATAGCGCAATGCAGCCGTTTTCTTTCCGCGCATCCGCATATATCCGCGTATCCCGCGTTAAGCACCGCACAGGCGGCAAGCAGCGTCGCAAAGCTTGGCAGCAAAACGGTAGGCTGCATAGCGTCCGCGAAGGCGGCGAAAATATACGGCCTTGAGATTTTGGCTGACAATATACAAAACACAAAAAGCAACTCGACGCGTTTTATTATAGTGGCGCGAAAGCCGGCGCTTACTGCCGCGTGTGACAAGACAAGCGTTATTTTCAAGCTTGACCACAAACCGGGCGCGCTTTTAGAGCTTCTTCGTCTGTTTTGTGATATAAATATATTAAAGCTCGAGTCGCGTCCGCTTGCCGGACGCCCGTTCGAGTACCTGTTTCATTTAGATTTTGAAGGCAGTATAGAAAATAAGCATATCGCGCAGGTTATAGAGCAGGCAAAAAAACAAGCCGCTGAACTTGTCTGGCTTGGCTCTTACCCGCGAATGACGCTTGTCTGATTGCCAAAAAGGAGGGCATTTGATTAAAGCGGGTCTTATAGGCGGCAGACTGTCACACAGCCAATCTCCGCAAATACACGAAAAATACTGGCGTTTGACAGGGCGCACCGGACAGTATTCCCTGTTCGAAGCGGAAGGCAAAGAGCTTCGCGCAAGGCTGGCGGCTCTTGAAAAACACGGCTTTATAGGCGTTAACGTAACAATACCGCATAAAACGGAAATAATACGGCATTTGGATTTGCTTTCGGCGGAGGCCGACGCGATAGGCGCGGTCAACACAATCCATTTCTGCGAAGGAAGACGGGTCGGATACAACACCGATTATTTCGGGTTAAAGTATATGCTGGAACGTAACTTAATGCCCCTTGCAAATAAACGCACAGTGATACTCGGCTCCGGCGGAGCGGCGCGCTGCGCGCTGCGTCTCGCCAAAGACGAGGGAGCGTCGGAGGTAATTGTGGTAAGCCGCGCCCCGATGCAGGCGGACAAAAGGCTTGCCGCGGTCGGTTATGATACGCTTGATTCAATCGATTCAATAGATGTGCTTATAAACACTACTCCGGCCGGCATGTATCCTAAAACGGACGAATGCCCCGTTCCCGATTCTGTGATTGCCAAAAGCGGCGCGGTGGCGGACCTTATATACAATCCCTCAAGAACCGTACTGCTGAAAAAAGCGGCGGCTTACGGTAAAGCGTGCGCCGGCGGGCTGTGGATGCTGTGCGCGCAGGCTGTTAAAGCGGAGGAAATATGGACAGACCGAGCCTTCTCCGATTCTATATGCGCCGCCATTTACGCTGCGCTTACAGAACCGCCGCCCAGAACGAATGTCGTGCTTATTGGTATGCCCGGAAGCGGCAAATCAACCGTAGGGCGTATACTGACTAAAAAAAGACCATTTGAATACACCGATACGGATTCTATGATAGAAGAGGAGCACGGCAGCATACAGGATATTTTCGAGATACAGGGCGAAGCCGGATTCCGCGAGATGGAGCTTACGGCGGCGAGAAAGGCCGCGGCGCGCTCCCGCGCGGTTATCGCAACGGGCGGCGGCATAGTTACTACCGACGCGGCGATGGCGGCTCTTAAACAAACCGGAATTGTTATTTATATTGACCGTCCTCTTGAGCTGCTGCTTAGCGAGGTTGACATATCAAACCGTCCGCTGCTGGCAAACGGGCGGCAGCGGCTTATATCCCTTTATTCGCGGCGTCATATGCTGTATCAGAAATACGCCGACATAACGGTGCAAAATTCCGGCGACGCGGAGCAGTGCGCCGCGCTGGCGCTAAAAAAACTGGAGGAATACAAAGATGAAATTGCTCGTAATAAACGGTCCTAATATAAACCTTCTCGGCAGGCGGGAGCCCGCCATATACGGCAGCGGCGATTACGCGGCGCTTATTGCGGGCATTGAAGAGTTCGCGCAGGCTAACGGCGTATCCGCGGATACATTTCAATCTAATAGCGAAGGCGCGCTTATAGATAAAATACAATCCGCGAAAAGCCGCTATGACGGTATAATCATAAACCCGGGCGCTTATACGCATTACAGCATAGCCATTTTAGACGCGTTAAAATGCTGCGGACTGCCCGCCGTCGAGGTGCATTTAAGCCACATAGCCGCTCGCGAAGAATTCCGGCAAAAATCCGTTACCGCTCAGGGCTGCGCAGGCCAGATATCCGGTTTCGGATTTGATTCATACTATCTCGCGCTGACGGCTCTTATCGGCATACTGAAAAAAAGATGAGCGGCACGCAAGAAAACGGCGGCTTAAGCGGCCAGTCTGTGATTATATGAATCACAGACTCTTTCTCTATTAACTTTAATCTATAGGCAATTAATCTTTTTAAAAGATCAGCTATCGCCATCATCTCTGCGTTAATGTTGGAACCCCCAACTCTAGCACCTAAAGCGACAACTCCTATATCACATACAGCGCCCCAACCAATAATAGGAGCTCCTTTATGCAGCCCAATTCTCGAGCCATCAGTCCAAAATTTCATAATTATTCATCATCCCATTCTGGAGGAGGTGGTGGATCAATATAACTTTCTGTGTATAGGTATGTGCCATCGGCAAGCCAATGACGATTTCGATCGTCAACCCAATGTTTAACGCCATCAAAATATTTCCCACGCCATGTTGATGTTTCTATATGCCATAAAGCTTCAGGAATATTGGGGTTCCCCCACCATTTTGTTTTAGGTTTTTCTTTATCTGGATTCTTACCACTGTCTTTATTATTTTTATCCTTCTTCTGTCCAATTTTTATTGTTTTATCAATTGTTTTTGTTTTCCCATCCTTAAGTGAATATTCTATCTTTATTTTTGACTCGCCATCTTTAATAAAATTTAGAGTGTTTTCAAGAATAAGAATGACGCTTTCATCACTTGAAGTAGCATTTAAAATTTTAGCTTCTTTGGGAAGAGTTATATTCAAAGATGTATATTTTTCTGCAACTTCTGGTAGCTTATCAATCGCAAAATCCCCCGAACTAGGATATCTAACTAAAATCTTACAAAGACCTTCTTTTTCATTGCAATTGGCTTTTGCTTTGATGGTAATAATTCCAATTGCTTTGCAGGTTACTAAACCAGTCTCATTTATTTCTGCTATATCCGGATCGCTAGATATCCATGAAAATGATTTATCCTCCGCATTTTCGGGAAGAATTTCGGCCTCTAATTGAAAAGTTTCCTCAACATTTAAAATTAGTTCGGTTTCATTTAAAATAATAGTTTCCACATCAATAATCTGAGGAATTTCCTCAATTAGAGGGATCTCCTCAATTGGTAATAAGGTAAACGTTTTAATCCCGCCATAAATAGTTAAATCGTCAACCGTTACATAAGCTGAATAGAAATATTCTATTCGTTCACTAAGCTCATTTAACAAACATGAAAATGTTCCTACTTCTAACTTATTACCTAATGAAATTGATTCTTTTGAATCATTAACGCTCCACCATTCAAATCCGTAATCAAGAATATTATCTGCATCTATTTCAAGTATATTACCTTTAAGAACAGCTGCCTTTGGTAAAATCTTCGCTGCTTCTGTTGCAATTACAATATTAGGCACTTTTTTGATTACTTCTGGAGCTTCACATGAAGCAAATAAGAATAATATCACCATAATCATAATCATAAATTTTTTAAACATAATTATTCTCCTTTCTTAAAAGAAATGGTTTTTTATAGCTCTGCTACCACATTATAAAAAGTAGTTTCATAACAAATAATGATTAATTGCTCCCACCTTTTAAGACAAACTTTTTCTAACGGATTAAATTATTTGTATATCATAAATGTTTCTTGGGATTTTTTACATGATAGCATATATGAATGTATATTGGCAATACTTTTCTGCCCGTTCTAATAATGCTTATATTCTCTTTATTTAGTAATGAAAAAGAGGCCTTCACAGCCTCCTTTTACAGCCGCCGGTCTGTTACCGTTTATCAACCCGTATACTGCCGGATACGGTCGTCAGCGATACGCTTACGCCGCCGCCGTTCACCGCTCCGTTAATATCTTCGCCGACAATACTGTTTTTAAATTCGCCGCTAACCATAATATCAAAGTTTGTCGCTAAATTGCCCGAAGTCGATTTGGCGGAAAGGTCAAAAGCCGCCCGCTCATGCAATACGCATTGTACGCTTCCGCTAACCGTGCCTATTCTTATCTGTTTCATATCCTTATGCTGCTGCAGAAGGTAAACGCTGCCGGAAACATTATCCGCATATACCGCGCCCGCGACATCGGTTAAACGTACCGCGCCGGAAATGTTATTTATCTTAACGTCTCCCGATGCGCCCTCAAGTACGACGCCGCCCGATGTGCAGCCTATTTCCGTTCTCTCAAAATTGGCGTTTTCAACCCTGACCGCTCCCGAAACAGAATTGGCGCTCAGCAAGCCGCCCGAGCAATCTGTTACCGAAACCGCACCGCTTGCGCTTTTAAGCGTCATATTTTCAAAGCTTAAACCGCAAACTACGATGTTGGCTGACGCTCCCGTTACACAAACATTAGCCTGCATACTTTCCGGAAGCCATATACGCATTGTTACTTCGCCATTAACATAACCGGGGTACGACGTATTGGCGTCAAAGCGCACGGCAAGCGTGCCGCCTTCCCTTTTAACAATCAAATACTTATCCTTTTGGACATTAGTGGTAACATTTCCGGTAAGCTCCGCGCGCGGCTGACCTGTTTGAATAATAACTTTGCCTATTACGCTGTCTATATTTATTTGATTTGCTCCGTCAACCCGCAAAGGCTCGCTCTCGTCAATAGTTACCGCCGTACCCACAAGCGGTACAAAGATATTTGGGAATGAACCGCCGTAGGCTATCATTATCACTATGCCGGCGCCTATAAGGCAAACAACAAGAACCGCCGTAACAATAAGCGCAACTTTTTTGGTATCACTCATTTTTCTTCACCTTCTTTTATAATGTTTTCCGAAATCTTATTTAAAAAAACCATATTGGCTTTGTTAAACGCCTTTATAAGCCTTACGTTAGCCAAACAAATAAGAAACCCCGCCGTTATTATAGCGCCGCCCGAGAACACGGACAGCCATACCGCCATTACGTTCTCGGGAAAATGCCTCACTGTCGCCGCGAAAGCAGCCACCGCCGCAACAGCCGTCGCCGCCGCCGCGATAAACAGAGCGCCCGCCACCATATAGCCCAAACCCGCCACAAATACGGCGTACAGCGCATTTACCCCGCAAAGCCCCGCCGAATATAATATGGCGCGAATCACGCTGCGCATATTTTTTGTTTCATTGGCGTTCGCTATAACGCTTTGCGCAAGATATTCCTTCGCAAGCTTGCGCGGCTCCCCTAAGCGCCTGCACAGCGTCGGCTCATCCTCTCCCACGGCACAATCGAAAAACTCCCGCATATCGCATAATATCTCGCCGCGCTCGCTTTTCGGCATTCTGCCAAGATGCTTCTCCAGCTCTTTTAAAAACTGCTCTTTATTCACACTGCCCTCCTAATATACGGTCTATACCGTGGCTAAAAGCATTCCATTCAGCGAGCTGTACGGCTCTTGTTTCTTCCCCAAGCCGCGTTAAACTGTAATATTTGCGCGGCGGTCCCTCGCTCGATTCTTTTAAATACGTGCTGACATACCCTTCGGTTTTAAGCCTTCTCAAAAGCGGGTATATTGTGCCTTCGGATATCTTGACGCATCTTGATATTCCCGCCACCAACTCATACCCGTATCTGTCCCGCGTTTTAAGCAGCTGCAGCACACAAAGCTCTAAAACGCCTTTTTTAAACTGCGTGTTCAACAGCACACCTCCCCTATGCAAGATACATAGTATCATACAGTACTGCACATTACAAGGTAGTTTTAAAAAAATATTATATTAATAAACAACAAGCTGAGTAAATAAATGTTTTGCCAGCAGTATTTCAGTCTTACTATCAATATTGTATCGATATATTCCGCGGGCATTGTTTTTATATGCAATATAATAAATATCGCCGCTTATAATTATAGGCTTGATTTTTGCGGATGCGTCTGTCATTAAAACATTCTCTATATCGTTTTCTATTTGTATCAAATCAACTGATTCTGATATATTATCATTTCTGCTTAAATATACCTTATTGTCCTCAACCCCGATAAGCTTAAATTCAAAAAGACCTTTTTCAGTATATATTCTTGTTGTTTCTTCAATACCTTCATCATTAAAAGGCTTATAATATACAACAATCATATCGGGAAATTCAGATAGGAAAAAGACTCCTTCTTTATCTATAACGTAATCAATTGCGTTTTTTATAAGCAACGTATCATTTGAGCCATCTTCCCTTATTCTATATAGATTATCGTTTCTGATATAATAAAGCCATTCATCATTATATTGAATATTAAAGCACTTGTTTTCTACCAATTCAGTATATTCTTGTCCATATAATGTCTTTCTTGATAATGCGTGATTCCACGTTGATATGCCAAATATATGACCGTTGCGTATAATGGTATCACTAAACCAACCGATAGTTTTTACCTTATTATTGTTAAGTTCATCGTTAAAATCAATAACACCATTAACGCCAGCCAAATCTGATACGATAGTATCGTCTAAAACTAAAAATATATCTCCTATTCCAATAAAAGTGCTTTTATATTCGCCTTTTTCTTTACGTATAGGTATTAAAACAGGCTCATTATTATTCAATGATAAATATATTTGATACTCGTTCGCTTCAGCAGGCTTCCCTTTGCTGATAAACAGTACAGTCTCGTTCTCGTTTAAATTATACGTCCCGATGATTTGTCCTGCATCACTTAAGTATGAGTATTCTTCAATTTCCGCGATGACGATTTTGCCTTCATTTTTAAGTTCATTTAATATTTCTTCGTTACTTTTTCGCACAGCGCAGCCACCGAAAATTAATGCAATACTTATTAAAACCATTACACACAAGCTTATCTTTTTCATAGCTACACCCTTCTATTAAAGCTTATCATAACGCTTTTCTATCGCTTCGCTCCGCAATGCGGGCACCAGGAAAAGCTTGCGTCGATTCTCGCGCCGCAGTTTTGGCATTTATCATAAAATGACGAAAACCCGCCCATGCCGCCAAAACCTTCTTTTATTTTGTTAAGCCGCGAAAAGTCTATATCCGATGCATTCAGTAATATATTCGCGTAATCCGCGTCCGCTTCGTATACGGCGCCGCAGCAGCGCGTTTTTATAAAGTATCGCTTGCTCCAGCGAAACGTCGGAATAAAGAAAACATGAAAATAGCTGTAGCTTAAAACAAGCTCCGCGCGCGTAAGCCTTCCGCAGCCGCCGCAGGTTATGGCTTCAAACTCGCGCAGCTTTTTTTGTTTAATGTCCGCTCCGAAAACGCCTATAAAAAACATCCGCCACCCCACTCCTATTATATTGCATTTTCTTTTCCGGTCAATTCTTTAGAACAAAAACTCCCGACTTATCATCAGGAGCTTTACTTTTGCCTTTTAGCAGATTTCGTTTTGCATTGTTTTAAAGTTCTGTTTTGCCTGCTGCACTTCCTGGTCGCTCGCGTCCTTCGTCTGGTAATAACCCTTCTGGCGCATATGGTCAAAAACCTGGTACTGGTCTTGGCTGACCTGATTAAACTGATTCGTGAGAATCTTGCGCAAATTAGGGCACGACGCTTCCTGTATAAACGTTGAGTACGCGGACATTAACTGTTTCTCCTGATTGAGAATATCGTTTAATAAATCTTTTTCCGACAAATTTGGCTGCTGATGCATAATACTCCCCTCCTTATTTGTGTGTTTCAAGGTAACTCAACAGGTTGTTGAAATTATCCCTGTGGTGGCTGGCCATCTGCTGTACCGTGCTCTTTATAGCGGGATCGGTAAAATATCCGGCATATACGTCGCATTTTTTAGTCGCAAGCGCTTCGTGCTTAAGCTGGTCTTCGATAATCGATAAATTCTTTGATTCGATTTCAGGCATGTTCCCTATATTTGTTTGCATGTTATCCCTCCCAAGGTGTATTTAAATAATAGTCTGCACATGTCAAAAAAAAATATGCGCTTTATGTTTTGCGGAAATTCATTTATAATTGAAAATATGGAAGAAAAACTGGTAATAAGCGCAATAGAGCCGCAGAAAAGAAAAAAAGACAGATATAATATATACGCGCACGGAGAATACATAGCTTCGCTCGGCGCGCAGACACTTGTATCGTTCGGCATTGGCACTGGCGGCGCGATTGACGAAGAAACGCTTAACAGGGCTGTTTTGCAGGATAACGCGCAATACGCATTTGATATGGCCGCGTCTTTGCTCGCTCACAAAATGCGCACCCGAAGCGAGCTTTCACACAGGCTTGCCGAACGCGGAATATGCGACGACGCTATATCGGCCGCGCTTGACAAGCTTGAAACTTACGGTTATATAAACGATGCGGCTTACGCGAAAGAATATGTGCAAAGCGCCGTATCCTCCGGCCGTTTAGGACGCCGCGCCGTGCAATACCGTTTGGGAAAGCTTGGGCTGCCGCGCGAAATAACAGAAGAAGCCATGGCTTTGTATACCGAGGATGACGAAAAAGAAGCGGCGCAAAAACAGCTTAATCTATTATTATCAAGACACTCCGGTGAAGATAAAAAGCGCAAGGCGTTCGACGCTCTCGCGCGCCGGGGTTTCGACTTTGATATAATTAACTCTCTTCTTGCGGAATATGACCGATGAAACATAATATATACTATACACTTGGCAATACGGAAGGTTTTGTATCCGGCGGACGTCTCGGCGCGGCTCTTGGCATAACGCGCGCGGCTTTATGGAAGCATATTAAGACGTTCGAGGCGGACGGCGCCGTAATAGAAAGCGTTACCGGCAAGGGCTACCGGCTTAAAAAGCCGCCGGTGATTCCGCGTCCGGAATACGTTAAGGCTCATTTAAAGCGTGATATGCCCGTGTATTATAAAGACAGCGTCTCATCGACAAATGATATGGCAAAAGCGGCGGCGCGGGATTTATCCATAACAGAAGCGGTATTCATAGCGGGCGAGCAAACAGCGGGCAGGGGACGCAAAGGACGAAGCTGGATATCCGCGCCCGGGCAGGGGTTATATATATCGATGCTTATACGCCCCAAGTTGAGCGCCGAGCGCGTATCCGGCATCACTCTTATGGCCGCCTTGGCTGTATGCGAGGCTATAGAGAACGCTTCAGACGAGAAAGCTTATATTAAATGGCCTAACGATATAATAATAAACGGCAAAAAAGCCGCGGGCATACTTACCGAAAGCATGCTCAGTCCGGACGGAGTGGATTACGCCGTATGCGGTATAGGCATAAACACAAACAAAAATATGCTTGATGAAGCCCTGCCGCAAACCGCGGTTGCGCTTGAGGCAAACAACACACTTCTTGCCGCGGCGGTGATTGACCGCTTTTTCAGCTTATACGACACTTTTGTGAAAGAGGGCGTTTCGGCTTTTATGACCGGTTTTCGAAAACGCAACGCTGTAAAAGGCACGGTTACGCTTATCACCGCAACAGAAAACATTACGGGCGAGTTTATAGGCTACGATGAGCAGGGCGCTATAATAATAAGCAGCGGCGGCGTAAAGAAGCGTTTCGTCGCGGGAGAAATATCACTTCGGGGAGATAAGAATTATGTATAACGGATGTTTAACCGATATTGACGGCATCCTTGCGGGGCATTATACCGATACCGAAAATAAAACGGGCTGCACCGTCGTATTGCTGGGCGACGGCGCGGTTACGGGCGTGGACGTTCGCGGCGGCGCTCCGGGCACTCGCGAAACAGATTTGCTTCGCCCGTGCAACGCGGTGCAGAACGCGCACGCGCTGCTTTTATGCGGAGGAAGCGCTTTCGGGCTGGCGGCAGCGGACGGGGTTATGCGCTGGCTTGAAGGGAGAGGCATAGGCCTTGACACCGGCTTTGCCCGCGTACCCATAGTTCCCGCCGCGGTGCTTTTTGATTTGGCCGCGGGCGGCGCAAAAGTGCGCCCGAACGCCGATTGGGGCTGCAAAGCCTGCGAGGCGGCTTGCGGCGCGGGCTTGGCGCAAGGCCGCGCAGGCGCAGGCGCAGGCGCCACGGTAGGCAAAGCCGGCGGGTTTAACCGCGCGTCAAATGGCGGCTTCGGTCGCGCGTCAATCGCTTTGCCCGGCGGCGTAATAGTAGCGGCGGGTTTCGCGGTAAACGCATACGGAGATGTTTTCGACCATGCCACGGGGCAAAAAATAAGCGGCATGGAGGGCGGCACGGTTTTTGACGAGCTTATGCAAGGCGGCGCAAAACAGTTTTTCGGGCAGAACACCACAATAGGCATAATAGGCACAAACGCCGCTCTTTCAAAGGAGCAGGCGAACAAACTGGCGTCCATGGGGCAGGACGGCATCGCGATGACGGTAAGGCCGGCGCACACAATGTTTGACGGAGACACGGTGTTCGCTTTCGGCACTGGCGCTGTATACGGCGATTTGAACGCAATACTCGCCGCCGGAGCGGAGGTGTCCGCGCGCGCCATAGTCAACGCTGTAAAGGAGCGGATATGATAATCGGAACGGGAATAGACATAGTGGAAATAGAACGCATAAAAAAGCTGTCGCAAAACAACCGTTTTTTTACACGCGTTTTTTCCGCGGGCGAAATGTCGCTGTTTGAGGAATGCCGTTTTCGCATAGAAACCATAGCGGGGCGTTTCGCGTGCAAAGAGGCCGTGTTAAAGGCTTTGGGGCTTGGGCTGTGCGATATTCCTCTTACAAACATAGAGATACTAAAAGAGCAAAGCGGCAAACCGGTTGCCGCTCTTTGCGGCGCCGCCTTAGACTACGCCAAATCGCTTGATATAAAACGTATACATATTTCTATTTCTCACGACGGCGGCTTGGCCATCGCGTTCGCCGTCGCGGAAGGAGACTGAAAAT
Organism: uncultured Christensenellaceae bacterium; assembly: GCA_964586785.1. GTDB lineage: Bacteria > Bacillota > Clostridia > Christensenellales > SZUA-584 > SZUA-584. Next base: position 27,962 of record CAZPHS010000021.1, read on the forward strand.
GATTCCGGTGCTTTTTAATGAGCAAATGCGCGAACTTGATTTTCATATGTCAAAAAATCTTAACATACCTTCTCTGCTGCTTATGGAGAACGCGGCGTTCGGTTTAACCCGCGCCGCAATCAGCCGCCTTGGCGCCGATAAAAAAGTGGTTGTTGTTTGCGGCGCAGGCAGCAACGGCGGCGACGGTTTTGCCGCCGCGCGGCAGCTTTCGTCCAAGGGCTGCCGAGTCCGCGTGCTGCTTGCGGGCAGCTTGCGGGCGCTTGAAGGCGACGCGGCTGTAAACGCCAAATCCTTTAACGGCAGTATTACGGAATTAACCGATAAAGAGACGGCAGAAAAGCATCTTGAGAATATTGCCGACGCTGTTGTGATAGACGCGCTTTTAGGCTCCGGCTTATCGCGTGATGTTACCGGTCTTTTGGCCTGTATAATATCTCTGCTCAACTCAAGCGGCGCGTACATAATAGCATGTGATATAGCCTCGGGCATAGACGCGGACACAGGCGCGGCGCGCGGCGTCGCCGTGAAGGCAAATGAGACGGTAACCTTTCAGTACCCTAAACCCGGGCACTTTTTGTACCCCGGGCGGGCGCACACAGGTAAATTAACCGTTAAAGAAATAGGAGTCGCCGACGGCTTTCAGCTTGGAGAGATGTTTGCGCTAACCGATGATGTTACATTGCCAAGGCGCGGCGCCGACACCCACAAGGGCAGCTTCGGCAGGCTTGCCTGCGTCGTCGGCAGCCAGGGTATGTCCGGCGCGGGCATATTATGCGCGGTCGCGGCTATGCGCGCGGGGGCGGGTCTTACGACCGCCGGTATTCCCGCAAGCCTTCAGTCAGTATTTTCATCCTGCCTGCCGCAGAGCATGACATTCGCTCTCGAGGATTTTTCGGGCAGCCTTTCGGAAAACTGCTTGCCCGGACTAAAACGTCTGTTGGAGAACAAAACAGCTTTAGCGGCGGGCCCCGGGCTTTCAGTAGGCGGCGGCACAACAGCCGCGGTGCGTCATATGCTGCAAAACTACGATATCCGCAAGGTGTTCGACGCGGACGCGCTGAACATAATAGCGCGGGATACTTCGGTTTTACGCGGCGCTGTCGGCGATATTGTTTTAACGCCGCATATTGCCGAGTTTTCACGCCTTTGCGGCGCAAGCGCAGAGGAATTGCGGCAAAACTCTCTTAAAACCGCGCGGGAGTTCGCCAAGTCTTTCGGCGTAACTCTGCTGTTAAAAGGCCCCTCTACCATAGTTACAAACGGCACAAAAACCGCGTTCGTAACGTCGGGAACGGCAGGCATGGCGCGCGGCGGCAGCGGCGATATTTTAACGGGGGTTATAGGCGGGCTGATGTGCGGCGGGTGCGAAGGCGGTATGGACGGTTTTAACGCCGCTATGCACGGCGCTTATATATGCGGCAAAGCCGGCGAATCGGCGGCGGAAGAACAAGGCGAGCTTTCGATGAGCGCAACGGATACGTTAAGACATATATCAAAAATAACAAAAGGTATGCTGCCCCCCGACTAAAAAAGCGGATAAGTATTACATTTAACCCTGCAAACAACGGCGCGGTAATTTACGCGGAAAGTTTTATTGCAGTTTTTTTATTCGTTTACAAGCTTATTTAATCTTTCAACAACGCCGTCTTTATCCGGCACGGCGGCTTTTTCAAGCGTTTCGCAAAAAGGCACGGGCACGTTGGCGCCGCAATAGCGCATCACGGGCGCTTTTAAGCTGTAGAATGCATCGCTGCCGCAGATTGTGGCGGCAATCTCCCCGCCGAAGCCGCCTGTTTCACAGGCCTCATGAACGATAATAACGCGCCCCGTCTTTTTGGCGGAGTCTATAACCGTCCGCCTGTCAAGCGGCACCAATGTACGCAAATCTATTACCTCGGAGCTTATGCCGTATTCGGTTTTTGCCTGATTTGCCGCCTCAAGGCATACGGGCAGCATACGCCCATAAGAGATTATAGTCGCGTCGCCGCCTTCCCGGCAAACCTTTGCCTTGCCGAGGGGCACCGCGTATTCGCCTTCCGGCACTTGCCCCAAAACCCTGTAAAGCAGTTTCTGCTCGAGAAAAAGCACCGGGTTGTCGTCGCGTATGGCGGCGGTCAGCAAGCCCTTTGCGTCCGCGGGCGTTGATGGAATTACTATTTTTATTCCCGGCACATTCGCAAACCACGCCTCCGGACTTTGGCTGTGCTGCGCCGCGGCTCCCGTGCCGGACCCGGCGGCGGTGCGCACCACCATAGGCACCTTCGCTTTTCCCCCGAACATATACCGCGCTTTTGCCGCCTGGTTAACCAGTTGATCCATGGTTATTGTCAAAAAGTCGCTGAACATTATCTCGGCTATGGGGCGCATTCCCGTCATCGCGGCGCCCGCCGCGGCGCCCGCAATAACCGCCTCGGATATAGGCGTATCCTTTATCCGCGACTCGCCGAATTCTTCTATCATACCGTCGGAAACGCCAAACGCGCCGCCGTAAACGCCGACGTCCTCTCCCATAAGAAAAACGCTTTTATCGCGCCGCATCTCCTGCGACATTGCTTCACGTATGGCCTGCGCGTATGTAATTTCTCTCATGCTGTCCCCCTTTTAGGCGTAAACTCCGCAAAACAATGATTCTTTTTTGGGATACGGGCAATTTAACGAAAACTCCACCGCTTTGTCTATCTTTTCCGCGACGCCCGCTTTAACCGCTTCCATCTCGTCTTTGGTCGCCAGCATAGCGCTTATCATCTGCTCTTCCATTCTGACTATAGGGTCTTTCTTCCGCCATCGATTAATTTCTTCGGCATCACGGTAAGCCTCGTTGTCGCTTTTTGAATGACCGGATATGCGGTAAGTCTCGCATACCAAAAGCATAGGCCCGCCGCTGCGCACATATTTTTTCGCCTTTTCGGTTTCGCTGTAAACAAGGCAAGCGTCGTTGCCGTCAATCGTTTTCCCGGGCATACCGTAGCTTTGCGCGCGCACGTCCAAGCTTTTCACATTCATAGCGCGCCGCGTTTTCATGGACAGCCCGTATTCATTTGCCTCGCACACAAAAAGTACGGGAAGCCGCCATATTGACGCTAAGTTTAACGATTCATGGAATGCCCCCTGGTTTGTTGCGCCGTCGCCGAAAAAACAGACAACTATTTTATCCTGCCGCCTCATCTTAACGGACAAAGCCGCCCCAACCGCTAAGGGTATTCCGCCTCCGACAACTCCGTTAGAGCCGTAATTGCCGTTGTCAAAATCCGCGATGTGCATGGAGCCGCCCTTGCCGCCGCTGCAGCCACTCTCTCTGCCGAAAAATTCCGCCATCATTTTGTTTATATCAATGCCTTTGGCTATACAATGCCCGTGTCCGCGGTGAGTACTGAAAATAATATCTTCTTTTTTTAGCGCGGCGCAAACTCCCGCGGCTATTGCTTCCTGCCCCACATAAAGATGCGTCGTGCCGTGAATATATCCTTTTGAAAACAACTCGGCTATTTTTTCTTCGAAACCGCGTATCAGCAGCATTTTTTCATACAGCCGCCCAGTAATACAATCCATACGTTCCTTCCCTTAAAAAAGCGTCTTTGCGTTTGCGGCTTTGAGTGCTTATAAACCGCAATCGCCATTATATTTTCCGTTAAACGATAACATTTTATCATAAAGCCATTCTTTTGTCTCTCTTTTTTTATTGATTTTTATCGGCGTTGACGTTTTTGCTCATCAGTGTTAAAATTTTTGTGTTTGCCGGATAAATAAAAAGCCGGACGCTAGGAGAGGCAATATGAATGTAAAACGAATAATCGCGCTTATCATCTGTTTATTGTTCGTGTTTTCAGGCGGCTGTTTGTTTGAAGTCGATGAAGAACTCGATAACGCTCAGGTGATAATAAAGTACAAAGACACTGCTATAGAAAAAAAAGCCGTCATAAGCCGTATAGAGTCTATTCTTTCCGAACAAGGCGCCACACTGCCGGATATAAAGGATACTGATTACTGGTCTGTTTTCCGTGACGACGCAATACATGAAATGGCTGTTTATGAAATCGCTATTGACAAGGCGGCACAGCTTGGTCTTGATAAGCTTGACGAAGCCACCGCAGCGAAAATTGATGATCAAATAGATTCCGTAGCGAAGATTATGGTGGAAAGCTCCGTTAAAGCGGCCGTTGACGCAAACCCAAGCCTTGATTATGATGAGGAGTTTGCGCGGCAATTCGAACAGTACCTTTCGTCTTATGGATATACAGCTGCTTCTTTCCGTCATGAGATTGAACGCGAGCATATTTTCAATAAATTGAAGGATTATTATTCCGCGCAAATTACCGTATCAGACGAAGACGTGCGTTCCGATTATGAAAGCAACCTTGAGCTTCAAAAAGGCAACATCGAAAATAACGCCGAGATGATAGAGCTGCAATTACAGTTCGGAACAAAAACGCTCTTTTACCCCGAAGGATATAAATTTGTAAAGCACATATTAATAAGGTTTGAAGACGATGATATAATTAGCGACGCGTACGAGGCTTACGTTTCTGACGATACCGCGCTTTATCGGCAAGCCGTATCACGCGGTATGGACGCCGTAAGGCCAAAGCTTGACGCTATTATGGAAAGGCTTGATTCGGGCGAGAGCTTCGATAGCGTTATGAATGACAATATAGACATAATCTATCTGGGCGCGTCGGAAGACAGCATGGTTATAGGCCCGTACTCTACCGTTGACATACCGGACTATAAGGAGACTGCGCTTGCCCTTACAAGAGAAGGCCAGTATTCGCAGCCTTTCGGCACATATCTTGGCGCTTACATAATATACTGCGAAAGCCTGCTTGAAGGCGAGGTTCCATTCGAGGACATTCGCGAAGAGCTGCATAACACGATGCTGCAGCAGCGGCAGGCGGAAAATTGGACGCAGATGTCTAAGGAGTGGGTGGAAACGGCGCTTGCCGACGGTACCCTCAAGATGTACGCTGATAAGTTATAGCATGGCAATTGTAAAGAGCCCTAAGCCGCGCGCGGGGGCTCTTTTTTATACGGCAATACACGTAAATCAATGCCAAATGCTTTGAAAATACTGCCGCCGATGTAATATAATTTGGTCAACCGGCCAAAAAAATATATCAGTCAGCTATAGAAAAAAGCCGTCAAATAGTGAAATAAAAAAACCCGATATACTAGTATTCATCGGGATTTTGGTGGTGACCCATCGGAGATTCGAACTCCGGACACCTTGATTAAAAGTCAAGTGCTCTGCCGACTGAGCTAATGGGTCATATATTTGGCTGGGGTGGCAGGATTTGAACCTACGAATGCGGGAGTCAAAGTCCCGTGCCTTGCCGCTTGGCTACACCCCAACAACAATGGGGTGAGTAGTGGGTCTCGAACCCACGGCCTCCAGGGCCACAACCTGGCGCTCTAACCTACTGAGCTATACCCACCACGCTGGCGCGCCTGCAGGGACTCGAACCCCGGGCACACGGCTTAGAAGGCCGTTGCTCTATCCCGCTGAGCTACAGGCGCCCGATTGACGGCCGACATATCGAGCAGCCGACAAGACGGAATTTTATCACAAGACCGCCCCGATGTCAATAACTTAGAGCCACGGGTTCTTCTGCGTTCTCCGTGAAAACTTTTCTCAGGCAAACGGCGAACCGCAGGA
>CAZPHS010000022.1:0-31895 GCA_964586785.1 uncultured Christensenellaceae bacterium
CATTTTAGTAGTGGGCTGTAAAGGCTTGCGGATTGTCTGCATTTGATACCCAATGCTTTACGGATTTAGTATGTTAAAGTCCTTGCCAACGTTTACTTGACACATACGACTTGTATTTACCTTTTTATAGGGTTTTTATATAGGGTTAATGCGGTACGCTATCAGTTTTTTATCGGCTGCGTATTGTATTATTGATTCATAAAATAAGGCGGACCGCAGCCCGCCTTACCACATAAGTTTTAACTGGTTGATCTATTCTTTTTGACCGTAATAAGCGTCACTGCCATGCTTTCTTAAAAAATGCTTATTGAGCAGCTCGTTTTGCATGGAAGCTTTAGTATTAATCTGCACAGAAATAAACGCCATCTCCGCGGCGTATTCCATCACCGCCGCATTTTCCACAGCTTTTGCGGCTGAGACGCCCCAACTGAACGGTCCGTGATTGGCTACTACAACCGCGCCTATATCAAGGGGGTTTATCCCTTTATCGTTAAACGTCTCAATTATAACCAGTCCTGTGTTCTTCTCATAATCATTTTTTATCTCTTCTTTGGTCATCCTTCTGGTACAGGGAATTTCTCCGAAAAAGTTATCCGCGTGTGTGGTGCCCAGCGCCGGAATGGCGCGGCACGCCTGCGCCCAGCTTGTAGCCCATTTTGAGTGCGTATGAACCACCGCCCTGATTTCTTTAAACGCCTTATAAATTTCAATATGCGTAGGGGTATCCGACGAAGGGTTAAGGTCTCCCTCGACAATCGTTCCGTCCATATCCAAAACAACCATATCGTCCGCCGTCATCGTCTCGTATGGCACTCCGCTGGGCTTTATAACCACAAAACCGGTCTTTTCATCGCGGGCGCTTACGTTACCCCATGTAAACAAAACAAGACCGAGTTTCACCAAATCAAGATTAGCCGCAAGCACTTCCTTTTTTAATTCTTTCAGCATTTGACTACCTTCCCCAGAGTATATCGCCCATCGCAAGCTTTTCTCTCAATTCCGGTATATTGGTATGAGCGCCTATATGAACGAACTCCATACCCATAATCTCAGCGAAATCTCTCATATGCCCGGCGTTAAGGTCGAACGATATTACGCTGTGATGAGTGCCGCCGCAGAGTATCCACGCCTCGTTGCCTGTTATCATATCCGGCTTAAGCTTCCACATAACGCTTGCCACAGGAAGGTTAGGCATATTTTTTATGGGAGTTATAGCCTTTATATCGTGCGTTATCATCCTGAACCTTCCGCCCATATCAATTATAGTCACGAGTATTGCGTCGCCTTCTTTACCTTCGAAAACAAGCCTTGCCGGAGCGTCTTTTCCGCCTATGCCTAAAGGATGCACCTCAATTTTAGCCTTTCCCGAAGCAATCGCCGGCGATATTTCAAGCATGTGAGCACCAAGCACTGCCTCGTTGCCCTCTTCAAAATGATATGTATAATCCTCAATAAAAGATAAACCCTTGCTTAAGCCTTGCGACATTTCTTTCATTACCGCGCCGAGCGCGGCCGTCTTCCAGTCGCCTTCCGCTCCAAAACCATATCCTTTGCTCATAAGGTTTTGCGTCGCAAGCCCGGGAAGCTGTTTAAGCTTGTAAAGGTCTTCGAACGTATCCGTAAATGCGCCAAATCCGCCTTCCACGAGCATTTTTTCCAAAGCTATCTCAAGCCTTGCCTGATATTCTACGGAATCCAAATCATCCGTATTTAAAACATAATTATTCTTGTATTCATTTATCTTCCGGTTTATTTCATTATCGGTAACATTGGCGGCCATCTCGGCGAAACCGCCGACGCCGTATGTATTTACGCTCCAACCCAAGTCTTTCTCGGCCTGCACTTTGTCGCCTTCGGTTACGGCAACGTATCTCATGTTATCGCCGAGTCTTAATACCTTAAGATTCCTGCTTGCCATTGCGCCAGCAGCGCTTCTCATCCATCCGCCCATCCGGCTTCTGAACGTTTTATCCTCCCAATATCCGCAGATAACCTTCCTTTTCATACGCAGCCTGGCTGTGATAAACCCGTGCTCCCTGTCGCCGTGCGCGGACTGGTTCGTATTCATAAAGTTCATGTCTATCGTATCAAATGGAATGCTTTTGTTAAACTGCGTGTTTATGTGAAGGTACGGCTTGTTAAGCAATGACAATCCGCCTATCCACATTTTGCTTGGCGAGAACGTGTGCATCCACGTAATTACGCCAACACACTGAGAATCGCCGTTAGCCTCGATAAGCACTTTTTTTATCTCTTCCGGCGTTGTTACGACACCCTTTGATATTACCTCAAACGGTATGCAATCGTCCGCATTAAACCCGTCTGCCATTATTTCAGCGTGCTCTGCAACCTCTTTTAAAACCTCCGGCCCGTAAAGATGCTGGCTTCCAACAATAAACCAAAATTTCATATGCGTTTACCGTCCCTTTCTTGCTTTTTAAAATTCAACGCCTTTGCCGCCGCCCGTTCAACCGCAAAGCCCGCTTTATACCGTTCAATAAATATTTTAAATCCGGCTATATCCGAAGGATCAGGCTTCTCCGTACGGCATTCCGCGCTTGCAAATACACGGGAGAGATAATCGGCTAACGTTTCATTCCCTTTGTTTTTCATATATGCCGCCAGAATAGCCATGCCCCACGGACCGCCCTCACTCGCGGTAGGCATAACGCTTACCGGCGCCTGTGTCAACGCTGCCATTAATCTTTGGCCGACCACGGGTACTTTGAAAAAGCCCCCGTGCCCCGTGATTGAATCGAGCTTCACATTTTCTTTGAACAATATATCAACGCCAATCTTAAGTGATGCACAAGCCGAATACAGATGCGTCCGCATAAAATTTGCCAGATTAAATTTCGCGTCAGGCACGCGCATAAACAAAGGCCGCCCCTGCTCGAATCCGGTTACATGTTCTCCGGAGATATAATTAAAGCTAAGCAGTCCGCCGCCGTCAGCGTCGCCTTCAAGCGCAACGTTATAAAGATTGTTATAGAGCTTGTCAGTATCAAATTTTGCGCCTAACGCTTCGGCCGCTTCCGCGATAAGCTTTACCCACGCGTCTATATCACCTAGAAAATTGTTGCAATGTACCATCGCCACAGGGTCGCCCGACGGCGTGGCAACAATATCAATCTCCGGATATACCCGGGACAGCGGCTTTTCGAGCACTGCCATCATAAATACGCTTGTGCCCGCGCTTACGTTTCCGGTGCGCTTTCGCACGCTGTTCGTCGCCACCATGCCCGTACCCGCGTCCCCTTCGGGCGGACACATAGGTATGCCCGGCTTAAGTGTACCGGACGGATCGAGAAGCTTTGCGCCTTCATCAGTTAAAACACCTGCGCTGCCGCCGGCGGGCAGTATTTGCGGCAAAATGTCGGCAAGCTTCCACTCAAAGCCCTTATCCGCAACCAGTTCGTCAAACGCTTTTAACATATTATCGTCATATTGACGGGTTTCGTCGTTTATCGGGAAAACCCCCGACGCGTCCCCAACGCCCAGCACTTTTTGACCGGTAAGCCGCCAGTGTATATATCCCGCGAGAGTAGTAAGATAACAAATCTTTGGCACATGCCGTTCGCCGTTTAATACGGCTTGATAAATATGCGCTATGCTCCAGCGCTGCGGAATATTAAACACAAACAATTCCGTCAGACGATCGGACGCTTCTCCGGTACAGGTGTTTCGCCAAGTACGGAAAGGCGCGAGCAGGTTGCCGCCATTGTCGAAGGCCATATACCCGTGCATCATGGCCGATACGCCCATTGCGCCGACTGTTTTAAGAACCACGCCGTACTTTTCATTCACATGCTGTGCGAGCCGCGCGTAGCAGTCTTTAAGACCGTTCCAGATATCCTCCAGGGAGTATGTCCAAAAACCGTTTTCAAAACGATTCTCCCATGTATGACTGCCGGACGCTATAGACATGTGCTCGCTGTTTATAAGCACCGCCTTTATGCGTGTTGAGCCAAATTCTATCCCGAGATACGTTTCACCGTTGTTTATCGCATTTTTAATATTGTGAATATCCATATTTCCTCTGCATGATATTATTTTATCGCACATACTTTCCAAACAATTCTAGCACACGTATGACATCTTTACAATATGCATAGGCGCTGTTTGACATCCGGATAAAAAACCGTTACCTAAAGATGCCTAAACAACGCCTTTCAAATAACATTTGTTCGTAAAATTACAATACGCTTGTAACTTTACGTTTCGATGCCGTTCTTTCCTTAACCACCGAAAATACAGCCTGCAGTACAATAAACAAACATAAAAGCGCGGCAATCGCCACACTTGACCAACCGGAAGGCAGCTTGCCATTGGTGTTTATTAATGTCGTTATGGTGCCTATTATAAGCACGCCGAAAAATGAGCCAATCACGTTTCCAACGCCGCCCGTTAGAATTATGCCTCCGATTACCGCTGCCGCTATTGCCTGCATTTCAAGACCTCTTGCCTGCTGAACAGAACCGGACATTGTATTCATACAATAACATATGCCGCCTATAGAACAAATAACCGACGATAGTATGTAGGCTTTAAGTTTTACTTTTTTAACATTAAGCCCCATCATTCTCGCGGAAACCTCATTCCCGCCGACAGCGTACAGTGCGCGCCCGAACTTCGTGTATCGTAACAAAATAAATGTTACGACAACACACAACAGCGCTATAATAACCGGAATGCGGATAAAGGGAATCATAGTTACGCCTTTAGTATTGACATAACCTAAAAACCCGGGAAGCTCGATTTTGGTATTAGCCCATCCATAAAAAAAGGCGTTTTGTCAAGCCGCTGATTTTTGCGCATTTTGAAAACGCCAGACTAATTCATTATCACATTTAACCTTTAGAGAAACCGAAAAAATAATGCGTCAGCTTTTTGGTATAAACCCGTTTTGCTTAATTACGCCGGCATACCATTCGCCGCCACGTTTTAGAATACGTTCTTGAGTATCAAAATCTACCTTGGCAAGCCCGAATTTTTTTGTATAGCCGCGTTCCCATTCGTAGTTATCGGTAAGCGACCAGTACATAAACCCCTGTATGTCGAAGCCTTTTTCCACCGCTTTGTGCACCGCTTTTAAATGTTCGCTTATAAACCAAATTCGAAAGTCCTCGTCAATTGTGGCGGCGCCGTTCTCAGTTATTATAACAGGCACATTAAAATTATTATGCGCATATTCGAGTACATCATAAAGCCCCTGCGGATACACCAGCCATCCCATATCTGTAAAAACCTCCCCATCCTTAAACGGGGCGGGCTTGCCGGATTTTAAGTAACTGCTTGTATAATAGTTTACTCCTATAAAATCTATACCTTTGTGAATTTTATTTTTATTGCGGCGCTTACGCGTCTGAAGACGGCCGCTCTCTAGCCCTTCTAAAAACCAACGGTTCATCTTATTAAATTCAAGATTTGCATAGTAAATATCTTTTCGGCTGCCCGGGCGATAAGGCTGATAATGCTGAAATGCCAGCGCCGCGCCAACGGGAGCGTTTGGAAAACTGTTTTTGATTATGTCGTACGCAATAAGCTGAATCTCAAGTACGGTTTGGAGCACTTTTCTAAATTTCTGTTTGTCAATTTTGTACGGAGGAAACTTTCCTACAAGATAACACATCATTGCGACAATGTTAGGCTCATTAACCGGCAGCCAGTAATCAACAAGATCGCCTAGGGCTTCAACCACACGTTTGGCATAAACACGGAAGTTCTCAATTATGTAGCTTTTATTCTCAAACCCGCCTTTACGCGATATCCAAAGAGGCAAAGTAAAGTGATGGAGGCAAAGCATAAGCTTTATCCCACGCTTTTTTAAGTCTGTAAACATCTGACGGTAATGCGCAATTGCCGCCGGATCCTCTTGGTTTTCATCGGGGAATACACGCGACCATTCTGCGGACGTTCTATAAATATTTATTCCTATTTTCTCAGCAATATCATAATCTTCTTTATATCTATTCCAGTGATCACATGCTTGCCCGCATATATCGGTAAGCCGTCTGTTTTCAAGCAAAAGCTTCTTGTCGTTAATCTCCTCAACATACCAGTCACAATTGGTATTATGCCCTTCGGTCTGATAGGAGGATGCCGCCGCACCCCACATAAAGTTTTCCGGAAATGTTAGTTTGTCCATAATTCCCTCCTTGACATCCATTCATTACTGCGCCAATCAGTTGCTTTAAATAAATTAGGATACCACGGTACGGTATCCTATAAGTGTATGGTATAAAATTATTTATATTTATTATTTTTAGACGACCTTTGTCATAATTAACGCGATCATCAGTAACCAATGCTAACCTTTTATGCTTCCCAGCGTCAGTCCCCTTAAGATGTATTTTGACAGCAGTATGTACACAATCAACAATGGAATTATCGCAACAAATATCATTACATACACCTTGCCCAAATCGAACTTCATATAGTCCGCGCTCCTAAGAGTGGCAATCAATATAGGTACGGTTTTTTGCTTGCTAAGTATCAGCGCAGGAGTAAAGAAATTGTTCCATGACGCAACAAATGAGAAAATCGCTTGAACCGCTATTGCGGGCTTTATTATCGGCAGCACTATTCTGTTAAACGTTCTAAACTCATTGGAACCATCAACACGCGCCGCTTCAACTATTTCAAGCGGAAGTATGCTTTCCATATATGATTTCATGTAATAAAATACTATTGGAGACGCGATTGATGGCAATATTAACGGATAGAATGTATCCATCAGTCCCATATCTGAAACAAGCCTGATAAAGCCTAACGCCGATACTTGTGTCGGGATCATCATTATCATCATAATAAAAGCGAATGCAATTTTCTTAAACCTAAAATTATATGCGTAAATACCGAACGCCGTCATAGCTGAAAAATAAGTCGTCAATGCAGCCGAACAGGCGGATATTATCAAGCTGTTAAGCAACCCTTGCAGAAGCGGTATGTTTTTGTCTGTCAAAAGGTTTGACAAGTTCTTGAAAAAGTAATTTCCCGGTACCAAAGAAAACTCCGACATAATTTCTGCATGCGGCCTTGATGCGTTCACTATTAAAAAATAAAAAGAAAACAGGCACAATAATGTAACCAAAATCAATACAATATAGCAGCATACCCTGCTAAAGAACAAAAACAAATCTGTTCTGTGTTTCGCCGCGCTTTTGTTCATCCCTTTACCTCCTGTTTCTTTATACGTTTGACCGCAGGCTTTTGTGAGTTGTAGTTCTTCATTAATGACCTGTATACAAACACGCTAAGCACAGTGGTTGTTAAGAATACAATTACTGATACCGCGCCTGCAACGCCATAGTTAATGCTTTGGGTAAGATGGCGATTAAGCCACATTATAAGCGTCATACTTGTTCTGTCCGGCGTGCCAAGACGGTTAGTTAAAACCTGAGGTACGTCAAACATCTGAATTCCGCCTATCATAGAAACAATTACCGTATAAGCTATTATGGGCATAAGTAACGGCAGCGTAACTCTAAAAAATACCTGAAACGAATTCGCGCCGTCTATTTGCGCCGATTCGAAAAGACCTTGATCTATGCCCATAATGCCTGCCATAAGCAATATCATCGTATTCCCGAACCACATAATGAAATTCATAAACGCGATTATACCGCGTGTTGTTACCGTAGTGTCAAAGAACAGTATTGCCTCGTCAGTGATACCTAATTCCTGCAGCATCATATTGACGGGGCCGCCGTTTCCAAACAGCATAAAAAACAACATAGCGAAAGCCGAAGCCATTATTAAATTCGGCATGTATGCCACAGTTTTAAAAAATGTTTGGAACTTAAGTTTTAAGCGATAGCTTGTAAACCATACTGCAAGCAGCATAGCGACTAATATTTGGGGAATATAGCCTATTATCCAGATTATCATTGTGTTTTCAGCATACTTAAACAGCTCGCCGTTGGCTATTATGTCCATATAGTTTTTGAATCCTACGAAGTTAGGTCCCACATATCTTAAATTTTCAAAGTAATATTCATATAGGCTGTTATAAAATGTTGAAATCAACGGAATTAGCTGAAAAACAATAAATGCGATAAAAAACGGTGAGATAAACAGATAGCCCCATTTCGCGTAGCTGATGGACCTTTTGTTTTTTGCTATTTGCTGCATAACACAATCCCCTTTCCTATGCAAATGCAATCGCTTTAAAGAATTTTGCGGCGGAGCGGTATTAACCGCCCCGCCGCTATCAACAGATATCGTTTAAGGTCTGGTAAGGCTAGGATATGTCTCAATTGCAGCCATGTAGAAGTTGTCATATGCCTTTTCTAATGTAACGGTTCCAAGGAAGTAATCCTTGAACGCTGCGGGCAGCGGTTCGTTAAGCATCTGATCGTAAGGAGAACTGTTGCTCATATCGATGCTCTGCGCGCTTGCGAGCAAAACTGCAATATGATTCTGTCCGCCAAGGAACGGATGCCCATAGTCACTTTCCGCAACCTCTTCCATTGCCGTAACATTATTCGTGAAGTCGCCTAACTGATTTGTGATAGCTAAAAGCGTATCCTTATCACAGCACATCCTCTTCATAATCTCACGGGTAAGGTTTAAATTGTCGGAACCTGCGGCCGCGCAAATCCATGTGCCGCCCCAGAAGAAGCCCTGCGGTCCTTTTACAAGGCCCCAATCGCCATAGCTGCCGTTTCCGGGTTCTGCCGCCGCATCGGCGTCAGCAAGCGTTGCGGGCATCAGGCAGAAATCGAAGAACCAGCCGGGCCCAAAGTAACACATTGCTTTTCCGTCCACTTTAGCCTCGTTAAAGCTCTCAGTATCCCAGATGCCGTAAGGCAAAGTGTAACCCTTATCCATGTGGTCTTTAGACATTTCGATCCACTGAACAATGGCAGGATCAAACACTATCTGGTTCTGATCGTTTACCCAAGGAGCCGATACGTTGTTGGAGAATACGCGATAGTTTGCAACGAAACCGGACGTCATATAATAGCCTTTCGCCTTTGCATCTGCCGCAACGGCGTCAAACTTATCCCAGTTGTCAAGCGCAGCCTGGACCGTTTCCGGATCGTCAGAGCCTATAACTTCCTTAGCAATAGAACGACGATAAATTAAGCCGCCCGGGCAAGCCTGCCAGGAAACGCCTTTAAGTACGCCGTCCGAATCTGTGCAGATATCCTTTGTATACTGGTACATATCCGCTGTATCCGCCGCGGTAAGCCCAACCTGGCTATAAACGTCAAGCGCATACGGGCTGTTGACATACTTAAGCGCGTAATCCGCCTCAATCAGGAACAGGTCGACCTTATCTTTCGCTTCCGCACCTTCGTTCGCGGGCAGTACCTCATCGAGCTTAAGCTGATATGCACCGCCATCGCTGGGGGTTATTATCCAGTTAACCTCAACATCATCGGGAATAAGGTCTGTTGCGAATTCATTGAAGCGCTCTTGGAATTCAGTATTCCAACAATAGATGTTGAACACTTTTCCTGTGTCCTCAACAATTTCGGGGGGGGGCGTTTCATCCACACCAACCGGCGGTGTTGATGTGTCCACAGGCACATCGGGTGTCGTGCAGCCTACTAACGCAACAACCATAGCTAACGCCAGCATCAGTGAAATGAGTTTCTTCATCTTTTCCTCCTTGTTTTAACACACGCAACGTATTGCATGTATTTATTATTCATTGAAGGCTTTAAAAGCCTTCAAACTTGTTTAACAGTATCACCTATCAGCAAAGATCCCTGAACCATTATCTGTGTCGGTATAAACACCTTCGGGTTCTCTATTTCAACTATAAGTTTAGCGGCCGCTTCGCGCCCTATGCTTTCCGCATCCTGGCGAAAAGTTGTAAGACGCGGGCGCAGCGCCTGAGAGAGCAGTATACCGTCATGCCCCACCACGCTGATATCTTCGGGAATCCTTAACCCTTGCCGCTCAAGCTCGCTCATTCCCCCAAGGAACGAAAAGTCATCGGGATACAATATGCAGGTCGGCCTATTTTTTAAACCTAGCAGCTCGCGAGTAGCCAAACCGCTTGATTTTGGAACGTGATATAATCCCGCTTTTACGTAGCCGTTAGGAACATCAATGCCAAGGTCCATACAGGTTTTATAAAAGCTGCCCAAGCGTTTTTTAGTAACTAATGTGTCCTCTCCGTGTATATACGCAACTTTTCTGTGCCCTTGCACGTAAACATAGTTTACTATCTCTTCCATGCTGCCTATATTATCGGACATAATGGCTGTACGGTTATTAAATACATGGTCTATGGTAACAACCGGAATATCGCTCTCAACCAATTTTATAACGTCCGTATCAGTAAAATCCACGGAGGCTATCACAACGCCGTCACAATTACGGTATCTGGCGTGCTCGTAATAATCCATTGTAAAGCTTCCGATGTTTTTGCTGATAAAGGTAATATCGTAACCCAGTCTTTCGGCTTCAACCTTAACGCTGTTCAAAACGGATGAAAAGTATTCGTGGGTCAGCCCGCACCGGGTTTTATCTACAAATAGTACGCCAATGTTGTTCGTGCGGTTAGTTTTAAGCGCGCGTGCCGCGGCATTTGGAAGATATCCCATCTCGCGGGCAACAGTACGCACGAGTTCTGTAGTCTCCTGACCAATATCCGAATGCCCGTTAAGCGCTTTGCTTACCGTAGCGGACGACACACCACATTTTTTAGCAATGTCTTTCATGGTTACCACAGAATCTACCACCGTTTAATCGTTTTAATAAGTTTTAAGCTAAATTTGTAATATAAGCGCGTTTTTGACCTTAATCGATTTAGACAGCTTATTATATTACACATGTTTTTAATTAGTCAAGCCCTTTTTATATATTTATAGTCTCACCCCATATATTGTTTTATTGTATTTCAATAAATACATCAAAAAACCTTTGACTTTTTTATAGTATATAAGTATTATTACAGTATTAAACTTATTCGTTTTCGTTTAATTAACTACTAGTATATCTTGAATTTTGAGGTGTAGCGTTTATGAGATTTGGTTGCTTCGATGATGTTACGAAAGAATATGTTATAAATACTCCGGCTACCCCGCTGCCTTGGATAAATTACTTAGGAAACGATGATTTTTTTACCATTATTTCTAACACGTGCGGCGGCTATTCGTTTTACCGCGATGCTAAGCTGCGGCGCATAACGCGGTTTCGTTATAATAATGTACCTTTAGATTTTGGCGGCAAGTATTACTATATTAAAGAAGGCGATATTGTCTGGAACCCCGGTTTTATGCCTGTAAAAACAGACCTTGATCGTTATATATGCCGGCACGGGCTGGGCTATACCGTTTTTGAATCACAAAAAAATGAACTTTCCGTGGAATTAACATGCTTTGTGCCATTAAATTATCCCTGTGAAATCAATTGTCTTGTTATAAAAAATACCGGCAGCCGGCAAAAGGATTTTCAATTGTACAGCGCCGCGGAATGGTGCCTTTGGAATACTGTTGACGACTCAACAAACTTCCAGCGCAATTACAACATCGGCGAGGTGGAGGTGTCCGGCAGCGCGATATACCACAAAACCGAATACCGTGAACGCCGCAATCATTACGCATTCTTTAGCGTTAACAGTACTGTAGACGGATTTGACACGGACAGGGAAAGTTTTCTGGGTAAATTCCGTTCCTGGGAGATGCCCGAGACTGTAGAACGCGGATTAAGCCGCAACAGCATAGCGTCCGGCTGGGCGCCCATGGCCAGTCACCGTATCGACGTCTCACTGGCGCCGGGAGAAGAACGCTGTTTTATATTTATGCTGGGATATGTCGAAAATCAGCAAAATCAGAAATTCGAATCCCCGGGAGTAATAAACAAAACAAAAGCATTGGAAATGATAGACGCTTTCAATACTTATGAGCAGGTTCAGTATGCTTTAGCTTCTCTGTCACAACATTGGGATGGGCTGCTCAGCAAATTTAACTTAAATAGCGGCGAGGACAAGCTTGATCGTATGGTTAATATATGGAACCAGTATCAATGTATGGTCACATTCAATATAAGCCGAAGCGCAAGCTATTTTGAAAGCGGCACAGGCAGAGGCATGGGCTTTCGCGACAGCTGTCAGGACCTTTTGGGATTTGTCCATCTTATCCCGGAGCGCGCGCGCGAGCGAATACTTGATATTGCAGCCATTCAATTTAAGGACGGAAGCACATATCATCAGTACCAACCCCTTACAAAGCGCGGAAACGCCGACGCGGGAAGCGGCTTTAACGATGATCCTCTGTGGCTTGTGGCATGCACCGCCGCATATATACGCGAAACAGGCGACATGAGCATACTTAACGCCCCCGCGACATTCAACAGCATACCCGGCAGCGAAGTTCCTTTGATGGAGCATCTGCGGCGCAGTATAAACTATACTTTAAAAAATAAAGGGCCTCACGGATTGCCGCTTATAGGCAGGGCGGACTGGAACGATTGCCTTAACTTAAACTGTTTTTCCGAAGAACCCGGGGAAAGCTTTCAAACCTGCGCGAACTATGAAAGCGGTAAAGCCGAAAGCGTGTTCATCGCGGGGCTGTTTGTCTATACTGCTTCCGAGTACGCAAAGCTATGCAGGATGTGCGGCAATGCGCGTGAGGCAGGCCTTATAGAAGCTGAAATAGAATCTATGTCGCAAGCCGTTTTAAAACACGGATGGGACGGCGAATGGTTCATCCGCGCATACGATGCGTTCGGAAATAAAGTCGGCAGCAACGAATGCGCCGAAGGCAAAATATTTATTGAACCTCAAGGCTTTTGTGTTATGGCCGGCATTGGCGAAAATGAAGGCTTAGGAGAGCGGGCGCTTGCTTCAGCCAGTAAATATCTTGCAAACGATTACGGAATGGAACTGCTGTATCCTTGCTACACGCAATATTATAAAGAACTTGGCGAAATATCGAGCTATCCTCCGGGTTATAAAGAAAATGGGTCGGTGTTCTGTCATAACAACCCTTGGATAACTTTAGCTTATTCGGCATTGAACAACGGCGATATGGCTTACGACACCTATATCCGCAACTGCCCCGCTTATATTGAAGATAAAAGTGATATTCATCGTACCGAGCCTTATGTGTACAGCCAAACCATAGCCGGACGCAGCGCAAAAAACTATGGCGAGGCTAAAAACAGTTGGCTGACGGGAACAGCGGCTTGGGCTTTCGCAGCAATAAGCCAAGGCATACTGGGCATCAGGCCGGACTATGATGGATTGATGATAAAGCCCTGTCTGCCGGCAAGCCTGAAGAAATATACTGTTAAGCGAATGTATCGCGGAACAATGTATACTATTACCGTTATAAACAACGGCGGCAAACACATCCGTATTACGGTTGACGGCGACCCTATAAAAGGCTGTCTTATTCCGTTTAAGACAGATAAGCTTTCATGCGCCGTAACTGTAGTTTTAGACTGATTGGCTGTCTATAATCTAGGTTGGCGAATGGCCTTAACTTGCACGCTATATCGTTATAAAGACATAAAGCGGTTTTTGTATGTTCAAAGAATTATTTAATTAAAAATGTTATGTGAAACAAAACGAATCCGCTTTATCCCAAGGGGCAAGCATTCTGGGGGCAAGTATGCTGTTACTTTTTAGACTGATTTTATTACAGACTTCAAATAATTTATCGAAAATTTAAGCTGTGCTGACAGATCTTCCATCCCAAGCCCGCCGGCAAAAATCTCTTCGATTGTAAGCTTCCCGGGAAGCGGCTCAAAAGAAACCGCCCCATTATAGCCTATATCATCAAGAGCAATGAAAATTTCTCTCCAATTTAAGCATCCCCTGCCCGGAACCTCTCTGGTATTATCGGCAATGTGAATATGTATCAGCCATTCTTCGGCATTCCGTATAGCGTTGTGTACGCCTTTTTCCTCCTCTATATTCATGTGAAACGTATCGCCCGTCACACCAACGTTAGGAAGCCCAATATCTTTCGCCATCTTTATAGCGTCCTTTAGCGTCCGCACCAACATAACCTCGTATTTATTCACCGCCTCAAGCGCTATCATTATTCCTTTTTCCTTAGCGTATAACGCTACGGAGCGCAGCGATTCCACGGAAAGCTCCCAGTCCGCCTCTTTGGAATTATAATATTCACGCCCGTTTACCTGGCTCGGCACCATCAACACAATCGGCGCACCCAGCTCCTCCGCCATGTTAACGCATCTCTTGCCGTATTCCACAGCCAGTTTGCGCATATGTTGATCGTTATGACAGAACGCCCGCGCCTCCTCTGTAAAGTTACCGTTTATACAAGTTGCCTTAATGCCGTATTTGTCCAGTGCCGTTTTGACGCGTTTTACTTCGATAGCGTCAGGTTCCCCGCTGATATCCAGTCCCGCCACATCTAACTTTTTCGCTTCCTTCACCATATCTTCTATCGATGCGCCGCCGAATATCCAACTATTAATTGAAAATAAAAATTCTTTAGTCATCTTATCCCCTCGATTCTTCCTTCTCAATCCGTAACTATATATACCGTCCCATATCCCCGCTCTGTATTTGCGGTCAATATTATATCCTTATCTTTGCCGTGTGCCACAGCCACGTTGCTAAAACCAATGTCTTTGTCTATAATGGCCGCCTTAAAAACGCCGTCCTTATAATGTATCATGAACAGTTTATTGCCAAAACCGCGGCAGCCGCCTATAAAGGCGGCGGTATTACGCAGCTTGCCTCCCCATATCGCGTGCAATAATTCCGCGCGCTTATCATATCTATAAACTATTTCCCAGTTTCCATTGATAAATTTGTTTATCAGAAAATTTCCGCCGTGGAAAGGCTCTATTGTCGCAATTTCGTCTTGGCCGTCGCCGTCTATATCGCACAATGCAATGTCGCTTATAGGCCTGTCGATTATTTTTTCAACTTCCCACGCGCCGCCAAATTCCTCCGGAGGGGTTATCGCGAAGGCGCCTTCGTCCGAGGTTATAAAAGTCGTTCTTCTGCCTTTCCACATACCCGGACAGCACCCGTGGTTTTTTGTCAAACCGTCAAGCAGTGTCTTTATTTCTATACGCCCATTCGGGTCTTCCGGCAGTATGCCAACACATACCCTGCCGGGATAACTCCAATCATCCGTATATCTTTTGTCGGTACATAAGGCGGCTCCAAGGAAATAATTTCTGCCGTTTGAAGGTATCAAATCGAAACGGTGAACATATGGCAGTTTAAGCAGCGTCTTAACTTCCCACATACCGTTCCTGCGGTCCGCTCTGACAATGGCCGCGTCCTTGCCTTGAAATATAGGAAAAAAGTTCTGTATCGCGAGAAAACTTCCATCCGCATCCGGTATCTGCACCATAGCCATAGTTCCGCCCGGCCCGTCCCATACCGTTTGCCTTAAAAACGTGTCTGCGTCATAAATATGGCATGGTTCGCGTTCCTCCGAAGCAAACAATAATTTTTGACTTCCGCCATCCTTTAGAACTGAAACCGCGTAACAGCCGCTAAGCCTTTCAAGATGCCGTTTTTCAATCCTCACTTTATCATTTTCCCTTTAGTATGTTTTCAACGCTAAGCTTCATATCCCAGTAGGTCGCGTACGCCTCAAGAAGTGTGCTTTTTCTTATCACTAACTGGTTTTTATCATTCATTGTATTTGGTTTTATACGCATACCATCACAAAAAATACCTTCCCTTAGCGTAATGGTAAGCTCCGCGGGCTGTTTGAATTTAAAGGGTTTTATTCTCGCCGCATTTACCGCAGCCTCTTTTGCCGCCGTGCGTATTTCTTCAGCCGTGGCGTCAATCGGATAACATACTGCGGAAAATTGTCCCAAGGATTGTTTAACGCTTACGGAATATACATCCGGAACAAGTTCTTTTGCCTCACGTATACCCTCCGAATCCGCGGTAACCATTATAAGCGGTACGCCCATTTCTCCCGCTATTGCCGCTTCAAGCCCTATCTCACCCACTGACCGGCCGTTTACGTTTATGTCCATAATATCGCTTTCGTAAGTATGGTTTAGCAACGCGTCCTCCGTGCCCGCCTTAGAGTGCAGTCCCAGCAATACCAGCCCCTTAAACGAAGAATCAAGCCCTCCCGCCCATCCGGCGATATATTTTGCTTTGCCGCAGTATACAAAAACGTTTCGGGGCAAAGCGGACAAATCAACATTTCTGCCGTCGCAGTGTTCATCGTATATATGCACTTGGTCCGCGCCGCCGTCAAAAAGACCGTTTATAGCCGCCAGCAGATCCGACATGAAATATCTCGCGCCTTGTTCGTAGCCGCTCTGCCCCGGTACAACCTGACTATATGTGGTTACACCGCTTACCCCTTCCATGTCGCATCTTATCATATATTTTTTCATCGTTATCTCCTTTATCTTTAGGCCGTCGCCCAGGTTTCCCTTACATAATCGACTGCCCTTTTAATGCCATCCATACCCATAAAGCTTGCTTCCTCTATGCAAAGCCATTTATCGAATCCTTCTCCTTTAAGGTATGAGAAAACCTCCCTTATAGGCGCAACGCCCGTACCTATTAGCACGGGGGAAAAACTTCCGCTTTCCCTCATATCGGACACATGTATTGTTTCCACATGCTTTATTACCTTCTTAAGTATAGGAAGAGGGTCTTCGCCGTAAGCGGTTATATTCCCTATATCAAAGTTTACTCCTATACCGGTTCCTTTTACCCCCTTATATACCTCCAAAAATATTTCGGGCGGGTAACTAAAATCCGTGTATTCCCACGCGCCCGGTTTTGCGTGGTCTTCGTACAGGAGCTTAACGCTGTACTTTCTCGCGGCAAAGGCGCTCCTTTTTAATCCTTTTATTGCCGCGGCAACGCCTTGCTTATGCCCTAATCCCGGATGCGCCTGCCCCGCGAGCACTCTTAAATACTGAATGTTCAGTTCCGATGAAAGCGCGATGTCGCGCCGTATATATTCCATTTCCCTGTTTCTTTGCGTGCTGTCCGGATGAGTAAAATCCGGATATGTAGTGGCCATTATTACCGGCATACCCGCTTCCTTTAAATCCTTTTTTATACCGCTAATATATGACGGGGCATGGCTTTTGATAAAGCTTAAGCTTATATCTATACCGTCAAGCCCCGCTGATTTGGCGTTCTCCGCCCATGATTTTAGAGACATCTCCCCGCCTATTATTTTGTCGAATAATGATACGGGCAGACAGCTAACCTTCATTATCTATAATCCTCCTTTGTTACGGCGCTATTTTTCTTACCGGCGCTTTCAATTACCGCAAGCGCTTTCCGCGCCTATACTTCGCTGCTTTTTCGCCTTACCAATTATAACGAAATAGAATACCGCGCCTATAATTAGCGGCATTGACATAAACATGAACATATGACTATATCCTACCGCCGTTGCGAGCGCGCCCGCAATAAGATTTCCGATACATGTTCCGCTGTCAAGGCCGGTAAGAAAGGTCGCGTTTGCTATACCGAGCCTGTCTTCCGGAGCGTTAATTACTGCCATTGTCTGCAAACTCATCTGCAAAGCCCCGTAACCCGCGCCCTCCATTACGGCGGCAACAAGAAACCATGTAAGGTTAGGCGCATTTCCCAGTAATATCATGGAAAAAACGAAAAACGCGAACCCAATAAAAACAACTAAGTTAAAGCCATACCTGTCAATAAACTTACCGATGAACGCACGCAAAACGAGCAATGTACTCGCGCATACAGTAAAATACAGCCCTATATTTTCCACACCCTTGTCTTTGCCGTACAAAGATATAAAGGTTATGGTCGTACCGAACGCCATGCTGACAAACATCTGTATAAAAGAAGGACGGATAGCGCCTTTTTCATAAAGCATAAATCCTTTTCGTTTTTCCGTCACTTTTGCAGGCCGGTGTTTTACTAAAAACGCTAACAGCACCGCGAACAGCAGTATGCCCGCGGTTGAATAAACAAGATTATTAAAACCTATTGCCGAGATGAGCATAAGCCCCAAAGCGGGCGCCAAGGCCAATGAAAAGCTTTGTGTCAGTGTAAAAAAACCAATACCTTCACCAAAACGCCGCTTTGGTATCGTATCTGTCGCAATGGTGGTGCTGGATGTTGAGGATATACCCCATCCGAAACCGTGCAGGGCGCGAATAATAATTATTACTCCAACATACGGCAGCCAGCCGTACGCGAGGGTTGCGCTTATCATGATTACCAACCCCACATAAAATATCCGCTTCCTGCCCAGCCTGTCTAATCCCAAACCGCACAGCGGTCTGATAATCACCGCCGCAAGCGTCGCGGCGGCCGTTGCAATGCCTACAACATAGTCTTCGGCTCCTAACGAACTGATAAATAAAGGCAGCGTAGGCAGAAGCATTTGCCAGCCGAACAGCAAAAGCACGTTCACCGCGCAAATGCTTATAAAGTCTCTTGTCCACAGCAGTGGCTTGCTCTTTTTCATCCAATATCCTCACGTATAAAGACAATTGTAAATTTTACTTCGCGCCGCTTAAGCTAATCAAATATATCAAACCTCAAATTCGTTAAATATCTCTAAAATGAATTTCATATCGTCCTCAGTATCAAAACAGCCCCACCGCATTTTAGGGCCTCCTACCGATCTGCCTTCCATCAAAAGATCGATATTTTTTTCCTTCATTGCATCTTCAACATTCTGAAAGCTGTCGGTGCTAAAACGTATATGATGCAGACCTTCCCTGCCGCTGTCCAAAAATTCTTTCCACATGCTTTCACCGCGTATAGGCTGAATTAACTCTATTTCAATATTAGCGAAACGATAAAACGCAAGCTTGGCGCAGAAATCTTCGTCCTTACCGCGGTACTTTTTTCCGCTGTCCGGCGTTTCGCCGTACACATCGGGCTTAACGCCCAAAACCCTTTCAATACCCTCGACCACCTTCGCGAGATCTTTAACCACAAGCCCTACCTGCGATATTCTTGTGAACATATTTTTGTCATCCTTTTTTCCCATGTTGCTTGTCCTCTCTTGATTAAGTTGTTTGCCGGCAAGGAGCTGGTTTACCCTGTGGATACAGTATCAATCAGTGTTTGAAGGTATCTTCTTCCCGTCTCCAGATGGCTTAGAAATTCTTTTCTGTATTCCGGAAACTGTTCAACCTTTTTCGCGTCAAAATACAGGTAAACAGTCTCATAAGATAACGGCCCGCTGAATTTTATTTCATCAAGCGCCAGTATAATTTCTTTCCAATCAATATTCCCATACCCCGGGGGCATCCTGTTGTTATCGCCAATATGCAGACATTTCATAAGCTTCCCCGCCCTTTTTATGGCATCAGCTACGCTATCGCTCTCCTCCATGCTCATATGGAACGTGTCCGGAACGATATATATGTTTGGCAGCCCTATATCTTTTACCATCTTTTGCGCTTCCGATATGGTATGTACCAGCGATACCCTATAGCGGTTTATCGGTTCCACCATAAGCATCACACCGATGTCTTGCGCGTATCTGCCGGCGGCATGAAGCGCTTCGACTGAGGTTTTCCAATCTTGCTCATACGACGTATGTATACCATGATTAACGGTAATATGGCTCGGCGAAACGAGCACCCTGTCGCACCCGCAATGCGCGGCCACGTCTGCGCATCTTTTCGCGAATTCCACAGCGGCCTCGCGTGTTTTTTTATCGGGGCTGCTAAGGTCGACGCCTTTATCATCAAACATGGCGGTAACCGCGCATATTTCTATTCCATAATCATGGGTAATGCGCCGTACATTTGAAGAAAGATACTTGCCCGGGGCGCCACACCCTTTCGAACTTACGGATAAATCCAACCCGTCAAATCCTATAGATTTTACAATGCTCGAAACGGATTCAATCTCCATATTACCAAACATCCAGGTGTGCACAATCTGTTTGTAAAAATTCCCCTTCATGCAGCATTACAACTTTCTTAATTATACGGCGCACTATTATTAATGTAATAGTAACCTTTACGTGCTAAAGATTAGTACTTTGATTTGCGGGCGGCCGACCCATGTCATTCCACCTTTTGATTATCGCTTTATCGCCGCCAAACGGTGAAATCAGCACCCAGATAATAACCATTTTCTCTTGTCCCACATCGTTATACGTCTGATGCGGCACGTTGCTTGGTACGTATACCGCCGTGTACGGCTCAAATTTAAAACAGTCTTCACCGACCCGTATATGCCCGTGCCCCGACACGCAGAAAAACAGCTCTCCCTCTTCATGCCCTCTCCAGTCAGACTTTGACCCCGGAGACAGCTCCACAACGCCCGCGGCAATATCCTTCTGGCCGGGGTCAAGCTCGGGTGAAACCATTACTCGAAGTATCCGTTCATACGGCGCTTCCATAAGGCACCACGGCGCATTTTCTATATTCCCTACATACATAAAACTCTCCCTTTTCTCCCGCCCCGGCTTAGCCTTGCTTTATTTATAAGCCATAGCAATAAAGACTGATACATCCTATAGAACGGGCACCGGCTTTTAGAATATTTCTTTTACATCTGAAACCATTTTACTGATTGTGGTTATCATAAGCCGCATATCATTCATAATGCTTACATAGCGGAATCCCTGTTTTATACGCATATGCGCTTCCTCTACGCCGGAAGTTACAATACCCGGATATACTCCGGCATTTTGACATGCCTTTAGAACGCGCTGTATATGCTGTTCAACAACCGGATTGCTCACCTCTCCGGGGCATCCTAGCGACTGCGTTAAGTCCACCGCTCCTATGAATATAATATCAAGCCCCGGGGTTTTCACTATTTCTTCAATATTGTCAACCGCTTCCTTGCTCTCGCACATGCAAACAGTCGTCAATTCCCTATTAGCGATTTCCCTGTAATTCTCAATGCCGCCCCATTTTGGACCGCGTCCGGCAGACATGCCGCGCACGCCCATTGGCGCATATTTTCCGGCTCTTACCACTTCCGCCGCACGCTCCGCCGTGTGAACCATAGGAACCTGCACGCCGTGCGCTCCTATATCGAGCAAGCGTCCTATAAGCTTGTTGTCGTAATCAGGTATCCTAACGAGAGCCGTTATACCGTATATCTCGGCGGAACGCACCATGTTCTCAATCGATTCCACGTTAATAGGGCCGTGCTCCATGTCTATGACAACAAAATCCAAACCGCTTATAGCGAGTATTTCGACAATAGAAGGCGCGTTTATGCTGCAAAATACGCCAAGCGCACAATCCCCTTTTTTTAAAACTTCTTTCAGCCTGCTTTTAAGTGTTACTTCCATTTTAAACTCCTTTCTGTATCAGTCGTCATAAACGTTGGCAATTTTCCCTTTTGCGGGGTTCTTTTTTCTTGCCTGCAGCGTTTGGCTGATAAATGTATAGACTATTATAATTATTGACATGCCCAGAAAAACACCCGATATGGGATGCGTAATAAACGGCAAAAAGCTTCCGCGGCCTACCATAAGCCCTCGTCTTAAATAGATTTCTGCAATAGGCCCGAGCACGTAACCCATAATTACGGGGGTAAGCGGAAAACCGAACTTGCTCAAAAAGAACCCGACAGTTCCAAATATCAGAAACGTCCACATATCAAACGCCACATTGTTAATAGCGAACGAACCGACAAGGCACATAACCAATACCATAGGCAAAAGTACCGATTTGGGTATCTTCAACACCTTTATGAACCCCCTCATTCCGAAGAACTGAACGATAACCGTCATAAAGCTGCCAAGCAGCAAAAGCGCGAACAGTATATAAATAAAGTTCATATTAGCCGTAAAGAACATGGGACCGGGCTGAAGCCCTTGCATTGTAAAAGCGCCCAGCAATATTGCCGTCACCGCGTCGCCCGGTATTCCAAGCGTAATGAGCGGAACCATGGCGCCTCCTATGGACGCGTTGTTGGACGCTTCAGACGCGACCACGCCGTCCATAATGCCTGTCCCGAATTTCTCCGGATGCTTTGACAATCTTTTTATTACACCGTACGACATAACATTACAGGTTGCGGCGCCTATCCCCGGCATAATGCCTACCACCGTACCTATTATGCTGGCAATAATTCCGTTAGGCACCTGCTTGACAAATTCCTTACCGGTAAATCCTACGCCTTTTATTTTTGAATCTTTCGTTGTTATATGATAGCTCGACCTGTCTTTTGCCGCCTTAAATATTTCAGTCAGCGCGAAAAGACCCACAAGCGAAGGAACCTGAGCAAAACCCGCATCGAAAGCATGAATCCCGAAAGTAAAACGCGGGAAACCATCTATGGGAGCCGATCCCACGCTCGCCAGAAACAGACCTATAAGACAGGCGATAAGCCCTTTAATCATAGATTTGCCCAATAGTACGGAAACCAGCGAAAGAGAGAATATAGCTACCGAAAAGTACTCGAATACTCCAAATTTAAGTGCTATCTGGCTTAAAGGGGGAGCCAAAAACATCAGTATCAATATGCCGAATATAGTACCGAAAAATGAAAAAATAACACCGGTCGCCAGTGCCTTGCCCCCCAGGCCTTTCTTGGCCATGGGATG
Organism: uncultured Christensenellaceae bacterium; assembly: GCA_964586785.1. Lineage (GTDB taxonomy): Bacteria > Bacillota > Clostridia > Christensenellales > SZUA-584 > SZUA-584. The sequence continues at coordinate 22,455 of CAZPHS010000022.1, forward strand.
CCCGTCAAAGCATGTGGCCACAGAAGCCGGAGTACCCGGTATGTTTATCAAAATGGCTGAAATAAGCCCTCCTGAAATTCCGCCGATGTATAAAGCTAAAAGCAACGCAAAGCTTGGCACCGCGTCCATTCTAAAGGTAAAGGGCAAACACAGAGCGATTGCCATGCCGCCAGTCAGCCCCGGAATTGATCCAAATATAATGCCAATTACCACTCCGGCAAATAACAGCAATATTATTTCCGGCGTGATTATCTGGCCAAAACTGCTTAATAAAAGATCCATTTTTTCTTTACCTCCAAATCTGCCAAATCGTGCCTGGCGGCAGCATAAGCATAAAAGCGTAACGGAAAAGCACATATACTATCGCTGTGAATATAACCGTTATTATCGCGATGCGTAACGGTTTACGTTTAGCCTTTTCAGTTAACAGTGATATCTGCAAAAATAAGTACACAAGAGTAGAGGGTATCCAGCCTAAAAGGGTAATGCTGATTATATAAAGGGCGACAAGCAAAAATGTCAGTATGGTGCGCCGGTTACCGCCCTCAAACAGTTTTTCCCCTTTTTCCGATACCGCAGACTCGCTGTTTTCCAAAAGCGCGAGCTTTCTTCCACTGATGAATCCCTGAGCTATTAATACAACGCTTAATACACAACCTATTATTCCTATAACCGTAGGCCAAAACTTAGCGGTAATTGTAGCTAACACTAGCAGTTGCGTACTTTGTGCGCCAATTATGATAAGGACGAAAATAAGAAGCAGTACCGCCCCTACCAAAACGTCTTTATAGCAACGGGAAAAGATAGAAAAGTTTCTTTTCTTTGTATCCTCCATTTGCCACACATCCTTTTCTTGGTTTTTAATCCCCCCAGGCCGAAGTACCGGCCTTGGGGGATTAAGAGTGTTCCTATAACTTTTCTAACCTAAGATTGCGTACCCATCAGCATTTCTTTATATTCGAGCGTAAGTTCATATTGATCGTCGAGTAATTTGACGGCATCCTCGCCACCAAGGTAGTAAGGCGTGACATAGTATATGTCGCAATGTTCTTTGAACTGATCGGTAGCCACGGCGCTTTCAACGCCCGCATTGAACTTGGCGATAATCGCGGGGTCGGTGCCCTTCGGGAAGAAGTATCCGAACCATTTTGTAAGCTTCCAATCAAGTCCGGCAGCTTCGCCAACCGTCGGAACATCTGGCAGCGCCTCAAGACGCTCCGGGCTTAATACGCACAAAGGCTCAAAATCGCCAGAATCAACATATTGCTTAAACGTACCATAGATGCCTATAACAAAATCAGTCTCTCCGGACACCACACTGGGAATTACCTCTGTGTTGCCGCCGATATCAATGCATGTAACTTCAATACCTAAAGCATTGGCGACCGCAAGACCCTGCAGCTGCGAATAACCGCCTATCGTTGTCGCGTACAGCAATTCGCCCGGATTGTTTTTTCCGAATTCCACGAAAGAATCCAAATCGGGGTACTTGCCTATTTTTTTGTTGACAAAAAGCACGGACGAATCGTCTCTGCATATTATGGATGCAGTATCCAAATCCGAATAATCAAAATCCGCAAGACCGATAGCGCTGCCTACCATAAAAGAGCTTTGGTGAAACAATACGGTGTATCCGTCTTCAGCCGAATCCTTAGCCTGGCGGGCGCCGGTAATACCGGCATTACCGGTGATGTTGGTGCATGCAAACGGCTGATTTAAATCCCTTGACAAAACATCGCAGATAGTGCGGCAATGCAAGTCAGTATCTCCGCCGGCCCCAAAGGGCACTATCACCTGAACAGTCTTGTTTGGCCAGTCAATGGTGGGCTGCTGGTCGATTGGATCTGAAGACGTTCCCGTTGGAGGTACATCTTCGGTTGGTGTAGGCGTCGTCTGGTTGCAGCCTGCAACTAAAGCAATCATCATCATTGCAAGCAGAACAGTTACAATACACTTTTTCATGATTTTCTTTCTCCTTTTTCAATATGGATTTATTATTCACCTTATGGTAAATAAATTGCTATACTTAATTGTTAAACTTCGCGATATACTAAAGCTATAATTCCCTATTTTGAAGAATTCCCTTCCTTAAGCGTCCCTTTAAAGCAAACGCGCCTATTGGCGGCGGAACCGTCAACAATACGACTCATAAGCAATGATGTTGCGCTTTCCGCGATATCTTTTATAGGCTGCGCTATTGTTGTAAGTTCCGGCTCGTAGCTGTCAAGTATGGATATTCCGTTAAACCCTATAACGCTGGTTTGCTCAGGAACGGACACTCCGAACTTAACCAACCTTTTAATGCATCCAATACCAACGTCATCGGTGCTGCACACGATTCCATCCGGTATTGCTCCCTTCGCTGCAAAATATTCGACGCCTTTAACCCCGGTTAAAAAATGCTGCCTTTCACCATTGAAAATATAATTGTAATCAACATCACGGCCTGCATTCTTTAATGCATCAATAAATCCTCTTTCTTTTTCAAGAGAAATGATACTTTTTTTAACCGCTCCGATATAACCGATTTTGTGCTTTCCTTTATTGATCAAATAAGCGGTCGCTTGATATATCGCGTCATATGCGTCAATAAAAATATTATTTGTTTCCGTATGCTTAGGATCGGATGTTATTACGACTACGGGGATTTGAGATTGTATTTCCTTTATTTTTTCCCATGTATCTTGTTCATCTAAGAAGGCGAGTATAACTCCATCGTATAAATATCTAAAAGGCGCTTCAAAATATCTGTATAGCTCTCTTTTATCATAATCTGTTGTAAATAATGAAACCCTGTAGCCTTCCTTATGAATGATAGTATAAATGCTTTCATATAAATCCACATAATACATGTTTGTTATAGTCGGTATTATTACTGCAATATTATTTGTTTTATTTGTTCTCATACTGACTGCCAATGGATTAGGTTTAAAGTTTAGCCTGTCTATAGCAAGTTTAACCTTTGCATGAATTTCGTCGCTTAGCATGTTGGGCGAATTAATATATCTTGAAACGGTAGAGATGGATACACTCGCTTCTTTGGCAACTTCCCTTATTGTTACATGCATCTTAGAACCCTTTCTGAAAACGTTTTCATACTTATAAAAAAATTTTTCGTCCCAATTAAACTTATATTTTTGAAAACGTTATCATTAAAAAATTACCCCTGAAAACGTTTTCATAATAACACATGTTATTCTTATTGTCAAGCATCGTTTTTACTTGGGTTGTTATCTTTGTGATAGTCTCGCGATAAAATGTCTCTATGAATGATTGGGTTATGTAACATAAATTTAATTTGGTTTTAAAAAAGCTTAATTGTTATATTACGTAAACTTAAAGCCGTAAAAAGCATTTCTCGGGGGCTTTTTTAACAGTAATTGCATCAATTTATTTTGTAGGGTCCTCTCTCTTTGGGCACTTCTTACAAATGGCTATTTGGGATGCCTCAAATATATCTTCCATACCATCCCATATAATCATGTCATCAGAGGCCATCTCAAGCTCAAAACAGTATCCAATGTCAATCATGCGCTTAAGCGCGGGGCAAAATACTTCATTAACTATATCAGACATACTATATAACCGCCTCCAGAATCGCTAATATATCATTTTCCGGCTTAATCATGTATGACTTTAGGATGGCTTTCCCATTCGCCAAGCTCAGTTGTCCAATACTTTGCCCATTCTTTCGTTTCTTTATATTCCGGATGGTTTGGATTCAGCATGATTTCACGGAAGTTCACAAATCCTCCCACACCGCCGACATCCTCCGGCGGAGCTTGACCGCTTGCTTCCAGCAAATAGGGTGAATTTTTGTCGTATTCATCTATCACGCGTACAAGCTGAATTTCATGTTTCCAGTTATCTCCCATATCATATGTATAGCGCATAGCCTTGCACCAAGGAAAAAACTCAGCCAAGGTATGCCCTTTCATTAAAACAGCATCTTCGTCGTATTGCAAGTCATACTCCGACGGAACAAGTCTGACAGCCTTCTGATTCTCATTATCAGCAAACAACGAGAAATCATATAAATGATAATCCTCCCAGTTAAACACAGACTGCAGAACCTTGTGCAGGCGTGTAAATTCCAAGTCGGCAGGCACAATAATCCTTCGTGTCGCTTTATATACTTCCAAATCAAGCGTTACCAATAATTCAAACGCTCTGTATTTATATATCCGCTTTCCGGTCAGTTTAGAAAGCGCCTCAAACATCGCTTCATAGGGTATAAAACCCTCACTACGTTTATCGGAATAATTGACCGGCCTATAATTTATAGAAACTCCCACGGTATCGCTAAACATTTTCGCAATACCGTTATACTCATTCGCTACATGGAACGCACATTCCAAACCCGCTTTTGTTACCCATGCGGCTGTCTGGCTGCCTGTATTTTGGACAAACACCACATTGCCTGCCAGCCGCATATATTCCTCAACAATCGCAGTATTAAGATTCATGGAATGCAATGTATTTGAAATGGCCTCTCTCATCATCTCAGCTGTATTTTTCAAATCTTTTCGCTTCACTTGATAAATTGCGACAGTAAAACGCGTGGCGTTATTCACCAGTATAAGCATATCCTCAGAACGACGATTATCCCATACCTTTGTCCAATTTGCCGTCCAAGAAAACAGCGGATTTTCCTCTTCGTATTCAGTCGGAGTATTTACCTCCAGGGCTTTCGTCAATTTTCTTGTAAGCGCAATTTTCATTTAATCACATCCTCTTGCAATCACAAATCTGCTTCATCTTTGCTATCTTATCACGTTATGAATTGATTAGTATAGTTTGTCCGTAAATTGAACCTGCTTTATAATGATAGTTCATATTTAATTCTCCAAGGACGTATGTTACAAAGTGTTGCCTTCAGCAACAAGTTTGCCATCCATATTGAGAATGTATTTAATACCGTTCCAATCCTCTAATAATATACGATCATCAACAATTTGGAGAGCCTTTCGAGTTCCGTCTGGAACTACCCATATATCAGAGCCGCAAAAATCCCATACCTGCTCAAAATTCCTATCAAGCCGTAAGATTGACAATTCTCCATGAATAAGGAAGCCATCGGTGATAGGATAGAGAAAAAAATATAAGAGTTTAGGTCGCAAGGGAAACGAAACACCCCCTATGTTTTATGGCGATTCCACAAAGCTGCCCTTCTCAACTACCACTCTCGTGCAGTTACTCAACGCTTTTTAACGCTTCCACCATATCAATAGATTTTACCTTTCGAGTAAGAACACGTTGTATTATAAGCGAAAATACAAGAGTTAACGCGCAAGCGATACATATACTTAAAACAGAAACAAAGGGGGAAAGCACCATATCATCCGGTTCGCTGGCACGCATGACCAGCGCTGTCAACCATATTCCCGGAAATATGCCAAGCACAATTCCAAAGCAGGAAATCAATGCGTTTTCCCACACAATCAAAGAGCGTATTTCCTGTTGGTGATAGCCAAGTACTTTGAGGGTAGCAAATTCACGGGCGCGTTCCATAAAGTTTAGAATACCCATGTTGTACAAAACCACAAAAGCAAGGATGAATGCAAAAACGGCCATTAATACGGTCACGCTGATTATACTTTGCATACCAGTTATGGTCTTTTCCTTTTGCGAGAAAGTCCACTCCATGTCTTCCACTTCGTCCAAACGGCTTAAATATTTAACACCTGCCTCAAATGGCTCCTGAATTAGTAACGCAGTGGGCTTAAAGATATCTTTGCCAAAAGATTCCCATAGATCTGCCGATAAATAAAGACCTTGACCTAAACCCACCGAAGCCAAGTGGGCAATAGTAATTTGAATGGGATTTGTATCCCCGGGCATTCTCAGTGTGATGGTGTCTCCAATTTCTAGTTCCATTACCTCGGCCAGCTTCTTTGTTATAATGATTCCTTCGGCAGGAAGGGCCCTGGATTGTGTTTTAAAACCCAAATCAATTAATTTTTGATTTTGAGGCAATATGGACAACAAAGCGATACGGCTCCCGGTTTTCCCTTGAACGCTGACGGCCTTTTCCATTAACCCTTCAACAGTCTGCGCCGGAATTTGCCTTTGATATTCCTCCAGCGTTTCCGCATCTTCGTTTAATTCCACACGCAGATCATACTGGAGGGTTTGTTCATAATAAGTAGAAACTAAATTTCGGAAACTGTCCTGCATGCCCAATGCCGTAATGATAAGGGCCGTACAGCACAGCACTCCGAGCAGCACCATAATAGTTCGTGTTTTGCTGCGAAATAGGTTGCGCAAAATCATTTTCGAGTTAAACTTTAACCGTTCCCAAAGCCTGAGGAAACGTTCCAGCAAAATGCGGTTACCCGCTTTAGGTGCTTTGGGTCGCAGCAAGTCCGCCGCAGCTTCTTTGAAGTTTTTCCTGCATACAAGGTAGCAAATCAAGCAGCTTAGCAGAATAGATACACCGCAAACCATAAGGGCAATAAAGGATAATGGTGCTATGACTCTAGGCGGTAATGCATAAAAAGCGGACTCCAACTCCCACATATAACTAGGCAGCGTAAATCTGCCGATCAATAGCCCTGCGGCAGAACCGAGCAAAGAGGGATAAAGCCCGTAAGACAAATAGTGTCGAAGGAGCTTGCCGCCACGATACCCCAAGGCCTTCAGAATACCCATTTGTGTGCGTTGATTGTCCACCATCCGAGCCATGGTGGTCAGCACAATCAACGCCGATACGGCAAAAAACAAGATGGGGAAAACGATGGACAACGATTGGAATTGCGTAATCTCGCTCTTGATTAATTTAGTGCTTCGATGGGCACTGCGGTCACGGACAAGGGTATGGGGCAAAGCGGTTTCAATGGCTTCTTTAACAAATCCGTGATCAGCAGTATCGGAAAGCAGTACGGTAATTTCATTCATGGGTATTTGAGGGATCGCCCCGCCGTTAACAAGTATAAATCCGTAAGATCTCGGCTCCGGCAAAAGATCTTTGGCAGTAATCACATACTCAGGACTGATAACCAATCCTCGTATGATAAAAGGTTGCTCTTGCTCCCCTGCCTGTACGGTCAACGTGTCACCTACCGATAAATTTTGTGTTTCTGCAAATTGCTGTTCCAACAAGCAGCCCTTTAGGTCGTCACTGGCAAGGGATGTACCACTTTGAATCAAAGGAACATTAATGCGCGCCTCCCCATCCAGCCCGTGAAGCATGAGGGTAGGTTCTCCGGGAAGATCCGCAGCAACCTCCACGCTAATCCGGCTCTGCATAACTTCTATCCCTTCCAGCCCCTCGATTTTGGCTTTCGTATTGCGGTCTGTGAAAGGTGCCATCACCCAATAATCAGCCAGTTGCTGCTTTTCAAAGTATTGGTTTATGGACATATTTAGATCTCTCCATGATGCATCCAAGCCGCCAAACACCAAAACACCCAAAGCACTTAAAATAATAATAGAAAGAAATTGCCATTTCACATCTATCATATCTCTGAAAAGTTTTTTTGATAGTATATTTTTTACCATGTAAGCGCCTCCACCGATATAGGTGCATTATTTGTCTCCACCGCCTCAATACTACCGTTTTTCATACGAATAACACGGTCTGCCAAAGGAGCAACCAATGCATTATGAGTAATTATGACAACCGTTGTATGAAATTTTTCAGACACATCGCACAACAGCCGCAACACCTGCAATCCTGTCTGGGAATCCAGCGCTCCCGTAGGCTCATCACATAAAAGCAATGCGGGGTTTTTGCACAGTGCGCGAGCAATCGATACACGCTGCTGTTCACCTCCCGACAGTTGGGCGGGAAAGTTATTCATCCTATCCTTAAGCCCCACTTGTTCCAGAATTTCTTTAGAATTAAGGGGATCCGGGCGTACCTGCCGGGCAAGCTCCACGTTTTCCAGTGCAGTCAAGTTTGGCATCAAGTTATAGAACTGAAACACAAATCCTACATCCAAGCGGCGGTAATCCGTTAATGCTTGATCATTTAAGTCCGTAACTACTTTTCCATCCACGTAGATACGTCCCGACGTGGCTCGATCCATACCACCCAACAGGTTTAACACGGTGGTTTTTCCTGCACCACTAGGCCCCAGCACTACACACAGGTCACCTTCCTCAATCGCAAAACTTACTCTATTTACAGCTAAAACTTTCGTTACCCCGCTTCGGTATTCTTTAGTGACATCCTCGAATTGAATATAACTCATGCAAACGCCTCCTTAGTGAATAAGTTTATTCACTCAAATAGTAAAAAATGAACCAGTAAAACCCATATAATCTTCTTATTCATGCTTTACGCCCAGAACCCGATAAAACATCACAAGCACATTTTTCATGCCATCGTACATTTTTTCTTTACCTTCCTCATAATTGATTGGGGTGGCTGTCTGTATACCGTTTACCCCATTGAGCAAAAAGATTGCACATTGATCCGGGTAAGGGCAATAAAAACATCCCTCCTGATTGCCCTGAATAATTAAATCCCGAAACAGCGGCACTAAGCTTTGTATACATTTTTCGGCTATACGACGGTGTAGTTCTTCGTTGTCTTTTTCATGCAAAACATAAAGCATTTTTGATGCCATTACATATTTCACGATATGCTTAAAGTAAATATCCAGCTTTTCTTTGGCATTCGTACCTGGCTCAAAGGTTATGGTTTGAAGCATTTGAATATATTCTTGTCCATATTTTATTGCCACTGCATTCAAAAGCTCCAACTTTGATTTAAAATACCGGTAGGGCAAGCCCTGCGAAATACCAATGGCTTGTGCCACATCAGACATCATCGTATTTTCATATCCCTTTTCCTCAAATAGTTTTTTGGCTATTGTTATGATTTCCTCGCGCCGTTCCTCCGGCCCCTTAGTAATTCGCGGCATTCCGCTCCCCCCCCTTGTGTAATTAAATATTCGTAAATCATTTCTATCGTGTCTTAGCACAATTTAACTTTTGTGTTTACCTTCTAATACCGATTTTTATATAATTATAGTCCAGTGAATAAACTCAGTCAACAATTAAATATACCGAATTACATTAAAGCCCTTAAATAGCCTCTCGATATAAGACGCACGCCCATCAGACAGTTTGCGTTCACCACCTGTCCTTTAGAAGAAAATAGTCTATACTGTAGCCGTCTCAGCGTAGATAATAACACAGGTAATGCGGTTATTATCGTGACTTCGCTATGGGACTTATACAAAATATGCGAATATTTGGGTGCACCTTCACGATTTCTATACTTTTACACGAAGCCTTGATGATCAAGGCTTATGGGTGCATATGTGAGAAATATTTTTAGATAAAATCGCTCATCCGGAAAGGCGATTTTGTTCCAATAATAATGGGAACCCCTTGAAACCAAAGGATTTCCATTGTATCAAAATTGACGTTTTTGATTTGGTGGAGGCGAGGGGAGTCGAACCCCTGTCCGAAAGTTTCGAAATCAGATTT
>CAZPHS010000023.1:0-29245 GCA_964586785.1 uncultured Christensenellaceae bacterium
AGGAAAAGTTTCATATTCCTTTCAAGCCTATGCCTTGGGAGTTTGATTACGTTACGCCGAACGATATACCCGCGCTTTATACGGCGGTTTGCGAGAGAACGGCGGCCGTTGTGATAGAGCCTATATTGGGCGAAGGCGGCGTTATAGAAATTACGCCCGAATACTACCGCGCCGTGCGGCGGGTTTGCGACAAAAACGGCGCTCTTATGATAGCCGACGAAATACAGACCGGAATGGGGCGTACCGGAGAGCTTCTCGCCTCCCCCGCTCTGGGCGCGCTGCCGGACGTTGTCGTGCTTGCCAAATCGCTGGGAAGCGGAGTGCCCACAGGCGCGTTTTTGGCGCGCGGCGGGGCCGCCAAAGCCTTTGCGCAGGGAGACCACGGCTCCACATTCGGCGGAAATCACCTAGCTTGCGCGGCGGCGCTTTATGTTACCGACAAGCTTGTAAACACAGATATTTTAGCGCGTGTGAAAGATACGGGAGCGTATTTTAAACAAAAGCTTTGTGATTTAAAGCAAAGCTTTTGCGCAATAGCCGACGTTCGCGGGCGCGGGCTTATGCTGGGAATAGAATTTCATGAAACGGCAGCCGCAAAAGACATACAGAAAAAACTGCTTTCCGAGGGCTTTGTAACGGCGACGGCGGGCAAAAACACGCTTAGGTTTCTGCCTCCGTATACCATTGAAAAAGCGCACATAGACGCTCTTGCGGTCACGCTGGAAGCCGTTCTTGGGAGGATATGATGCCAAGGAGAGACGACATTGAAAAAGTAATGGTTATAGGCTCGGGCCCTATCATTATAGGTCAGGCGGCGGAGTTTGACTATTCGGGAACCCAGGCGTGCCGCGCTCTTAAGGAAGAGGGATACAAGGTTGTGCTTATAAATTCCAACCCCGCCACCATAATGACGGACGAGAAAATGGCGGACAGGGTTTATATAGAGCCTATCACGCTGCAAACCGTCTCTAAAATACTTCGCGGCGAACGCCCGCAGGGAATTATAGCGACGCTTGGCGGCCAGACCGGACTTAACATGGCGGTGGAACTGGCGCAAAGCGGAATACTGAGAGAGCTTGGCATAGAGCTTTTAGGCACGTCCCTTGAATCCATAAGGCTTGCCGAAGACCGCGAGCTTTTCAAAGAAACCATGGAGAGCATAGGCGAGAAGATAGCGCACAGCGGCACGGCAAACAGCCTTGCCGAAGCGGAAGCGTTTGCGCGGGAAGCGGGCTACCCTATAATTGTACGTCCGGCTTACACGCTCGGGGGCACGGGCGGCGGAGTCGCGCACAACCTTGAGGAGCTTAAAAACATAGCCTCTCAGGGATTGTCGTTTTCTATTATAAACCAGGTGCTTTTAGAGCAAAGCGTTGCGGGTTACAAAGAAATAGAATACGAGGTTGTACGGGACGCGAAAGATAACTGCATTGTCGTATGCAACATGGAAAATTTCGACCCGGTGGGCATACATACGGGCGACAGCATAGTTGTCGCCCCTTGCCAAACTCTATCCGATAAAGAATGCCGTATGCTGCGCGGAGCTTCGATGCGCATTATACGCGCGCTTAAAATAGAGGGCGGCTGCAACATACAGTTCGCTCTTAATCCGGATAACTACGACTATGTCGTAATAGAGGTAAACCCGCGCGTAAGCCGCTCTTCGGCATTGGCAAGCAAGGCGACGGGATACCCCATAGCGCGCACGGCCGCGAAAATAGCGGTGGGATACGGGCTTGACGAGATCAAAAACCCTATAACCGGCGAAACGTACGCCTGCTGCGAGCCGACGCTCGATTATGTGGTCACAAAAGTGCCAAGATGGCCTTTCGATAAGTTTGTGACTGCGACGCGCACTTTAGGCACGCAGATGAAGGCTACCGGCGAGGTTATGGCAATAGGCCGCAATTTTGAGGAATCGCTTTTAAAGGCAATAGACAGCCTTGACGTTAAACTTGACTACCAGCTGGGCATGAAAAGCATAGCCTGCTGGAGCGACGACGAAATAGAAAACTCACTCAAAAATCCGGACGACGAGCGCGTATTCGTTATATCCGAAGCGCTTGAGCGCGGCTATACTACGGACACCATATTTGACATAACGAATATAGATAAATTTTTTATAAGCAAGCTTAAAAACATAGTGTCGATAGCGGGCGAGCTTAAGCGGCATACAATAGACACGCTTTCCGCGGATATGCTTAAAAAATGCAAAAAATACGGCTTTGGCGACAGCTACATAGCCAATCTGACGGGCACGCAGGAGGCGGCGGTAAAAGCGCTCCGCTCGGCGCTCGGCATACGCCCCACATATAAGATGGTCGATACATGCGCGGGCGAATTTAAGGCCAAAACCCCGTATTATTACTCGTGCTACGACAGCGAGAACGAATCGCAAAGCAGCGGCAAAAAAAAGGTTGTTGTTTTGGGCTCGGGCCCTATACGCATAGGCCAGGGCATAGAGTTCGATTACTGCTCGGTACATTCATCGCTGGCCTTAAGGCGGCTCGGGTACGAGTCTATAATAATCAATTCCAATCCCGAAACGGTGTCCACCGACTTTGACACCTCCGATAAGCTGTATTTTGAGCCTTTAACGCGCGAATGCGTGCTGGATGTTATAGAGAGGGAAAAGCCTTTGGGCGTTATAGTGCAGTTCGGCGGACAGACCGCCATAAATCTTGCCGCGCCTTTGGCCAAAGTGGGCGTTAACATACTGGGCACGTCGATTGACGGTATAGACCGTGCCGAGAGCCGCGACCGTTTTATGGCCGCCCTTGAAAAGCTCAATATTCCCGTACCGTCCGGCGCGACGGCGTTTTCCCAGAAAGACGCGGCGAAAATCGCGCGGCGCATAGGCTTTCCCGTGCTGGTGCGCCCCTCGTATGTGCTTGGTGGCAGGGCTATGGAAATAGTCTATAACGAGCGGGAACTGACTGAATATATGAGCGCCGCCGTAAAGGTATCGCCGCGGCATCCCGTGCTTATAGACAAATACATATACGGAAAAGAAGTTGAGACGGACGGCTTAAGCGACGGAAAAGATACGCTTATAGTAGGCGTTATGGAGCATATAGAGCGTGCGGGCGTGCATTCCGGAGACAGCTTCGCGGTATACCCGACGCAGAAACTGTCCGCGAACGCAAAACAGACCGTGGTTAAATACGCCGAACAAATAGGAAAAGAGCTTGGAATAAAGGGGCTTTACAACATACAGTTTGTGATAGATAAAGAGGACAACGTATACGTTCTTGAGGTAAACCCGCGCGCCAGCCGCACCGTGCCTATACTGTCGAAAGTGACCGGAGTTCCTATGGTATCCGCGGCGACACGCGTAATGACGGGCGAAACTTTAAAATCGCAGGGCTTTGGCACGGGACTTTATAAAGAAAGCCGGCTTGTAACCGTAAAAGCGCCAGTGTTCTCTTTCTCTAAGCTGACAACGGTGGATATATTTTTAGGCCCTGAAATGAAATCTACGGGCGAGGTGATGGGCACCGATACGACATATGCCGCGGCGCTTAAAAAGGCTTTTGTCGCGTCCGGCGTACACCCGCCCCAAGGTGGGCTGCCTGTTTTATTCTCGGTTACCGACCGCGACAAAAATGAGGCGGCGGGGTTTGCGCGCCAAATGACAGATATGGGTTTTTCTATAGCGTGTACCGATAATACTTACGATTATTTTTCGTCCCGCGGTATAAAGTGCGGTCTTATAAGCAAAGACGACGTTATAATGGCCGTAAAAAACCGCAAGATTTCCATGGTGATAAACACGCCTACGCGGGGCAAGCAGCGGCAAAGGCAGGGGTTCATACTGCGCCGCACGGCTATGGAGTTTAATGTGCCTTGTATAACCTCCATGGATACATTGTCCGCCCTGCTTTTTGTAATGAGCGCTCCGAATATTAACGAGCATCACATACCGTTAAACGAATATTTGAAGGGAGACGTAAAATGACAGATTTGACTGTATTCAAACCCGCCGCGCGTTTTGGGCAAAAGCATCTCGTATCGCTTTTCGACTATTCGCAAAATGATATACTTTGTATTTTAAGCCTGGCTTTAAAATTAAAAAAACAGTTTAAGCGAGGTGTCCGCCCGCCGCTGCTTAAAGGCAAAATACTCGCTATGATATTTGCCAAAAGCTCTACCCGCACCCGCGTTTCGTTTGAGGCGGGCATTTGCCAGCTTGGCGGCGCCGCGCAGTTTTTAAGCAAAAACGATATACAGCTCGGACGCGGCGAAACCATTTCTGATACCGCAAAGGTTCTCTCCCGCATGGTGGACGGAATAATGATTCGCACATTCGCGCAAAGCGATGTGGAGCAGCTTGCAAAGCACGGCGCAATACCCGTTATAAACGGACTTACCGATTTGCTGCACCCGTGCCAGGCGCTGGCCGATTTATTAACGTATTACGAATACAGGCGCGGTTTTTCAGGCAAGCTTGCCTATATTGGCGACGGCAACAATGTGGCGAATTCGCTTCTTGTTATCTGCGCGAAGCTCGGGCTTGATATAACGGCTGCGTGCCCGAAAGGCTTCGAGCCAAGCGGCGAGGCACTTGAGGGGGCGCGGCAAGCGGCGCGGCAGAGCGGAGCCCGCGTTGTTGTAACCGCCGACCCTAAAGAGGCCGCCGAAAACGCGGACGCTATATATACCGATGTTTGGGCAAGCATGGGCGAGGAAGACGGCGCCGAACAAAAGCGCAAACATTTTAACGGTTATCAAGTAAATAAAAATATAACAAAATACTGCAAAGAAGATTATATTTTTATGCACTGCCTGCCCGCGCACCGCGGCGAGGAAGTGAGCGCGGAAATAATAGACGGGCGGCACAGCGTTGTTTTTGACGAGGCGGAAAACAGGCTGCACGCGCAAAAAGCCGTTATGGCGCTTCTTATGGGCGGTAAAAATAAATGATGGAAAGTATTGTTTTCAGGAAAGCAAAAAAGGAAGACGCCTCGGCGATTAAAGGTGTAACGCGAAAGGCTTTTTTAGGCTATGCGCGCGAAATAGGAAGAAAAGACAAAGTCGCGGCGCTGCATGAAACCTGCGCGCATATATTGAGCGATATATCAAAAAAGCACGTATATATATGCGAGGTTGACGGAAAAACTGCCGGAGCGGTGCGTTTTGAGGTTCTTGAGCAAAAAATCGCGTATCTTTCGAGGCTTGCCATACATCCCGATTACCAATCCCTAGGTGTAGGCGGACTGCTTCTTGAGAAGGTAAAGCGCGAATGCGATGCGCTGGGAGTGCGCGCCATAGCGCTTCATACTGCCAGCCGTATGCGCTCCGCCGTCGCGTTCTATTTAAAAAACGGGTACTACATTCATTCCGTCACGCGGGATAAGCAATACATACGCGCGTTCATGGTAAACGAACTTGAAAAAATGGACGAGCTGTTTGATTATGAAACCATAGTCGGGGAGAGATAGCCGCAACGCCGCGTTTACGGAACGCACCGAGAATGTTTTGGCTTGCAACTGCTTTATCAAAAAAGCGGAAGCTGATAGTTACATCGGTAAACTGCCGCGAGCTGGCGCGGCGCCGTTCACGCTTTGTCCGGCCGCGCGTCAAAACAAAAGATTATTATTATTGCCAAAAATAAAAACGACGGCGTTATCTGGGATATAAACAATCCGAATTTTTCCGACACAACGCCTAACAGCGCCGGAACCGCGGCCATGCCAAGGCCGCCGCCGCAAACCAAAAACGCCATAGAAGTGCCCGTATAAGACGCGTGGCGATTAACTGTCTGCCCAACCATAAGCGGCCACTGCGACGAATAGAACAGCCCCATAAGAACTATCAACGTCCACGCGAAGGCCTCGCTTGAAACAAACGCCGAGCCGAACGTTACCGCGGCAGACGCCCCCGCGATAACGCCTACAAGCAGGCGGGCGCTTACGCGTCCTAGAAGTTTATACAAAACTACGCGCCCCGCCGTAACGGACAGCCAAAATACGGCCACCGCTGCCGACGATTTGAGCGCCGAGAAAGCAAGCCCTTTTTCCATGTATTCGCTCATCCAGCCCCATCCGCTGCTTTCGGCGCCGCAGTACAAAAATATGCATACGCAAACAAGCATAAACCGCTTATCTTTCAGTATTGTTCCCGCGGCCTTTAAGCTGATTGTTTTCGCTTCCGCCGGTTTTGGTATTTTTACCGATAGAAATACCGCGAGCATAATAGCGCACAAAACGGCAAGCCCCACGTAAACGATTCTCCACGGCACGGAGCTTTGTATGCAAACCGCCGCCGCCACAGGCCCTAAAGCGGCGCCTATTCCGAAAGGCACAGTGCTTAAATTTATGTATTTCTCGGAATCTTGGGGATTTAAATCAACCAATACGGAAATCGTCAGTGATTCGAGCGGTCCGCAAAGCCCGCCCGCGAAAAACAAAACGGCCAGCGCGTACCCAAAGCTTTGGGACGCCGAAAAAGCGGCGAGAGATATAACAAGCATTATAAGAACAATTGTAAGCACGGTTTTTTTGCCAAGCCTGTCCGAAAGAAAGCCGCCTATTATGATAAGCACCGCGTACCCCATAAATTGGGACGTAAATAAAAGTCCGGACTGGGCAATAGTTAAATCAAATTCGGCCGCCAATACGGCAATCATGGGCGCTATCACCGTCATTAACAAAGCGGACAAAAATTTTATTATAAAAAGAATGCCGTTTATTGTGCGTTTTTTATACACGCCGCGTTTTCCTTTTACTTTTGCTCAACAAATTGCACCAGAACGCCGTCCGGGTCCTGTACAAAGAAAAAGCGGGTACGCTCGCTCGGGGCAAAAGGACCGCTGTGTACGGGTATGCCCATATCGCGTACAAAAGCCATCTTCCGCTCAAGGTTTTCCACCTTAAAACCAAGCGATATGCCTCCGCCGGAATACGGTTCTCCTTTGCCGACGATAAGCTCAAGCAGCGTCTCCCCGTCTCCGAGGAACGCCAAGTCCGTCCCGGGAATTTCGTTAAACCTTCGCGCTAAAACAAGCCCCGCTATATCCTGATAAAACCGGAGCGACTTTTCCATATCGCGCACATGCACGGTGCACCAGCAAAATGACATTGTTATTTCCTTTCTACTGAAAAGTTCGTATTTATATTACCACTTGCTTGACCGCCGCGCAATTAAGTATTTGCTTGCCGGTATGGTAAACGATAAAAGTTCCAAAATTAAAAGGCGCGAATCATTTTACGTTTCACCGCGCCAAAGCATTATAATACAGCTTTCTATTTATCCGATTCAAAAACAACGCCCATACGATCGCGTAGCTTATCCATCGTCCGCGCGAGCGCAATCGATTCGTCAAGCGTCATAAGCGGTGACTGCAGCAGCCCCCTCTCGATACAGCTTTGCGCTTCGGCGGCTTCGAACTGAAAACCGGTGGAAGCATACGGCTCGTTAAAAACCTCTCCTCCACCGCCATGGACGGTAAGCTCCGCGCGCTGCGGATGCCACCACCGCTTGCCTTCGCCAATTATTATCTGTCCCTTTTCGCCGCTTATTATCGCGGCGTTCTCCAGCCGCAAATCTATGGCGCTGCTTAAAACGGCTATGCCGCCGTCCTTATATCTTAAAGTAAACGAGTTATATATGTCTACGCCCCTATCAATCTCCGCCGAGGCGAAAAGCTCGCAAGGCTCTTGCCCCAGCACGGCGAAAGCGAGCGAAAGCGGGTATATTCCCACATCCATAAGAGCGCCTCCCGCCATATCGCGCGAAAACCGCCATTCGCTTTTGTCTCTGCCGCCGTAGCCGAAAACCGCGTGTACCATCAAAGGTTTGCCTATGTATCCGTTTTTTATCCAGTAAAGCGCCTTTTTAAACGCCGGAAAAAAACGCGTCCATATGCCTTCCATAAAAAAAAGCTTTTTCTCACGCGCTTTGTCCGCCATGGCCTGCGCCTCACGCGCGTTGGACGCAAGCGGTTTCTCACACACTACCGCGCATCCGGCTTCTAAAAACATAAGCGCTCCGCCGATGTGCATACTATTGGGAGTGCCTATGTATACAACGTCAAGTCCGCCGTCGTCCGCCATTTCCTTATAGCTGCCGTAAAACTTTTTCGCGCCGTAACGGTCCGCAAAGCGCCGAGCCGTGTCAGTATCGCGCGAAGCGACTGCGGCGATTACCGCGCCCTTTGTGTGCAAAAGCCCCTGCGCGAACTGGTGCGATATATTTCCGGTGCTCACTATGCCCCATCTTGCCATAACAAAACCTCCTTTTTACCCTATGAGAGAAGCCCTTGTATTGCCGCCTTTAGCGACCGTTACCTGCGCCCCGCTCTCGTGCAGCATGGAAAGCTGCGCCGGTTCAATATTATCGTCCGTAATTATAACCGCTATTTGATTGGCGTCCGCGAAACGGCAAAGGCTCTGTTTCCCTATCTTGGACGAATCCGCAAGCACCACGCTTTGGTCTGCCGCCGCCAGTATGCTTTTTTTAAACCCCGCCTCCGCGACGCTGCCGGTAAACAATTCGCCTCCGCCGCCGACCGCGCCAACGCCTACAAAGGCCAAGTCCACGCGGAAACGCTCAAGGGCGTCCTCCGCCGCCGGACCCCTGCACGCCAAAGCGCTTTTCTTTATCTCGCCGCCTATCATTATAACGGAAACGAACGGCCGCTTAACAAGCTCCATTGCCGTCGGTATGGAATTGGTAAGCGCCGTTATATGATACGAGCCGGGCAAGCATTGAGCCAGCAAAAATACGGTGTCTCCCGAATCAAAATAAACCGTTATGCCGTCGCATATGAAAGAGAGCGCCTTTCGCGCCACCGCTGTTTTGCCTTCTTTGTTAGGTATTTTAAACTGCTCTCGCGCCGTTTCCCCGGCGTTTAAAACAGGCTGTTCGTTGGGTACCGCGCCTCCGTGTATGCGCGTTAAAAGCCCCTGCCGCGCCAGCGCGTCAATATCGCGCCGCACGGTCATCTCCGCAACTCCAAGCCAGCGGCTAAGGCCGCTTATCAAAACCTCGCCGTCTCTGCGCAGCGTTTCAAGTATCTGCGTCTGACGCTTTTGTTTAAGCATACGGTTTTCCTTTCCGCGGCGCCGCTATGTGATATTTTGTTCTTATATGTTCTATTATAGCGCGGCGGAGGAAATACGCAAGAAGGATGAGAATTTAAGCTAAGTTCTTACTAAACTCGGGCAAAGCGGTTATTTCACGTAATCCAATTCCGATATCTCATAGCACGTTTTTCCGCAAAGCCCTTCTAAAACGAAGTCTTTATTATGAACAATGTTTGTAATCACATAATCGTTGTTGTTACGCTTATATTCAATTTTCAGTATGCCGTCTGTCAGCAGGTGTACTGATGCGGCTCCCGCGCCTTTATGGGCGTAACCTTCCAACGCTTCATCAGTCCCTGTGTCAAAGAATGAAATGTACTGTGATATAATCGGGTCTATTGCCTCAACAAGCCTTATGCTATCGCCCGTCCGTATATTTTTAAAGTCCCCGAATGACAGCTTCTTTTGCATTATAACGGGAAAGCCGTCAAGCGTCATATAATTGTTCTTTTCGTTTGAGAAAAACAAATATAATCTGATTCCAATATCGGTATCATACACCGCGTACACTCCCGATTTATCCGGTGTTTGACGTATCGCGTCTGTCGGGAACGCCGCAAATATCACTTTCGCCAAGTCTTGCCTTGTATTTGGGACCGTCGAATAGAATCCCGAATCTCTGCCGAGATAAAATGAATGATCTGTATTATGAAGCAAATCATTATTTTTATAAACGGGAACATTTTCAAGGCTTATATTTTCTGCGCTTAATAAAACCCTATCTTCTATATATCTCGTATAATCTTCCGTCAAATCGTACTGTCCCGTCGCTTCATTGAAAATTGGCTTTTTAGTAAGTAACCCGCTTGCGTAGGCAATCGCCGCCGTACCAATAATAATAACTGCCGCGCATAGTATCGCGATAACTTTTTTCTTCATAGTTTTTTACCATCCGTACAGATAATACAACTGTTTCGTTACATATTGCCCTAAATTTTTAAGTAATCTGCCGCAAATATCTTATAGCATGTCTTCCCATTTTTAGCTTCAAGAACAAAATCCGCTCCATATGTTATATCGTCGATTATATAATCCTCGCCTTTTCTGCTATAATCAATTTTAAGTATACCGTCCGATAATAGATGAAGCGAGGAGAAACATGCACCGTCTTTTTTGTTTTTTTCATAATATGCATCCGGCATCAGATTAAACGCTTCAATATATAGCGGAATTATTTGATCAACACTCCCAACCTTCTCTATGCCGTCCCCAACCTTAATTGCCATAAAGTCCCCATATGTCAACTTTTCTTTCATTATGATTGGATATGCGTCCAAAAACAATCCATTTGACTTTTCCTTCGAATAAAAAAGAAATAAACGGTTTTCGTTTTCCGTGTCATACACAAGATAAAAATAATCGTCATTTTCACGAACTAGTGGATTAGGATACATTTTTACCGTTCGTTCAAGGAAATCTGTCCGGAAACCTAAAGCTATATTTATACCGGCGTCTATACCGAGATTGAAGCAACCTTGATTATTAAACAATAGCTCATTTTCCGCATAACAAGGAACTGCCGTCTCATCGTATTCTTTCTGTTCACTTGTCTTATTGTTCGAAATATATTCTGCAACAAATTCTTCACTATAGCTTTCAATCTTAGGTTCATATTTCTTTTCTGATAAATCAAACGCTAACGCTGTACCTGCGGTTATCAGTATAATGGTGCAAACAATTATTATTATATTCCTCTTTTTCATATCAAAAGTCCTCCGTTAATAATTTTTTATTCAGCTATCTCGTAATATTTACATATACTATTATAAAAACTACTATATCCAAAACAAGGCCAGCTTACATAATACGGATTTGTGGAACCCGAAGTACCTGAAACCAAATGAGATGGTGTCTGTCCTGGTTTCTCCGCCCATTGACCAGTATTCGTTTGATACCACCAATGAAAGTCGTAATAATCATTATATAGGTTATCGATATCTACAATGCCGTCACCATCATCTTTATAACCAATTCGCAGAACAACTCTCCAATCATTAGAATAGATATATGAATTATAAGACGAAATGCTACGGTATTCACTGGGCATATTGGAGCTTAGCCAAGAGCTAACCTTATTTTTTGTATATGTCCACAGTTCTGCCTCGTTCGAGCAATTATTTAATCCATCTAAAGTTATACCAAAATTTATCCAGCTCGGATAATCCAACGCATATCCCGCACAATTTATTCCGGTACTATTTTGAGTTTCATAAGGTCTGCAACCATAATAATCATAACTTGAGAACACAATATGCAATTCTGGCTTATGCGGAGACGATGCGTCGGAGGAATAGAATCTGGTTTTTTGATTAGTATCAGATTCGGAAGGCTCCTTTAGTACAAACCCGTAGTTGCTATAAACCCCATCAATCCAGTGCTTAACCATAGTGGTTGCATTCATTCTGTACCAGTTACCAGAATCGTTATAGGCGGTTGCAGATGCGTAGGTACTAGTATACCCCGGCTTATTATTCCATGTCACTGAACTTGATGCCCAATTGCCAGTAACCCGGTATGCTTTTATTGTTGGTGCAGCATAAGAAATCCTTTCTATTCTTAAATATGCACTTGAAATATTTGCTGCTGGAATATTTGTTGGCAAATTAAATTTTATATAAGTTCTCATTGCATTTATGCCGTATTGCCCACCAGTCCATTGAGCAGTAGCCAAATAATAATTTTTTGTTGGATACTCTTGATCAACATAAGTATCGAATGTATCTGTTGCTCCTGTAATCATAATGGACGGATCAATTATCACAGGAAATTGAGTATCTGGCGCATTAAGAAACTCTTTATCAGCTATAATTGTTAATATATATGAGTCATGGTTTTCTTCGATAGTATAACTGACTTTATCACAATATTTACCGTTTGCGTCCTCCATATACATAGGAGCGAGTTCAAAAATGTGCTCGCCTCCGCCATTAACAAAGGAAACAATACCTTCTTTCTCAAAAACAGAAAGTCCATCTAAAGTAAAATCAAATTTAAATATATTAGTTGCCGATGCATTTCTTAATAAAATATCTTCTTTTAACCCACAGGTTGTAACCGTATATGCGACATCAACATTTTTCATTGCATCTTTATAGACAACAGCCCTGTTGTCGCAAGCTAACACTTTATCAAATATGCTTTCGGATTTATCCAATGCGCTTGACTTCATTGCTCTGCTTTGAGTTTTAGCATCAACCATACTAAATGTTATTTTATAATCATCCTTTTCAATTACAACTGCATTCTTCTTACACAAGCATTCCGCAAAATATGTATGCCATGCATTTGCTGTATTACTATAAGTATACCCATCTTTTCTTGGTTTATCAGTTATAGCATTATCTATTTCTTTTAGTTTGCCATCTGCATCTTTATAATGAATATCTTCAGCATAACCGACATACTCATATGTTCCGTCTTTTAACAAATATGTTTTACTGTTATTTTCCCTCAATTCCATAAGTTCAAATGAGCGTTCAGCATCTTGAATTACACTTTGTGCTTCCGCCATATCCTGCTCGCTTTTCGCAAGGCTAGTTGTACCTAAAGAAATCAACATAGTTAATAACAAACAAATAATTATTTTTTTAATTTTCATATAGATATCTCCTTTCATACTTTGCCTCATGGATTTACCCTATTTATAATTATTTGACCAAATAAAACCGATTCCTTTTATTTCGACAATATAAGTCATAAACCTACAAAGTTATATTTATATTATATGCAATTGTATACCATTTTTGTTTTTAATGCAAATCTTTTTAGCTAAAAAAGTTAATAATACCGCGTATATAAAAAACACCCCCGAAGCCTATGCCCCGGGGGATATCTTCAATTTTTTTACGATCAGCAATATAATCAAATATCGGCCGGCGAGCGGTCTATACTTCCTTTATTTCTGTAAACATGGGCGGAATTATTATCTTCATTTGAGATATTGCTTCCCCGCAAACCGTAGATACAAGACTGATTGCAGAGCCTATAGGCGGCGCTATCGCTTCCACAATTTCTAAAATATCATCCTTTTCAATATTATCATCAGTATTAGAAACATTGATTATAAAATCAAACTTTCCCTCGAACAAGGCTTTAGGCACAAAATTCAATATAGCCCTGCCTTCAATCTTCGTTTTACCATTATACTGCTTCCAACGGTACTGACATATCAAACTTACGTCTATACTTGTTCCTTCCTTAGGATTGGACAGTTTTCGAAACGACATTTTTGTCATACTCCAATCCTTTATTTCAATACCGCATGTCATACTGTTTATGCTCATTTGCGCGCCTCCTTTAAAAACGGTTCAAACTGTATCGTTTTATTGTCTTCCCATGCCGCTTTTAAGGTTACGGGTTCGTTTCGTTTCATGTCAATATTGGCGCTTAACTGTTTCCGCGTTTTTTGGTTAACCTTTTCATCGATGGCAAGCGCGACAAATTCATTTAAGCTGATGCCAAGCTTCGCCGCGCACAAAACAGATTTTTTATGCAGTTCGGGTGATATTCTTATATTAAAATTACCTTTAAAAGTTTTTTCGGGTTCTTTGCCTGTTCTGGCGCAAAAATCAATATAGTCGTCTATTGCTTCCCGAAAAGCGTTTCTTAATTCGTTCGGGGTATTGCCTTCAAAAATTATTAAATCGGCAATGCCTAAAATTGTGCCGAAAAACAAATTATCTTCCGCGCTAAAATCAATCTTTGCGTTATATCCAGCGTATTCTATTATATTACTCATATAAATCACCATTATTTACTAGTTGTTCAATTATTCTTTCCATAACATATCTTTTCATTATATTATCATGCGGCTTATCAAAGCCAATAAATCGCCCTGTTAAAGAACATTCAAAACGAACACGAGAACCTGAGGTTTTACCTTTTGTATCTTCAAAATAGTTTAACCTGCTAAGCAAAGTTCTTGTCTCATCATACGTAAAATCTTTAGGTTTATTTAAAAACCTATGTAATAGTTTTTCCTTCTTGCTCATTTATATTCATTATATCGGTCTTTTGTGACTACTCTTTAGTGGCATTATAATAATATTTTATTATATTGTCAATCATGCCGATTCAACAGATAAGATGCAATAACCAAAAACACCCCCGAAGCCTAAGCTCCGGGGGTGTTTTTTGCGCCGTCAAAGCATTTTCAGCGCGTCCTGTTTCTTTTTCGCGAACGCATTTTTAAACGCTCCGTTTATGCCGCTTTGCGCCATGCCGTCGCCTATTATTATGCATGTTGAAAGCGTAAGCTTGGCAAGCTCTTTTGTCTCCCGCGCCTGTTTTTCAAGCGCCTGTATACGCCGCGTGTTCTCCGCGAGGCTTAAAGTCTCGTCCCTGCCCTTCTTTTTTGCCTTGGCTATTGCGGAAACCGCGGCGTTCACCGCCACCATTATGCCGCCCACCGCCACGCCCGTTATAACCGCCTGCATACTACCGCTCCTTTATCAGCCGTCCGAATTTGTTCCGCCCATTTGCGGATTTGCCCTTTCCAGCCCCCTTTATCTTGTAAAAACGCATACGCGTTTAAGATTGGTAGCGCCGCCTAAAGTCTCCGCACGCGACGACGTATAGCTTATCTGCGCCGCGCCGACCGTTATCATTCGGTAATCCACCGAATAATCGGCGGGGCTGTAAGCGCAGAATATGTGCATGTAAGGCGCCGTCCGCCCTTCCGCATTAAGCGGCGCCGTTACAGAGCCGTACACGGCCAAGCCGTCCGCGCTTCTTATCTGAATCATCATTTCGGATTTTCCCGCCTGACCGGCCATGGCTATATTTCCGCTTCCCGTGCTTAAAGCCTCGTCAAGCACAAGCGTCCACGCGAGCGCGTCCAAAGCAAGCTTTGCCTTTGCCACGGCTCCGTCCGCTATCTTGGTTGAGGAAACCGCGCCGGCGAGAATTTTTGTGTTGGTAACCGCGCCGTCCTCCATATGCGCCGCCGCTATCGCCGCGGGCGCGATGCGGCTTCCCGTTACGGCTTGGCTCGCTATCTCCTCCGTACCTACGGCTCCGTTTTGTATATTGGCCTTCGCAACCGCGCTGTCGGCAATTTGCTGCCCGCCCACGGCGCCGTCCGCTATCTTTTGGCGCGTTACGGCCTTTTCGGCAAGCTTTTGCGCCGTTATAGAGCCGTCGCTGACGCTTCCCGCCGACACGTCGTCTATCTGCGTTTTTAAACTGACAATCTGCGATAAAACATCGGTGCCGTCAATACCCTGTATTTCCTCGCTGCCTATTTTCCGCGCGCCGCAGCCTCCCGCCGCCGCGTTTTCAAGCTGCGTGAGCAAAGTAACATTTATATAATCCCTAAGCTGGTCGGACACGCTTTGCACCTGCGCCCTGGCCTGCGCCTCGCTCTCGGGCGATGTCGGATACCGCGCCGTATCGCAAAGCCCCGCCGGCGGGTTAAACGCCATTCTGTCAAACGCCATTGTCTTACCTCCTCAATTTACTGTTAAAGCAGTATTCTATTCTAAGCGCCGATATTCCGACGTCCCTGTCTTTCTCGCCTCCGAAAACCTTTATCTGTATGTACGCGGCGCGGCGCATGGCAAGCCGCATAACAAATGTGCGGGCAAACTTTATAACGTCCCACGTAAAAGCGTTCCAGTTAAAATCGTGCCACGAGAACGACTTGATATCAAAGCGCCTGCGGCAGAAACAATCGTTGTTCTCGCTCGATATCGTAACCTGCGCTTTTATATTTCCTTCTCCGGCGAAACTCGGGTATACGCGCAGAAAAGTTTTTAATCTGTCGGGGCACTTTAAATCAAACGCTTTGCTCGTAAAGTACGCGCCGTACTCCTCCCCGAAATCGTTTTTGTTTTTACAAAGCTTAAC
Organism: uncultured Christensenellaceae bacterium; assembly: GCA_964586785.1. Lineage (GTDB taxonomy): Bacteria > Bacillota > Clostridia > Christensenellales > SZUA-584 > SZUA-584. The sequence goes on from CAZPHS010000023.1 coordinate 15,933, forward strand.
AATGCCCTTGGCGCTTCCGTAATAAAGCGTCTCGCCGTCGGGGCACAGCACGTTAGCGCGTATATTGTCGAAACGGTACCACGCCAGCCTGCGCTGCGCCTTTTTGTAATCCGCGTAGTCGAAATACGGAGTGTGCTGATAATCCCAAAGATAGGCGTGCCCTCCGGCGCAGAGCCAGTAATACCTGTTATGGTCTGCCGAGCACGCGCCGCAAAGCCCGCTCTCGCCGAGAAGCAATTTGTTTATATTGGCCGAAAGCGGTTTCACCGCGTTCTCCGATTTGTTGTCGGTAGACGTTAACATATGCACGCCGCTGCCCGAATTCGCGAATACCAAAGCGTTGTCTATAAGCGCGACGCTTCCCGGCATGTCGCACCCTATGGCGCTGTGACATTCCCTTACCGGATAAAAAACATCAATGCCGTCAAACACATACCCCAGCGCGAAAATGGAGCTTTGCTTAAATATAACAAGCTCTCCCCCCATCTTTGCCGCCGCCGTTATAGGCTGGTTGTTCTGGTTTAAATATTCCTCGCACGTATCCGGAAAATAGCGCATACCGCCGCCCGCGTTTCCCAAATCGCTGCGCCAGTACGAGCGCGGATGCTGCGCGTTGCCGGTAACAAAAACCCTTGTGCCGCCGAACACTCCCGCGGCTTCCCCGCCGAAAGGCAAAGCAACGCGGCATCCGGCTATCTTTTGTTTGTTTCCCGAAACAGTTTTGAAAGCCGTAATCCATACGTTGTTCGTTCCGGCGGCGGGCGCTCCGTGCGGGCTTGTTCCGAGGCTGAAGTCAACTGTGCCCACTTGCCTGTCCGCCGTAAAATGCGCTCCCTCGGTCAAATCCTGCGCGGCGACGCTTATCTTTACGGCAGCGGCGTCAAGCCCGCTCTGAGGCAGCTTAAACAGCGACGTTATACCGTCGCCGTTATATTTGACGCAAAAGCCCGCGCCTATAAGATTGTACGCTTCGTTGTCTTCCCCGCCCGATATATCCGGACGCGCGTTTATCATAACAACGGGTATGTAAGCGGCTGCGGCGGCAACGCAATATTCGGGCGTTATTTCCCAAACCTCGTTTCCGTCAAGATAAAAAAGAACGCCGCAGAACTCGCAAAAAACACCCGACGTCCGCGAAATGCCGCTCTTTATAAGCGCCGCTTCGCCGCCGCGCCATCTGTACAGGCAATCCCCCGCGTGTACCGCGCGGTATCCGCAGTACGGCTGCGATACGCTAAGCACATTATCGTTTATTCCGCAGCCGTCATAAGATTGCCCGTCCCGCTTCACAAGCGATTTTCCCTTATACCACATATTCAGCATGTCATGGCTTTGGCTGTCGTGTATGGCGTATTCCGGGTCGTTTATATTCAGGCCTCCGCTCAGCTCGGGCAGCATTATCTCCCTTATACTATCCATCACCGCGCTCCTTACAGCCCCGCCAGAACGCCGTACTCGTCCGCGGCGTCCGTCTCGCTCGGCCTTATGGTGCGTATAAGCGAGCGGTACATCGCGCTGTAGTCCGCGTACATATCCCCGTTTTTGTCCGACAACGCAAAGCTTGCGGCAAGCCCGTAGGGCAGTATGCGCTCCGCGACATCCTCGCTTATCTCAAGCGCGTCCTCAAGTTTTTTAATATTCCTTGTTACCGCGACGCCCTCGTAAAACGCGAGCTCCCTTTGCAGCACGTCAATTACCGCGGGCGCCCTTGCCGCATAATCCGCGGTATCGGCGCCCTCCGCCTGGTCTATAAGCGCAAGCGCCATTTCATACGCTTCCTGTGCCGTCATGGCATACACCTCCAAAATTTAATAAAAAAAAGAGCGGGGGGCGGACGCCGCCCCGTATTCCCCCGCCCCGTTAAAGCTGCACCGCTTCTATGGACACGTTTGCGAGCGCCTGCGCGTCAAGCTGTTCTTCGTCCGCGTCGAGCATTTCCACAGTCACGGTTCCGTTCTCCATGTCTTTAAACCTCGCGGTGTCCCAAAGCGCTATGTACGCCGTCTCTCCCGCGTCAACCGCTATATCCATATCGCCCAGCGCCGCCCGCGGGCCTCCGCCCGCTTTTACACGAGCGATAACATCCGTCTGCGCGTCGGCGTTGCACACCCTAACGCACAGTCTCGAATCCTTCCTGCACGGCACCTGCTGCCGCGCGGCGGCGGGCGCTACGGTGTCCGTTTCCAAGACGGCGGGCGCCCCCGCGCCCATATCAAATACGCTGACATTAGCCATTTTTTAAGACCTCCTTAAATTTGCGTTTCTTCGGCGGTCGTTAAATCAACGCGTATAAGCTCCGCCGGACGTATGACCGTTCCGCCGTACAGATGCAGCACCTTAAAGGCGTCCGCAAATGTTTTTTCGGGTTTGTAACGCTCTATCATGCTTGCCGGTATCTGCTCCGCGAGAGCTATCGCCTGCCGCGTGAACGCCATACAGTGATGTACTCCATCGGTCTTTTTTATAGAGTTAGACACATACACGCCAAAGTTTAAGTAACTGCCTTTAAAGCCCTTGCCGAAAACCTCGGCGTTGGCCTGCTGGAACACTATCTTTCCAAGCACAAGCTTTGTGTATATCGCCGGCGATATAACGAGAAACCTTTCCTCCTCGAACGGCACGTCCGCCTCTAAAAGCGCCTGCTCCGCCTCGGCTAAAGTAGAAAGCACCGAAGCGGAGGTGCAGCTGCTGTTTTCAATAACGTCGCCCGCCTGCTTGTGGAAACCGGCAAGATATTCGTCAAGCGTTTGAGCCAGCGCTTTTTTTGCCTCGCGCACCTCAACGCCGAACACCTCTCCTTGCGCCTGCGCTTTGTCTACCCTGTCCACCTCCACGTTTACATACTTTGCCTCGGTTATATAAAGGTCCTGATTATAGCTCTTTTTCTGCTCAAGCGTTATGTCTTCACCCGGCGTATAATTCTTAACCGTCGGGCGCCCCACCCCCGCTATGCGCAGCACATCGCCCTTTTTTGTTATATCGCCAATAATAGGACCTTTGTAGCACAGGTTTTTAAAAACGCAGTCCCTGCCCCTGTCTGTCATAAGCTCTTTCGCTAAAACTTCCGGTCTGAAACTTTCGTAAGACAAATTATTCACTCCTTAACTATTCTTTTTGTCCCGTTAAAAACGCCCATATTCGGCTGTGGTTTTTATCAAGCTCCGCCGGCGACATCTGCGCTATAGTCTCTTTGGAAAGCGGTCTTGGCGCGGCCGCCCCCGTTCCTTGCGCTCCGCCCATGCTTGCCGCGGCGTTTTGCGCGTTGGTTTGCCGCGTAAGCGTCCGCTTTTCTTCGATAAAGGCGTTTGCCGCGTAAGCGTCGCAAAGCGGTATACCGCTCTTCCACGCGTTTATCACGCTTTCGGGAAGAGCCAGAGGATCGGCGTTTGGGTATGAAGCGATAAAGTCGTCAAGCTGCGAGTTTACCGCCGCCTGTTTTTCGCTTTCCTCGCTTATCCGCCGCTGCAAAGCGTAAAGCGCCTCTTTTTCGGTTACCCCCGTTTTCTGCGCCATATCCCGCGCGAGAACGCTTATATCCTTATACTCTTCAATTTTCTGCGAAGCCTCTTTAAGCCTGCCGTTTATCTTGTCGTAATTCAGCCCCTTTTGCGCGTATTCCGCCGCCGCCTCACGGGACAAAGGCAGCTCTTCCTTGTTGTAGCGCACCGTCAAAAACGCTTCCCGCTGCGCCGCGTTATCGTCGCCATTTTGTATATACGGCTGGTTTGCCGCTTGCGCCTGTGGTTGGGCAGTCTCTTCCATAACTGATTTCCTCCTGTTTTTTTGGGTATCAAAAAAGGCCCGAAGGCCTTACAGATAAAAATTAGAATCGTTACGCTAGAAACAAATTAATGTATCAGCATATTCATATGAAATTAACTCGTTATCTTTGTTCTTTAACCAAGCATCTTCTTTATGAGAGCATTCACTTATTCTCTTGGCACTATATCCTTTGAAAAAATCTACTACCTTATTAATAACTATCATCTCTTTTTCATCAAAAACATTAAGATCATAATTACCGCAACTTTTTATCAACACTGCTGTCTTCTCGTCAATTTCCCGTTCTTCAGCACGATATTTTGAATCTATCATAGTTAATATTCGATAATTATGATTTTCAATAACAGGTCCAAAAGTATATCTCATATAACGCAAACCAGTTATTGAGCGAACATTCTCTCGAAAATTTAAAAGGTCAATGTAAAAAAGCAGTTTATTTAAGCTGGTTAAATATATACCTCCAAGTTTATCAGAAATATAACTTATAAGGTTCTCCGTTTTATCATAATCAAACTTTCTAAAACCGTTATAAATATCTTCTTCATGTGATAGTTGTTTTTTCAGTATTGTACGATATAAATTTTCTTCATTTTTATCAAAAGACATGAGTTCTTCATATCTTTTTTTAGTTAATCTGCCACTTTTGTAAGCATCATTAACCTTTTCAAAAAATATATTCTCATCTTCTATAATAATACGCAACATATCATTATGACTTCTATCAGCGAGAGCACCTTTTTCATACCGATTTATAGTCATTTTGCCCCACCCTAAAATGCTCACTAATTCTCTTTGAGATACATTAAACTTTTTTCTTAATATTTTTATCTCAACAGGGGTGACCATAGAGTTCAGCTCTCTATATTTATCATACAATCGAATAAGATTATCAGCCTCTAGATCCTTAACATACAATTCTTTGTTGCATTTTAAGCAAACCCCAATGTTTTCAATTACATTAACCTCACAGCCTTTATATTCTTTTAATATTTTTGATACTACTTTATATTGAACTAATTGATTACATGTACAACAATAAGCCCTTTCCATATCCATACCTCCTTAACAAATCTACCCTAAATACTGCCCTTCTTCATGAAAAGAGATACATACAACATTATCTCCATCCAGTCTAATTTTTATGTATATGTTTAAACTGCTATTCAACATCTTTAATGGGTAGACAAAAAACCAAACATCTCCTTTCCTAAAACTATCACGATCTGGCTCCGGTCCTTTAAAATAATGAGAAGAATTCAAATCCAATAAAGTGTCTTTTATATCATCAATGATAAGTCCGTTTCTCTGCATAAAATCTTTGTTTTTAGACCTGTAATCTTCAAATGTCCACTTATTTGCGCATACACTTTTCTTTATCTTCTTTAAATGGGCATTTATCAATTTAGTCCGTAATTCTTGTATCGCCCTCACCACCTTGGTTGCATTATATCATTAAGTTAAAGCCGATGCCATCATCTGATGGCACTAATTAGAGATTTAACACTTTGTTCATAAATTTATGCGAAGAGGAGCCGCGTTGCGCGGCCCCTCCCGCGTTAATCATCCGCCCGATATCACTTCCGCCAGCTTTATAATAACCGATATCACTCCCGGAAGCGCCGCTATAAGCGCTATGCGCCACATCGTCTTCGAATTCTGTTCCTTCGACGTGTTTGCCTCTATGCGCTCTATCTTTTCATTAAGACGGTTTATCATTTCGTATACGAGCTTAACCTCGCCCCTTGTTGTGGCCTTTATCTCATCAATCTGGCCTTCCGTCTCGGCAAGCGCCACCCGCGTTCTGCTTACCTGTTCGCTAAGCTTTTCTATGCGCCCGTTTTGACGCTCCTCCGTTTTTTCTATCGCCCTGCCGAGCAGCAGCGAGCAGTCTTTATCAAGCGCGGCGCCGATCAGGTCCAGAGCTTCTTTCAGTTCGTCTTTCGGCTTATCCTTTTCCGTGGGCCTCACCTTCTTTCTTTCTTGGCATATAAGGCAACAACCCCCGCTGTATTTTATGCGCCGTTTGTTCTTACCGTTCGGAATAACGGCCGCGTGTCACGCCGTCTCAAAGCCTGCCTGCCTTTGCTCAGTTTCTTTTATAAGATCCTCTTTAAGTGGTATATACCCATCCGGCATACGCTCCAGATACTGTTTTAATGTAATCTGTCCGCCTTTTAAAAGGTTGTCCAGTGTTTTTATAACCTGCACCTCGCTCCACATGGACGAAGGTCCAACGTCAACTTTAAGACGCATAGTATATTCCTGAAGCACATTATCCGGCAGAGGAACAAATACGCGCCCCCCGTCTTGCTCGACGGGAATCATGCGTCCGGCGCGGTAGTACTGTTTTATAAAGTCCAGCCATATAAGCCCTATATCCTCTATAAACGCGTAAAACCTCTCCTGCTGCGACTGCAGCGGAACAAGAGCCGCGTCACGCGTCGCTATAAACGCCGACGTATTATCCGGATTTTTGATATTACCCAAGGTCACTTCGTTGGCGCCCATCATACGCATGGTTGTCTCAAGCGTCGCGTTAAGACCCTGCCACGCGTCGTACGACATTCCGGGCGGCGTTAGATACTGCGCCGCTCCGGCTATATCACCGTTTACCGCTATGGCGCCGGCGACTTTGTTAGACCATTCGCGTATGCGCGTGCGGTCGTAAACCACCTTGGGGAAGCTAAGCTGCATTTGGTTAAGCTGCGATAAAGCGAGTATCTTGTTGACAAACACCTGGTTCGGTATAAGCCCCGTCACTTCCGCGACGCCGTGGCACGAGTTTTTGCGCGTGTCCCAGTTCATCAAAGCGATGGGATAGCGCGTCAGCAACGTATCCTTTGGCGGCTGCACCACCGCGTTTTTAACGCATTTTTCGCACCATACGCGGCCGTCCTTTTTATACATCTTTAAAAGCACGTTGCATTTCCCGTCGTCTTCAAGCTCTATCTTGCCGCGGTCTCCGGAGGTATACTCGTTGTCTTCGTCCGCGGTTATATCGCCCGCGTTTTCGCAGCCGTTCTCACGCGCCTCCCGCCGCACTTTTGAAAGCAGCTCCCTGAACGATAATATAATATAAGGCTGGCTTTGCACGTCCGCGCTGTTTGGGTTGCCCGGATAATAGCATACGTTATCTATAAGCTGCGTCGCTATATCCCCCGCAAGCGCCTGGCCGGTGTCTAAAGCCGCGTCCCAATAAAAATACTGCACATAATCGCCTGTTATTGCCGCCTGCTTTAAGCCTTCCTTTGTCAGGTAGTCCATTTTAAGACGTTCCCACAAAAGGTCGCAGTACGCGGATATCTGCCTTGCGTATACGCTTATATCGTCTCCGTCGCTTACCCCCTCCGCCATAAATTTAAGGCAGAGCCGTCTGTCGGTTATCGCCGCTATCTTCCACGCCGAGGCGTAGCGTATAAAGTTTACCACAGGAGCCGGAAGCCCCTCGTGCGGTATGCCCGCCCATTGGTCTCCGGCGTAAAAACGTTCGTTTACATCAGCCGTGCGGTAAAGCCCTATACGCGTTTTGTAGTCCACTCCCTGTTCGTATTCCCGCCAAGCTTCGGTTACTCTCATACCCGTTCACCGTAAGGGTCGTAACCCATTATAGTCTCGTACTTTTGCATAAGAGCGTTCTGCTCTTCCCGCGGTTCGCCGCCCAAAGCGTTTTTATTTTTCCGGCCGTCTTTTCTGCCTTTTATATAGCACGCCGCGCAAAGCGCCGCCGCCCCCGCGGCGGCAACCGTTCCTATGAATATGCCCGTCAGCATAAAACCCCTCCTTTTGGAAAAAAAATAAGCGCCTGTCACGCGCCCGTTTATTCGTTATAGCAATTGTGAAATAAAGCCGCGCTCACAATCGCTCATATATTGATTTTCTTTTTGCTCACAGCGCCTCTAAAATCCGCAGCGTTTTATGCGCCGCCTTAGAATACGACACCACGTCCGCCTGCGCCGTAACTGTCTCCTCCGCCCTTGTCTTTATGTTCTTAAGCTCATACAAAGCGCCCATAACGTCAAGGTCTATGCTGCCGTTTCTTTTCAAAAGCCCTATAGCGCTTACCGCCGATATTTGCCGCTTGTACGGTTCGGCCAGCTTAAGCCTTTTAACCGCGTAATTAAGCGCCTCCTCTATTTTAGCCCAGTCCGCGGAAATGGCGATTACCGGAGACGCGGACAAAACGGGGCTGTCGTCCTTTGCAGAGAAAGCGGCAATTTCTTTCCGTTTGGCTTTGCTCCTGCCCAAACTGCAATCCCTTTCCTCCTGCATCTTCTTTACCCGCCAATAGAGGCAATCGTCCTCTTTATTATACCGCGGCTTATTCTTGTACGCGCCTTCCGTCCGCTCCGGCCACGGCAAAGGCTCGCCCGCTTCCCATTTACGGCATAACACGAAAAACGCTTTAATTACAAAGTATATAATCAGCCTTATAATTCTTGTGATAAAAACGCCCACAAATTACCGCCCTTCTCCGCGGTTGTTTTTAATCAGTCCGTTTATACGGTTATACTTTCAGCCCGTTGTCGGCAAGGTTGCGGATGTCAATGGTACGTTCTTTGTTTTCTATTTCTTTTATCATCTGAACAACGCGGGTGTTTACAGGCGTGCGCACGCCGTACCGCTCTCCTTTGGCGGCCATGTAACCGTTAAAATAATCCACCTCGGTGGGTTTGCCGCGCTCTAGCGCCTGAAGGCTCGATGATTTTAATCTTCTGAATTTAAAGCCTATAACGCGTATAATCAAATGGCGTTTAAAGCCGGAAAACCGGACGCTTCCTTTTATCAGCTTGTAATAGTCAAGCTTACCGGCATACGGTTTTATTACAATGCCCATGGCGTTCGCGACTTCTACCGCCTCGCGTATTATAGATATAAAAATGCTTCGCGCCGTTCTTTTTTTAAGTATTTGCCCAAGCTTTAAACCCGTAAGCACGCCAAGAGACGTAATACACGCGTTCACTATCATTTTTGAGTACAAGTCCGCCACAATGTTGTCGGATACGCGCGTGTACATAACGCTGTCGAGCGTCTCTTTTAACGCCGTAACATCCGTCTCCGGCAAATATCCGCCTATTACGAAATCGCCCTCCGATGTCATGTTAAGAGTGCCGTCCGGCAGCATTGTTGAGCCCCAGCCCACAACGCACCCGACGGCGCGGCGTTCCCCGACGATACCGGCGAGCGTCTCTACGCATATGCCGTTTTGCATCGAAACCACCATGCTGTCTTCCTTTAAAAAGCTGATAACGCTTTTCGCGGCGTTTGGCATATCGTACGCTTTTGTGACTATAAGCACTATATCCTTTTTACCGCTGAGCTGCTCCGGCTTCGCGACGGCGTTCATTTTAACATTGTGTTCTCCGCGCACGCCCACAATGCGCAGACCCTCGCTTATTATCTGTTTGGCTTTGTCCTCGTGCTTGCACACTATCTGAACATCATAACCGGCGCGGCTCAGATACGCCGCCGTTATGCCGCCTATAGCGCCCGCGCCAATAACCGCCACCTTGATTTGTTTTTTTTCCATACCTGTCCTCCTGCGCTTTTCCGTATCACCCGAATTATACCATCGGCAGTCTGCTTTGTCACCGCTTTACATATACAGTTTTGTTGCCGCGCAGCGCACCTTACGCCCACCTAAACGCTTCTTGCGCTGTAGCGGATTCCGCGGTACAAGGTTATAGCGGTATCCGTTACAATGATTCTAAAAAATCTGAGGACACTACGGGTATATTGGTTGAATCTCGCTTACATAATTCGTGTGAGACTTAATGATGGTTTCTTAAAAACTAAGCTATAGATAAACTATGGTTTATAATTTCATCTTCTCTTAATATTCTTACAAATTGAAACAACTCATCCGGTTCATATTTTTTTTCGATTTTTCTAAATCCGAACTTTTCATATAAGGAAAATAAGTATGGTATATTTCTGCACTCAAGCATTACTATCCTTCCTGAAAGTTTATTTTGACCGTCCATAACAGTACTTAAGCAAAATTGCATTATTTCTTCTCCCTTTATTTCTGCCTTGTATTGATCATTTTTACCAAGCTGACCAATTAAAATAGCTGGGAAATGAAGAATGCGCTTTCCCCTTGCCTTTGAATAAAGTCCATCAAAGTTTCTTATTTGTCTATTAGAAAATTCTTCTGGTATATTTAATACTGAAAGTGCAATGGTATAATAAGCAAGAATTCTAAACTCCTCGGCTTCTTCATCAAATATAAAGTAAGTCCTGCTTTTCCCCGTTTTTTCAAATTCAATTGCTTTTTCTTTAAGGAAATGTTCTATGTCGAAGTCTTTTTCACATGAAAAAGAAAATAGCTTGTGAACTTCATCTTCACCAGCTATCTCTAGCAGTACTTTCAATGGGATAAAATTTTTCTTAATTTCATTTCTCCCTGTTTTTCTTTATCTTCCGCAGTTAATGAACGATTAATTTTTACGCTATTAGCAGGGGTAGAAATAATTTTTGTAAATGATTTTGTTGCTTTTTTACTATCTAAAATAAAACTCTTTGTAAATGATGAAGTTGCCATTCTACTTCCCTCCTAACCAATTAGATTACATTTAGTCTTTACACTAAGCGTTAATTTTATTTTACTTCAATATCAAGAAATGTCAACCCCGTATGTTACATTCTATGCTTTAATCATAACAATATGTGAGACTTAACTTGAATACCATACCGATATTGTAACCATTATATATATCGATATTCCGCTGCAGCTGCAACAGTATTTTTTCTTAATTAGAATGCACTTAAATATCGCTCACATTATATCGCGTTTCGCACCTTGCTATCTTTGAAGAAAGCGACCTGCCGCTCCGTGAGGTTGCGTTCCTCGCTGTCTTTAATGGAGAACTTTTCAGAATCATTTCCACCCTATTTTGCGTATGCTATTATTGACAGGGATATTGGAATATGATACTTTGCTAATAGAACCGTATTGGTTGACGCCGACCGGCAATTGGAGCCTAGTAGAAGTCAACCATCTATCGGTTCTATTTTTATTTGTATCTATATATAGAATCCTGCTATTGGAGCTGCTTGACGTTGACCGGCTCGACGTCTTTGAGCGAGAACTTTTTTGTATCATTCCCATGTGTTTCGCGTATACTATTATTGACAGGAGTGTCATCTTGTGATACTTTGCTGTTAGAACTGCTATTGGGTACCCCCGAAGGCAATTGCAGCCCTAGGGAACGGGCCCAATCGGCAGTTTTTTTATTATATTCTTTCGGATATAGTATCTCGCTTCTATTAATTAGGCTTTGGTCAAACCCTTAACTTCCATCCTTTCGGCGTACATACGCGCTCATAATTCTGTTTAGCTCAAAAACGATCAGCCCGTCTGCAGTTCAGCTTACCCCTAAAACGGCGCATTATAGCGTTTTTATCGCTAATCTCATTTTTATACGTTTTTAACTGTACTTTTTGTGTGATATATGATATAAGTTACTAAAGATATGTTACATTTCTGTTACGAGATACTTATGCCAAACACGGAGGAAATGCGATGAGAAAAAGAATTGTCAGCTTTTTGCTATGCCTGTTGACAACGCTTGCCGCGGTTTTTGCCGTATCCGGTTTCGCGCTTGCCGGCGGTAAGGATTTCTCCGTTATACGGGTTTTGCTTTCCGTACCCGCCGACTGCACGCAGGTTAAATTCTTTGTGGACGGCAATTACAGCGTTAATGACGTGCCCTTGGCGCGCGATTTATATACGGCCAAAATAAAAAGCGGCAAGGCGGAGCTTTTCCGCGCCAAAGAGACGACCCCCGTTGTCTCCGCGGCAAGCGTTAAGCTTGTGCAGCACGCCCCCACCGAAGGGCGCAACAATTTTATATGGCACAACAATTCGCGCAACGGCTGGTGCGCGTACCTTGGTGATATGCAGATACGCTGCAACAGCGGCAAAATACAGCTTATAAACCATATATATATAGAAGAATACCTTTACGGAGTGGTGCCGCACGAAATGTCCGACAGTTTTCCTCTTGAAGCGTTAAAAGCCCAAGCGATATGCGCGCGCACATACGCTATAAGTAAAATGTCAAGCGCGTCTTCCTCCGCCCTTTATGACATAAACGACACGTCGAGCAACCAGGTATACAAAGGGTTTACGCCTTCTTACACTAACGCTAACAGAGCGGTGGAAGAAACCAAAGGCATGGTTTTAAAATGCGAATACGAAAAAAGCGGAAAGATAGTAAACGAATATGTCGAGGGCTTTTATGCCGCGTCCAACGGCGGCTGGACGGATATACCGCAGCACTCGTGGACCGCGAGCGCGCCGCTTAAGCCGTACCATATAATAAAACCCGACGAGTGGGATGTTGTAAACCCGTCAAGCCTTCAAAATTTAATAGTATTCCCCAAGATTATTACGCCTGAAAATAAAATAGAGTATTCCGGCGGCACGTACGGTAATATGACTGTTCCCGCCGACGCCGCCGAAAGACGTGCTAAGATAGAAAAGCTTTTAAAGGTTTCCGCGTTTCCCGGAATCTCCGCAAAAGATTTGCCCAAAATAAGCATACTCGGCTTTGAGGGCTTTGTCACGCACACTCACGATACGTCGGGCAGCCAAAAGCACGGCGGCTCCGGCAGCTACGACGGCTGCGATTACAACGGTGAAAACAAATGCCCCGACTTTACAATGGCAAACATAACAATGACGGTGCTCGACACGCGCAAGGAAGCCTGCGAGCCCGAATCTGTTACTTTCGATATTAATATGCACGCTCTGCAAACCAAGGACGGAGAATACTGCGTATTCTCCTCGACTAATTTGCGGCTGCTTACAGTTGAGGAAACCGATACGGAATTTCGGCTGTACCGCCGTCGTTACGGCCACGGTATAGGCTTAAGCCAGCGCGGCGCCCAGCAGCGCGCGAAAGCGGCCGCAAGCGGCGGAGGCGGTCAAACTTTTGATCAGATACTGTTATTTTATTTCGAAGGCACTCACATTTTCGACGAATCGTCAATAACCGCTCCGGTATTAACGCCCATTTTCGAAAGCGATATTATGCTCGGCGATGTAAACGGCGATGAAACTATAGACATAAGCGATTATACAAGCGTGCGGCTTCATATATTGGAACTGAAAACGCTGGCGGGAGAAAGCCTTGATAAAGCGGACGTTAACCGCGACGGCAATATAGATATAACCGATTACACAAGAATACGTCTTCATATACTCGGTCTTAAACCTATAAACAACGGCGTGCCTTACGCTCCAACCAACGCGACGGCTTACGGCTCAAGGTTTATAAACATACGCAGCAGCGCGAACGCGTCAAGCGATTCTAATATAATAGGCTCGCTGCCCGACTGTGCGCGCATACAGGTAACGCAGAAAAACGCTGTTTCCGGATGGCATAAGGTAAGCTACGGCGGAACAACGGCGTATATGAGCGCGTCATATTTGCGTCTGGATTAATAACCTTAGTAAAATTTTATCTTTAATGTTGACAAAACACGGTAAACATGTGAAAATTATCGGTGTACTTATTCGCGTTTTG
>CAZPHS010000024.1:0-8420 GCA_964586785.1 uncultured Christensenellaceae bacterium
GTTGCTACAAGCGGAACGGAGAGCTCTTTGCCAAGCTGTATCAAAGCCGCGTTTACGGTTCTCTGCTCACGCAGATAGTGGTCTTGAAGCTCAAGGTAAAAATCGTCCCCGAACATATCCTTCAGCCGGACGGCAAGATTACGCGCTCCTTTATCGTCCCCGCTTAATACCATACGCGGAATATCGCCCGCAAGACATGCCGATAAGCATACGAGCCCTTCCCTGTGTTCGTTAAGCACATCGTAGTCTATGCGCGGCTTATGATAAAAACCCCTAGTAAACCCCATTGACGAGAGCCGCATAAGATTACGATAGCCGGCGTTGTTTTTAGCGAGCAGCACAAGATGGGAATACTCCTTCATCTCTTTTGTCTTATCGTCAAGACTGCCGGGCGCCACATAAAACTCGCATCCTATTATCGGCTTTATACCGAATTCCAAAGCTTTCCTATAAAAATCCACCACGCCGTACATTACTCCGTGGTCTGTTATGGCAATGCTGCGCATACCAAACTCGGCCGCCCTTTTAATAACGTCGTCAATGCGCGCCGCGCCGTCAAGCAGGCTGTATTCGGTATGCAAATGCAAATGAGTAAAATCCATGAGCCCCTCCGCGTCTATAATAACGTATATGCTTATACCGTTCAACCGTTTTTGGCGCGTTACAGCTTTGAAAAGGCGCGGCGTCCCCCGGGTATACCGGACATAAACTTATAAATAGCGCCCGAATACACTCTGTGCTATAATAAGCCCAAATTAACAACGACGGAGACCGTCAATGCGAAAAAAAGTTTTTTATACGCTGCTGTCCGTACTTTTCTGGCTGGCGGTCTGGCAGGTAAGCTCCATTATTATTAACCAGCCGCTTTATATGCCGTCTCCCGTCCAAACCGCGTCCGCATTGTTTGACGTCGCGGCGACGGCGGATTTTTGGCTCAGCGTCTTGTTCACTTTTTACCGGGTTGCCGCCGGTCTTTTAATTGCCTTTGTTTTGGGCGTCGTTTTGGCTTTTACCGCTTCCGTAATTCCGTTTATAGAGCATCTGCTAAGTCCCTTTATGGCCGCCGTAAAATCCACGCCCGTTATGTCCGTAATAATGCTTGCTCTGGTATGGTTTTCTTCCTCGGCGGTGCCCGTATTCTCATGCGTTCTTTTGTGCCTGCCCGTTTTTTACGCGAATACGCTGGGCGGCCTTCGTTCTGTCGATAAACAACTGCTCGAGGTTGCTTACGCCTTCGGTGTTAAACGGCGTCATGCGCTTGCCGGTATAACCGTTCCCTCCATACTGCCAAATATATATACCGCGCTTTCGATATGCCTCGGATTCTCATGGAAATCAGTCGTAGCCGCCGAGGTGCTCTCAACCCCCAGGCACTCGCTTGGCTACAATCTTTACGCAACAAAGCTATACCTTAACACGCCCGAGCTTTTTGCGTGGACGCTGACAATAATAATAATCAGCCTCGCGGTTGAGAAAGGCTTAAAGCGCGTTTTGCCGAAAGGGGATAAGCTGTGAGTATAAAAATAAAAGCGCTTACAAAAAAGTTTGGCGATAACATACTGTTTGACAATATCAGTTTAAATATAGAATACGGAAGCGTAACGGCTTTTACGGGGGTTTCGGGCTGCGGAAAGACAACGCTTCTGCGTATAATATCGGGGCTTGACACGGACTATACCGGACATATAGACGGCGCGCCCCGCCCCGTGTCTTACTTGTTTCAGGAAGACCGCTTATTCCCGTGGTACAGTGTTGAAAAAAATATTGAGTTCGTACTGCGCGGATTGCTAAGCAAACACGACGCCGCGGAAACGGTTAAGCGTATTATAAAAGACGTTAAGCTGAGCGGACACGAAAAAAAGCTTCCCGCCGAGTTATCCGGCGGTATGCAGCGCCGCGCGGCAATGGCGCGCGCTTTCTGCCATCCGTCGGATTTGCTTCTTATGGACGAGCCTTTCAAAGGCTTTGACGAAAATCTCGCGCTCGAGATGATATCGTTGTTTGAAAGCCTTATTAATAACACGCGCAAAACGGTTATTCTTGTAGCGCACGAGAAATGGATAATTGACAGGTTAAGCCGCGGCGTAATAAACATAGAGTCTCTCTCAAATAATGCCGGCAGACAATAACGCGCTTCGCCGCCGCTTGCCCGGGTTGAGTTAAACGTTCGTTTATGTTAAAATCATGCTGCGCGAATTTTAACTTATTTATCTTTCGCGCAAGCTGAATTTTAAGGGTTATATATGAGAATTAACAGCTTTATATGCGTTGTTTTGGTATTGTGCATCGCCGGATGCGGACAGCCCTCCGCCGGTGTGTTTACCGAGCAAATCAGCGCGACTTTAGAGCCCGTTATTACTCAGCCGCATTCGGACACGCTTTTCACAGTAGGCGTCGCGCGGGTCGCGGAAGACGGCTTTGTGTATGCCTATTCGGAAAAAAGCACCGCGTCGAGGATTATAGGAACGGCAGTCAACGGCGTACGTTTTGCCGTAACGGAGCAGACCGATTCATGGTGCGGGGTTATATACGACGGCGAACCCGCGTTCATACCGGCGTCAAAGCTTGCGATAGAAACCGGTTTTTCGCCTTTGCCGCAGCATACGGCTTATTATGTGATACCCGAAAGAGAAGAAATAGGGTATGTTTACAAAGCGTTCAACAACAAACTTATCGTTAAATCCGTCATCTGCACGGATAATAAAAACAAGCCGCGAAAACGGCTGGACATATATAAAACCGACGGTACGCTTCTGGCGCAGGACGCGGCTTTGGTAATTCAAGACGGTTCGGTTTCCGTAACCCCCGCGCCGTCAAAATCCGCGGGGCAAACAACGGAGCCCATTTCGGTTACTGTAAAAAACGGCGGTATTACAAAATGCGAAGGCGTATCGCCGTATACCGATAATTCGTTCGAAACAGGCGTTGACACGGGCGAGGTTGTAACCTCCGACAAATCGGTTATCTCCTTTAACGACGAGTACTGGGAAATCGCCGCTGTCGTTGTAAGCAACGGCACCGTATACAACGCGACAACAAGCATAGATATAGAGCCTTCGTATTATTTTGAGCCTAAGGTTCTGCCCGATTGCCTGGTGGATGTGAGGCAATATATAAGCGACGTCGCTATAGATATGGTTTTCGCCAAGGACGGCAACGTAATGGGAGACGCCCTTTATGAGCGCGAAGTGTGCCTTCTGCAAAAGGGAACCGCGGAAAAGCTTAAGAACGCTCAGGACATTTTCGCTAAAGACGGCTACGGTATAATTATATACGACGCTTACAGGCCTCACAGCGTGACTGTGGCCATGTTTGAAAAGTACAATAACCCCACCTATGTGGCGAGGCCTAAATTCGGCTCCGACCATAACAGGGGCGCCGCCGTCGATATATCCCTTCTCGATAAAAACGGGAATACTGTGGAAATGCCATCGCCGGTGCATACCTTCAGCTCCGTGTCCCACAGGAACAGCGGCAAGATGAGCCGTAAAGCCAGAGCCAATATGAATTACATGGCAAAAGTAATGAGAAGCTGCGGCTTTACAACAATAAACAGCGAATGGTGGCATTTTTCGGATACCGACGCTTTAGAGTATCTGCGTACCGACCACGACCTTAATAACGTACAACGAATAATTTATCAATAAAGGTGTTTGCCAAATGAAAAAGCTTATTCTAATTCTTATATGCGCCGTTGCTCTGCTGTGTTCGTGCAACGGCGAAAGTCAGCCGACTTCGACGCCGGATATACCCGTCGAAACGCCGACGCCGACCCCTACCCCGACGCCTACGCCTACGCCTACGCCTACGCCTACGCCGACGCCGACGCCCACCCCAACTCCGCCGCCGCAGCCCTGCGTTAATCTTTCCAATCCGGAATCCCCGCTTTTTGTAAGGAAAGGTCCGGGCACCAATACGCCTTTTATAGGCGAAATATTTCACGGCGACACCGTAAATGTTTTAGAGCAGGGCGACGTTTGGCACAAGATTGAATGGCAGGGCGGGGAAGGCTATGTTTTCGCGGAATATATAATAAACCTGCCCGTCAAGTATGCTTATGTACCGGCGATAGAGTATACCAAAAATAAAAAAACATACGTAAGCAGTATGCTTGACGTGCGTGCGCATATACCCGATATAAAAATATGGCTTACTTTCGGCTCGCAGGACAACGTATTAAAAGAGGTTTTATATCCGGCCGGCGCTTGCCTGCTTCAAGAGAATACCATTGAAAAGCTAAAAGCCGCCAGTGAGCTGTTTAAGGCGGACGGCTATCGTATACGTTTATACGACGGTTACCGTCCGGTTTCCGTATCCAAGTACCTTTATTCCAAGGTGAAGGACAGCCGTTTTGCGGCAAAAGGCACTTCCAAGCACAACTACGGAGCGGCCGTTGACATCACTCTTGAACTTATAGAAACGGGCAATCCTATACCTATGCCCTCCGGTATGCACACTTTTAATATTACCGCTTTTCGGGATTTTCCCGATATAACTAAATTCGAAGTCGGCAGCCCCGAATACGAGGCTATGCTTTTAAAGTACCCCGATATATTTGATTACAAGAAAAGGACCAAAGCGCAGATAAACAACATGAATTACATGACAAAAATTATGAAGTCATGCGGGTTTAGAACTATTTCGTCCGAGTGGTGGCACTTTGAAGATACGGAATACGAAAAATTCATGGTGCTTGATTATGATTTGGCGACCGATGTGCAATGGGTGCCCGCGGAAGAATACGACGCGTTTTTAGCGGAAAAGAAAGCCGAAGGCCCTCTTACCACACTGCCCAAATACGTGGTTTCGCCCAAGCCTTAATTAAACGCGGCGCAGGCTTTGCGCATTTGACACAAACCATCGCGCGCCGTCGAACAGCATTACCTCGACGGCGTATTCATTTTCATAGAGAATGCTTTTGTCAAGAAGCATTGAAAAAGCGGCGTTGGCAAAATGCTCTTCGCCTTCGAACGCGTCTTTCTCCAATATGGGGAAGGGCGTAAATACCATATTTGTATCGCCGCCGGAAATTCTCACATATACATCGTAATTTTTATACGGCTCGTGCCCGGGCGGCGCCGCTATGCCCGCAATGCGTATACTGTCTTCAGTAAACTTTATATCTATGCGGCAGTCTAAAGCGCGAGCGCCGAAAACATCTATATACGCGCGAGGCGCGGAAAGCAGCGGCGCGGCAAGCAGCAAATCGGGCAGGTTGCGCTCCGCTATCTGCAGTATAACTATGTCCGTGTCTTCTTTGAGCAACGAATAATCATACGGCACGGCGCGCGAATATGTAACGGCGGCAAAATCATTTGATAATATCGGTATAAGCGCGTTGGCGAAAGAGTCCCTAAACATAAGCGCATTAAGCTCTCCGGTGGCGCTTTCCGCCATAATAGTCAAATCCTCCAAAGAGCGCATAGGCCTTAGCGTTTCGTATTCCTTTTTAACGCCGTAATCTTGCTGCGTATCGCGAACGCGCGCCGCGGGATAAAGCATAGCGGCCAAGTCGCCTTCCCATTCCGTTTCGGTGAAAGCGTCAATATCGTATTGCCTGAAACCAAAATCATTGTGCTTTCGCGCCGTCTCTAACAGCTTACGCCTGGCTATGAGCGCTCCGGTGTTGTTCCAGTGCGTATCCTGTTTGTGATAAACCCGCATCGAGCTTTCACGCAGCGGCGTGAATAAATCGGCGTATACAAAGCCGCACTCGTCAAAAGCCGCGAAAAGCTTCTCGGCGTTGCTCATATCCCCCGTTACTTTATACCTGTCCGGCATATACCGGCCGTATACGGACGCTTTGTTGGGCGCAACGGCAAATATAAACTGCGTCCCATTCAGTAAAAGCGCGTCACACTGTATCTTTAGCGTTCGCGCTAATCGGTATATCTCGTTATCCGACAGCGTATTTTGTTTTTTGTAATCGCGAAGCGTAGGCTCGAAGAACAGCCAGCCGTCTTTGCCTATAATAACCTGTTCGGACACGGATTCCCCGAATACTCCGGCGTTTAAAAAGGCGTTTAGCGTTACAAGGTTTGTGCGAAACGCGAAATTATCGGTAAAATAATCGTCGAACTGCTTTGTAAAATCAAAATTTACTTGTCCGTTTTTAATTATATCAGGCGGGGAAGCGAGAGCGCGTTTTTCCGCGTTGACGTTTTCGTACCCGAATATCAGCCCCAAAAGAGGCGCCGCGCATAGCCCCATAAAAACAAAAGTATATAGTACGCATACCCATTTTTTCATAAAAAAGCCCGCCTTCTAAAACCGGAAATATATAAACGGGTTATAAGTCTGGCTGGAAAGCGCGAACATGCAGACGAAAAGACCCGCGAGCGTTAATCCGTAAGATAAGTATTCCGCCGAGCGCTCCCACTTAAAACGCAGGTAAGCAAACGCCTTGACGGGAAAAGGCGTCGCGGCAATAACCGCGATTACGGCCGTCGCTATTACCGACGGAGTAAGCGTTTCGCTTAAAAAAGACCGTATATTAATGTCGGTATAAAAACCGGTGAACATGCGCCCTATCATCGTAAACCCCTGTTCTAATGTGGCGGCTCGAAATATAGTGAAAGCGGTTACCGCGACAAGCAAAGTATACACATTGCCGAGAAATTTAGGACGCAGCTTGTCCATATCAACGCCGCGTTCCAGAAGCATAAATACGCCGTGTATAAGCCCCCAAACAACAAACGTCCATTCCGCCCCGTGCCAAAAGCCGGTACACAGGAAAACTATTGTCAGATTAACCCCCGTGCGAAAAGCGCCTTTGCGGTTCCCGCCGAGCGGAATATACAGGTATTCTTTAAACCATGTGGAAAGCGATACGTGCCATCTGCGCCAGAACTCTTTTACGCTTCTCGATATATACGGATGCAGGAAGTTTTCCTTAAGCTCGAATCCAAACAGCCCCGCAAGACCCAATGCCATGTCGGAGTAACCGGAGAAATCAAAATATATCTGTATTGAATAAGAAATCGCGCCGACCCACGCCACCGCCGCGTTCACTCCGTCCGGCGAAAGCGCAAAAACGCTGTCGGCGACGGCGCCCATAGTATTTGCTATAATAAGCTTTTTTAAAAGCCCCACGGTAAAGCGCCTCAAACCCGCCGCCGTTTTCTGCGGCGTTTCGGCGCGCCGCTGTATCTGCAAATCTATATCGTGATATTTTACGATAGGCCCCGCTATAAGCTGCGGAAAAAAAGAAATATACAGCAGCACGTTGCCAAGGTTTTTCTGCGGTTTGCTTGTGCCCCTGTAAACGTCTATAACGTACGACATCGCCTGAAATGTATAAAATGATATGCCTATGGGCAGCCGTATAGCGGCTATGTTTATAGTAAGCCCAAAAAAGCCGTTTATATTATCCGCAAAGAAATTGGCGTACTTGAATACAAACAGCATTCCTATATTGAAAACTACACACAGCGCCAGCCACAGCTTGGCCTGCTTTCCCTTTCCCAAACCTAAGGCAAACAAATAATTCGCGAGCACCGAGCCGAGCATAAGCAGAACAAATACCGGCTCTCCCCAAGCGTAGAAAAACAAACTCGCAAGTATAAGCAGATAATTGCGCGCTTTTACGGGAAGCAGCTTGTTTGCCGCAAACACCACCGGCAGAAACAAAAACAAGAACACGGGTGAACTGAATACCATATAAGCCTCTTATTTAATATTGATATTATGAAGCGTTCGCGGCGCCGTAGTATGTGAAGCCGGAAACCTTACCGTCCTCAAGCTCGAAAAACAGCTTCTGGCTTGATAAATCATCGGGGTTGCCGGAAACAACATACACGCACTCGCCGTCTATATCGAACCAGTCTGTGCCGTACTTAGCCTCTATATCCTCTAAAGTGCTGCCTATGCCTATGCCTTTGGCGGTGGTATACTCCCCGCCTGATATGCATAGCTGGTCTATCAAATCTTCGCCGTCCATAGGGAAAGTGAATATGAATACGTTATCGTAATAAAACTGCTTGTCCTCGCCTTCGTAAAGGCAGCTGGGTCCCGATTCCATATCGTAATCGTCCCCGAGCGCCGCAAGCAAAGGAGCCACGGAAGTCCTTAAAGGAAACTTCTGTCCGTCTATTTCGAAAGCTAAATCGGCGGCGCCGAATGTGCCGGCATCTTGTCCGCACGCGCAAAGCGCCAGCATAATTATTACCGGCCATATAAACCAATGCGTTCTTTTCATAATATAATCCCCTTTTCGTTACTGTATAATATAATAAATTCAGACCTCGCTATCGCCGCCGCCGTCCCCGCCGTCCTCGGGCGTTGGGGCGGGCGTTGGGGTCGACACGGGTTTTTCGGGTTTGCGCGGGTCTGTCGGATCCCACGCGGGGAAATCCGGGTCTATGGAAAGCTTTGTAGCCTTGGAAACCTTATCGCTGCTCTTTACAATCTCAACCACCGTA
>CAZPHS010000024.1:8520-28896 GCA_964586785.1 uncultured Christensenellaceae bacterium
GCGCCTATAAAATTGCCAAAGTTCCAGCCGCCCGTATTCGGCCATAGAATCTCCGTCTGCAGCGCGCCGCCGTTTTCATCGAGCGCGTAAAGCAGATAATAATCCGCCGCCCCGCTTTGATTCCATAGAAGTGAAAGCGTTCCTTCTTCGTCTATATCAGCCCGCGAAAAATCCCCCGCCGTCAATAATTCCTCAAAAGAGGGTATGGCGGTAAGCTCGTCTATATCGGGGATGTACGCCGCTCTTGCGACCGGCGCGGGCGTCGGCAGCTGTTTAAGAGGCTCGGTTCCAACCGTCAATTCGGTAGTTTGCGCGGGCGGCTCAGCCGCTTCCATTTCGCTTTTTAAGAAAGTTGGCACTAACGCCGCGGAAAAAATCACCAGCGCCAAAAGCGCCGAGCATATTACGGCGGGCAGCTTGTATATTATCTTTTTTTGCGTATCTTTGCTCATGTCTTCCTCAAAATGTAGTCTTTAGCGCAAAGCACCGACTGCTTAACAGCGCGATTTTAAAACCGCCGGATTGCCACAATTATAATGTCACAATTTAATAAAAAGTGCAAGCAAAGAACACGTTTTATTTATGTATGCCGAAACGGCGGGAACGTACGTAAATTTAAGTTTGTTTAAAATCTTTTTATTCTTGCGTCGACGGTTTTTGCGGGTCTGTCGGGTCCCATTTAGGATATTTGGAGTCCCTTTCCGGACGGATAACCTTGGAAACAAGGTCGCTGCTTTTTACTATCTCTACCACGGTTCCCGGCTTGCAGTAATCATATATAAATTTCGCGCCCGCAACCGTTGTGCGTATGCAGCCGTGAGTTTGGTTGGGTCTTCCTATATTGTCGTAAGAACCCGCGGAAAGAGTATCAAACTTCTTTTTAACTTTATATACCGGTCCGTGAAAGTACAGATTCCTTCCCCCGCTTCTCGCGAAACGCGCATGGTATGGCGAATATTGTTCGTCCGTCCATCTTTTCCACTCGCCTTTTTCGCCTATCTCGAAAACGCCGGACGGGGTTGCCGCTCCGCCGAGCGCGCATGGAAATTGTTCCACAAGCTTTGTGAAATCGCCTGTTCTTTGCTCAAACTCGTAAACGGCGAAGGTGCAATCTTCTTTATCGACTATTATATAATAATCTTTTGACACGGACGGTTCCGGGTCGAAAGGCTCAATCTTTTCCGAATATGCCGCAACGATAATATCATCGTCCATTGCATCGCGCCCCATGTCTTTATATCCTAAAAGCATGACGCCTACTCCCTCGTACACGCCAAAATTCCATCCTTGCGCATCCGCCCACAAAATCTCTTTTCTAAGTATGCCGTTGTTATCGTCAAGTACGCATAAAATATAATAGTCCGTTTCTTCGCTTGGCGGCCAGCTTATAGAAAGAGTGCCCTCGTCGTTAAACTCCGCCGATGCAAACCCTTCCGTGAACTGTATTTTATCATACTCGGGTATAGCGGTAAGCTCGCCCAAAGACGGTATGTAAGGCGCCCGGGGGGTTGGCGTTATACTTGGCGTAACCTTGGCAGTCGGCTCCGGCGTATTGACGGCAATGCCCGGGCTGTCGTCCTTTATAATCTCCGGAAGCAGCAAAAAAGCCGCCACCGCAACAGCCAATATAAGAAACGCAGCCAATGCCGCGGGAAGTTTGCTTTTTCCGTGTCTGTATCCGTTCATTTTAAACGCCCCTTTTACCCTATGGGTTAATCATACACAGCATTATAGTACTGATTATTTTTTATATAATGTCACAAAAAAAATAAAAATACAAGAGTAATGATATTGTTTTTATACAAGCTCTTTTTCAATTTTGTTAAAAAAGTGATAAAGCGCCTCAAGCCCTTTAAGCAGCTGCGGATATTCAAATATTTTAAAATCCTTAAGCAGGCAATCAATCATCTTTTCGTGAAATTCGGCGTGTTTTAAGCACAGATATTCGCCTTTTTCGTTAAGCTTTAAAACGCTTTTTCTTTTATCTTTTTTTAATTTAACCTTTTCAACATAATCCTTTTTTTCGAGCCGCGAAATACAAACGCTCGCGGTAGCCTTTGTTATGCCAAGCTTATCGGCAAGCTGCGTTAACGTTACATTGTTGCCAAACTGCTGTATAACCTCAAGCGCGTGCATCTCCGTCCTGCTTATGCTGTCATTGGAAGTCTGCGAAACGCTTTTTTCCTGTATCCGCAGTATTTTGAAAAACAAATCTTTAAGAAACCCGTTAAGCAGCGTCCTTATGTCCTCTTCCGTCATATTAAGCTCCGTTTCCGCAATGCAACAAACATCTGACACTGCATATTTCTTATATGCGATATTGTATCATATTCCGCGGCAATGGGAAAGAACGCGGGGAAAGATTAGAAGCTCACTATGCCAAAATGCTCAAGAAGCATTTTTACGCCCATAAGTATAAGTATTATACCGCCCGCTGTCTCGGCCTTTGACTTATACCTTCCTTTGAACATATTGCCAAGCTTAACTCCGGCAAATGATATAATAAAAGTTGTTATACCTATAGTTATCAAAGCGCTTGAGATGTCCGCTTTAAGAAACGCAAAGCTTATGCCTATTGCAAAAGCGTCTATGCTTGTCGCCAAAGACAATATTACCATTCTTTTAAACCCGAACGAACAGTCTTTGTTTTCGTTTGCGCATGATTTTGATTCGCGTATCATGTTTATGCCTATAATCGTAAGCACCGCGAAAGCAATCAAGTGACCGACGTTTAGTATCAAAACCGTAAACTGCGAACCGATAATATATCCTAAAAGCGGCATAAAAGCCTGGAATATACCAAAGTATAACCCTGCCGCAATGGAATTATGAACCTTATATTGGGGTAAAGCAAGCCCTTTGCAAACGGCTACCGCAAAAGCGTCCATTGACAGCGCGATGGCTATTATCACAAGTTCCCAAAAATTCATCATATCCCCCGTTAAGCTAAGTTTTAAAAACTATGCTTATCATAAAGCATATGAAAAGCAGCTGCAACAGATTATTATTTATAATGTTATTTGAGAATATATCAATATATTTTCTCTATTTTCAGTCTGCCGACAATGTTTACAAATTAAAGTATACCGTTAATCACGCCAGCAAGCGTATATGGTGTGTTCGCCTCCCGATTCGTCAAGCGCCAACTCGCGTACTTTTTGCCCGCCGTCCATGCTAAGCCATGCCCTTCCCTGATAACCGGACGTCAACTCCACCGTTATTATATATTTCGCGCCGCCTTTTTGATATTCTATGCTATAGCTTCCAAAGTCATCGGGCAGGCACGGATATATATACAGCGTGCCGCGCTCTATATACATGCCAAGTATGTAAATTACGGCGGCCTGATACATCCAGCCGGCGCTTCCCGTGTACCATGTCCAGCCGGCGCGCCCCTCATGGCCTTCGGCGCTGTATACGTCTGCCGCCAAAACGTAAGGTTCGCCTTTATATTTCGCAACGCCCGCGGGTGTGCGCGTGTGGTTGATGGGGTTTATCATTTCAAACAGCATAAGCGCATTCTCTTTTTGACGCAGCTTGGCGGCGGCTATAATAAACCATGCCGCCGCGTGCGTGTACTGCCCGCCGTTTTCGCGCACGCCCGGCAAATACGACTTTATGTATCCGGGGTCCTTCTCCCATTTGTCAAATGGCGGCGTCAGCAGACGTATAACTCCTTCCTCCCTCATGACAAGCTTGTCCGCCGCGGACATAAAAGCGCGCCGCGCGCGTGCCGCTCCCGACAGAACAGACCACGCCTGAGACAGCAAATCTATGCTGCACTCTTTGGATTCGCGGCTGCCGAGCTTTGTGCCGTCGTCAAAAAACGCGCGAAGATACCATTCTCCGTCCCACGCGCAGCTCTCCGTATTATGCCTTAACATTTCAATGGTTTTCACGTATTTGGCGGCAAGACCGGTTTCCCCCCGGCGGGCGCAGATATCAACAAACATTTTAAGCACTGTTATCAGAAAAAAAGCAAGCCATACGCTTTCCCCCTTTCCGCCCGCCCCGACTTTGTCCATGCCGTCGTTCCAGTCTCCAGTTCCCATAAGGGGCAGCCCGTGCTCGCCGAAACGCAAAGCCGAGTTTATGGCGCGAACGCAGTGCCCGAAAACATTTTCGCTTGTTTCGCTTATATTGAAGCTGTCGTACAAATCATACTCGCCTTCCGGTATAGACCGGCTTTCAATATAGGGCGCCCGCTCGTCAAACACGCTCATATCGCCTGTCACGCGCTCGTATTCGCACGCCGCGTACGGCAGAAACAATTTATCGTCGGTTATATATGTCCGCACTCCGGACGCGGGCTCGTGCCACCAGTGAAGCACGTCGCCCTCTATAAACTGCCGCGCGGCGCACTTTATAATATGGGTTCTGGCCGCGTGCGGGTCTATATACAACAGCGACATAACATCCTGAAGCTGATCGCGGAATCCGAACGCTCCGCCGGACTGGTAATAGCCCGTGCGTCCCAGAAGGCGTGACGAATATGTCTGGTATACCAGCCATCCGTTCACAAGCGTATCAAGCGTTTTTACCGTTGTCAAAACGCGTATTTTGCCCGTCAACCGCTTCCAATGCTCCATAGTTTTCAAAAGCCGCCTGCCGACCGATTCGGCGCTGTCCATCTTTTGCGTTGTTTCGCTTATCTGTTTTTCATCGCCGTAGCCCATAAGCAAAGGCATGGTCTTCGTTTCCCCGTTTTTTAATGTTATACGCGAGCTGAGTGCAAGCAATGTGGCGCCGCAGCCGTCGCTGTCCGAAAGCCGCTCCCTCTTTAACGCTTCCGGAAAAATATTGTGCCCCGGCACCCCGAAAAACTCCAGCGCGGAAGCTGTGCATAACACATCCCGCCCCGGCATCGAAATAAACATAGCGCCGGACTGCGGCGCGAAAGGCGAACACGCTTCTATTCTGTCCCCCTTTTTTTCGGCGCGTATTCCGCTGCTTACCGACGCTCCCAGAACCGGCTCCGCGTAGTAGTACACCGAAAAAGTTTCGTCCCTTCCGGTGTGATTGGATATTGTCAGCAGCCCCGCTTTTACCGGTATGTCAACGTCCGCGAACCATGTCGCTTTTGTTGTTACGCCGCCGAACCTCTCAAACACGGTATACCCAAACCCATGCGTTACATGGTATCTGCCGTTCATATAAAGATCAGGAGCGGTGCTGAAGGCAAACCCCGTGCGCTCGTTTCGGACTATAACCCCTTCGCCGGGCACGTCGGTGAGCGCGTCGTTGCGGAAAGGCGTTAACCGCGTCATGCGCGCGTTGCCCACCCATGTATATCCTCCGCCGCCGGCGCTTATAAGAGTGCCGAGGCTTTTTCCCGCAAGAAGATTGCACCACGGCAGCACGCCGTTTTCCGCCGCCTCTATATGATACTCTGCGCCGCCGCTTATAAAGCCTCCCGTACCGTTATCATACGTTTTAATGCGTCTTGGAACCCTGCCGCGTCTTTCCGCCGGCTCCGATTCGAACACATGATACGGCCAAGTTACCGAAGGGTTCTTAAGCTGTTCGTCAAGCGATTCGCCCGCTTCCAGCACAAGAGAAGCCGCGGCCGCCAGTGTTGCGGCGTCTGACGCGTTATCGCGCGGCACGACAATAATACGGCCGTATATCCGTCCGAACGCCGCGCCGGACAGCTCTGTGATTTTATCCCTTAGCGGGTCTATATACGCTCCGCTGTCCTTATAAATTATTACCAAATCGGCGGCAATGCGCCTTAAGCTTAAAAACTCCAACGCTTTGGCCAGCGTGTTCAAACACTGTGCATGTTCCTGTTCCGAGACAAAAAGACATATGATAGGCGTTTCTCCCGAAAGCCCGTATTTAAAAAGCGTCTCCTTTCCCCGCGGTTTTTCGGTCACCGCGCATACCGACGGTATTTTTATTACCGTTCGGGAAGCGATTCGCCAGAAAGTTGTCGCCTGCCGGCTGTCCAGCTTAAGATACCGCATTTCCACCTGCGCGTGAGTCCACGCGAGATGCAAAACCCTGCGGATATCTTCCTCCCCCGTAACCGACGCGAGGCATTTCGCCGCTCCCTCACGGCTGTCCGCCATTGTTACGGCGAACGACGCGCGGCCGGTTTTACCCGCGTCGATTTCTATTTCCGCCCGTATGCCAACCGCGTGCATTATATCCCTCTCGGCGTGCTGCTCTCCCATCAGCTTGGGTATGCCAAGCACCGTCTGCCTGCCGAATATCTGCGTCCTGTCGGTAAGCAAATCGGTTTTTGTTTCAAAACACGCTTTCAGCGCCGCCCAAACGCGCTTTCCCCTCCGGTTCGCGAATACCGTACGGTTTTCCGGGTCTTCTATTGTTTCTATAAAAAGCTCTTCAAACGCGGGGTGTGCTAAAAAATCCCTTTCGGTTGAAAGAGCGGGAGAAAACACGCAGTATAAAGCCAGCCTTGCCATATCGTCCGAGCCGTTTTTTATATTAAGGCTACGTATCTCCATATCGCATTCAGGAGAAACGAACACTTCCATTGTGGTTTCTATACCGTGTACGCGCCGCATAAACGACGCCATGTGCGGCTCGAACTGCACGCGCTCCTCGTCCGCCCCAAGGCACGTAGGCAAAAAAGCGGCAGACCATACGGCGCCAGTATCAAGATTTTTTATGTATATGTGAATCCCCGGGGCGCTGCGGAGAACATCGTTTTCCCATCTGCTTATAAGCCTTTCCCTGCATATCGAAAAGCCGGTGCCAAGCTGCGTTATCATAACCGTATAGCTTCCGTTGGAGAGAAAATGCGCCTCGGGGTATTGGCTTAACGTTCGGAATACGCGAAGCGCCCTTATCTCTTCGGCAAAGCGGCCGGTTTCCACGGGCTTCTCGTCAAGATTAAGAGTAACGCTGCGCGGAGGCACTTTTTCTTTAAGCAGCATCTCGGTGGCCTTTACGCTTGTCGCGCTGTGAAAAAGCTCCTGCATCTTCCCGTCTCTTACGCAGTTTAGTATTGACGATAGTATCATGCCCTGATGGTGCGCCATGTAGCTTTTTATTATGTGCTTGTTTCTGCCCTTGTTTAATCGCGCCGGAGTGTAATCTATGGCCTCAAAAAAACCGTACCGTCCGCTCGCCCCCAATTTTTGCAGCCTTTGCAGGTTTGTTATGGCCGCCCGGGGATTTATGTGCAGAGCGAGGCACGCGGCGTAGGGAGTTACCACCATCTCCCGCACAAGACCCGATTTTAAGCCGAGCCCCGGAACGCCGAACGCTTTATACTGGTAATTCAAATCAAGGTCGAACGCGTAATAGCCCGATTCGGATACGCCCCACGGCAGCCGCCGCAATTCTCCGTAAGATATCTGCATATCTACCACCGATTTATACGTTTCGCTCAGCAAGGTATTGTCATAGCTTTTTTGCAGTATGAGCGGCATTAAATACTCGAACATAGTACCGCCCCACGACAACAGTACGCGCCCGTCTCCCGCTATTGTAAGCGGTCTTGAAAGCCGAAACCAGTGCTTTTCCGGCACGTCTCCTTTCGCTATGGCTATAAAGCTGGCGGCGCGCGCCTCGGTGGCGAGCAAATCGTAATGCGAATCGTTAAGCACGCCGTTTCCGTAATCGAAACCTATGGAAAACAGCGCTTTTTCCTCGTCGTACAGCTTTGTAAAATCCATCTGCGCGACAATAGCCGCCATGCGCCTGCAAAGCCTGTCTTTGCGCATACAAAACCGCCTTACCGCTATGTACCCTTCTCCCAACGCCGTTTCCATGCGGTTGACAAACGCTAAAACATCATCGTCCCTTTCGCGTTTTGCGGTTTGCACGACGCCCGAAAGCAGCTCCAAAAGGCTGTGGAACACCTCTATATATCCCAAAGGCGATATCTCCCGCAGCCGTTCGCGCAGCTCCTTGATATGCTCGTTGTAAATGTTAAGCTTATCCGCGGGAAAATCCCGCAGAACCTTTGCCCAAGGCGCGTATCTGTCCGTGTATGAGCGCGTTTTTAAGCAAAAATCGCGCAGCGAAGCGTTTTCGTCCAAAAGCGTTTCAAGCGTACCCGTTGCCTTGAAAATATCGGAGCCTATCGCGTACCCGCACTTTCGCCCGCACTCACGGTATACTGTTTTCAGCCCCTGTTCGAGAAACGCGGCAAGCGGCTGTTTTAGCATGTCGGACAGCGCGGCGTCCGCGGTTATCAGATAGCACGCGAGATTGCCGCTGTCAACCGAAGATATGTACCGTGGCTCAAGCGGCGTTAAATTGGTAATATCGTACCAGTTATATAAATGTCCGTGCCATTTTTCGGCCTTCCATATTCCGCCGACGCACGCTTCCAGCCTTTTTAACGCCTCGGGCAAAAAAACGAACCCCATATAGTACGCGCATATGACGGCGGCCATAGAGAACGCGACGTTAGTCGGCGACGTGCGCTTGGCGACGCCTCTGCCGGGGCTTTGCTGAAAATTATCCGGCATCCAGAAATGCTCGTCCTCATTGGAAAAATCGTTGAAAAACCGCCATGTTTTAAGCGCCGTATCCTCAAGATACTCCGTCTGCTGCGCGTCGGGTTTTTGCATTTTTGTTTTTTTGCGGCGGCTTATGGCGTGCGCTATGGACGGCGCAAAAAACCATACGCCGAAAACCAAAAATGTGACCGCCGAAAAGGAGTGCGTAAAAGCGATAGACAAGCCGTAAAGAGCGGCGGCAAGCAAAGGAGCGGCAACCATATGCCGCCAGTAATATATAACGCCGGACTTTATTTTTTTCTCTCCTTCCGCCGCCGTTTCCCACTCCAAAAGGTTGCGGCGCGTTACGCTCATCCTTACAACGCTGCGAACCGCGGCGTCTATAGTCATATACGTCTCATACGGAAGAAACGCGAATTTATAAAAGGCCTGCTCGAACATGGTTTTAGTTTCGTGCCAGATGTCCTTTACCGTTGTGCCCTTTCCGGTATTGCGCATAAGAACGCTCATGCGTACCGCAAAATCGAGTATACTGTCTATAAACAGCGGCATAAGCCCCGATATAAGCCAAAAAAAAGCCGAGCGGTAGAACGCCGTCTGGGAGAGCAGTATAACAACAAAGCTTAAAGGCACCGATAGGCTTCGCCTTATGTTATCGAGTATCTGGTATTTGGCAAGTGCCGAAAGCGGGTTGCTTCGCCTTTTATTTTTAGTCCGGACGGTGGGAGCGAGCCGCGGTAAAAGCTGCCAGTCTCCCCTTATCCACCGGTGCTGACGTCGCGCCCACGCGGTGTAACGGGACGGGCAGCCGTCCATAAGCACCACGTCGCTTAGAAGGGCGCATCTTAAATAACTGCCTTCCAGCAAATCGTGGCTTAATATGCAATCGTCCGGAAACGCGTTTTTCAAAACACGCAGATAAACGTGAAGGTTAAATATCCCCTTGCCCGCGAATATCGCCGTGCCGAATCCGTCCTGATAAATATCCGAAACGGCGCTCGCGTAAGTATCAAGCCCGCCCTTGCCGGCATAAACAAGCGAAAAACGCGTCTGCGCCGCACTTATAACGTCAACGCCTATGCGCGGCTGCATTATGCCGTATCCTTGCGCAACGACGCCGCGGCTCTCGTCAATAACCGGCCGGCACAGAGGATGCTCCATAGCGCCGACCATTTTAACCGCCGCGTCTCTCGCCAGCTCCGTATCGGAATCAAGCGTTATCACATATTTAACCGACGCGGGCAGTCCCTTTGTTACGTGAACAAATGCGGAGGCATCTCCGCGAAGCAGCTCGCAAAAATCCAGCAGCGCGCCGCGTTTGCGTTCATATCCCCCGTACCGTCCGGTTTTTGTGTTAAGCGTGCGCTTTCGCTGCGCGTAAAAGAAAAGCGCTTTGCCGTACCTCTCGTTTAAGCGTAATGTTAAGCCTTCGATTTCTTCTATGGTGTTCTCGTCCCCCGCCGCTATTTCATTTTTATCCTCCTTAAAATCCGATAGCAGCGCGAAATATATATTCTCCTGCTGGTTTGCCGCCCAATACACTTCCATTTTGCCCAGCAGCTCCAGGCCGCTTTTAGCGTCGGTTACAAGCGCCGGCACAACCACAACGGTGGCGCATCTTTCGGGTATACCCTGTTTAAATTCTATCTTCGGTATAAAAGCGGGTTTGCCTATAAGTGTAAAAATCCTGTTGTTTATCGCTATAGCCACCGTATACACCGGCACAAGGCTTACAATAAACCCGAGTATGCCCACCGACGGCGGAAACATATAAAACAGCGATATGCAAAGCAGCGCGGCGCTGACGAATGCCGAAACCGCCGCGCCTCCCGCGTAAAACAGCAGCATGTGCCTTTTAAAAAACAGCTTTGCCCTTATTTTTGGCGGTATGCCGCCTATATGCCGGTACAGCTCTTTTACCCCGCCGCCGATTAAATAATCGCCTACATGCGCGCCGGCTCCCGCCGCCGTTTTTACCGCTTCGCGCGCTACGGACGGCTCCGGCATTTTCATTATTTGCGCTATGTCCGCGACCGCGCGGCGGTAATACTCGCGCGAATCAAAATCCATAGCCAAATAATACTCATCCTCTCCAAGATACCTGTGAACCGCCGACAAGCTTTCAAAAACGGGCTCGAAATACAGCTTGGCGAGCATACGCAAAGACGACATGGCGCCGGATATACGCGCTATTGCCGATGTCTGCATGGCATGAGCCTTTTTTATCTGCCTTTGAACGCTTTGCCCCCTTAGCGATAACCTTTTATCAAGAGCGTCCCTAACGGACGTTATGTGGGGGCTTTCGCGCAGCAGCACCATTGAGTGCTCAATAAAATACGGGTTTGA
Source organism: uncultured Christensenellaceae bacterium (assembly GCA_964586785.1). Lineage (GTDB taxonomy): Bacteria > Bacillota > Clostridia > Christensenellales > SZUA-584 > SZUA-584. The sequence goes on from CAZPHS010000024.1 coordinate 19,305, forward strand.
CAGCACCGCCTTGTGCTCGTCCAGTATAGCGGCGGCCGCCGTCATATCTTTCTCTATCTTTGCGCAAAAAAGTTCCGCGCGGTTCCACATTCCGATTGTAAGGATGCTCTTGTAAGCAAGCTCACCCACCGCTCGCAGCAGCGCCACTTTAAGCATATCCGTAAATATCCAAAGCTCGCCGGAATCAAGCTCCGCCTCTTTTTGGTATGTCTCCAAAAACTCTCTCATGCTGCCCGCGGAAATATCAAGGCTGCTGTGCCCCAGCAACACCGACGCGAGCGCTAAGCTTCTCGGCCAATGGGCGTATCGGCCGTTTTTATAATGAGGCAGACGCCGCGGGCATCTTGACAGCTCAAGCTGCTTTATCTGCTCTATAAATAACGCGCGGTTGTCGTAAAACCATTCGGCAAGCGAGGGTATCTCTCCGCTTTTATACTTTCGCAGTCTTGCGGCTTTATACGCGTTTTCTATTTTTCGGCGCTGCTCGCCCAGCTTAAAAATGTTTACATCTACTTTTTTTGAATAAACCTTATCATTCAGCGATAAGTCGCAGGCAAGCTTTAACAGTTCCTGCCTTGAGAGCGTTAAATCGTCCGGTATGTGGCTGTATTTATTGCCGTGCATATACGCTCCTTAAAAACTGATTAATAAAACCGCCAAGTTTTCTGAAAATTTAAACCCGCATTTACGGACAGTGTTTTTATCGGAAGCCAAAGGGCGTTTTCCGATTCGTTTAGGCGGCTTCTTATATTATTGGCATAGATTATGCAATACATTCACCGAACAATCGCTAAGCCGGCAACTCTTTGTACAAAAAAAAGAAACCTTCGGATTTACGAAAGTTTCGTTTTTATTAAAAAATGTTGAGACAAGCCTGTAAGCCGAGTTCTGTCTAAAACGGTCATCTATCTACGCCTGCAGTTGCCGGCAGGCTCCAGCGATTACATGGGGCGCGGCGGGCAGCCGCATAATGCCCGCTATCAATCTTGCACCGGACGGGGTTTACATAGCAGCCAAGTCGCCATGGCTCTGGTAAGCTCTTACCTCACCTTTCCACCCTTACTCCCCATACCATATGGTATGGAAAGAGGTATATCTCTGTTGCACTTTCCTTGGAGTCGCCTCCACCGGGCGTTACCCGGCGTCCTGCCCTTCGGAGCTCGGACTTTCCTCCCGGCACATAAACGGATACTTATAAGCGGACTGTTTTAAATATCGATTTATGTGCCGGGCGACCGTTCGGCTTGCTCAACAGTTATTATATCACATATAATATACGGCCGCAATTCTCGCATTCGATAACCGCGCCGGATTTTTTCATTTTGGCCAAATCCCTTGACGGCAGTTCCATATTACAGCCTGTGCAGCGCCCGTCTTTAAGCTGCGAAACGGGCATAGGCTTGTTTTGCTTTATGGCGTTGTATCTTTCTATAAGCGCACAGTCGACTTCTAAGGCCGCGGCTTCGGCCGCTTTTTTAAGCTTTTCAAGCTCCGCCGCGCCTGCGCGCAGCTCTTCCTCGTGCTGCCTTTTAAGACGCGCAAAATCTTTTTGAGCCTTGCTTACCCTCGGCAGTATCTCTTTTAAGCGCGCCTCCGTCTCCTCCGCCTTATGATTAACGGACAACGCTCTTTTTTTCTGCTTAATTATGTTTTCGTATGTCGTCTCATATTCGTGCACTAAATCACGGACGACATTCGTATCCATCTCGTCATATTCCATTTTTTCGTACTCGCCTATATCTTTATGCTTTTTGCTTAAAAGCTCAATCATGCGGCCGTACTGCGTTTCAATATCAAAAAGCGCGTTCTGCTCCACCAGCGCTTTGTTTTCCATCTCTTTCAGCGCGGCTTGCTGCTTTTTTAAAAAGTTTTGCAACTTAAGCAGCTGTTTCCTTGTCGGCGTATTCTTCAGTTTTTTTTCATAAGCCTCAAGCTCGGCATCCGCCTGCTGGTACTTAAATAGTAAAGCCAGCTTATCCAAATAATATATCCTCCCCCGCGCCGCTTTTGTCAGCGGAACTTATAAGGCGCCTTGCAGCGCTTTGACTTTTTCAGAGCCAAATCTAATTTTACCTCATTGAGCCGCGATTGTAAACCGATAAATATGCTGTCCGCGAACAGCCGCTCCGTATGGTAATGCCCCGCCGCGACGAGAAGTATGCCGAGAGACGACGCTTCTATAAAATGGCTGTGCTTCGCCTCGCCGGTCAATAAAGCCTGCGCCCCCGCTTTTTGCGCGTCTTTTACAAAACAGCCTCCGCCGCCGCCCGCCACCGCTACGCGGCTTATCCGCCCGCACCGCCCCGTTGAAACGGACAAAGATTCGGCGCAAAGAGCGTTCTTAACAAGCGATAAAAACTCGTCTTTTTCGCATGGCTTTTCCATATTGCCTACGCGAAACAGCCCCTGCGATGTTATGTCGGTAAGATCGATTTTTTCGGCGAGGGCGTCGTTTATGCCGCCTTTTGCCGCGTCGTAGGAAGTATGCGCGGCGTACAACGATATACCCGCCCGTATAAGGCGCATGGCAACATTGTGATTGGGTATGCGGCAATCAAAAGAGCGTACAGGCTCGAATATAAGCGGATGGTGCGCCAATATGATATCGCAGCCGTCCTCTATGGCTTCGTCCGCCGTATCGTCGGTTACGTCAAGCGCGATAAGAGCCTTTGACACCGTATCGCCGCAGCGCAGAAGCAGTCCGGTATTATCCCAGCTTTCGGCAAGCTCCGGCGGGGCGATGGCTTCCACAGCGCTTACAAAATCATCTGTGCTTACAGACATTTTATCACCTCTATATACATATTTATATTCTCGCTTATATCATCTTTCGCCCGCGCGGAGCGAGCGGTGCTTTTATTTTCAAGCTCCCCGCGCAATAGCTTCGCGGTCTCCAAACGCCGCAAAACGTATTGTTTTAAAGCGTCCGGTTTTTTTTTAAGAAGCACCGGACCAAATTCCAGCTCCGCTTTGGTAAGCGAATACGCCGCGCCTCTCCGCGCGCTTATAACAGGATAGAATTTACCGTTCTCCGGCACAAGCTCCTCGTCTTGTATTTCAAAACCCGATTCGCACAGCCATTGCCGCAGTACCTGCGCCTTTTTGTTGCATGAGAGAATAATTACGTCCGGCACAGAATCGCCTCCGGCGTCAAGCATATTTTTAATCAAATCGCCGCCCATGCCCGCTATAACCGCCGCCGCCGCTTCGCCCCGCGATAACGCTTTAAAACCGTCGCCTTCCCTTAATATTATGCGCGACTTAAGCCCATGGGCTTCAACCAGCCCGCGGGCTTTGTTAAGCGATTTCGCGCTTATATCCGTGCATATGGCGTAATCCGCCACGCCGTTTCTAACAAGCCACACGGCGGCTTTGCCGTGGTCGCAGCCTATATCGGCGACCGTTTTAATTTTCGGCACCATTTTTACAACGGCAAGCAGTCTTTTGGATAAAACCATAAGTATATCGGGCCCTTTTTAAAACTAAGGCAGCCCTTGTTATAAAGGCTGCCCCGCAAAAATTCTTGTTTTGTCAATCGAGAAAGTCCCGCAGCTTTTTGCTCCTGCTCGGGTGGCGCAGTTTACGCAGCGCCTTTGCTTCTATTTGGCGTATACGCTCGCGGGTTACCATAAACTCCTTGCCCACTTCCTCGAGCGTGCGCGCGCGTCCGTCGTCCAGCCCAAAGCGCAGCCTTAAAACCTTTTCTTCTCTGGGCGTTAGAGTGTCGAGCACGTCCATAAGCTGTTCTTTGAGCAGCGTAAACGCCGCCGCTTCGGCGGGCGCGGGAGCGTCGTCGTCGGGTATAAAATCGCCGAGGTGACTGTCTTCCTCTTCGCCTATAGGGGTTTCCAAAGAGACCGGCTCCTGCGCTATTTTAATTATTTCGCGCACCTTGTCCTCGCTTATGTCCATCTCGCGCGCCACTTCCTCCGGAAGCGGGTCTCTGCCATATTGCTGCAGAAGCTGCCTTGATACGCGTATAAGCTTGTTTATTGTTTCAACCATGTGAACCGGTATGCGTATTGTGCGCGCCTGGTCGGCAATCGCCCTCGTTATGGCCTGGCGTATCCACCATGTGGCGTATGTCGAGAATTTATAGCCTTTAGTGTAATCAAACTTTTCAACCGCCTTAATAAGCCCCAGATTGCCTTCTTGTATAAGATCTAAAAACAGCATACCCCGCCCCACATAGCGTTTCGCTATGCTTACGACAAGGCGCAGATTGGCTTCCGCGAGCTTTCGTTTAGCGGAATCGTCGCCTCTGCCCATTGCCTTCGCGAGGTCAACCTCTTCCTGCGCGGTCAGCAGATTAACCTTGCCTATTTCCTTTAGGTACATGCGGACAGGGTCGTCTATGCTTATTCCCTCGGGAACGGACAAATCAATGTCTTCGTCAACGTCTTCCTCTTCTTCGTCGCGAATATCTTTTTCCACGTCTCCGTCAATAACGTCGATTTTCATTTCTTCGAGAGCGCCCAGCAGTTTATCGAGATTTTCAGCGTCTATCTCCGCGCCTTCGAGCGCGTCGTTTATCTCTTTGTATGTAAGTACGCCTTTTCTTTTGCCGGCCTCTATGACTTCCTTTATTTTTTCTTCTCTGTCGGACTGCGAGAGCATTCCAAGCGCCTGAATGCGCGCTATATTCTCGGGCGAGAGCCTGAAGCTTCCGCTTTGCGTTCCGGCGTTTACCTGCTTTACGGCTTTTTGCGGCTGTGTTTTGCCGCCCGCCTTTTCGGCTTGCGGTTTTGTCTTGGTATCAGCAGACGGCGTATTTACACTTTTGGCCGTTTTAGTAACCAGTTTATTGTTCAAAATCAATTCCACCTATTCATTCAATCTAGCTTCGCTTAATTCTTTATCTATCCTGCCTATATCGGCAAGCAGCTTTCGTTTCTCGTCGCCCGACGCGCCGCGCAGTTTCGCAAAAAGCTCCGCGCGCTCGGCTTTTCGCTTATTGACGCGTATTCTTTTTGCGCAATCCTCAAGATACGCCGACGGGTCGTCCGCGAACACCTCTATGCCCGCAAGATAAGCCGCCTCGTTTCTGTCCTCCTGCGCCTCAAGTTCTGATATTATTTCGGCATAAGTCGGCTGAATTCCTCTTTTTGCGCACTCACATAAAGCAGAAAATATATTTTTATGCGGCTGCGTCAAAAAATCCTCGGCCGTTAAGTCTTCCGAAGCTTTTTCAAAGTACCGCGTGTTTGCCATGGAGTATGACAAAAACGCTGTCTGCGCGTCGGTATTATCACCTTTTAGAGTATTATTATACCTGTTACTGGTACTAATATTCTTATTGACACTCTTCTTTTGCATTTGGCCGATAACAGACGTTTGAGAATAGCCTGTCTTTTTTGACACCTGCTCCGCGTAGCGTTCGCGCGTTATGGGGCTTTCTATCGCGGAAAGTATATTCGACGCCTCTATAGCGAACGCCTCTTTTCCGTCTTCTGTTGATAAATCATGCTCCGCTTCGGCGCAGTTAAGCTTGTAGCCAACACTGCCCGGGGCGGCTTTCACCTTCTCGGCAAAACCCGAAAGTCCGTGCTTTTTTATAAAATCGTCCGGGTCCTGCCCCGGCTCGAAGCGGATAACGCGCACCGATAAGCCTTGCGTTTCAAGTATGTCTATGGCTTTTTTTGTGGCGGTCTCCCCCGCCTCGTCTCCGTCGTACGCTATATAACAATCACTCACATACCGTTTTAAAAGCAGCGCCTGCTGTTTGGTTAAAGCGGTGCCGAGCGACGCGACAACAGCTTTTACGCCGTGCGCGAACATGGACACTACGTCCATGTATCCTTCAACTATAACGGCGCTTTTGGCGGAACGCTGCTTTCTTAGTATATTTATGCCGTAGAGGTTAAACCTTTTGTTAAACAGCGCCGTTTCTTTTGTGTTTAAGTATTTGGGAACGGCTTCCCCGAGAACGCGTCCGCCGAACGCTATAACGTCGCCTATAGCGTTTATTATAGGAAACATTATCCTGCCGCGGAACATGTCATACTGTTTGTTGTCTTTTACGGTCACAAGGCCGCTTTCGTTTATAAGGCTTTGCGAAAAACCTTCTTTACCGAGCAGCGCCGCAACGCTGTCCCATTCGTCCGGCGCGTACCCGAGACCGAAAAGCTTTATCGCGTCTTCCCCTATACCGCGATTTTTTAAGTATTTAAGCGCTTCCGTTCCTTTCGGGGAATACAGCGCGTCACGGTAATACTGCGCCGCTTTTTTGTTCATCTGCGCTATTGTCTGCTTCTTTTGCTTTATTTGCGCGAACCGCATATCGTCCACCATCTGCGGCATAGGCAAACCCGCGCGCCGAGCCAAAAACTCGACCGCTTCGCCAAAAGATAGATTTTCGGTTTGCATTATAAAGTTTGTGACATTGCCGCCCTGTTTGCAGCCGAAACAGTAATAAAACTGTTTCTCACGGTTCACCGAAAAAGAAGGCAATTTTTCGTTGTGGAAAGGGCACAGCCCCCAGTAATTTCCACCGCGCTCCGTAAGCGTGGTATATGAAGATATGACATCGACTATATCGGATTTTGCATAAAGGTCGGACATCCATACGTCCGGAAACCTTGCCACTAGTATTTATCCCAGCCTTTCGGTATATAAATGTGTTTAAACAGCGATATGGCGTACCTGTCCGTCATTCCGGCTATATAATCTGAAACCGTCTGCATAAGCCCGTACCGTTCTATGCGCGGCTGCGCGTCGCCGCCCATAAGCTGCGGCTTCTCGCACAGCGATTCAAACAGCAGGCATATAAGCTTTTCGGCTTTAACCTCCTGCGTTTTCGCCGCGGAGCCCAAGTACACCTCGCTGAACATATACTGCCGCAGTTTTTCTGTCAGCTCCTCAATGCCCGCGGACATACGAAGATATGGCATATCCGCGCTGTTTGTTACTATATCGGATATCATGGCGTTTATGCGCGCGCTGTGCGTTGCCCCTAGGCCCTTTGCACATTCTTTGGGTATATCGCATATAACTCCGGCACGCATGGCGTCGTCTATATCGTGGTTAATGTACGCTATCCTGTCCGCGTAATTAACCGCCGCGCCTTCTAATGTAGCCGGTTTGCAGCTTTTTTTGTGGTTTAGTATGCCGTCGCGAACTTCCCACGTTAAATTAAGCCCCTCGCCGCCTTCTAAAAGCTCCGCAACGCGAAGGCTTTGCTCGTTGTGCTCAAAATGCCCCGTAAGCTTGTTTAAAACGCGCTCTCCGGCGTGACCGAAAGGTGTATGCCCAAGGTCGTGCCCCAGCGCTATCGCCTCCGTCAAGTCTTCGTTTAACCTTAGCGCCCGGGCAATTGTGCGGGCAATCTGCGCGACCTCCAGAGTGTGCGTTAAGCGCGTGCGGTAATGGTCTCCCTCCGGCGAGAGAAAAACCTGCGTTTTGTGCTTAAGCCGCCGAAACGATTTGCAGTGTATTATTCTGTCCCGATCCCGCTGAAAATCCGTGCGCACAGGACAAGGCTCCAAAGGCTGCCGCCTGCCTTTGGAATCCGCGGCTTTCGCGGCGTATTGCGACAGCGCCTCATACTCGCGCCGCTCCGCCGCCCGCCTGAAACGGGCATCATTAATATCCATAATAACTATTTATACATCGGAGCGAAAAGTCCTGCAATCGGAGGGGGAAAGAAAAAGCGGAGCGTGCGCCCCGCCGCGGTATCAGCCTTTTTTATGGTTTTAATAAATCATCCGTTTCATTAATCTTGGCATATCCCTTGTGATAACGGATGCCAATATTTTGTTTAATTATTTCCTTCATATTTTCTAAATCTTTTATTAAAGGAATACCGGTATCAAGGCCGACACTATGTTTTCCTTTGTTAAATTCTACTTTTTTTACGCGGTTATACTTTCGTATTGTTTCGGGCGTGATAGGTTCTTCCGGATGCACCAAAAACTCTTTCCCGTCTTGATTCCAAAAGAAATATGCTGTAACCAGCTCGCCTTCGGGCGAATCTACGTCTTCCCCAAAGTAGTAGCGCTGACGATAATAATATGTTTTACCGTCTACCGTTATTGTTTCAAATCCGGAAACATTGTCGTCAGGGTTAAAGAACACGAAGAAATCTATAAAATCTTTGTTCTCATTCTGGAATGTGATATTGTAGCGGGGCATATCAGGCTTCAAGCCTACTCTTACAACTTCAAGGCCCTTTGGAATCTCCTCAAAGATATAGTAATAGGCGTAACCGTCGGCGTTGGAAAGCAGAGTATCAAAAGCTTCGAGACTGTCCAGTTCCCAGTATGGGCTCCCTGTCCTTTTAAGCCCCGGTTCATTCTCATTTTGCAGTTTATTCACATTTTCGACTTCTTTGACAGTTTGCGCAGCGGGCTGATTACCGCTGATACCCGAAAGCTCATTAGCGGGTTTTTGTTCAGCAGAGCACGCCGCGAGGGTAATCGCCATGACAACAGATAGCAGGCATACTAGAATTTTATTTTTCATATTAATCCTCTCCTCTGCCTAATGCTTGAGATAATACACTGTATTAGTCCAATCACAAACAGACGGAGCGTGCGCCCCGCCGCGGTATCAGCCTTTTTACGGTTTTAATAAATCATCCGTTTCATTAATCTTGGCATATCCCTTGTGATAACGGATGCCAATATTTTGTTTAATTATTTCCTTCATATTTTCTAAATCTTTTATTAAAGGAATACCGGTATCAAGGCCGACACTATGTTTTCCTTTGTTAAATTCTACTTTTTTTACGCGGTTATACTTTCGTATTGTTTCGGGCGTGATAGGTTCTTCCGGATGCACCAAAAACTCTTTCCCGTCTTGATTCCAAAAGAAATATGCGGTAACCAGCTCGCCTTCGGGCGAATCCACGTCTTCCCCAAAGTAGTAGCGCTGATGATAATAGTATGTTTTACCGTCAACCGTTATTGTTTCAAATCCGACTAAACTACTTGGATCACTTAAGGCATCATTTAATGTGAACACGAAAAAGTGTATATTTTTTTTGTTTTTATTATTAAAAGTGATATTGTAATTTTCCATATCAGGTTTAAGTCCAATACGTACAACTTCAAGACCCTTTGGAATCTCCTCAAATATATAGTAATAGGCGTAACCGTCGGCGTTGGAAAGCAGAGTATCAAAAGCTTCGAGACTGTCCAGTTCCCAGTATGGGCTCCCTGTCCTTTTAAGCCCCGGTTCATTCTCATTTTGCAGTTTATTCACATTTTCGACTTCTTTGACAGTTTGCGCAGCGGGCTGATTACCGCTGATACCCGAAAGCTCATTAGCGGGTTTTTGTTCAGCAGAGCACGCCGCGAGGGTAATCGCCATGACAACAGATAGCAGGCATACTAGAATTTTATTTTTCATATTAATTTTCTCCTTTATTAATGGGTGTGCTGTGCCTTGTATCTCATTATTATATCTTTACATAATGGGCACCATTTATCAGGAAATGGAAGCCTACGTAAACTGTAACTATTGTCATGCTGCAGCGCAACGAAGCCCTCCGATGTTCCAACCGCTTACCGTAAAACCTATTTTACAGTAACAACCTCGAATTGGCAGAACGCAAGCATTTCGTCGTCCGTATAACCCGCAGGAACGCAAGCAC
>CAZPHS010000025.1:0-27870 GCA_964586785.1 uncultured Christensenellaceae bacterium
GCCGCTAAGCTACGGCTCGCTTGCCCAAATCCGTTACGACAATTGGAGTAGAACCCATTAATAGTATATCTATACTTACACTTTCCTATCTGTTATAATCAAAACATGCCGAAAAACTAAAGATGAGGTCGAAAATTATGATAGAGCTAAAACAGGTAAAAACAAAACGCGAAATAAAAGAATTTGTTTGTTTCCCCGATAAACTGTACAAAGGCGAGAAAAATTATATACCCGAGTATAAATCGGAAGAATATTTAATGCTCTCGCCCGAAACCAATTTCTCGTTCGAGTACTGCGACGCTAAATTCTGGCTTGCGTATAAAGACGGAAAGCCGGTTGGACGTGTCGGCGCGATAGTCAATAAAACGGCCAACGAGCTTTGGAAACAAAAGCAGATACGCATTACCCGTATAGATTTTATAGACGACCTTGAGGTTTCCGGAGCGTTGTTCGGCGCGGTTGAGGGCTGGGCGAAGGAATTATCCTTAACCCACGCGCACGGGCCTCTCGGGTTTACCGACCTTGACAAAGAGGGTCTTCTTATCGAAGGTTTCGACAGAATGGGCTCGACGGTAACTATATACAATTATCCGTATTATCCTGAACATTTTGAAGCGCACGGATATAAGAAAGACACCGATTGGATTGAGTACCGTATAAAAACGCCCGAAAAAGGCGACAAGCGAGTGGAGCGAATAAGCAGATTGGCGCAAAAGGTTATGGCGCGTTCTAATGTTCGTTTTTATACAATTAAAAAAGTGAAAGACGCCGCTCCTATTATTATACAGATTTTCGACCTTTTGAGCGAATGCTATAAGCACCTTTACGGAGTGGTTCCTTATACGGAGAAAATCGCCAATGATTATTTAAGGCGGTTTATGTCTCTGCTTAATCCCGAATACGCTAAATTTATACTTGACGGTAACGATAAGCTTGTAGGTTTTGGTCTTGCCGCGCCCTCACTTGCGGAAGCTTTCAAAAAGTCGGGGGGACGGATGCTTCCCTTCGGATGGATTCATCTTCTGCGCGCCGTTAAACACCCAAAGGAGCTGGAGCTGTTTTTAGTCGCCGTACATCCCGATTACCAGAATACAGGCCTTCCCGCGCTTATAATGAATGATATTACAGCCTCGGCCATGAAAAACGGTATTGTCGCGGCCGAATCCTCGCCGGAGCTTGAGGATAATAAACGAGTGCAGGATTTCTGGAAGAATTATGATGTGGAGCAGCATAAACGCCGCCGCTGTTACACAAAAGAACTTTAAGTTGTTTCAAACACCCGAATATTGCGCGCGGCGTGCAGCATAACGGCTTCTTCCATAGTATATATCCCGCGCCTTTTGCCCATAAGCCACTTGGACGCGTATATGGCGCCCTGCCCGAAAGCGGCTCGGTTTAGCGTTTCGTGCACAATTCGTATCGTCTGGTTTGGCAGCCCGAAAACCACCTCGTGTTTGCCTACGATACCGCCGACGCGTATCGAATTAATGTGCTTATCCATATCAAGCCCTAAATCCTGCGCTATACGCATCGCCGTTCCCGAAACGTCCGATTTGCCTTTGAAGTGTTCCTCTATTATTTCAATATCCGCGTTAGGCACGATGCGTTGAAGAACTTTTGATACCTCTATAAGAAAATTTATACCCAGCGTTATATTCGGAGAATATAAAACAGCCGTTTCTTTCGCGAGCAGCTTTAGCTGCTCAAGCCTAGACTTCTCATATTTAGATATAGCGGAAACTATGCGCGTGCCATATTTAGCAGCCTGCTTATAAGATTCCACCGCGCTGCTGGCCGAAAAATCGATAATAACGTCCGCATAGTTTTCTTTATAAAAAGTATCTATATCAATTGAATCAATAGAATATATTTTGCCGCTGTCTTTATCAAACCCCAGCAGCCGGCTTGCGTATTCGCCCTCGTTTCTTTTGGATTTGCGGATTACCCATTCTAAATCACACAAATCATCGCTTATTATCTCCTGCGCGACAACCGACCCTGTTCTTCCAAAACCATACATACCTATTTTCAAATTCAAAAACATGCCTCCTTTTGTATCTGTATTTTACCCGCCAAGCCGCTTCACATTATACAAAAAAATATTTTTTAACTGTCGGTAACAATAAAAGCCTTACGCTGTATTAACAGACAGTAAAAATACCTCCTTATTAAATTCTGCCCCTTATATACGAGGCGCCGCCAATACTGCCTTATAAGAAACAAGAACCGAAGCTGTCCGCCGATTAAAATCGGCACATAATCATCGGTTCAGCGCTGAGAAGTGGTAGCGCATTAAACAAACAACCCGCCATTAGCAACGGTGTTTTTTAGATTGTTTTTATAATAACACAGCATATACTAATAACGCAACATGAATAATTACACATATATGGAAATATGCTATCATATGCGTCTTTGTATGCTTTGAAATTATTCCGTTCGGGTGTATACTTGCGTAAGAAGATATAATGGAGAATGATATGGCAAAACAACGGGTCTGTCTTGGACTTGATATCGGTTCGACTACGGTAAAATGCGTCGCCATAAAGCAAGAACAGATACTTTTCAGTGATTATAAAAGGCATTTTAGCAACATTGCCGTTGCCGTAAGAACAATGCTTCGCAAAGCGTTTGACGCGCTCTCTGATATAGACGCCGCCGTATGCGTTACGGGTTCGGGGGGGCTGTCCGTCAGCAAGTGGCTGTCTTTGCCCTTTGTGCAGGAGGTTATCGCTTCGGGCGCCGCCGTAAAAACCTTTATACCAAACACCGACGTAGCTATAGAGCTTGGCGGAGAGGACGCCAAAATAACGTACTTTTCCGGCAGCCCCGAACAGAGAATGAACGGCACGTGCGCCGGCGGAACAGGCGCTTTTATAGACCAGATGGCTTCCCTGCTGGAAACCGACGCGGCAGGCCTTGACAAACTGGCCGCGCGGGCGGCGCATACGTACGATATCGCGGCACGCTGCGGCGTTTTCGCAAAAAGTGATATACAGCCTCTTATAAACGAGGGCGCGGCGCGCGAGGATATCGCGGTCTCGGTGCTCAACGCCGTTGTCAGCCAAACTATAAGCGGCCTTGCGTGCGGCCGTCCCATACGGGGAAACATCGCCTTTCTCGGCGGTCCGCTTCATTTCCTCCCGTCACTGAAAAACTGCTTTATTAAAACGCTGGGGCTTTTAGAGCAAAACATAATGAACACACCGTACGCGATGATATTCGTGGCGTCCGGCGCGGCTATAATGGCAAAACAAGAAAATAGCGTAAGCCTTAAACTGCTGCTTGAGCGCGCGGAGCGGATTTCTTCTTTTGAAGGAAAATCCGCATACCTTCCGGCGCTTTTTAAAAGCAAAAAAGAGTATGAGGAGTTTTCCGCGCGTCACGCGTCCGCTAAAGTTCCGCAAATCGATATAAAGCGATGCGAAGGCGCGTGTTTTCTCGGTATAGACGCCGGCTCCACAACAACCAAAGCTGTGCTTTTATCGCGGGAAGGGGAGGTCGCCTATACGCGGTACGGCGCGAACAAAGGACGGCCTCTTGATATAATAAGCCAAATATTAAAGGATATATACGGCCTTTTGCCGGAATGCGCGTATATAGCGTACGCCGCGTCAACCGGATACGGAGAGCATCTTGCGAAAACAGCGTTCTCTCTTGATACCAGCGAGGTGGAAACGGTCGCGCATTATACCGCCGCGAACACATTTAATCCGTATACGGATTTTCTTCTCGATATAGGCGGGCAAGACATGAAATGTATGCGCACGCGCGACGGGGTGATTGACGAGGTTATATTAAACGAGGCCTGCTCGTCCGGCTGCGGTTCTTTTCTTGAAACCTTTGCGGAATCTCTCGGCTGTGATATACACGCGTTTTCCAAACAAGCGCTTTTCGCGAAAAAACCGATAGACCTCGGCAGCCGCTGTACGGTGTTTATGAACTCCAAAGTGCGCCAGGCGCAAAAAGAGGGCGCCACACTTGCGGGAATATCGTCGGGGCTTTCATATTCCGTTGTAAAAAACGCGCTGTATAAAGTGATAAGGCTGAAAAATCCCGACGACCTTGGTCAAAACATTGTGGTGCAGGGCGGAACTTTTTTGAATGACGCCGTTTTGCGCGCATTCGAATTGCTTACCGGACGCAATGTAATACGGCCGCAGATTGCGGAGCTTATGGGCGCGTACGGCGCGGCGCTGATTGCCAAAGACAGATGCCCTTATGGCGCTGTTTCCTCCGTGCTGTCTTTAGACGCTCTCAACTCCATGAAAATGACAGCAACGCATACACGCTGCAAGCGCTGCGAAAATAACTGCCGTTTAACCGTCAATAACTTCGGCGGCGGCCGCCGCTTTATATCCGGCAACCGCTGCGAACGCGCAAACGGGCAAAGCGGAAACGAAAACGATATTCCCGATATGTACGACTATACCTACAAACGGCTGTTTAAATATAAGCCTCTTGAAAAAGACAAGGCGGTTTACGGCGAAATAGGGATACCGCGCGTTCTCGGCATTTATGAAAGCTACCCGTTCTGGCACACTTTTTTTACAGGTCTGTCTTACAGAGTGGTTTTATCGCCCCGCTCGACGCGTGCGGTATATACCGCGGGTTTGGAAAGCATACCGTCCGAATCTTTGTGCTATCCCGCAAAAATTGCTCACGGCGCGGTGCGAAAGCTTATAGACGCCGGTGTTAAAACCATATTCTTTCCATGCGTACCGTATGAAAAGAAGGAACAAAAACGCTCCGCTAACTGCTATAACTGCCCCATAGTCACCTCATATGCGGAAAATATCAAGAATAATATGCCCGAGATTAAGGAAAACGATGTAAATCTGCTTATGCCTTTTCTGCCTATGGATAACGCCTCAAGGCTTTCGCGCAGGCTGGTGCAGGAGTTTCCCCACATACCCGCGTCCAAAGTGCGCCGGGCTGTGCGCGAGGCATGGAAAGAAAAGCTTGCGTTTCAAAGCGATATTAAGCGGCAGGGCGAGGCTATATTAAGCAAGGTCCGTCACGGCGAGCAAAAAGCCGTAATATTGGGGGGGCGCCCTTATCATATCGACCCCGAAATAAACCACGGGCTTTCGTCTATCGTTACGTCCCTTGGGTTTGCCGTGCTTACCGAGCAAAGCGTGGCGCACCTTGGCGAGTACCGCCCTTTGAGAGTTCTTGACCAATGGATGTTCCATACCCGCATATATGCCGCCGCGCATCTTGCCGGACGCACGCAAGGCCTAGAGCTTGTTCAGCTTAATTCCTTCGGCTGCGGGCTTGACGCCGTTGTATCCGACCAGACGCAGGAGATACTTAAGGCTTACGGCAAAATATACACGCTTTTAAAAATAGACGAGATAAGCAATACCGGCGCTATACGAATAAGGCTCCGGTCGTTAGCGGCGGCGGTGTCGGAGCGCGGCAAAAAGCGCCTGCTCGCTTCCATTAAAGATACGGTTATTAAAAAAGCCGTAGAATACAAAAAAGTATTATTTAAAAAATTTATGAAAAAAGAATATACCATACTTTCGCCGCAGATGTCCCCCATTCATTTTGACTTTCTGCACGCGGCGTTTAAATCCTCGGGTTACCGTTTTGAGATACTGCCCTCAGTTGACAGCGCGGCCGTTGAGGAAGGGCTCAAATATGTCAATAACGACGCGTGCTACCCTTCCATACTTGTTACGGGACAGCTTATAGAAGCCGTAAAATCCGGACGGTACAATACCGATAAGCTTGCCTGCATAATTACTCAAACCGGCGGGGGGTGCCGCGCGTCCAACTATATTGGATTTATACGCAAGGCTTTGTACGACGCGGGTTTTCCGCACATACCGGTGATTTCGTTAAATGTCGCGGGGCTAGAGAAACACCCCGGTTTTAAAATTACGCTGCCGCTTTTGCGCCGTGCGATGTTCGGCATGGTTTACGGCGATTTATTAAACAGGCTGACTCTCGCGACGCGGCCTTACGAAAAAAATATTGGCGAGACCGAAGCCGCGTATCAAAAATGGCGCCAAATAACATTATCGGGCATGAAAAAGATACGGTTTAAACGATTTGGGCGCAACATAGCGGATATGGTTGCGGAATTCGACGCAATACCGGTTACCGGAGAGCGAAAACCGGTTATAGGCGTTGTGGGCGAGATACTCGTAAAATATCACCCCACCGCCAATAATCAAATTGTAAGCGTACTGGAAAACGAGGGCGCGGAGGTTAAGGTGCCCGATTTGATTGATTTTCTGCTTTACTGCGCCTACAACACAAACTTCCAGCATGAAAAGCTCGGCCGTTCCAAGCTGAACGCCATATTCGGCAACTTTGCAGTATACATAATCGAAAAATACCGTGCGGTTATGCGCAGGGAGCTGGCCTCAAGCAAGCGTTTTTCCGCTCCCACGTCAATTGAGGATAAAGCCCGCGCGGCGTCGGAGTTCCTTTCCATAGGCAACCAGACGGGAGAAGGTTGGTTTTTAACCGGTGAAATGGCGGAGCTGATAAAGGAAGGCGCCGACGGCATAGTATGCGTGCAGCCGTTTGCGTGCCTGCCGAACCATATTGTAGGAAAGGGAGTTATCCAGCCCATACGCGCACGCTACCCGAACGCCAATATAGTGGCAATAGATTACGACCCGGGCGCGAGCGAGGTAAACCAGCTTAACCGCATAAAGCTTATGATGTCGTTAGCGCACGCAAAAATAAAGGACGGTACGATAAGGGTAAGCTGACGGCGAAACAAACACTATAATAAATACCGCCGGATTACCGCCGCATACCTGATTAAAAAAGCCGGTTTGTTACCAGATAAGCACTTCCCAATCCAATGTATGCCCCTCAACGCTGGTTAGAACGCGTCCGTCCGCCGTCACGCCGATTGTAAAATCGGCGCGGGCGAAGAAGAAGACAACGTCTTTCCAATCAAAAACGCCGCATTGACCGCGATTGTTTTCTCCCGCCGCAAAAAGCTTGCCCGAGCTGTTCTGCGCAACTATGTGTGAACGGGAAGAGCTTACGGACGTTATGTTCGTCCATGTCTCAACTTTGTTCTTAATCTCATCCGAACAAACTCCGCAAATATTCACACTTCCGCCGGCGGTTACAAGTATTGTGCGAAAAGGTCCGCATGACACAGAAGCGATACCGCTTAACACCTCGGGGCGGCATTGCCCGTATTCGTCTTTGCCGGCGGTGAAAGCGTTGCCTTTTTTATCTGCAGCGGCGATATGGTCTTTACCGGCGCTGATTAACACAATATCAGTCCATTCCGACACGTCATCGTATTGCCCGCGCTCGCCGCCCGCGAACACCACTGTACCGTCGCGCTTCAAACCGAATACGGCGTTATCCGACGCGCATAAACCGCGTATATTTGTCCAGTCTGATATGTCGCATTGACCAAAGGCGTTTGAACCGGCGGCAAGCGCCGTCCCGTTGTATACAAGCCCGAAAGTATTAAGTTCTGACGCACACAGCGATACGACGCCGACCCATCCGTCCACGTCACATTGCCCGTAAAAGTTGCTTCCGCCGGCATGAACGCTGCCGTCTGTCGTCAAGTATACTATATGGTTATCGCTTACTGCCAGCGTTGCGGCGCTTTCCGGATCGGCGCACATTAACGCTATTGCCGCCTCCCGCGCGCGTTCGTCAAGCTTAAGTCGGTTCAGCTTTACAACCGCGGCGTAATTATCC
This sequence comes from uncultured Christensenellaceae bacterium, assembly GCA_964586785.1. Classification (GTDB taxonomy): domain Bacteria; phylum Bacillota; class Clostridia; order Christensenellales; family SZUA-584; genus SZUA-584. The sequence goes on from CAZPHS010000025.1 coordinate 7,696, forward strand.
CCCGCCGCCGCCTCTATGCACGCCAGCTCATATTCCGCTTTCATTATTCTTGTATCAATGCCGATATCGCCGGAATACGGCTTGATTTTGTCGATTGCTCCGGCATAATCGCTTTCATTAAACAACTTATCCGCCCAAGCCGCGCAGGCATCTCTCGCGCCGTTGTTATTATCTATTTTCAAAAAATAGCTTGCGGCGCTGCCAAAATCCCCATGTTTATAATAATCTTCCGCCATTAGTAAATAACATTCGTTAAGAAGCTCCGGGGAGCCGCCGTCATTAAGCGGAATGAGCAAATCAACCGCGCTTTGATAATCTTTTGATGACATACAGTCGCAGGCCAGCGCGCAGTCTATATCTATTAAATAATCCTTTGAGCCGTTAAAATCACCGAGGCTTACAAAAATCCCTTTCGCTCCGGTTTTATCGCCTATGTTATACAGACATTCTGCAAAAAAATAAGCTAATTCATTATGAAAAAAACATATGCCCGACGAAATTATAATAATAATACCGAAAGATATGACAACCCGCCGAATTCGCGCTTTTAGAAAATCTATCGCCTTTTTTAATACATTTGCCGAATTATTGTCATCGGTTTTTATTTTGGTTTTACTCATTACCTGCTTCCCTTATAAACGGCCTTTTCTTTCACATCCGGCACAAGAAAGCTTCTGCCAAAGAGCAGTAAATCCGGTATCGGACGCTGACGAGTGATAGTATCTTTACCGAGAATACTTTCGGCATTATGAAAATTAACCTGCTCGCCCATTATTATCATCGCCGCGGAGTGTCCGCCGTCAAGATTATATGCCCACTCGCAGCCGTGTGCTATAAAAATCTGCGCATATTCTTTAAATGTAAATTTGTCGCTGGAAACGATGGCTATGTAATGGCCATCTTCAACCTTGCCTATTCCCGCGCGTCTGTTTGGAGGTTTTAAAGGGTGCGTTAAGGCTGATTTTGTGATTTTTCCGTCTTTGACGATTATAGGGCCAAAAGCAAGCGAATCGTCGACGCCCTTTAATAAAAGCTCCTTTGCGGTTGTTGCGCCTTTTGCATAAACCTCCATTTCGCCTGACGGCAATACGGCAAGCGTGTCGGCGTTCTTTTTGTCATAATAAACGTTTCCGTCCCTTATCATTACGCCTTTTTGATTTTTGCCGTGAGAGACATAATCACCCGTTATCGCAAAAACAGCGCCGTATCTGCGGGCGATGATATGGGGCAGTTCGGTTTGACGGGTTTTCGGCTTCATTTTTGCCCAACCGGTATATGCTTTTTCATTATTGCGCAAATAAATATCGGCAACGAAACAGACTTTGTTGTACTCATGCGTTTTTCTTACACATACGGTTAAATCCTTCGAATGATAAACCCAAGGGCCGTTTGAAATATCCGGTTCGTAAAATTCCTCCGTATCTTCAAAAAGAAAATCCGCGGACGATTCCGCTAAGGCGGCCGCCGGAAACAACGGCAAAAACGCAATATATACAACCAGAAACAGTATCAGTTTTTTCATGTCCTTTCCGCCTTAAACGAAGTGGAACAATATACATAATTATATTTGACATATGCGAACTTTACAATATATACTTTTCATAAACGAAACATTATTGACATTAATATATATTTTTTATATGAAACGATAGCGGCTTTATAGAAAAGAGGATACAAGCGTGAAAAAAATTATTGCTGTTATTCTAGTATTTTTATTTTTGCCGGTAATATCTTTTGCCAAAGAGCCTGAAACAATATCCTTTCTTATAAGCGGCAAAAGCGCATCGAAGCTTACAGATAACAAAATCAACACATATATTTCCTTCCCGCCGGAAGAACGCATTACAATAAGCTGCTTGGGATATTGCGCTATTATGCTCAAATGGTACAAACCGGCAGCTTACAGCGTCGAGTTCTTTGACTCGTATGAGAAAAAAATAGGCTTTGAAGACTATGATAACGGCATTTTAAACCAGTATATAAAGCTTCGAAACACGGCGAAAATTAATATCTGTCTGCCGCTTGGCGGAAGCCTTTCAGACATAATAATGCTAAGCGGCGGCGATGAGAACAGCGACACTCAAATATGGGACGAGCCTTATAATAAAGCGGATGTTTTGGTTATATCAGCCCATCCCGACGACGAATATCTCTATATGGGAGGAACGATTCCGTACTGTACCGAAAACGGCTTACAGGTTACCGTAGCCTGGATGTCGCATCAAAAACGGTTAAGGCAGGATGAAGCGTTAGCCGCGCTTTGGGCAATGGGGGTTGGCCACTATCCCGAATTTGTCGGTTTCCCTGACAAGCTGTCAAGGAACTATAAGGACGGCGCAAAAATATGGGGAGGCGAGAATGCTGTGCTTAGCGCAATAGTAAAACTGTATCGCAAGTATAAACCCGAGGTAGTCGTTACGCATGATTTGAAAGGAGAATATGGCCACGGAGCGCATATGATAACCGCCGCCATGGCTTTAAAGGCAGCCGCCGCGGCCGCGGATGAAACGCAATTCACACAATCGGCGCGGGAATACGGAGCGTGGCAAATAAAGAAACTCTATTTGCATTTGTACCATGAAAACAAAATTATAATGGACTGGAATCGGCCTCTTGAGGCTTTTGGCGGCAAAACAGCTTTGGATATGGCAAAGGCAGGATACTCGTATCATAAATCGCAGCATGTCTGGAATTTTCATGTTTCGGACACATCCAGATATTCATGCGCCAAATTCGGCCTGGCCTTCACTGCTGTCGGTCTTGATATCGAAAAGAATGATTTCTTAGAGAATATACCGGTAAACAGCCTGTCGAATTATGTTCAACCAAAGCCCGAACCGACAATTGAGTCGGCAATCGAACCGGTGTTTGAATCGAAAGCCGTGCCGACGCAGAAGTCGCCCCCTATTATTTCAGCCGAACCGGCGCGGCAGACATCGCCGGATTTACCGAATAATTCCGTCCCCATAATAATGCTTGTTAGCGCGGTGTTGTTTCTGACAGCTATTGTTATTTTAATTTGGTTTAATCGAAAAGCTAAACGATAATTTTTGCGGCGCTATTCGTCTTTTCCGCCGGATTCCATATTCTCGCGCAGGTCCACAACAACGCTGCGGAAAGGGTCCTGCCCTTCGCTGTAGGTAAAAACATTCTCGTCGTCCTGCAGCGTGGCATGAAGAATGCGCCTTTCATAAGGGTTCATAGGCTCAAGCACAACCCGCTTGCCGCTTTTTTGCACTTTGTCCGACAGCCGCGCCGCAAGCCTTTTAAGGGTGTCTTCGCGCTTTTTGCGGTAATGCTCCGTGTCAAGCATAACCTTTATATATTCCTCTTTACCGCTGTTTACAACAAGGCTGGTTAAGTACTGCAGAGCGTCCAGCGTCTCCCCTCTGCGGCCTATAAGCATTCCCATACCGCGGCCGGATAAATCAATTTTAAGTATTCCGTCCTCGGTTTTAGACAGAAGCTTAACCCCAAGCCCCATATGCTCAAATAACCCAAGCAGAAACTTTTCGGCGTCATTGGCAGGCTCCTGCGGTACAAAATCCGCGTCCGGTTCGGGAAAGCTAAATTGCTCCCTGCTCCTTCCCCGTCCGCCGTCGCGCCTCTGATATCCGCCCTGTCGCGCGCCGTTATATCTGCCGCCGTTATGCGTCCTGCGTCCGCGCGGTCTGTATTCATCACGGCCGTCACTTTGCGCGCCCTTAAAATACTGTTCATGCTCCGCGACGTGTGCGGCGATTGAATCGTTTATATCCGCCTCCGTTTTTTTGGTAAGCCTAACCTTCGCGCTCTTAAAAAGCGCGCCGCCTTCGTCAACAATTTCTATTTTAACCTCGTCAATGGACAGGTCCATTTTAAGAAGACCGCTGAATACGGCCTCGTCAACCGTTTTACCCTTACTTTCTAAAAAATCCATCAGGTGGCCTCCTCTATAATGCCCTGCCTTTTCTTCTCATCGCGCTTTTTATATATTAAGTTGACTATCAAAGTTTGAGCCAGCGCGTATAAGTTGGCAAACAGCCAGTATATCGCGAAAGCGGTATTGGAAATTGCGCAGATATATACCGAGAAAATGGGGAAAAACCAGAGCATGAATTTACCCTGACCCGCCGCGCCCGTTTGCGACGCCGTCAGTTTCGTCTGCACAAAAAGCGACACGCCCGCCAATATCGGAAGTATAAACCAGCCGTTATTAAAGCCTACAAGATCGTTCGAAGTTATAATGCTTTCCGCGAAGCCCGAATAAGCGGCTCCCTGCTGAAGGGCGTTTTGTATGGGATTAAAATCCACAAGGTTCGCCATGTTAAGCATGTGCAAAGACTGGGGAGATATGTGCTGCGCGTTGGACTGCACAAAGTTTGTAAATTCAACCGCGCTTGGCAGTATGCTCGAGAACCCCGAATCCGGCTGCCAGAAGTTATGAACCCAAAGCCAGCTTGGAAGCGAATACGCGCTTTCGCCGAGATTTTGCGCGTTAAGCATAAAGGAAACCGTTTGTTCTGCCGCCAGCACGCGCATAGCGGCGAAAAACGCAAAGAATATAGGCAGCGTCAGCAGCATGGGCAAACAGCCCGCCAAAGGCTTAACGCCCTCCTTTTTAAACAGCTCCTGCTGCTTTTTTTGCAGCATCTGCGGGTTGTTTGAATAACGCTTTTTCAGCGAATCAATTTTAGGCTGTATAAGCGCCATCTTGCGCGAGCTTTTTTTCTGTTTTAAGTCCAGCGGCAGTATAAGCACCCTTATTGCCACGGTTACTATTATAATAGCCACCGAATAGTTCTGCACAAGACTAAAAACCCACCTTAGAACCGTTGCAAAAAAATCAGATATAAATTCCAATTTATAAATCCTCCATTTCTAATAACCGCGTTACGGAACAGGGTCGAACCCGCCCTTGCACAGGGGGTTGCAGCGAACCAAGCGTAAAACCGCAAGCCCCGCGCCCTTGAACGCGCCGTGCTTCTCAACCGCTTGCAGCGCGTAATCGGAACAGGAAGGCGTAAACCTGCAGCATTGTCCTGTATATGGAGATATCGCCCTTTTATAAAACCATATTATCGCTATAATAACACGTTTCATTTTATAATCAGCCCCGCTTTATTAAGCAGTTTTAAGACAGACCTTTGTATTTCCTGATAATCGATATGTTTTGCCTTCTCTCTCGGGGTAAATATAAGAAGGCAATTCCGCGACACATTATCCAGCGCCGAAAAGAAAGCCTCTTTCATCCTGCGCTTAATTTTGTTGCGCTGCACACTGTTGCCAAGCTTTCTGGAAACAGAAAAACCCACCTTTAAATGCGAAGTTTTAGTGGGTACATATATTAGCACCATATAACTGTCCGAAACGGATCTGCCTTTTCTGTATACATATTTGAATTCTTTGTTGCGCCTTAGCGAATATTCGCGCCTCAATGCTTTCCTTCCGTCCAAAAGGTACCGATTTATGGTTTCTCAAAAAAATGCCGAAATATCGGCATATCGTCTTACGCAGAAAGATTTTTTCTTCCCTTTGCCCGTCTGCGCTTTAAAACGTTTCTGCCGGCTTTGGTTTTCATTCTTTTGCGAAAACCATGCTCCGCTTTACGCTGCCTTTTCTTGGGCTGCAGTGTCATCTTCATTTTGGCCGTTGCCCCTCTTTCATATACTAAAAAGCCGATGCCGGCTTATTTATCTGCAAGACGGGTATATTATATTGAAAGAGCATGATATTGTCAACCGTACACATTCCAAAAAATCACCGTCAAAATTTAAGGCGCGCCGCCATATTTATGGAATGGCATGGTTTTCGTAATATATACAAATGTATTTTGGCGCTATTGACAAGTTTAGAAATACCGAATTAGAATGAACGTAATATGCTTATAAAACAATTTAACGACAGCGGGAGGGCATAATGATAGATTACCATGTACACTCGTCATTCTCGGCCGATTGCGAAGCTCCTATGATAAATATGGCGCGGGCGGCGAGGGATTTAAAAATAACCGAGCTTTGTTTTACGGAGCATGTCGATATTGACGCGCCCGGCGAAAAAGTCTTTGTAGCGGATCTTGCGGCTTACAGGGCGGAATTTCTTAAAGTTCAAAGCGCCTTTCCAAATCTTAATATGCGTTTTGGCGTTGAGGCCGGGCTGTGGCCTGACGTTTTTAAGCAAACTCAAGCGCTGCTTGAGGGTCATCCTCTTGATTATGTTATAGGCTCGCAGCATTTGATATTTGGATTAGACCCGTACCACAATGAAATATGGAAACGGTATTCACAGCGCGAGATATACGACGAATATTTGCGTATAAGCATGGTTTGCGCCGCTTCCTTCGATTACTACGACGTTTTCGGTCATTTAGGGTACGTCGGCAAGTTCTGCCCTTACAACGATAAGCTTTTAGCCTTTTCCTCGTACACGGACGCGATTGACGAGCTGCTTAAAACGCTTGTCCGCAAAGGCAAAGGGCTGGAGGTTAACACCAGCGGTCTTGTTATGACGCCGTCCACTATGCCCGAAACGCGTATTATAGAGCGTTTTAAGCAGCTCGGAGGAGAAATAATAACCATAGGCTCGGACGCGCACCGGGAGAGCGCGGTAGGCTACGCCGTTCCGGATACGCTGCGCAAGCTTAAGGCCGTCGGTTTTCGATATGTATGCGCTTTCGACAACCGCAAACCGCGTTTTTTGCCCATACCGTAAGCCGCCGGTTTCATTGACAGCCGCAGCCCTTATGTTATAATTAAGCGCGATAAGGTGTATATAATGCAAAGATTTAAGCCGGCTCAGATTATCATTTTTGGCTTTTTATCGCTTATACTTTTAGGCACTGTATTGCTGTCTCTTCCTATATCCGCCAAGCCGGGCAGGCAGCTTGGCTTTTTGGACAATCTGTTTACGTCAACCTCCGCCGTTTGCATTACCGGCCTGTCCGTCGCGGATATAGGCTTAACGTTTAGCCTGTTCGGGCAAATAGTTATACTTTTTTTGATTCAGGCGGGCGGTCTTGGCGTTATGACTGTTATGTCTCTCGTTTTTGTGCTTTTGGGCAAGCGCATAACGCTTAGCGAACGCATGATAATAAAAGAGGCGCTGAACGAATTTAATCTTTCGGGCGTTGTGCGCATGGTTTTAAGGATAATAAAATACACCGTCTTTTTCGAGCTTGCCGGCGCCGCCGTTCTTGCCATACGGTTTGTTCCGCTTCTGGGGCTAAAAGGAGTGTTCTACAGTGTGTTCCATTCAGTTTCCGCGTTCTGCAACGCCGGCTTTGATTTGATGGGACCCGTATCGGGCGAGTTTTCCGGTTTATCCATGTTCGCGTCCGACCCCGTGGTGATATTCACTCTTTCCGCTCTTATAATTCTTGGCGGTTTGGGCTTCGCGGTTATCGCGGACATTTTCGGAATCGGCAACCGGCGCAGGCGCCAAAAACTGTGCCGATATACAAAGCTCGTGCTTGCTGCAAACGCCGTGCTTTTAGTGTTAGGGCTTGCCACCGTTTTTTCATTCGAGCTTGGCAATCCGCGAACGCTCGGAGCCCTTGATACCGGCGGCAAGATTATAAGCGGAATATTCCAGGCAATAACGCCGCGCACAGCGGGTTTTTCCACGCTTGACCAAGGCGCGCTTTTATCCGCAACACGCTTTGTTGTTATAATATTGATGTTTATAGGCGCGTCTCCCGCCGGAACAGGCGGCGGCATAAAAACTACTACGGTCGCCATAGTAACGCTGTTCGCGTTCTCCGGTATAAAAAAGTCGCAGGATGTCAATATTTTTGGCAGACGGCTTGCGTTCGACACGGTAAGACGGGCGCTGTCTATAATGGTTCTCGCGCTGCTGTTTGTGCTTATTGTCTGTTTTGCCGTTATAGGCATAGAGGGACTGCGGCAGGAAGCGCTGTTCTCAACTCAAAACATTGTATTTGAGGTCGTCTCGGCGTTCGGAACCGTCGGCATCTCGGCGGGCATAACGCCGCTTCTTTGCACGGCAAGCCGTGTTATTATAATAATTACGATGTTTGTCGGCAGAATCGGTCTTATGACGCTAGTATTCGGGCTTTCCAGCCGTTCGGAAAAACCCGCGGATTTAAGATATCCCAAAGAAAGGTTTATGGTAGGCTGACAATGAAATATAAGCAATACATAGTGATAGGAATGGGGCGGTTCGGTCAAAGCGTCGCGAAAAGCCTGCACAATTTAGGCCAGGATGTGCTGGCTGTTGACAGCGACGAGGCGCTTATAGATTCTATAGCCCCGTATGTCACGCACGCCGTAAAAACAAATGCGATGGACGAGAATTCCCTCACGGCTCTCGGTATAGGCAATTTTGATGTCGCCGTTGTTACAATGGGCACCGATATACAGTCCAGTATTCTTATTACTATGCTGTGTAAGGAAATGGGCGTTAAATACGTTTTGGCGAAGGCGCAAAACGATTTGCACAGAAAGGTTTTAGAGCGCATCGGCGCGGATAAGGTTGTTTTCCCCGAGCGCGATATGGGGCAGCGCGTGGCGCATAACCTTGTGGCTTCTAACGTGTTTGATTATGTTGAGATAACGGACGACTTAAGTATGCTGGATATTGCCGCAACAAATGATTGGATAGGCAAAGACCTTGCGGGGTTAAATTTTCGCCAGAAATACGGCGTTAATGTTATAGCCATAAAAAAGAAAGGCGCGCCGTTGAACGCTTCCCCTTACGGCGGCGATGTTATCGAAAGGGGCGACGTGTTGTTTGTTGTGGGCGGAAAAGACAGTATATCAAAGTTCGAGTCTAAATGCGGGCTTTTGTAATAAACAACAACGGCACGGTATATTCGTACCGCACCGCTGTGTTTTCGTAAAGCTTTCATTTCCGCTTGTTGCTGCTTCTTCCATTTTGGGCTGTAACGGTAACCCCGTGTACAAGACTCTGGCAATACGCGGCAGCCGGCAACGCCGCCCAGCTTCTTAAAAAACCCTTTTGCGCATCATCCAATGCGCTTTATCGTTCTGCCTTACCTTCAATACACGCGCAAAGCGCGTATTTTAAAGCCATCCCGTTTTATAGGCCGCGCGAATACCATTTTGGGTTGGCCATATATGCGTCAAATCCGGCTCTACGGTATTATGATTTGCTTTATTTAAAAAAATTAAACTAGTTTTTTAAGCGAATTTTTTTAACACGAAAAACCTTCCGCGAAGCCGCCGTCCACGCGCTCCCGCCTTCGAGGGCAATGACCCGCCTATGCTCCGAAGGGGTATTAGAAACCTATACGAAAACCCATGGGAAATGCTGCGCAGTTTCAGAAGGGAGGGGGTATTCTTATAAATATCTTTGCAATACACCATCTTTCGCTATTTTCAGTTCGCCCAATTTTTCCTGCATAACCTTTATTTCAGCTTCAATTTCCTCGATTTTAGCAACAATTTCTTGTTGTTTGTCCAGAGGGGGCAGAGGAATATCTATACCCTTTATTGTGTCTAATGCCAACTCAATTTGACCGCTTTGCCCATTTGCCATAGCTTCAATAGTCTTAAACCCAATGTTAGCAAGTGAATAAAGCACATATTTGGGTAATGCAACGCTTTGATTTAGCCTCACAACAGTAACATGACTATCAACAACATACTTGCCAGTTAAATCAAATAAAGTAACACGACCAGCAGTCCCAACGCCTGTGGAATTGATAAGAATATCGCCTTTTTCAAGATTTCGTTCATCGGACACAAAAGTATCAGCCATATAAAATTTTTGTGAAAAGTCGAAATTTTGATAACCTCGTGCCTGTCCAGATTTAATAATCTGTATTTCAGAAGAACCGTATTTCGCGGACTTTCCTCTTTTGATCATATTAGCCATATCACCTATACGGCGTGTTTTAAAAGAAAAGTAAGCGGGGTTAGTAAGCTGTTTTTGAGCAATTTCTCGTTTTTGGGCACAAGAAGTTTCCTCGGCTTCGATGCCCTCAATTTCCAAAACGATTTTCCATTGTATATCAAGCGGAGGGAGGGGAATTTTGATGGCGGATAAACTAGCATTAAGATTATTAATATTTGCGCCGGCACTCTCTTGGCTGATGATATTTCTGAATTGGTTAGAAGACAAAACAGTCCAAAGGTATTTCATGCTAATATTATCAGTGCGGCGGCGTAGGATACCCATAAAACCGCCAGCAAAATATTCGGTATCGGCGACAATATACGCGCTTTTACCAACGTGATTCCTGCTCCCGCTTGAAAAACAAATGAAGATATCATCTCTCTGCAACTTTTTTGTATTATCAATTGCAAAATCGTCTTTTAAAAACACTTTTTTAACCACTTTAAAGTTACCGTCATTGGTCACATTGTCAGCGGTTAAAATGACATTGTTTGTTTCATCATAAACTTGGTCTTCTTTTGAATAGGTAACGCCTTTTATAATTTGCACTAATTCGCCTAATCGAATCAAAGGAAAAGACGATATAAATTTTATCTTATTGTGCAAGTTCACAGTCTTATCGAACTTATTTGATCCATAGTTAATAAACCCACTCATGCGCCCATAAGACACATTGTTAGCCAAGCTCTCATCAACACTAATCGTCTTGCCCAAGAAAGCGTTATAGATATAGCTATTTGCCTTTTGCGGATTCAACAAATCTCCATTTTCATCAAACAGCTTTGTACCGTTAGGCAGAGGCTTAATACCCTCATGACCGCGCCGTTCGCTGAACTCATAGCCTAAGAAATTCTTTCCTTCCTGCTTTTGCCCTGTTTTGATTAAAACAATATTTTGAGCATATGTAAGCAGAAAATAAAGCATTTTTTCCTTTTCAAGCATAACCGCTTTGGCATAAACATCATCACCAAAGAATTTTTTGTAATCAGAATACAATTCATGTTTCTGCATAGCAACGCTTGCTTTACCGCTGATGAAAGAAATATAATCAGCAAAAGCAAGGTCATCATATGCGTTGGCAACATACTTTGAAAAGGCGTTTTCAATGCCCAAGACGGTAACGTCTTTTAGATTAGATACAAATATACTAATCGCTTTTTCGATGGCTATAAAATCGTTGTCCGAGCGACGTTTAAGAAACAGTACAACTGTATTTGTCCCTGTTTTCATGAATGTGCCAGAGCCCAATTCTACAATGGCTTTTACTTTAAAATACCTAAACAGTATCTCTCGCGCTTTGGAATGAATACCCCCGTTGGACAGAATTGAACTTGGCAGAATCACGCCTGCCCAACCGCCAACCTTTAAAAGCTGTTTCATGCGCTCGATAAACAGGCACTCAATCTCGGAACTGTTGTCAGTAATATTATTATATAGCTCAAAACTTTCTTCACCGTATTTAAGCGTACTCTTAAAAGCCTCCACGGAATATGGGGGGTTGGAAATCAATATGTCGAACTGCCCGTTGTTTTTTCTGTCATAGGGCTGAGTTTGCCGCAAAAGATTCCGGTATTCCTCGGTCTTCCCAAAATTGTCTAATCCATTCGCCCAAATAATATTGGCCTCGCCATCGCCGTTAAAAAATGCGCTAACCTTTGTTGTTTTTACAAGGCGATTGTCTAAATCAATCCCGTAAACCGTATCCTTCGCCCAAAGGAATTTTGTTAAGCCTTTCCACGACTCAATCTTATTCCTAACATCGGGCAAAGCTGCTGACACATCAATCTTACTATCAATCACAGTTTGCATTTGATCCATATACTCGGTCAAGAAGTGCCCACTGCCGCAGGCATAATCCATCACAGCAGGAAGGACATTACGCTCTCTGTTATCAATTTTACTTTGCATAAACTCCTTTAATGGCAATGAAGAAATAATGAACCGAGTGATAGGAACGGGAGTAAAAAATTGCCCTGCTTCTTGCTTCATGCTGTCATTGAGCAGCGATTCAAAGAAGTTTCCCAAAAACTCATGCTTTTGCTCATATCTGAATTTATAAACTTGAAGAAGCTCAACGATTTCGCGGACAATTTTGGCGTTGAGCTTAAATGTTTTCTCGTCCAAAACTTCAACAAAGGCAAAGTTAGGGCTTTTCTTTAATCGGGCGTCTTGGAACATATCCATAAGCTGCTGTTTTTGAGTTGGGTTATCAATCCCCTCTAACGCCTTTGTTACCTCTTCTTCAGAATGGTCAATTACCTTGATTTCAAGAAAACGCCACATACCATCCTTGTAGAGGTCGTTGAGACGCATTTGTAGACTCTCATCGGTATCGGTCTCCAGCCATTGAAATTCAAGCTCGTCAGTAGGATTTTTATTCTCATCTATGATTTTGCAAACAAATAGATTCAACAGCTTATTAAAAGCGTTAGGCTTGTCGGAAATAGCATTATGACGCAAAATCTCCATAATTTGATTGTAGATTTTTCCACTGTCTTCTTGTTTGAGATTATTAAGCATTCCATATGTAAGCACCTTTGGCTTAATATCATAGGGCGTGGCATATGCCTCAAAGATACCGTTGTCTTTGAAATTCTTGTTCCAGTAATCATGAATATCCTTAGCGCTTGACAAATCACGCCAAGATTTCTCAACCAAAATAATGTTATTTCGGTATTCAATTTTTCTCCTATCGAGACGCGAAGCGTACAGACAAAGGAACTTTGCGGCTCTGTCCTGTTGATAGTATGAAAAAATCTGTCCGCCTTCTTTTAGGGTCTTGGCAGACTCTTTTTCAAACTCGTTTCCCCAAGTTTTGCACTCAATCATCAAAAATGGAGCGGTATCATTTTCGCTATAAACAAGAATATCTAATTTCCCTTTAAGGTTGCGGCCCAAAGGATATTTCTTTTCAAGCTCAAGCTTTTCGGGACGATATCCTTTTAATAACAAGCGGTCAACGCATTCAAGTACTACGAAATTCTCGGGTTTTTCAAGGTTGCTGGTAGTCAAATCACCAAGCCGAATACGCTTGTCAGCCTGAACACTTTGATGGGCATATTCAATTTTTAGCTTGTCGATATCAACAAAAATGGGGTAATTATTGTGGGCGGCATAGCGCTTTTCAAAAACACCACTAGTGCCGTCTTGAGGAGCAAAGCCTAATTCGACAATCAGTTTTTTCACATAGTCGATATTCATTTTAACTTGGCTCCTTCCTTTTCGTTGGAAGTCGCGGCAAGGTAGGCGTTAATATCCGAGAGTTATATTCTATATATTCGCCGACCCAGTGAAGCAACGAGTTATGTTAGAATCCCATCATACAACGAATATACTACCACCAGTTTACATTTATCATTGTGGCACAAGATGTGGGATATGTAAAGAGGAATTTAAACATATTTAAAGAGTTTTAACGGAATCTGCGGTAATTTAAACATTTCTAAAACATCCAAGAACATTAGACTATTTATATCATCATAACAAAATGCACCGTCATATCCCTAATAACAGCTTTAAAGACTTATTAAATACATGCTTTAACATATTAGATAATCTCTTCACTTACTTAATTTTAACTGTTCATTATAGATCTTACTCTAATTTGTCATACCATACCTCCTGCTTTTATACAACACTTCCTGCTTCAACAAAACCCTTCTAGCCTCTCCTAGCCAAAGCCGTCCGCGCCTTCACCTGGCTTCGGCGCGCCGTGCGGATATTCTGACGCCCGTGATGGCGGTTTTAATATCTGCGCCCCCAATGTCCCAAAAAACCCGCTAAGCAAAGCCTTGTCTGCGCACCTTAATATTGCTATAATGTAAACCGATATTCCGCTAAAGGAGATTCTTATATTGAAACGGCTTACAAGCGAAAAGCTCAGGCAGCTTTTTTTAGATTTTTTTGCGGGCAAAGGCCACGCGATAATACCATCCGCGTCGCTTATACCGGAGAACGACCCTACCGTGCTTTTTACCACCGCGGGAATGCACCCTTTGGTACCGTACCTTTTGGGCGCTAAACACCCCGAAGGCGCGCGGTTGGCCAACGCGCAAAAATGCGTGCGCACAGGCGACATTGACGAAGTGGGCGATTCGTCCCACTGCACATTTTTCGAAATGCTCGGTAACTGGTCTTTAGGCGACTACTTTAAAAAAGAAGCCATAGAATACAGCTATGAATTCCTAACCTCGGACAAATGGCTTGGCATAGACAAAAACAGGCTGTACTTTAGCTGTTTTGCCGGCGATAGCGACGCTCCGCGCGACACCGAATCGGCGGACATATGGAAAAGCCTCGGCGTTGACGAAAGCCATATATTCTTTTTTGATAAAAAACACAACTGGTGGGGTCCCGCGGGACAAAGCGGCCCTTGCGGCCCCGACACCGAAATGTTCGTTGACACAGGCGCGCCAAAATGCGGCGAAAACTGCGACCCGTCGTGTCCGTGCGGAAAATATCTGGAAATCTGGAACGACGTTTTCATGCAATACAACAAAACCGCCGACGGCGGGTTTGAACCGCTTGAGCAGAAAAATGTCGACACGGGCATGGGCCTTGACAGAACTGTCGCAATACTTCAGGGCAAATCCACAGTATACGAGACCGACCTTTTTGCGCCCTTGCTTGAGAAAATAAGCGAGCTTTCCGGCAAGGATTACGGCGGCGATAACGAAACCGCCCGCGCGTTTAGAATAATAGCCGACCACGTTCGATGCGCCGCTTTTATTTTGGGAGACGAGAAAGCCGTAACGCCCTCCAACGTAGACCAGGGCTATGTGCTGCGCCGTCTTATTCGCCGCGCCGTCAGGTACTCTTTGCGGCTTGGTATAGAACGCATGTCGCTTGGCAAAATAGCTTTAACCGTAATAGACATATACAAAGACGCGTATCCGGAGCTTTCCCGCAACCGGCAGCGCATAATAAACGAACTTAACCTTGAAGAAGAGCGTTTCTCGCGTACAATAACGCAAGGCCTAAAAGAATTTGAAAAGCTTCAATCGCGGCTTGAGTCCGGCGTGATATCCGGCACGGACGCTTTTCATCTGTACGACACCTTCGGCTTCCCTCTTGAGTTTACGCTGGAACTGGCTCTTGAAAACGGGCTTGAGGTAGACACGGACGGCTTTAAGGAAGCCTTCGCGCAGCACCAGAAAATCTCGGGTGCAGGAGCGCAGCAGCGCTTTAAAGGCGGCCTTGCCGATACGGGGCAAGCCACGGCGCGGCTGCATACGGCAACGCACCTTATGCACGAGGCGCTGCGCCGCGTTTTGGGCGAAGAAGTCGAGCAGCGCGGCAGCAATATAACCGCCGAACGCCTTCGTTTCGATTTCGCGTTCTCCCGCAAAGTGGAGCGGGAAGAGCTTGACGAGGTGCAGAGGCTTGTAAACGAGGCGATAAAGGCCGGTCTTGACGTAACATGCGAGGAAATGAGCGTTGAGCAGGCCAAGGAGCAGGGCGCGATAGGCGTTTTCGAATCCAAATACGGCAGCGTTGTAAAGGTATACTCGGCGGGAGACTTTTCAAAAGAAATATGCGGCGGTCCGCACGCCACAAACACGCGGGAGCTTGGCGGCTTTAAAATACAAAAGGAGCAATCAAGCTCCGCGGGAGTGCGGCGCATAAAAGCGGTGCTTATAAACGAATAGAAGTTTTAAGCGGCAGTACGCGTTCCATACCGCCGCTTAAAAACCATTATCAATACGGATTCATAAACATCTGCGTCCAGTAAAGAGTGCCGTTGGCGGCCTTGGCGACGCCTATGCCAATGTTCGTGTACGCCTGCGAGAGTATGTTTGCCTTGTGCCCCGCCGAATTCATCCATGTGCGCATAACTTCTTCCGCGGTCCTTTGCCCGTAGGCGATATTCTCTCCCGCCGCGCTGAACCTAAGACCGAATTTTTGCATCATCTGAAACGGCGAACCGTACGTCGGCGACTGGTGCGCAAAATAACCTTTGTCTATCATATCCTGGCTTTTAAACCTCGCGACGCGGGAAAGCTCCGCGTTAAGCTTTAAAAGCGGCAGACCGCGATTTAAGCGCTCCTTGTTTACTATTTCGAATACCTGCTGCTCATGGCTTTGAAGCGACTTCGCATCGGGTATTATAACAGTCTGCCCTACATATATCTTGGAGAAATCCGTTATGTTCGAGTTAGCTTTTTGCAGCTCCGCAAGGCTTATCTGATACTTGTTAGCGATGCCCCACATGGTATCGCCGCGCTGAACCGTATATCTTAAAAGCTTGGTTGACGGAATCGTTATTTTTTGCCCCGCGAATATAACCGACGGGTTTTTTATGACAGGGTTTGCCGTAAGCAGCTCGTTTACCGTTACACCGTTTGTCTTCGCGATTTTATAGAGCGTATCTCCCGGTTTTACAGTATACGTGCTGTCTGCAAACACCGTCTGGATTGTCAGGACACTTAGAGCCAAAACTATAATAACTACTTTTTTCAGCATCTTTTTCATCTTTTTGTTCTTCTTTCTGCTAAATATATTATTAATCAGCTTTATTTTGTGTATAAACGCGCATTAATATTTACATACCCGCTCTCACATGCTAAAGTAATAAAAAGACCGTTTCTTTGGAGGTATGGTGATGAGTCAGCCTATTTATGTGAAAATCAAAGAAATGATATTAAATCAAATTGAAAACGGCGTACTTGGGCCGGGGGACAAGCTTGCGTCTGAAAGGGCGCTGGCGGAAGAGCATGGTCTATCGCGCATGACCGTGCGGCAGGCGCTGACCGATCTTGTAAATTCGGGCGCTCTTTATCGCGAACAGGGGCGCGGCACTTTCGTTTCGGCAAGAAAAATGCAGCAGCGCAACATTTCAAGCTTTTCGGAAACGGTGCGGCTGCGCGGCTTTGAGCCTTCCACCCGCGTTATGGAATTCCAGACATTTACTCCGCCCGACAGTATAGCGAAAAGGCTTATGACCGGCGGCGAGGTTTACAGGGCGATGCGCATAAGGTTCGCGGACGAAACACCCGTTGCGGTTGAAGAGGTTTTTCTGCCGGCGCACATTTGCCCCGGTCTTGAAAAAAGCGCTCTCTTAGGTTCGCTGTACAACCTTTTAACCGACACTTACGGTCACAAGATTGGCAGTGCGGACTGCTCAATATCAACGCTTTTGCCGGGCGCGCGCTTTCAGGAATACCTTAACGTTGCGCGGCAAACGCCTTTGCTTAGAGTGAACAGTTTGTATTTCCTGGCGAGCGGCGGAACTTTATATTACGAGCGCGCTATATACCGCACCGATATGTACGAATACAACGTCCGCATAGCCACACAGCCGGTGTAACTCCCCGCGCCGCATACGTTTCAAGCATAAAAAAAGGGTTTAGCGCAACCGTCCCGCAAGACGAAGCCTTTGGCCCTTTTCGGTATTATAGTTCCCAAAGTACAAAAAGAATCAAACCGTTTTATTTATCGCCGTTCTCTTCGCAAAAGGTACGGTAAATCGCTTTTATTGCGCGTTCAAAATCGCGCTCATCCACACCTACTATAATATTAATCTCGCTTGAACCCTGGTCAATCATGCGTATGTTTATATTGCTTTCCGCAAGCGCCGTGAAAAGCCGCGCCGCGACTCCAACCTTTCGTATCATGCCTCTGCCTACCGTCGCTATAACGGCAAGTCCCCGGAATACTTCCAAAGAATCGGGCTCGCACATCTTATATACATCGTCGAGAAGCTGCGCCTGCTTACCCTCTATTTCGCTGTCGGCAAGCACTATACCCAAAGTATCTATACCGGAGGGCATATGCTCAAACCGAATATTGTTTTCCTCGAGAGCCGTCAATATCCTTCGCCCGAAACCAAGCTCGGTGTTCATATTCGCCTTTTCAACGGCGATTACGGTAAAACCCTTTTTGCCGGCAATACCAGTAATAACGTCAGTATCGTTATCGCTCACATTAGGCACTATAAGCGTGCCAGGGTTTTCAGGGTCGTTAGTATTTTTTATATTAATAGGTATGTTTGCCTTAAACACGGGGAAAACGGCGTCCTCATGCAGAACGGTGGCGCCCATATAAGAGAGCTCCCTTAATTCCCTGTAAGTGATTTTGCGTATCACCTTAGGATTGTCCACTATGCGCGGGTCTGCCATAAGCACGCCCGAAACGTCCGTCCAGTTTTCATAAACATCCGCGCGCGCAGCCCTCGCCACAATAGCGCCCGTAATATCCGAGCCTCCGCGCGAGAACGTCTTAATCCGCCCGTCGGGCATACTGCCGTAAAAACCGGGTATCACAGCCTTGCGGTAGCTTCGCAGGCGTCCGCGCATTACGGTTCGGGTTTTCTCCGGCTCGTATTTCCCGTCGGCGCCGAAAAATATACATTCCGCGGGGTCTATAAAATCAAACCCCAAAAACTCCGCGAGCAATATGCCGCTTAAATATTCGCCGCGGCTTACCGTATAATCGGCTCCGGCGCCGCCTTTTACGTTTTCGGCAATTTCATTAAGATGCGCTTTTATGTCAACGCGCAAGCCCAATTCGTCCTTAAGCGAAGAAAAACGCTCGCTTATTTTATTGAAAACGACAGCCGCGTCGCCGCTGTCAGCCGCCGTCGCGGCATGATACGCATACAAAAGGTCGGTAACCTTAGTATCGGCGGAATAGCGCTTGCCGGGCGCGGACGGTATTATATACACGCGATGTTTATCGGACTGAACTATTTTTTTAACCTTATTGAACTGGGTTGCGTCCGAAAGCGAGCTGCCGCCGAATTTACAGACCTTCATTCCTTATCACGCTTCCTGCGCGCCTTCTTTTCCCTGCGTCCCCGGCGCGCTCTTGAGCCGGACGTATCTTCCTGTTCGACGAACTTGGTTTCATCGTCTTCTATATATTCCGGCTGAACGTATTGCTCTTCTTCCGGCCGGTCGTACCGCTGTTCGCTCTCCCCGGCAATACCCTCGTGCTCCGCCTGCTCGCCGCCTTGGTCCTCGTCACCGGCGTTATCCGCGTCAACAAGCAGCCGGCACTCGTAATAATAACGCTTCTCCATGGCCGCGCCGAGAGAAAATGACTTTCGGGGAAGAACGCCGTATTTTATCACCATATTGAAAAGATTCTCCTTGGCTACAGGCTCCATAACGAATCCCAAGCTGGCGTGCTCCTGCGCCAAAGTACGGAATTCATCGTCCCCGTGTATGTAATCCACCTTCGCCCTCGGCATCTCTTTACAAAGCTTATCAAGCGCGTCGGTAAGCGTTTTAATAACCAGCTCGTGGCGCGGCTTTCCGATTTCTATATATCCTTTGGACATTTTTGATTCAAAACGTATAGCCTGCGTGCCCGGCTTGGCATTACCCTTGGTGCCCCTCGTATACATCATGTGAGCTTCCTGGCCTGTTTTATTAAGTATGCCGACCAGCGAACGCAAAGCGCCCGGCACATCGACATTAAACAAAACGCGGTGAATAGGATACACGTTAACGCCGTGGTCGTAAAGATTGACTACCTCCACAAGCGCGTACCGCAGCGGGCTTGTCTCCAATTCCTCATTATCCATCGACGCCTTTTTAGTTTCCCAAATCTGCTTTGCCGAAGCAAGGGAATGGTTGCCGTCGCCCACCGCAAAAAGCATATTATCTTTGGCCTTGCGTTCGAGAGCAATCAGCGAGTCTGTTAAGCCTTCGAGTATATCCTTATCCTCGACAAACCAGCCTTCAATATGGCCGCCGTCCTGCATAAGCGATGTGCTGTAGATTTTCGCCAGTCTCTCTTTGGCTTCATATACCGGCCCCAGCACGGTGTCGGCGGGGTCGTTAATGAGAAGAACGGCGTGCGGGCATTCTATAACCGCGTCCTGCCGCAGCGCCACCCGTATAGGTATGCGCTCGGATACCGTCTCCTCGCTCGCCCTTATAAGCGGCATTTTAGTAAAATCGGTGTCATATTGTTCAAGGTCTATCGCAAGCACAAGCCCCACGCGCGTTCCGTTCGGCGTTTCCCTTTCCGTAAGTATAACGCCTTCCGGAAGGCAGACAAGAACCCCGTCCTCAATATAATTGCGCATTGTCTGTTTCGCGTGCGCAATCCTCTCGGGAACGTCCTGCATATCTATATACGCCTCGGGTACTATTATATGAAAAGTGGACGGCGCTCCGCCTACTATCCTTTGCGTCTTTATCCAAAAATCCTCATTAGAGGTAAACTGATCACACGCGATTACCGACCATTTTTGTTTGTTTACTTTTTTTTCAGGAATCAATATCTGCGGAAAATATATCCCGGCCTGTTGAGTCTTGTCCATTTATATGACCATTCCTTTCTGCGAAAGGCACAAAACATAATGAAACGTGC
>CAZPHS010000026.1:0-25885 GCA_964586785.1 uncultured Christensenellaceae bacterium
TTCTTCATCACCGTTACCATTATACCTCAATTACGACGATTTCGGGAGTAGAACCTATTAATGTATTTGATAGTAATGGTAAAATAATATATGTATAGAAGTATAGAATTTTCTCATGTGGCGATAATGATAACCGCAACCGCTTTACGCTCCTTTCATTTACGGCGCGCCGTAAAAATGCCCCGAACGGCATGATTTGAGAAATTAAGCCGGACGGACACAAAAAACCGCATGATATGCCATGCGGTTTTTGTGTAATATGTTTTGCCTACAGCAGTCTTTTTAAGTCTTCAAGATTTTTCGGGCGGACGGAAACGGAGCGATAAAGCCGCCGGAAAAGATAATAAATAAGAAGCATGAATATTCCGGTAAACAAAGCCTCGGGAAGCATATAGCGGACAAGTTTGTGCCAGAAAAGAAAATGGCTGCCCAGCATATATGAGAGTATTGCGCTTATAAGCTCCTTTAATAATAAAGCGGCGGCGGCGAAACAGCAGGGCACTACGTATCTGTCTATGTAACTTAAACGCGCCGATACAAAAAAAGCGGCGGCGCCCGTCGCAAAGTACGGTATGGAGTAAAAACCTATTATGCCGGTGAAAATAATATCAAGCATAAGCCCGCAAAAAAGCCCCATGACCGCGCCGGTCATGCGCTTTTCAATAATCACTATTGCCGAAATAGTGCAGATTATTATATCCGGCGCGATACCCGATATATTGATATTGGGGAAAACGGCGCCGGTAAATATTATATTGATAACCGCGACGGCAAAAAGTATTAAGTATCTCACTCGAGCGCCTCTTTTACGTTCACCAGTTTGGATGTTATTATAACGACCTCTTCAAGATGCCCAAAATTTACCCAGGGGCGGACAAGCGCGGTGTTGCGCATTCCGTCGTCGCTCGGGCTGACCTCCACAACCTCGCCTATGCGTATGCCTTTGGGGAATACTCCCGCTAGCCCCGAGGTGATAACGGTGTCTCCGGGCATTAAATCGGCGTCGAGGGGCAGGTTGCTCATCGCTAGCAGCGGCAATTGGTCTGTAAGGGACGCGGAGCCGCTTAAAATGCCGTTATCACGGGTGCGCTCTACAATGCCGGATACGCCGCTTGACGTATCTATTATGGCCATTACACGGCTCCAATTAGCGCCCGTCTGTACCACGCGTCCGACAAGGCCGTCGGTGTTGACGACCGGCATATTAACTTTTATGCCGCCTGAGAGACCCGTGTCTATAATGAACATATTAAACCAATGCCCGGGGGATTTTCCTATTACCCTTGCCGATTTATATTCGAGAGTATTATCCTGAGTGTCAAAATTAAGAAGCGTTTTTAAACGTTCGTTTTCGCGCTTCATCTCGTTATAGTCCTGCAGCAGGCCTTCAAGCTCGGCAATACGCGCGGACAGCCTGTAATTTTCGGTTTGCGCGTCCACTCCGGAGAAAATGCGTTCGAAAAACTCTCCTATTGAATCGGTGGCGGAATAAAGGGCGCGCTGGAGAGGCATGAAAAGGCTTCCGGCAACGCTCTCGGCGCCGGACATATTGCTGCCTCCGGCGGTAACAACAAGCAGCGCGAGCAGTATTATAAGCACAATAATGGTTACCATAAGCGGTCTGTTGCGCCAAAAATGCATACCGTTCTCCTTGCGATTGATAGTTTGCGCACGTTATTATACCATAAAAAAAATAAGTGTAAAACGCGACGGCAATAATAATTCATATATGCAAATATTCTCAAAATTTGTTGCTATGTTTTTGCGCGGCTGATATAATAAACGCGTCTTGATATATGCAGAGTAGATTTTGTGCGTCAAGTGCCTTGGGATGGGATGTCGCCTGAGGACGAAAGGCTTTTAGCCTGCGGTACAAAGTCGCGTCCGCTGCGAGAGGACCTTTTTCTCTTAACGCGAGTGTTTGCCTATAGTCAAGGGAAGGAGGTTTTTTTGTATGAAGAATAATACTTTTTCGCTTCGTACGCTTATTATAATGGCGCTTTTCGCCGCTCTTGGGGTTGCGCTTAAGGCGTTTTTTTCATTGCAGATAGCGCCGGCTGGACTAAAAACCGCGGAAGTATCGCTTACCCCTATACCCGTAATGCTCTCGGGAATTTTTTTCGGTCCTGTGGCGGGTTTTCTTGTCGGATTAGTTACCGATATAGGAGGTTTTTTTATTGGCGCGCAGATGGGCGCGTATAATCCGCTTTTTTCTATATCGATGGGGCTTTTCGGTGTGATTGCCGGATTGTTTTACTTAAAGTCGCAGAAAAACACAACATGGAAGGCCACGGCCGCGGTCGCGGCTGCCCAGATTACGGTATCCGTTGTTATCAATACAATAATTATTTGGCTTAGTTTTGGCGTGCCGCTTCCGGGTCTTTTGGCGACGAGGCTTGTCGGCGCGGCGGTGGAGCTGCCCGTCTACGTTTGGCTTATAATGCTGCTTACTGAATCGCTAAGGCCGCTTGTTAAACAGGTTGTAGAAAAGCGTAACGCTTCGGCAGCCTGAAAAACAGTGTCATCGGCATGGGAAAAAGCCGGTTTTATTTCCCGTCCGAATATTAAACGCGGCGTGTATTAATATTGCGCCGCTGCGCTTGCAAAACGCCGGACCGCTTAAAATACAGTTCGGTTCGACGGCGGCGTTCCGTAATTTCCGCGGTGTTTCGCCAAACGCGCGATGCCGTTTGGAATCAAGGTTGTAATTGCGTGCGCATGTGATAAAATATACCTGTCGATTGGCAGTATAAAAGGTTTTAGGAGTTTGTATGTACAAAAAAATATTTTCAGTTGTTTTTACGCTGTTATTACTGTTTCCCTCGGGGCGCGCCGCCTTTGCCGCCGAAGATAATTATTCGGCTGTGCCTTCCGGCACGGTGATTTTTGCTAAAGACTCTGTGGAATTCGCTTTAACCACTCCCGGCGAAGCCGCGAGCGTAAGCGTTTTTGCGGACAATAAATTATACGGGAAGGCGGAGCTGACCGAAGCCGAAGGAGGAAAAAAATATTGGCGGGCGTCGGTTACGGTTGAAAAAAGCGGGAGCTGCAAAATATATTTTAAAGCTTATTCGGATAAAGATAAGCCGCTCGAAAGCTTCGGGGCGCAAAACATTACGGTAAGGCATTTGCTTCCCGAAACGCAAAGACCTATTATTATGGGCAGCGAAAGTGTTGTGCTGCTTGGCGCTCCGCCCGAAAACTGCGGGCAGAGGCAAAGCGAGTATGGTTTTTTCCTTGGCACGGATATGTTTAATCTGTCCCGTAAAATAAAATCAAACTCCATTATAAGGGGGCGGATGAATAAGCTTGTAACCGGCTTGTCTCCGAATACGCGGTACTATTTTCGCCCGTATGTGCTTACGCCTTCCGGATATGTAAAGGGGCTTATATTATCGTTTACGACGCCGGAGGAAAGGGTTTGGACGGCCGAGGACGCCATTTTTGAGAGCTATGACGACAGGTATCAATACATTTTCGGGACGGATACAAAATACTATACTAAGGAAAGCCCGCCCTTTGGCTTTAAGGGCAGAACCGAATCGTCGGCGCACCTTGTAAAAGTGGAGGTTCCTATTTGGAGAAAATCCGGAAGCAGGAGGGTTGCCGGCAAAGGAACGTTTAAAATCCATTATAAACTGGAAAACAATATTAAAGCCATATTTGACGAGATATACGCGCTTGACATCAAGTTTCCGGTGATGAAGCTTTATACCTACGAATACCGCACAATAAACGGCCCGGGGCTAAGAGGCAGCACTGTTTTGTCGCATCACAGTTTCGGAACGGCGATTGATATAAATAAGCCTTATAATTTGTTTTATACGCGTAGGGACAACAGGGATATGAACAACCCATATGCCATACCGCCGGAGGTCATAAGCATTTTTGAGAAATACGGATGGTCGTGGGGCGGAAACTTCAAGGAAGGGTTTGATACAATGCACTTTCAGTATTTGGGGTTAGGTCTTGTGGAAGATTAGCGGGGCAAAAAAATAAAAGCAGAGGCAAAAGCCCCCGCTTACGCTTCTCTAAGCCTGCTCGATATACTCGGCTCTCGCTTTTTTAAGCATATATACGTATTTTTTCTTTGCGGCTTCCATGTCATATATAGCGAAATCAATAAGGTCAGGGTCCGCCACGTTCTCGAAATAATTCTCCGCGGCCTGCCAGTCGGCATAGGCGCGCCTTACATCATAAGAATACGCGTTTTCTTCCATACAGCTCCTCCCGCATATCGGTTGTGCTGTCCATTATTGACAAAAACGCGCAATTGTATACGTTCTAATATTCCGTGCGTCCTTCTATCGCCCGTGATAAAGTAACCTCATCGGTATATTCAAGGTCCGCGCCTACCGGCACCCCGTGCGCAATGCGGGTGACCTTAGAAACGAGAGGGCGTATGGTTTTGGCTATATAAGCGGCCGTCGCGGTGCCCGTTACGTCGGGATTGGTTGCGAGTATCACCTCGGTTACGCCGCCGCCCGCGAGACGGTCTATAAGCCCCGTTATGTTTATATCGTCCGGCCCTACGCCGTCCATGGGAGATATAACTCCGTGTAGCACATGGTATACGCCGTTGTATTCGCGTGTTTTCTCTATCGCGAGCACATCTTTTATATCCGACACCACGCAGACGCACGCAAAGTCGCGCCTGCTGTCCGCGCATACCGAGCACAGCTTCTCGCCCTTTTGCATAAGATTGCCGCAGGCGGGGCATTTCGCCGCCTTGCTCTTGGCTTCGGAAAGGTCTTTGGCGAATTCCTCCACTTCCGCGTCGTCCATGCGTATCACATGAAAAGCAAGGCGCTGAGCGGTTTTACCGCCAATGCCGGGCAGCCGGGAAAACTGGCTGATAAGGCGCATTACCGGCTCTATTATCTGATTCAATGTTAAAACAAGCCTCCCAGATTCATGCCGCCGGTTACGCCGCTAAGTTTTTGCTGCATCATTTCTTCCGCTTTTGCCAGCGCTTCGTTTACAGCGGCAATTATTAAATCTTCAAGCATTTCTACATCGTCCGGGTCCGCCGCCTCTTGCGATATTTTAATACTGACAATCTTTTTGGCGCCGTTCGCGCGAACGGTTACCGCGCCGCCGCCCGCCGAAGCCTCAACCTCGGCGTTTTCGACTTCGGCCTGTGCCGCCGCCATATCGGCTTGCATTTGCTGCGCTTTCGCAAGCATAGAGCCCATGTTCATGCCGCTGCCGCCGTATGATTTTCTTTTCGCCATAAGAAACCTCCTGTTTAGACTTTCTCTATATCATTATCGCCGAATAAGGCGTATATTCCCGTATCGGCTTGTTTTTTATCTTCCGCGTTCTCCGTAATAACTCGGACGGATACCGGTTCATACAATATTTTTGCCAAAAGGCTGGCGATTGTTTTTTGTACGGACGGCTGCTGCAAATATTCCGCGGAAAGCGCGGCGTCTTTGCCAAACTGTATTTCTAATACGCCGTCGTGTTTTGCCGCGGAGTACGCCTTTGCCGCGTGCAGGTATATCGGGTACGCGTCCTTCTTCAGCGCGTCCAGCATTTTGCCGAGCAGCTCGCCCGCGTCCCGCTTATCCGCGCCGGATTCATCGCTTTTGCTCGCCGCCTCCGGCTTTTTTTTGGCCGTATTCTTTTGCTGTTTAACCTCCGCCGTTTTTTCGGGAGCTTTTGAATTGTCCGGAGCGATATACTGCTCCTGCCGCTGCCGCTCGAGCGCTAAAAGACGCGCCTCCAGCTTTTCAATTCTTAATAAGTCGGCGGCATTAGGATCGTCCTCGGGACACATTATATCCATTACCGCCGTTTCGAGAACGATATCGGCGCGAAGGTTCTGACGCATTTCGTATTCTTTTTGTATCAGTATGTTAAGCGCGCGAATGCAGGCTGTTTTCCCAAGCTTTTTCGCGCAGTCTTCAAGTTGATTATCGCCGGCGGTTCCGGCCCCCGCGGAAAGCCACATCATGCGCCTGACGGCGTCAGCGAGAGATTTTATAAGAGCGTGAGTATCCGCCCCCGACCATAGCAGCGCGGAAAGCCGCTCAAGCGCTTTTTTTTCGTCATATTCGGCAATTGCGCGGATAAGCAGGCGAACATGCTCTAAATCGCCGCTGCCGAGAGCGGCGGCTACGTTCGCCGCGTTGACCTCGCCGAAAGACATGCACTGGTCAAGAATACTTAACGCGTCGCGCATACCTCCTTCCGCGGCGCGCGCTATAGCAAACAGCGCGTCCGATTCGAACGGGCACCCTTCCGCCTCGGCGACATTTTTCAGCCGCGCGGCTATATCCTCCGCGGATATACGCCTGAAATCAAACCGCTGGCAGCGTGAGAGTATTGTGGGGGGAAGCTTGTGCGGCTCCGTCGTCGCGAGTATGAATATAACATGGGAGGGAGGTTCCTCGAGAGTTTTCAAAAGAGCGTTAAACGCGCCTTTAGAAAGCATGTGAACCTCGTCTATTATATAAACCTTATATTTGCCCGCGGCCGGCAGCAGGTTGACGCGGTCGCGCAGATCGCGCACACTGTCTACCCCGTTGTTAGAGGCTGCGTCGATTTCCACTATATCGATGGAAGAATCGTCCCGCGCCTGTGCGCACACGCCGCATTTGCCGCAAGGCTCCGCGCCCTGGCGGGATACGCAATTCACCGCGCGCGCGAATATTTTCGCAAGGCTTGTTTTGCCTGTTCCGCGCGGACCGGAAAAAAGGTACGCGTGCGCGATACGGTTGTTTTCTATCTGTCCCGTAAGCACCTTTACTATATGCGGCTGTCCCGAAACCTCATCGAACCGAGCAGGCCGCCAGGTGCGGTACAAAGCCCTGTATGCCATAATGTCCTCCTGTTTTCGCGAATCTAATATATCATTTCTTTGTATGACTTGTCCATTGTATGAGGGTATTTGCCCCTTCCCCCCGGCGTTTTTTTCTGATATGCTTTAATCGAAAAAACATGACGAGGGCTTATTTTTTATTAATAATTGTGTTATAATTTGATAACACATTCGTAACATAGAGGTGGAGTTTTGAAGCTTAAAATAATTGACCCGAGAATGTTCAGATTTATTGACTGGTTTTTGTTTGGCATTATCATTATTTTGGCGCTTTTCAGTCTGGTGGCGATTGCCAGCGCCCAGTCCGAGCCTCTCGCGGAAGGCACCGAATCGATTTCCGAGGTTATTTCCCAGCTTAATCTGTATCATGTTTTTCAGCAGCTTGCCTGGCTTGGGGTGGGGCTGTTTGCCATGTTTATTGTATTGATACCCGATTACCATGCCATAGGCGAATATTACAAATGGATGTATGTGATTATTGTCGGGTTGCTTGTTCTGGTGCTGCTGTTCGGACGCGACGTAAAAGGTACCGTCGGTTGGTTCAGGATAGGAAACTCGGGGTTTCAGCCGTCCGAATTGGGGAAAGTAGCCATCATTATTATATTGGCGCGCATGATTTCGGATAAAACGCGTGGCAAAGAGGGCGGTATAAAGAAGATTAAAGACATACTGCCTATATTGATTGTTTTTTTAATTCCGGTCGCCCTTATTATACTGCAGCCGGATTACGGCGCCGTTATGGTTTATATTTTTATATTTTTCTCCATGCTTTTTATTGCGCGCACCAGCATAAAATTAATATTGGCAATGATAGCCTCCGCGGGATGTTTGGCGCCGCTGCTTCTGCTTAGCTGGCAGAAAACAAGAATTGATATTTTCTTATATACTTTTCTCGGGATAATACCGGAGGGTACGACGCTTGAGGAGATAAACAGAAGCGCGTTTCAGTCCCTGCAGGCTCAAACCGCCGTCGGCGCCGGACAGATAACCGGCAGGGGACTTTTTTCTATGGGCGGAGTGGGACAGCTTACCAATATACCGGAAAAGCATACCGATTTTATTTTTGCCTCTACGGCGGAGTCAATCGGCTTTTTGGGCAGTATATTGCTTACGCTGCTGTTCTTTATACTGCTCTTCCGAACAATGCACCTTGCAACAAAAGCAAAAGACGAGTTTGGGACGCTGATTATTTTTGGCGTTTTTGCAATGACGCTTTTTCATGTATTTGAGAACATTGCCATGAACATAGGCGTTATGCCTATAACGGGAATCACGCTTCCGTTTTTCAGCTACGGAGGCTCAAGCCTGCTTACCAACATGATTGCTTACGGTCTTGTAATAAACGTAAATATGCGGCGGCAAAACTGGGGTACAAGCAAGCTTATGGGGAGTAGAATGTATGGAAAACTGGGACGCGGATATTATTAAGATTATCCGGACAAGAAAATCTGTGCGCACATACGATGGGCGTCCTCTTACGCCGGCGGCAATATCAAAAATGGAGGCGTTCTTCCTTGTCGCAGAGAAAAACCCTTTTGACGCGAGGGTTAGGCTTTCCATTATAAAGACCGGCGAGCAAGGGCTTGGAACATACGGTTTTATAAAGGGCGCGAGAACCTTCTTCGGGGGATGTGTAAAAAAAGGCGGTCTTGATTTGGAGGGGTTCGGATATTCTTTCGAAAAGACCGTTTTGTTCGCCACCGCGAAAGGGTTTGGAACGTGCTGGCTCGGCGGAACATACAGGCGCTCTTGCGCAAATAAGCTTTTGCTGCCGGACGGCGAGTATCTGCCCGCGGTTTCTCCCATCGGCGCGGCGGCGGATAAAAAAACGATTACCGAAAGAGCCGTAGCGGCGGGAGCCAACGCTTACAACCGCAAGCGCTTCGACGAACTTTTTTTTGACGGGGACTTTTCATCGCCTCTTAAGATTGACGATTGCGCTCTTAAAACCTGCCTTGAAATGGTGCGTTTGGCGCCGTCCGCGTCCAACAGGCAGCCGTGGCGCGTTATTGTTGCCGACGGGGCCTGCCATTTTTATATCAGGCGTGAAAAAAGCTATGCCGGAAACACTTTGTACGGGTTTTGTATGCAAAGGATAGACCTTGGGATTGCGGCGTGTCATTTTGAGCTTACCGCAAAGCAAACCGGATTATCCGGCGGTATTGTTCGCGATGACCCGGGCCTTTTATCCGGTAAACAAAAAAGAAAAGGGCTTTGCTACAGCTTTACGTGGCGTTAAAAAATATTTTCCCAGCGTATTGAATCAATTTCTTTTAAATGCTTAATGTAGTAGGCAAACGAGGCCGCTTCGGAAAGCGCTCCCTCAAGGTTGCGGATTTCACAGAAGCTATTTAGGCGTAACGCCGCGGCGGATATCAAATCAAGCTCCTCGTGGTCGAAAAGCGCTCCGTAAATTCTTTTTTCTTTGTCCCACTCCAAATTTAATATTTTAGCCGACGCGAGCGCGTCGTTCCAGTTTTTCTCGCTAAGCGCCGCCGCGACCGGCTCAAGGAGCGCCTGCATTTTTTCGGTCGAATCGTTTATATATATGTTCTGCCACAACGCCCCGCCAACAAGCAGCAGCGCCAAAACGGCTATTGTTATTTTTTTAGCCATTTGCTATGCTTCCCGTTATTTGGTTGCCTTTGTAATCCTGAAGCGTCACATTACCGGTTTCATCGCTTGTCGCGAAAAACACGTCGCGTACACGGCTTATATTGCACCTTTTCAGCAATGAAAACAAAGACTGTTCGCTAAACCCAAGCATCTCCATGTTTTTCGGTTTGAGCTTACCGTCTATTATCACATCGTAGCTAAACCCCGTATTTGGGGGGCTTATACCTAAATCCTTGGGGTTTAACGGTCTAAGTTCGGGTTTTAGCATAACGCTTAATTCACCGTTCGTTTCCAGAACCGCGTAATGAACATCGCTTATATTGATAACGTCTTTTGCTCGCAGCTGTTCCAATAAATCTCCAAGATTATAGCTTAAGCTTTTCAGCTCCTCATTTTTGATTATGCCCTTGTGTATTACAATGCTCGGACGGCCGGAGATTACCCCGCGCAGCTTTTCGCTTTTAAGCGAAATGTACGATATGGCGTTGTGCATTAAAAGCAAAACGGCGACGGGAATTATGCCGTATGTGATGGGCACGCCGGGGCTGTCCATAGGCGTCGTCGCCACTTCCGCCATCATTACCGCGATGACAAGCTCAAAAGGTTGGAGCTCTCCCGCCTGGCGTTTACCCATAAGACGCATTACGAACATGGTAAAAAAATATATCAACACGGTTTTGATAATTACATTGAACATATTTCTAGCTTCTGCACAGCCGTTAAAATTATGCGCGCGCGTTCCGGCAAATAATATTTGAGTTTTGTTTGCGCGGTAAGTATAATAGCGAATAGCACATTGGGGGAAAAAATACATGAGCAACACGCGGCAAATTTTAAAAAGGCTGGGGGAGCATTACAGCGACGCGCGTCCCGGTTTGGTGTATAAAAGCGCATTTGAGCTGCTTATGGCGACTATGCTTTCGGCACAGACGACGGACAGGCAGGTGAACGCGGTGACGGGCGTGCTGTTTGAAAAGTATCCGGACGCGGAAAGTCTTATGCGTTTAGAGCAAAGCGAGCTTGAAGAGTATATAAAAAGCTGCGGTTTTTATCATACGAAAGCGAAAAATATGCTCAAGACATGCGGAATTCTTGTTTCAAAGCACGGCGGCAGGGTGCCTCAAACGATTGAAGAATTAACGGCGCTGCCCGGAGTAGGCCGTAAAACGGCAAACGTAGTGCTCTCCAACGCTTTTGGGATACCCGCTATAGCAGTGGATACGCACGTATTTCGGGTTGCAAACAGGCTTGGTCTTGCGAGCGCCAAAAACGCCGAGCAAACGGAAAGGCAGCTTATGCGGGTTATCCCCAAAGAAAGCTGGTCAGACGCGCACCACTGGCTTATATGGCACGGGCGAAGGCTTTGCACGGCGCGAAGGCCAAAATGCCAGTATTGTTTTTTACATGATATATGCCCTTACGAAGGAAAGGTATAAAAGATGTTTGTTGATATAGCGAAAATTTATATAAAGGCGGGAAACGGCGGCGACGGCTGTGTTTCGTTTCGAAAGGAAAAGTATGTGAGCGCGGGCGGTCCTGACGGCGGCGACGGGGGCGACGGCGGCGCGGTTGTGCTTGAGGCGGACGAGGGTATGCGCACTCTTATGGATTTTAAATATACGCAGCGTTTTATGGCGCAGGACGGGGAATCGGGTAAAAAGAAAAACATGCGGGGTAAAACGGGCCAAGACCTTGTTATAAAGGTTCCCGCGGGAACGGTTGTGCGGGATTTTGAAACCGGGCGTATAGCGGCCGATTTGCGTTCCGGCAGGCGGGTATTATTATCGGGCGGCGGCGGCGGCAAGGGCAACGCACGTTTTGCGACGCCTACGAGGCAGACCCCGGGCTTTGCCACTCCCGGACGAAAAACTAAGGGGCGTCATGTTGTGCTCGAACTTAAATCGATTGCCGACGTGGGGCTTATAGGGTTCCCGAGCGTGGGCAAATCCACTCTGCTGGCGGCGTCTACAAGCGCCCGTCCGAAGATTGCCGCGTATCATTTTACAACTATATCTCCCAATCTTGGCGTCGTGCAAACGCGGGAGGGCAGCTTTATTATGGCGGATATACCCGGGCTTATAGAGGGAGCGCATGAAGGAGCGGGGTTAGGGCACGGATTTTTGCGTCATATAGAGCGCACCCGCATGTTGGTGCATGTGGTTGACGCGTCATGTTCGGAGGGGCGGGATATTATAGAAGATTACAAAATAATAAGGAGCGAGCTTGCCGGATATTCCGAGGAATTAATAAACCGTCCGGAGATTGTCGCCGCAAATAAAATGGATATTCCCGGGTCCGCCGAAAACGCAGAAAGGCTGAAGGAATATTTAACGCCGCTTGGAATCGAAACCGTAGGCATAAGCGCCGCGTCGGGCGAGGGCGTAAAGCGGCTTTTAAGCCGCGTGTCCGATGTGTTGGACAAGCTGCCGCTGCCAAAGCCCGTTTATGAGGACGGCGTGATTGAGGAGTGGGCATTGGAAAAAGACGATACGGATTTCGAGGTTATTATTCAAGACGGCGTTTATTATGTGCGGGGCGGAGTTTTAAAAGGCATACTGCAAAAAACAGATCCGGATAATCCCGATTCGATGCGTCATTTTCAAAAACTGCTCGTTGATTTCGGCATTATCAAGGCCTTGCGCAAAGCGGGGGCCAAAACTGGGGATACCGTAAGCCTACAGGGGCACGAATTTGAGTTTGTAGATTAAAGAAGGGTAAGAAATATGATTGACAGCAAGCAAAGAGCGGCTTTAAGAGCTATGGCAAACACATTGGAGCCTATACTTTATATAGGCAAGGCGGGCGTGACGGACAGCGTTATAGCGGAGGCCGACGACGCGCTTTTAGCTCGGGAGCTTATTAAAGGCAGCGTGCAGCAGAACGCGCCCATAGGCGCAAGGGAGGCGCTTGACGCGCTGTGCAAAGCTACGGACGCACAACCCGTATCCGCCTCGGGAAGAAAGTTCGTGTTGTACCGAAGAAATGATAAGGAACCGGTAATAAAGTTTAGGGACTAATCAAAATGCGCCAATAATCAGCATTTCAATGTAATACGCGGCTATACCGAAAAGCAGAGCGGGAATGGTTGTTATTACTGTCGCGATAAAAGAACTGCGCCTGTCTATCGCGAGAAGAGGGAACAGAGCGTCGCCGTCCTGCGATATGGAATTGGTTAGCAGCGCCGCGAAAGGCAGCATTCCCCTTGTATACAAAGAGACGAATATTATCTGCGGCCCGCACCCGGGCACCAACCCCACCAAAGCGCCGACGATTACCGACGCCAGTCCGGTTGCCGTCATCCATCCGGCAATTACGAGTTCCCCGCCTATTATCGTTACCAACAGTTCGTATACGCAATAAGCGACGAATACCCATATGCACACAAACGCCGTATCCTCCGCGTTGTGTACCATTGTTTCTTTGAGAGATAAAAGCTTAAGTTCCGAAACTTCATGTTCTTCGTTTTTTATAACGCGCTTGTCCGCGATCATGTATATAACGCAGAATATAATACCCGCAACTCCAATATATACGCCTAAGTTTGGTATGCCAAGGGCGGTGTTTACGTCTATATCGGCAAGAAGCATAATGCCGAGTATAAGCCCGACGCCTATAAGCGCCCAGAATATACGGTAAGCGATATTGTGCGTAAACCGCATCGCCGCATCCTTTTCATGCCCCTGTTTTATGTTATGGTGCAAAATCATATCGACGCTGTCGCCGTCTTTATGGCCGATATGGCGCATCGGAATGCTGTGCAGCCGCGCGTGCTCTTCCGCCGGTACGGCGGCGCGCTTTAATAAATCTGTTCGCCTTTTGGAAAAACCGCCGTCTATTTTTAGCGCGTCTACAATGTATCCGGTGGCAATTGCGGCAAGAAAACTTATGCCTGAAACAATAATATATTCAATCGGGCGGGTAGAAATAAGCACGAATGCCGCGTCGCCCATTGTGGCGATAAGCGCCGATACCACCGTGCCGAAAGTAACGCTGCCTTTTAAATACAAAGGCATAACAAATATTGTGCCGCCGCAGCCCGGGGTTAAGCCAAGCAGCGCCCCGATAAAAGGCTGAAGCTTTTTTGCGTTTTCAAGCTTTTGTACAAACCGCCCCTGTGTTTTGTAGTTTATAAAGCCAAATATAAGCAGCACCGCGCCGACAAAAACGCCGACCTCCAAAAAAGCGCTTTGCGCCAGATTTCCCAGTTTTTCGAGCAACTGCGCGACCATAGTGTCCTCCGTAAGAAATTTGTATATTACATAATACGCGTGAATATATTTATTATAGCGGCGGAGCGCGAAACATGTCAATAAAGCGCGTACGGAACAAACAAAAGATTGACGTTTAAAGAATTACTTGATAGTATAATTGATGTTGCGCGCTTGTTGCGCACAGAACGCAACTTTGGGAGCTAAAGGCATGGGAAAAAGCGGACAGCGGTATCATACCATTGAGGATATAGCGAAAGAATTCGGAGTCAGTAAAACTACCGTATCCCGCGCCATCTCCGGCAAGGGAAGAATCAGTAAAGAAACCAGAGAGAAGATCAGGCGATTTATCAGCGAGCATAATTACCGGCCTAATGTATTGGCAAAGGGGCTGGCGCAGAACAAGACGTTCAATATAGGGCTTGCGATGCCAGAGGAGTTTGGTGTCGGAGACCTGCCTTTTTTTCAAAAATGCATCAACGGGATATGTCAGGCCGCGGCGCATAACGACTACGATGTTATTCTGTTTCGCATAACCGCCGACCTGTCACAGCTTAAGAGGATAATCAATAATCATAAGGTTGACGGCATTATTCTTACCCGAACCGTGGTAAACGATTATGCGGTACAATTGTTGAAAGAAAACGGTACACAGTTTGTTGTTATCGGCTCTTCTTTAGATACGGATGTTACGCATGTGGACAATGATCATGCCGGTGCGTGCAAGATGCTCACCGAGCTGCTGCTTGGCCGCGGACTTCGCAGTTTTGCGCTTATCGGCGGTAATATGGACCATTTTGTGAACAAAAGCCGTCTTAGCGGCTTTCAAAAAGCTTTTGAAGACTACCCGGGAGACGACGCGGCCGGCAAGACGAATCTGAATGTTACAAATGAGTCGCAGGTAATAAAAGCGGTTGACGATGCTTTGGCCGAAGGCACGGAATGTATAGTCTGCATGGATGACTTTATATGTTCGCGCGTTATGGCGCGGCTTACGGAGCATTCTTTACGAGTTCCGGACGATGTATCGATTGCCACGTTTTACAGCAGCATGTTGCTTGAACATAACAATCCGCTTATAACCGGCTTAGAATTTGACGCGGAAAAACTTGGCGGCGTTGCGTGTCAGATGCTTATTGGTAAACTTGAAGGAGTGCAGGTGGACGATTACATGAGCTCGGATTACCGGCTTTTTATAGGCAACTCAACAAAATAGCGTTACAAGGAATTTTACCTTAAACTACACTTGGTTATATTGCGCAATAGTTGCGCGCAATCATTGAAAAGCATATTCCCTCCCCACTAGAAATAGTAAGCTATTCGCCGGTTTTGGCGTTGTGAAGCAATTTATTCAAAAGTAAGCTTAAGAATATTGACATATATCATTTACAGTAGTATAGTAAGTGGGCAACCGGTTGCGCTAGCAACCGGAAAAATGAAGAGTGAGGAGATACGGATATGAAAAGAACTATCGCATTACTGCTCGTTCTTGCAACGGCCTTTGTATTTGTTGGATGTGCAAGCAACGAAGTACCAGGAACCGAGGGGCAAACCACGAAGCCTACTGAAGCGGCTCCTGAAGGAAGTAACAAGCTGGTAGTATGGTGCTGGGACATGGGCTTTAACGGTGCGACCATGGAAAAGGCAGCCGAAATCTACAAGCGTACCGACCCTAATTTCGAACTCGTTGTTGAAGACCAGGGCGACTGGGACACCGTTCAAACGAAGCTGACTACCATGGCTTCTGTAGGTAATTACTCTGAACTGCCCGATATCGTGCTGATTCAGGATAACGCGTTCCAGAAGAACTACAAAAGCTTCCCCGATGCATTTATCGATCTTACCGACACTGTCATTGATTTCACTCAATTCGCGGAAGGTAAAGCGGGTTATTCCGTGGTAGACGGCAAGAACTATGGAGTGCCGTTTGATAACGGCGCCGTGATCTACGCATACAGAACCGATATACTCGAACAGGCCGACTATACAATAGAAGACTTCACCGATATCACATGGAATACCTGGATTGCTCAGGCTAAGGTAGTGCTCCAAAAAACCGGGTCACCCTTGCTTTCCGGCCAGGCGGGTTCCTCGGATATCATAAACATGATGCTGCAATCCGCGGGCGCTTCCCTGTTTGCCGCAAACGGCGATCCATACATTGTTGATAATGATGTTCTCTACACCGTTGCCGATGTTTATATGAAGATGCTTGCCGATGGCACATGCGTGGAATGTACTGACTGGTCGGGCTATACCGATTCCTTCACAACCGGTAGTGTGGCGGGCACCATGACCGGCTGCTGGATAGCGGCTACCATACAGGGCGCGGAAGATCAGGCCGGCAAGTGGGCTATCACCAATATGCCCGCATTAGATGGTGTCGCCGGAGCAACAAACTATGCAAACAACGGCGGCTCATCGTGGGCGGTTACAGCCGGCTGCAAAAATGTCGACCTTGCGGCTGACTTCTTTGCAAAGACATTTGGCGGCTCCACAGAGCTTTATGATGCCGTAGCAAGCGCAGGCGTTCTCGCAACGTATCTGCCGGCTGCCAATTCCAATGTTTACAGCGAACCTAACGCGTTTTTCGGAGGCCAGGCTATTATGGCTGTTATAACCGAATACGCGGGTCATGTTCCCCCGATTCGCGGCGGAGCGTACTACTACGACGCGCGCGATGCTGTTTGCACGGCAATTGTTGAAATACAGTCCGGTTCAGACGCAAGGACCGCGTTCCAAAAAGCGGAAGAGACCGTTAACTTCCTTATGGGTAAATAACCAGAAACGTAACTGCTTACTATCTATTGCGCGGCGGGAATTGCCGTCCGGTATTCCCGCCGTGCATACGGATGCCCCGGCGCTGAATTGACTGCAAAACGCAAGCTTGCAATTTCATCCCGGGCTTCAATTCATGAAAAGGGGATTTTCCATGAATATAATACCGAAGAAGAACGATGCTGAGCGTAACGCGGCGGTCCGCAGAAAAATACCCATTTCTATAAACCTCCCGTTGTCTGTAAAATCCCGACAATCGCTTACGGGATGGGGCTATATCATTCCGGCTGCTGTCCTTATAATCGCGATGAACTTCTATCCCATGATACACGCGCTGTTCCTTTCATTCCAGACGGGAATAGGGGCCAACATGACTTGGGCCAACCCCTTAAGTTATAACTATGCGCGCATGTTTCAGGATAACGTATTTTTAACGGCTATAAGAAACAATTTTATTTACTTGATAATACAGGTGCCGATAATGCTGATACTTGCGCTTGTTTTGGCATCGCTGCTTAACAATCCGAGGCTAAAATGCCGCGGGCTTTTCCGAACGATGATATTCCTGCCGTGCGCGACCTCGTTGGTGTCATACTCCATAATATTCCGCACGCTGTTTGGCATCAACGGATATATAAACACGGCTCTTGTTGATTTGGGAGTGCTCTCGGCTCCATATAATTTTTTTGGTCATCCGGAAAGTGCGCAAATCGTTATTATAATCGCGCTTATCTGGCGCTGGACCGGTTATAACATGGTGTTCTATCTGGCGGGGCTGCAAAATATCGACCCCTCGGTCTATGAAGCGGCCAGGCTGGACGGTGCTTCCAGATACCAGATACTTCGCAAAATAACCATTCCCCAATTAAAGCCCATAATTTTGCTGACGGCCATAATGTCCACAAACGGTACGCTTCAGCTGTTTGACGAATCGGTAAACATCACAAGCGGAGGGCCCGCAAACGCTTCCATAACTATGTCGCACTACATATACAATCTATCGTTTAAGTATGTTCCTAATTTCGGCTACGCGGCAGCCATTTCATATGTGATACTGATACTGGTCGCTATTCTGGCGTTTATGCAGATGAAAGTAGGTGACAGGCGTGTCTAAATATTTTAAAAAGCAAAGCGGGGTAAATGAAGTTGGTGCGGGAACATATATCTTTCTTATAGCCGCATCTTTGCTCTCGGTATTTCCGCTGTTTTGGATGTTTGTGTCGGCCACAAACAAAAGCATCGATGTTGCTTCCGGCACACTGTTACCCGGTGCCAGCCTTATAGAAAACTATAATAAGCTTGTTGAGGGCACCAACCTGTGGGGCGCCATGTGGAATTCGTTTTTAAACGCCTCCATACTTACAATTTGCAGCCTGGCAATTTGTTCGTTGGGGGGTTACGGTTTTGAGATATATCACGGCAAGTGGAAGGATCGGCTATTCGGGGTAATACTGCTTGCGATAATGGTCCCCTTTGCGGCAACAATGATACCGTTATATCAGATGTGCGCCGAATTCGGGCTGCTTAATTCGGCATTGGGGTTTATACTGCCAACCGTTTCAACGCCGTTTATGATCATGTTGTTCCGGCAAAATTCGCGTTCTTTCCCGCACGATATAATAGACGCGGCAAGGATGGACGGTTTGTCGGAATTCAAGATTTTTTTAAAGATGTATATACCGACGCAAAAATTTGTGTTCGCTGCGGCAATGACCATTGTTTTTATGAACGCGTGGAACAGTTATCTGTGGCCAAGGGTAATAATGCTGCGCAATGAAAGCGTTACAATGCCCATGCTCATAGCGAGCCTCAAATCAGGCTATGTTACGGATTTTGGCGTTTTGATGCTGGCGGTTCTGCTGTGCACGCTGCCGACCGTAATAATATTCTTTGTGCTGCAAAAGCAGTTTGCACAGGGTATAACAGGGGCGATAAAATAGAGCGATCACATTATTTTGCCGCAAATGTAATAATCGACAAAAAAGTGTAAAGGGACATTTATGACACATTTTGATCGCAGCAGGCGCAGGAATCCGCGTTTTTTCGCGGAGCGCCGGGTTGCAGCGCATTCCGACCATGCCTTTTTTGCCAGCCGCGAAGAAGCCGGCAGAAAAGACAGCTCGTTTGTATGTTCATTAAACGGCGAGTGGAACTTTTATTATTCGGAAAACGAGCGGGGGGTGATCCCCGGCTATGAATCCGCGGAATTTGATTGCCATGATTGGAAAACGATTCAAGTTCCCGGGCATATACAGCTGCAAGGATATGGGCGCCCCCAATATTGCAATGTACAATATCCGTGGGACGGTTGGGAAGAACTACGCGTCGGCCGGGTGCCTGAGCGTTTTAATCCAATCGCGTGCTATGTTAAATACTTTACCGTACCGGAGAATATGAAAGGCAAGCGGATATTCGTGTCGTTCCAAGGGGCTGAAAGCAGTGTCGCCGTGTGGCTCAACGGGCGCTATGTTGGCTATGGCGCAAACAGCTTTTCTCCTTCTGAATTCGAACTTACGGAAGCTTTGCGCGACGGTGAAAACAAGCTTGTCGCCGAGGTGCTCACATGGAGCGCCGGAAGCTTGCTGGAAGATCAGGACTTCTTCCGCTTCTCCGGACTTTTCAGGGACGTATATCTGTACGCGATACCCGACATACACGTTGCGGATATGACGGTAAGAACGAAGCTTGACGATGAATACCGCGATTCTGTTTTGCAGATTAACGTACAACTGGCGGAAAATAAGGCGTGGAGCGCGGATATTGCGCTTTATGACGGTTGTGCGGAGATTCTCAAGGCGGCGATAACCGGTGATGCGGCGGGTTTTTCGGAAGAATATTTAGTTGAAAAGCCAAAGCTGTGGAGCGCGGAATCCCCAAACTTGTACGTTCTGGAGATAAGCCTTTATGATGGCATGGGGACATTGCGGGAAGTAGTAAGGCAGAATGTGGGCTTTAAGCGGTTTGAAATAAAAGATGGGCTCATGTGCATTAACGGCAAGCGTATTATACTAAACGGCGTTAACCGGCACGATTTTTGCGCTGACACGGGCAGGGCTGTTACAAAAGAAGACGTATGGAACGATCTTATTACTATGAAAAGAAACAACATCAACGCGGTGCGTACATCGCATTACCCGAACGTCGGTTGGCTGTGCGATATGTGCGACGAGCTTGGGTTGTATGTTATGGATGAAAATAATATGGAAACCCACGGCACATGGGCAACTATGGACGGGGATATTGCGGACCATTCAAAAGCTCTGCCGGGCGATAGGGAAGAATACCTTGATATGATGCTGAGCAGGGTTAATGATACCTACCAGCGTGATAAGAACCACCCTTCGGTGCTTATTTGGTCATGCGGAAACGAATCGTTCGGCGGCAGCGTGATTTACGCGATGGCGCAAAAATTTCGCGAGCTGGACGATACGCGTCTTGTGCATTATGAGGGCGTATACCATGACCGCCGCTATAACGGGACTAGCGATATGGAAAGTCAGATGTATACCGGCGCGGATGCGATAAAAGATTATCTGCGGGCGCATAGAGATCGTCCGTTTATTTGCTGCGAATACTCACATGCTATGGGGAATTCGCTCGGCGCCATGCATAAATATACGGACATGGCAAAGACGGAGCCGCTTTATCAGGGAGGGTTCATCTGGGATTTTAGAGACCAGGCGATAAAGGTCAAGACCCGTTATGAAGATACGGCTTATCTTTACGGGGGGGACTTTGAAGACCGTCCAAACGACGGCAGTTTTTGCGGCAACGGTATTTGTTATGCGGACGGCTCTAAGTCGCCGAAAATGCAGGAAGTAAAATTCAACTACCAGAATATTTGCATCGAGTTTTCTGAGCGCGACATGCTGATACGTAACTATTTTCTGTTCACGGGTACGGAACGGTTTACTTGTGTTGCCACGCTGCTTCTTAACGGCGGCAAGATAGAGGAATGCATTGTTCCGACCGCGGTCGCGCCGCAGGAATGCGGCAGTTACCCCATACCTTTTAAGCGGCGGGAAAAAGCCGGAGAATATACTGTTGATGTCTCGTTCCGCCTGAAAGAGAATACCGCCTGGGCTGCGGCGGGGCATGAAATAGCGTTTGGACAGACGGTTTACGCAGTAAAAGAAACTGCCGTCAGCAAGGAATATAAACCGATGCGGGTAATATACGGCGGCTGGAACATCGGTATAATAGGGGACGGCTTTAGTATGCAGTTTGATCTGCGGCGCGGCGCGATAAGTTCATATCAATGCGGCGGCGCCGAGCTTATAAAATCCGCGCCCGTACCAAACTTTTGGCGTCCGCCCACGGAGAACGACAGGGGCAGCCTGATGGCGGCAAGATACGGCCAGTGGAAGCTGGCGAGCATGTATTCGGGTATCAGGGTACCTTCGGACGACCAACCTTATGGTATATATACAAAGCCGGAAATCGCAGAGGCGAAATATAGCATTATGCTTAAGTTTCGGCTGCATCTGCCTTCGCTTCCGGTCGTCTTGTGTTTTATGTCTTATACGGTGCATTCCGACGGTACTGTCGATGTAACGCACATATGCGAACCTGTTAAGGGACTGCCGGGTATGCCGGCATTCGGCGTTATGCTGAAGATGGATGCCGGATTCGACAGGCTTAGCTGGTACGGTCTTGGCCCGCAGGAAACGTACTGCGACCGCATGAAAGGCGGAAGACTTGGTATATACCACAATTTTGTCGGCGACAATATGGCGAGGTATCTGCGCCCGCAGGAATGCGGCAGCCACGCGGGCGTGCGCTGGGCTGCTGTACGCGATAAAGAAGGGCGCGGGCTTATGTTTTCGGGGGAACCAATGGAATTTTCGGCGCTGCACCATACGCCTTATGAGATAGAAAACGCGGACCATATTTACGAGCTGCCGCCGGTATACAATACGGTTATTCGGCTTGGTATGCAGATGGGGGTGGGCGGAGACGACAGCTGGGGAGCCAGGACCCATCCGGAATATCTTCTGGACGCATCAAATGGGAAGGAATTTACTTTTCACATGAAAGGACTCAAAAATGGATAGGATGATACTGAATCTCATCCACAGGCCGGAGATGGTACCGGAATACGCGGAAAAGGTAACAGGCCACGGTTTGGCGGAAGACATCGCGCGCACATCGCTTTTAACGGAAAGCCTGGACATATTTAAAACACAGCAGCGCATAGCCCACGAGAGCGGACTTAAGACGACTATACAAATGACATACGCAAGTCTTTTTAGCGACGAGGCGGTCGGCCTCGCAAAAGAGCACCGCGAGAAATACGGCGACGAGATTAGCCTTACATTTTTAGGACTGCCTTGCAGGGAGTTTCGCGACAAATATAATACGAAGGAATTTTGCATATGGATGTTCTCTATGGAGGACAAAAAGGCCATAGTGCGCGATGTGTTTGAAAAGTTTTACTCGCGTTTTGGTTTTTACCCGGAATCGACGGGCTCCTACTATATGGACGCCGATCTTATAAAGCATATCAAAACTGCCTATCCGTCGGTAAAGTGCGCGGTCGCCACCTGCTGGGAGGAAGGACCTAAAGCATATCATACCTGCAACAACAGCTGGTATACGTTTTTGGACGGAGGCCCATGGGCGCCGTGGATACCGTCTAAAGCCAATACGCATGTCCCGGCCGAAAACGAAGAGGAGGACAGCGGTATTGTTGCTGTGCCGCACTTGAGCCGGGATCTTATAGCGTGCTACGACGGTAACGGCTCCAATTTCGGCACTCATCCGCAAAACGTGCTTCGCGGCATGATATATAAGGGCGGCAAGTACCCATATCTGTTTAACCTCATAGACCAGTTTCGCTATCAAGCCAGGTTTAACAACGGTTTTTCCTACAATATGATGTATGTGGGACCGGGATGGATGAACAAAATG
The DNA here is from genome assembly GCA_964586785.1 of uncultured Christensenellaceae bacterium. Classification (GTDB taxonomy): domain Bacteria; phylum Bacillota; class Clostridia; order Christensenellales; family SZUA-584; genus SZUA-584. The sequence goes on from CAZPHS010000026.1 coordinate 22,339, forward strand.
GGCAGATGGGAAGCGTCGTACAAGCTGCTTTATAAATCGTATGCCGATGGCTGTGCCTATTATGGAAAGCTCAAAAAGCAGGGCAAGCTTGTCGATATGACGATGAGCGAGTTTGCGGACTATTTTCGGCGGAAAAAGACATATACCGAGCCCGAATGCGCTCTGTGGCGCGATATACTGTACGGCAGCCAAAAGCAGGTGTTTTGGTATTGCGACCCCTTCATGCGTACGTGCGTCAACATGGACCAGGGCGGCGCGCTTATAGACCTGCGCCCTTACGCCGCCAAGCTTGTAAGGCCGGTGGGCATAGGGACAAAACATGTGCAGGACGCCAGCTATCCGTATCTTATACAGGAAAAATACCGCGCGGGATATTTTACACACTACGCCGGTGAAGGGACAGTGCGCAGCGCCAGATTAGTTTACAAAGGCGAGGTTATCGACCTGTGCTTATGCCGCACCAAGGCGCATTTTAATCGGAAAGGAAAGCAACGCGTATTAACGCTTGACCCGGTAAATATTGAATTTTCAGACCTGACATTAAAGCTGCAGACGACTATTACATTTGAAGAGGGCATCGGGCGTATACGGTTCGACCGCAGGATTTTGGAAATGAGCCGCTCCGGCGAGGAAGTGAATATCGACGAATATACGGTAGCCAGTTATGGTACAAATGAGTATCCCGAAGATATGACCGGCCTTGTATTGGAAATGGGCAAAGGCGGCGAAAAGGTTGAAATTGCCTATGAATATAAATGTCGCGAAAAGATGCTCGAATGCGCGGATTATACTGCCTGTGTTTTGCCGCCCATAGCTACACGCGTTTCCATGACATGCGAAGGCAGGGAAAAAAGAGGTTATTTTAAGGAAGGTTATGCATTCAGCCCCATGTTTACGCTGGGGTTTACGGGGAAACTGCGTGATAAGGAGGTATTCACGACATGGCTCAATCTGGAAAGGGCAGATTAAATTACCGCTGCCCATCTTGTTTTTTGCGCGATCTGGATGTCGACATGTTCTTTGACAAGGAAAAACGGGAATATTACTGTCTGCGCTGCCAGTATACCGGCACGGAGGCAGATGTTTTAAGGAAGAATAAAATGATTCGCTTCCGCTACCGCGATATGCTCAAGCGGTATGCCGAGGACAGTTTTGAAAAATTCGAGGATTGACAATGAGCTGCGGAATAAAAGCGTGGTACAAGGGGATGGATGTTTCGTCGCTGGAGGAAGTTGAAAACGGCGGCGGCAGATTCTTCGATAACGGCAAAGAGGAAGATTGTATTAAGATACTTCAAAGCCACGATGTAAACCTTATAAGACTGCGGCTGTGGAATGACCCGTATTCAGTATCAGGCGAGCCATACGGAGGCGGCGCAAACGATTTCGCCCGCACCATGCGTCTTGCGCACAGGGCAAAAGAAGCGGGAATGGATTGGCTGCTTGATTTTCATTATTCCGATTTTTGGGCGGACCCGGGCAAACAGTTTTTACCCAAGGCATGGCTGGGCATGAGCGGTACAGAGCTGGAACAGGCGGTGTATCGCTATACAAAAAAAATACTGAAAAAACTGCGGCGTGAAGGTTTGCTTCCGCAAATTGCCGCCATAGGCAACGAGGTGACAAACGGATTGCTGTGGCCGCATGGAAAAAAGCCGGCGTACGCGCAGATAGCGCGTTTGGTTAGCGCCGGAATACAAGCGTCAAAAGAAGTCTCTCGTGATATTGCGGTGATGATCCATCTCGACAACGGGGGGCGCAACGATTTGTACTGTGAATGGTTAGATAATTACTTTTCCTGCGGCGGTAAAGACTTTGATATTATCGGTTTGAGCTACTATCCGTTCTGGCACGGGACGCTGGATGATTTGCGGCATAATATGAACGATTTGGCGGAAAGGTACGGGAAGCCGCTTATTGTTGCGGAGACAAGTATGGGCTTTTCGACGGAGGATTACCGCGGCGGGGAGGAGCGCAAAACTGGCCGCGGCATGGCGGCCACAACGCGACTGGCCCAAAGAGTGCCGTTTCCTATGACGCCCGAGGGGCAGGCCGCTTTTTTAAAAGCGCTTATGGAAAGTATATACGCCGTTCCGAAAAGACTCGGGCGCGGCCTTGTTTACTGGGAACCCGCATGGCTGCCGGTAAAGGAAACCGGATGGTCGACCGAGGTGGGCTGCGAATATATTAAGGAAACGGGCTGGGGAGGAAACGAGTGGGCAAATCAGGCGTTATTTGATTATAGCGGCAATGCGCTGCCCGCGCTTAAAGTTATTAGGGATTTTTAAAACGGCGGTACTGTAAAGCCGGCAAGCGCCGGAAGGAAAGCGCCCGTTATGTCCGGGGGGATATGGCATACGTCTTACCGGCGGATACGCAGGAGGGAATTTATGAAGGCGGCCGATGAAATACGGGATGTTCTCGACTCGGTTGAAAAACTGCACCAAATAATAAGAAGCACCGCAAGGGACAGCATAAGGAAACAATCTGGAAAGCTTAGAACAATTTACGGCAGCGGCCACGGCGATGTATCCTACGGCATCGATGATATATGCGAGAAAATAATCGACGGATGGTTCAGGGAAAACCCTCCGAAAGGCGGAGCGGTCGTAATTTGCGAAGGGCTGGGGACGCGCGTTTATCCGCACGGGCTTAATGAATCGGAAGCGAGATGGCGTATGCTTATCGATCCGCTTGATGGCACCCGTCACATTATGTATGATAACCGATCAGCATGGATACTGACGGGCGTCGCTTTGAACGGGGGCGCGAAAACATCGCTGGGCGATATTTTCGCGGCGGTGCAGACGGAAGTGCCTGTGGTTTTGCAGGATAAAGGCGCGGTGTTAAAAGCGGTGAGGCATAACGGTGCAAGCTTAAAATATTACGACCTGCGCCGCGGTAACGAAGTTAAAACGCATGTCGCGCTCTCGCCAAGCGCCGCCGCAACACTGGAAAATGGCTTTAGCGTTTTTGTTAACATATTTCCGGGCACGAAAGCGATAATCTCCGAATTGGAAGAAAGGGTGCTGCACAGGCTTTTTGGCAGTCCGGAAGAAAACTCGGCGCTCGTTTTCTCTGAGCAATACATATCCTCCGCCGGCCAGTTGTTCATGCTTATGACGGGAAAGTATCGTATAGTTGTGGATGTTCGAGGCCTTATGCGCGGCTATCAATCAAAAAGAGGCCAAGGGCTTCCGCTGTGCGCGCATCCTTATGATTTATCCGCGGCACTCATAGCTATGGAAAGCGGATGTATCGTAAAAGACGCGTATGGGAATGTTTTGGACAGCACTATGGATTTATATACCAATTGTTCATGGGCGGGTTACGCAAACGCCGGATTATATAAAAAGATACATCCGGTAATTCTTGATGAACTGAAAGCTATGTCAATAATATAAAACCGGCAGATACCAATTTAATATTATACCGAGTTCAAACTTTTTGACGGAGAAAATACCCGAGGCGCCAATGATGTCCGGAGTTTTTTTTATATCCCCTCTATTCAATTACCCGTTGCGGCCGCCCCATGCCTTGCGGCAGGC
>CAZPHS010000027.1:0-24841 GCA_964586785.1 uncultured Christensenellaceae bacterium
AATAATATAAAGGAGTACCCGTTATGCCAAAATTAATTACCTTTGAAAACTATACGGACATGTGCAAAAAAGCAGCGTGTATAATTGCCTCGCAGATTATAATGAAAGAAAACAGCGTTTTAGGGTTGGCCACGGGTTCAACTCCCATAGGCATATACGAGCTTTTATCCAAGTGGTGCGCTCGGGGCGATTTGGATTTTTCCAAAGTGCGCACGGTAAACCTTGACGAGTACTGCGGATTGCCCGCCGGTCATGACCAAAGCTACAGGTATTTTATGAACAAACGCCTTTTTGACAATGTGAACATAGACAAAAATAATACGTACGTTCCAAACGGTCTCGCGCCCGACGCAAACAAAGAAGGCGGGAACTATGACAAGCTGATAGAGCTTTTAGGCGGAATAGATTTGCAGCTGCTTGGTATTGGGCACAACGGACATATAGGCTTTAACGAGCCCTCCGATGTTTTTATAAGCGTCACTCACCGCGTTGAGCTGACACAGGAAACGATAAGCGCAAACGCCAGATTTTTTAACGATATATCGCAGGTGCCGAAAACGGCTATAACGATGGGCTTGCGCGGCATAATGAACGCCAAAAAAATATTGCTCGCGGCAAACGGGGAGAGTAAAAAAGATATTATCGAAAAAGTTTTAAACGGCAGGGTAACGCCGAAGGTTCCCGCGTCTGTTCTGCAGCTTCATCCCGACGTTACAATATTATATTCAAAGGCGTAAACAATAAATTATCAGGGAGGTCGCTTAATTGGGAGAGGAACTGGTTTTGTACCGGCCGGATTTATACGCGGAGAAAAAAGTATTCTCGCGTATAGGCTTTTCACTTTTTTTACTGGCGGCGTTATCGCTTGTGTTACAAATAGCGATATTTTCGGTAATAGGGTTGGCGTATCCGGCGATGATTATACAAACGTGGTTTGTTATTCTAATCAGCCTTTTGTCTATGTACCTTATTGCAGCGCCGTGTACGTTATCGATATTGCGGGGAATTCCCTCAACGCCCATAGAAAAACGCGGCATAGGCGCAGGTCGCTTTTTTAAGGTTTTTTGTGTATGCATAAGCATAATGATAGCGGGAGGATTAATAGGCAGCGTCTTATCCGAAGCTTTCGGAATAATACTAAACACGCAACCGGAAAACGCCGTGGCGGAACTGGTGATAGAGACGCCTTTTTTGCCGAATTTGATTTTGCTTGTAGCAATCGTCCCTATAGCCGAGGAATACATTTTTCGTAAAGTGCTTATAGAAAAAATAATAAAATACGGGGAAGGCGTCGCCGTACTGCTTTCCGCGCTTTTCTTTGCGTTGGTTCACGGTAACTTTTATCAGTTCTTCTATGCGTTCGGTCTTGGCGCGGTGTTCGCGTACGTTTATATAAAAACCGGCAGGTTAAGATATCCCGTGATACTGCATATGATAATCAACTTTATAGGCTCCGTTATCACGCCGGAATTAACGAATATGGCAGGCAGCGGAGAGCTTGCGGGCATTATAATTTTTGGATTATATAATTATGCTTTATTGGGCGCGGCGATATCCGGAATAGTATTTTTCTTTTTGGATAAAAACAAAATTTCGCTTGAAAAAGGCGTATGCGCACTGCCTAAGGGAAAGCGTTTCTCGACTATATGGCTTAACGCCGGAATTATGGTTTATACGATATCGTGCATTGCGTTTTTTGTTATAAGTATAATAGGATAATCGCCTGCCCGAAGCTATTGGCATAACGGCCGACTTGGGGCTTATGCATCGCGTAGCTAATGTAAGAAACGAACGTTCGTGTTTATGGCGAACGTTTTTTATTATTAACATTTCAAAGTATGCGTATCTCGTTGACACGGGCGGCGCCGTTACTGTAGACTTATAACATATTGTAGAATAATATCTTGCTATATACCATATATGCAAAAGGAGAAGCTATGAAAGCCGCGGTAGTGATGGGTTCAATGTCGGATTTTCCGGTTGTTGAGGATACGATTAAAACACTGAAAAGCTTTGGGGTTACGGTTGTGGCGCGGGTTCTAAGCGCGCATCGCACGCCGCGGGAAGCGCACGAATTCGCCGCGGGCGCGGAGCAAAACGGCATAGAGGTTATTATAGCGGCGGCCGGAAAGGCGGCGCATCTCGCGGGGGCGCTTGCCTCCTGCACAACGCTGCCCGTTATAGGGCTGCCTATAAAATCATCGACCATGGACGGGCTTGATTCGCTACTTTCCACAGTGCAGATGCCCGCCGGAATACCCGTCGCCACAGTGGCTATAAACGGCGCCGAAAACGCCGCGCTGCTGGCGGTGCAGATTCTTTCATTAAAATACGCTGAATTAAAAGACAAGCTTGCGCGGCATAAAAAAGCTATGGCCGGCAAGGTTTTGGAATCGAATCAAAAACTTCAAAAGGAGATTAACATATGATAAAGCGTACGGAGCGGCTTTACGAGGGCAAGGCCAAAAAGGTTTACGCGACGGACAACCCCGATTTAGTAATTGTTTCGTATAAGGACGACGCGACGGCGTTTAACGGGCAAAAGCGCGGAACGATTGCCGGCAAGGGGGTTGTAAACAACAAGGTGTCGAATCACTTTTTCAAGCTGCTTGAAGAGCGCGGTATAAAAACGCATTACGTAGAACAGATTTCCGACAGGGAAACAATAGTCAAAAAGGCGGAAATAGTGCCCGTCGAGGTTATTGTACGCAACAAAGCCGCGGGCAGTTTTTCCAAGCGCATGGGCGTTGAGGAAGGCGCTGTTTTAAAATGCCCCGTGCTTGAGTACAGCTATAAAAACGATGAACTGGGCGATCCTTTTATCAATTCGTATTATATACGCGCGCTCGATATTGCCTCGGACGATGAAATGGAGATAATAAAGAACGTATCATTCAAGATAAACGAAATATTAAGCGAGTATTTAAAAGGCGTAGGAGTTGAGCTTGTGGACTTTAAGCTTGAATTCGGAAGGTTTAAAGGCGAGGTTATACTGGCGGATGAGATATCGCCCGACACATGCCGTTTCTGGGACGCCGCCACGGGAAAAAAGCTTGACAAAGACCGTTTCCGCAGGGATTTGGGAGACGTTGAGGAAGCGTACCATGAGATTATCAGAAGATTAACGGGGGAATAAAATGCAATACAGAAAACTTGCGCCGTATTCTCGCTTAAAGCCGCGCGGCGACTGTATGCGCGAGGAATGCGGCGTGTTCGGCATATACTGCGACGGCAAAGGGACGGAGCCTACAGACGCCGCGTATTACGGGCTTTTGGCGCTGCAGCATCGCGGGCAGGAAAGCGCGGGCATAGCCGCGGTAAAGGACGGTAAAATCAGTTATCATAAAGATATGGGGCTTGTTTCCGAAACATTCCGCAACGGGCTTGACAAGCTTGCGGGAGGGCACGCCGCCATAGGACACGTGCGTTATTCCACTTCGGGGGATACGCTTACGGCCAACGCGCAGCCTTTGGTAATAAGCTCAAAGCGCGGGCATATAGCGCTCGCGCACAACGGCAGCCTGATAAACGCGAAAGAATTGAGAGACGGGCTGGAAAATAGCGGCGCTATATTTCAAACCACAATAGACTCCGAAATAATAGCGAGCCTTATTGCAAAGCACGGCGTCAACGGTATAATAGAAGCCATAACCAAAACAATGGCGGAGCTTAAAGGCAGTTACGCGCTAGTTATATTAACGCCGGATATGTTAATAGGCGTAAGAGACCCAAAGGGCATACGCCCCATAGCCTTGGGGCGGGTTGGCGGTTCTTACGTTTTCGCTTCAGAATCGGCGGCTTTTGACGCCATAGGAGCTGAGTTTATACGCGACTTAAGACCGGGAGAGATAGTCGCTGCGGACAAAAACGGTTTAAAATCGTACCAGGGCGCAAGCGCGAAGAACACCGCTCTTTGCATATTCGAATATGTTTATTTCGCGCGGCCTGATTCGGACATAGACGGTATACCCGTACACATGGCGCGCGAACAGGCGGGCGCGCGGCTTGCGCTTATAAGCCCCGCCCCTGTGGACGTGGTGGCGGCGGTGCCCGATTCGGCCATGTCCGCGGCAATGGGTTACGCGAAGCAGCTTTGCCTGCCTTATACAATGGCTCTTTCAAAGAACCGGTATCTGGGACGCACGTTCATACAGCCTACGCAGTATAAGCGCGAGTTAAGCGTAAGCTTAAAGCTTAACCCTTTAAAACGAAATGTGCGCGGCAAGCGCGTGCTGCTTGTTGATGATTCAATAGTTCGGGGCACAACGTCAAAAAAAATAGTTGAGATGTTAAAGCTGGCGGGGGCGAAAGAGGTGCATTTGAGAATCAGCTCTCCTCCGGTGAAATATCCTTGTTATTTCGGAATGGACACATCGTCGCACGGCCAGCTTATAGGCGCCGAAAGGTCTGTTGAGGAAGTAAGGAAATTTATAGGCGCGGATTCATTATGCTATCTGCCCATAGAGGAACTGTTAAAATCGGTGGAGGGAGCGGCGTGCAACTTTTGCGTAGGCTGCTTTAACGGAAAATATCCCGAAGACGTATCAAACATGCGCGGTAAGGAGTGAAAATGGCTTACACGTATAAAGACGCGGGAGTGGATGTAAATGCCGGATATGAGGCCGTAAGGCTTATAAAACAACACGCGGCGTCCACATTTGACGGCAATGTTATAAGCGGTATAGGCTCTTTCGGCGGTATGTACGCGCAAGGCGATAACGTGCTCGTTTCGGGTACGGACGGCGTAGGCACTAAGCTTATGGCGGCGTTTGCCATGGACAAGCACGATACGGTCGGCATAGACTGCGTAGCCATGTGCGTTAACGACGTCGTCTGCCACGGCGCGGCGCCTATGTTTTTCCTCGATTACATAGCTACGGGCAAGCTTTACCCGCAGGTTGCCGCTGATATAGTTAAGGGCGTGGCGGAAGGCTGCAGGCGGGCGGGCTGCGCGCTTATAGGCGGGGAGACCGCGGAGATGCCCGGCTTTTACAAAGACGGCGAATACGACATTGCCGGTTTTTGCGTAGGCGGCGTTAAAAAAACCGATTTGATTAACGGCAAAGATATAAGGCCGGGGGACGCGCTTGTAGGTCTTTCTTCATCGGGCGTACACAGCAACGGCTTTTCACTTGTGCGAAAGCTTGTCGGTATGGAAAAGGAAAAGCTTTCGGTATACATAGACGCGTTCGGCAAAACAATGGGGGAGGAGCTTATAACCCCGACGCGCATATATGTCAAAACGCTGCTGGCGCTTATAAAGGATTACAAAATAAAAGGCGCGGCTCATATAACAGGCGGCGGTTTTATAGAAAACATACCAAGAATGCTGCCGGAAGGGCTCGGCGCTGTAATTGAGCTTAAAAGCTGGGATATGCCGCCCGTGTTTGATTTGCTGATAAAAGAGGCGGAGCTTGAAACGCGCGACGCTTACAACACGTTTAATATGGGCATAGGCATGGTTCTTGCGGTAAGTCCGGATAATGCGAGCGAGGTTGCGTTTGCCGCGAGGGATATGGGCGAATCGTCGTTTATAATAGGCAGTGTGCTGGAAGGCGAAGGTGTTAAGCTGTGCGGATAGAGCGGCTTGTCGTTATGGCGTCGGGAGGCGGCACAAACCTTCAGGCGGTGCTGGACGCGTGCGCTGACGGGAGGATACCCGCGCGGGTGGCGGGCGTGATATCCGGCAATCCGCGGGCGTATGCGTTAAAACGCGCCGAAATCGCGGGCGTGCCGTATACGGTTATAAACAAAAAACAGTTTGCCGATGACGATTCCCATGACGCGGCTGTAATGCGGGCGATAGAGCGCTTTGGCGGACAGGCCGTCGTTCTCGCGGGCTATATGCGCATACTCGGCTTGGGGCTTGTGCTGCGGTACCCCATTATAAACGTACACCCCGCGCTTATACCGTCTTTCTGCGGCAAGGGATTTTACGGTATGCGGGTACACAAGGCCGTAATAGATTACGGCGCGAAGGTAAGCGGGGCGACGGTTCATTTTATTGACGAGGGAACCGACACCGGACCTATAATAATGCAAAAATGCGTTAAGGTGCTGCAGGACGACACGCCGGAGACTCTGGCGGCGCGCGTGCTTGAAATTGAACATGAAATACTCGTCAAATCCGTAGCGCTGCTGTGCGAAGGACGGCTTAGGACGGACGGCAGAACGGTGCGTATAACGCCATAAAAAGCGCGTTTTTCGTTCTCGGCGCAATTATTATATTTTAGGCGGCGTATGAATTTTTAGGAGGATGCGATATGAAAAGAGCTTTTTTAAGCGTGTTTGATAAAACAGGCATTGAGGAGTTCGCCCGCGGGCTTAACGCGCTTGGGTTTGAGATAATCTCAACCGGAGGCACGCGGCGCGCATTAGAGCGGGCGGGCTTGCCGGTAATAAGCGTTTCTGACATAACGGGTTTTCCCGAGTGCTTGGGCGGTCGGGTTAAAACGCTTCATCCCAAAATACACGCGGGCATATTGGCAATGCGCGAAAACGACGAGCACATGGCGCAGGTTGAAAAGCTTGGAGTTGGCCTTATAGATATTGTCGCCGTAAACCTGTATCCTTTTAAAGCCGCAATATCAAAAACTAACGCTGCTCTTGAAGACGCCATAGAAAACATAGACATAGGCGGACCGACTATGCTGCGCGCGGCGGCAAAAAACTGGCGTGACGTCGCGTCAATAGCCGACCCTTCCGATTATGGGCGTGTGCTGGAGGAGCTAAAATCCGGAGGTATAAGCGAAAAAACAAAATTTGAGCTCTGCGTTAAGGTTTTCGAGCATACGGCGGCGTACGACGCGCTTATTTCGGGATATTTGCGCCGTATAAACGGCGGGGGCTATCCCGATAAGCTAACGCTTACATTCGAGAAGGCGCAGGATATGCGTTACGGCGAAAATCCGCATCAGAGCGCGGCGTTTTACCGCGAGCCTTTGCGCGCGGCGGGAACGCTTGCGGACGCGAAGCAGCTTTGGGGCAAGGAGCTTTCTTTCAACAATATAAACGACGCGAACGGAGCGCTTGAATGCTTAAAAGAGTTCTCGGAGCCCGCCGTTGTGGCGGTTAAGCACGCGAACCCGTGCGGCGTGGGCTGCGCGGAGAACATTTACGACGCTTACCGAAAGGCATACGACGCCGACCCAATGTCAATTTACGGCGGCATAGCGGCTGCAAACCGCGCGGTTGATAAAAAAACGGCGGAGCTGATGGCCAAGGTTTTTCTGGAAATAGTAATCGCGCCGGATTTTACGAACGAGGCGCTGGACGTACTTAAAGCGAAGAAAAATTTAAGAATACTTCGTATTGAAAATATTTCCGACAAGACGGGCGAAAACGCTTTGGATATAAAAAAACCGCGCGGCGGGCTGCTCGTGCAGCAGTGCGATACGCCGCTTACGGACGGGCGGATTAGCGTTGTCACAAAAACAACTCCGGATGAAAAACAAACGGCAGACCTTATGTTTGCGTGGAAGGTGGTAAAACACATTAAATCCAACGGTATAGCGGTGGCTAAAGACGGGCAGACATTGGGGCTGGGGCCTGGGCAGGTTTCACGCGTATGGGCGGCCAAGGATGCCCTTATGCGCGCCGGAGAGAAAGCAAAGGGCGCGGTGCTGGCTTCGGACGCTTTCTTTCCTTTCGACGATTGCGTCAGGCTTGCCGCGGAATTTGGCATAAGCGCTATAATACAACCGGGCGGCAGCATACGCGACGAGGATTCTGTTAAAGCGTGCGACGAACTTGGAATATCCATGGTTTTCACAAACATGAGGCACTTTAAGCATTAGAAGGGATATGGCATGAAAATACTCGTAGTGGGCGGCGGCGGACGCGAACACGCTATAATATGGAAACTGCGGCAGAGCAATAAGGTTAAAGAAATACATTGCGCGCCGGGTAACGGCGGCATAGCGGGGATTGCCAAATGCGTGCTCATAGCGGCAACGGATATAGACGGTTTAACAAACTACGCGCAAAATGAGAGTTTTAACCTTGTTATAGTCGCGCCGGACGACCCGCTGTATTTGGGGCTTGTCGACAGGCTGAAACAAAAGGGCATACGCGCCTTCGGGCCAAACGCTAGCGGCGCGAGAATAGAGGGCAGCAAGGTATACGCCAAGAGGCTCATGCAAAAATACGGAATACCCACCGCCGCGTACGCAGTGTTTTCGGATTACGCGAAAGCGCTGGAATATATAGGCGGCTGCGCGCTTCCCGCGGTTATAAAGGCGGACGGGCTTGCGCGCGGCAAGGGCGTTATTATATGCGAAACAAAAGAACGGGCAAAAGAAGCGCTGAACGATATAATGGTTAAAAAGATTTTCGGCGATGCGGGCGGCAGGGTGGTTATAGAGGAATATATAAAAGGTCCCGAGGTTTCGGTTTTAGCTTTCTGCGACGGAACAACCATACTGCCTATGGAAAGCGCGCAAGACCATAAACGGGCGTTTGACGGCGATATGGGGCCTAACACCGGCGGTATGGGCACATTCTCTCCCAGCCCCGAATATACGGACGCCATTCGGGAGGCGGTTGAGGAGACGATAATAAAACGCACGGCGCGGGCGCTTGCGGCGGAAGGCATAGATTACAGGGGGATTATATTTTTCGGGCTTATGCTTACGGAAAAAGGCCCCAAACTGCTCGAGTACAACGCGCGTTTCGGAGACCCGGAGGCGCAGGCGGTGCTGCCGCGCTTAAAGAACGATTTGACGGACATAATTGACGCGGCGCTTTGCGGGCGGCTTCGCGATATAAAACTGGAATGGGATAAGCGCAGCGCGGTGTGCGTGGTTTTAGCTTCCGGCGGCTATCCCGATTCATATGAAAAGGGTATGCCTGTAACGGGGCTTGAGGATGTGGAAGACGCGCTTGTTTTCCACGCGGGAACGGCGATACGGGACGGCGTTTTTGTGACTGACGGCGGGCGGGTGCTGGGAGTTACCGCGCTTGGCGCGAATATAAAGGCGGCGAGAGAGGCGGCGTACCGGCAGGCAGCCAAAATAAAATTTGAGGGCGTGCGGTACCGCGGCGATATAGGCATAAAACAGACATCGGGGGAAGGTAAATGAAAATAGTTATAGCGCCGGATTCTTTTAAAGGCACTTTAAGCTCCGTGGAGGTATGCGGTATAATAAAAAAAGCGATAAACGATTTTGACGGCGGCATAGAAACGGCGGTTGTGCCTATTGCGGACGGAGGCGAAGGTACGGTTGACGCTTTTTTGCACGCGGCGGGAGGAGAGAAGGTATATGCCACAGTCAAAGACCCTCTTTTAAGAGACGTGCAGGCGTATTACGGCATACTCGGCGACGGCTCGGCGGTAATAGAGATGGCCGCCGCGTCCGGGCTTATGCACGTTGAGAACGAGTTAAAACCCCTCGAAGCCTCAACCTTTGGCACGGGGCAGCTTATATTGGACGCCGTTCAAAAAGGGTGCGGCAGAATTATACTGGGTCTTGGGGGCAGCGCGACCACGGACGGCGGGGCGGGCGCGGCGATGGCGCTGGGCGCAAAGCTTTTAACAAAGCGGGGACTGCCCATACCGCCCGGAGGGGGAGGACTTTCGCAGCTTTATGACATTGATTTTAGCGAAGCCGCAAAAACACTTTGCGGTATTGAAATAATAGTCGCCTGCGACGTTGACAATATACTTTGCGGGGAAAACGGCAGCGCGTACGTTTTCGCGCCTCAAAAGGGAGCGGACGAAAAACAGGTTAAAACGCTCGATGATAATCTTTCGCATTACGCGGCGCTGCTTGAAAAAAAACTAGGCAGGGATATTGCGGGCGTTAAAGGCGCCGGCGCCGCGGGAGGCTTTGCGGTTTCGCTTTTGGCCGCCGCCGACATTCGCATAATGCCGGGCATCGACGTGGTGCTGGAAACCGTAGGATTTGATGAAATCATAAAAGACGCCGATATAATAATCACGGGAGAAGGACGAATTGACGGGCAATCTGTGGGGGGGAAGGTGCCTGTGGGCATAGCGAGAGCCGCCGAGCCGCACTGCATACCCGTCGTCGCCATAGGAGGCAGCCTCGGGGACGATTATCTAAAGGTTATGGACGAGGGCGTAAGCTGCGTATTTTGCAGCGTAAAAGACGCCGTGCCTTTCGAAACGGTTAAAAAAACATGCGGTGAAGATTTATATCAGCTTGTCAGGAACTTGTTAATTTTCGGAGAGCTGATGAACGGCACCGTCTAACCCTTGGCGGGAGAGCTCAAGCGTATTCGAAGCAGTTTTAAGGCTTTTTCATTTCCGCTAAAAGCCTGCGTCGCGAGGCTTATAAGGCTTTCTATATCCCGCGGTTCGCCGAGCATCGCGTTTTCGCTCAGCAGAGTGTACATTGCTTTTCTGGTTTCGTCATCGTTGTATATATCGACGCCGGCAACGGCCGGAAAAACTCCGAGGGCGTCTAGCCCGCGCTGCGCTCCGTTTTCAAGCAAAAGAGAGGCAAACCGCTTTGCGGCTTCTTGTTTTTGTTCATTTTCATCGGCGCAAACGCTTATCATTTGTATCATATCGGTATAACCGCCCGCCGCGTAAGCTTTAAACCCGGGCGCTTCGCCGCGCTCGTATTTTTGCTGCACTTCAAACAGCTGCCTGTGGGAAGCGATAAGCACCGCCGCCTCGCCGCGGAGAAATATATCGAGTCCATCCTCCCACGCTCCCGCCATGCTAAGCGCCGCGTTGGGCGGTTCCGGCTCGCCGAAAGCGGAAATGCTTGGACGTCCGGCGGGCGGGTAGGCATGAGCGGCAAGCGCGGGCAGAGAGGTGCAGCCGTCCTCCGAATCAAAGCACACGCCTAATTTGGCCGCTTCAAGCAGCCGCTCCGGTCTTATTCCCCAGCCCTCGTATACATCGACGCCTCTCTCGCCCAGCATATCGGTATTTATAATAATGCAATATCCGCCGTAAAGATACGGATACGCCGTCCGCGGCGAAAAAGGCAAAGAGGCGGCGGGCGGAAGCTGCGCCAAATCCGGCTTAACATCAAAACCGTAGGGGTATGATATTATATCGGGCTTTATACCGTCCGCAAACGCGGCCGCGGCCTCATCGCCGGATAGGCATTCAAGCTCTATAAAAACGCGGGGGTTTTGTGCCTCGTACCGGACGATGCGCTTTTCTAAAAATGCCGCGGCGGAAGAGCCGCCTGTGCGCCAGCCGGATATATGCCAAAGCGTAAGTATGCCGGAATACTGTTCGGGCTCCGCGGGCTTTTCATAAAATGATAGAATAAGAAACGGCGAGATTGCAATCAGCGCCAGCGCCAAAGCGCATAAAAAATAAGCAGCAGGTTTCAAGCATAATCCCCCCCTGCTTATTTATACTGGCGTTTAAAAGGAATATGAGTATTTTTTTAATGTAACGAAAGCATAGCCGCTCCGGCTATACCGGCGTCGTTTCCGCCCGCGGCAAGCCTTATATCGGAGTATTTTTTGCCGTAGAAAACGCCTTTGCCCTCGCACGCGATTTTTATTTTATCAAGCAAAAAGTCTCCCGCCGCCGCGACGCCTCCGCCTATGGCTATTATATCCGGATCGAGTATATTTTCTATGGAGCCTATTCCCATTGCAAGGTATTTAACGTATTCGTCAATTATCGCGCATGATAGAAAATCGCCTTGCTTGGCACAGTCAAAAACAAGCTTTGCAGTCGCGTTGTTGGGGTCGCCGTTTGTTTGGTGGTAAAGCATACTCTCGGGACGCTCCATAATAATCATTCGGGCGCGGCGTATAAGCGCCGACGCGGAGGAGTACGCCTCAAGGCATCCGCGGTTATTGCATACGCACGGTATGCCGTCGGGAACTATCTCTATATGGCCGAGCTCGCCGCCCATGCCGTGAGCCCCGCTGAACGGTTTGCCGTCAATTATTATTCCGCTGCCGACTCCCGTACCGAGAGTGAGCAAAACGCCAACGCGGCTTCCCGCGAGCGCGCCTAGGCGGTATTCGTACACGGCAGCCGCCGTCGCGTCGTTATCGACATACACAGGCGCGTTTACGCGCGCTTTAAGCTGCGCTTCAAGGGGCACGTCGAACCAGTGAAGATTGACAGCGGTGGCAAGTCCGTTATGCGCAAACCCCGGTATTCCTATGCCTATACCCGCTATTTGATTTATGGCTATTCCGTTGCCTTGCGCCAGCATAGTAATCGATTCCGCCATATCGGCAATTATTTTGTCGAATCCGCGGTGCGGGTTGGTGGGCAAGCTTGTTTTGCAGCAAAGCGTTAAGCTTTCATCTATTATACCCGTTTTTATTCCCATGCCGCCAAGGTCAACTCCCGCAAAATACATAATCAAAGTCCTTTCGTTTCTTCCGGAGCGATAAGGCTTAACAATTTATTATCAAGCTGTTCCGCCGTTATATGACCCATGCTTTTTAAGCGAAAGTCCATAGCGGCGACCTCTATAATAATGGCGAGGTTTCTGCCCGGACGCACGGGTATGGTTATTATAGGTACTTTTACACCGAGTAGAGTCGTAAAATCCTGATTAAGGCCAAGCCTGTCAATATTGACGGGATTTCCGGGCTCAAGATTTACCGCCAGATGTATGGTTTTTTCCACCAGAACCGCGCCTATGCCGTAAAGCGTGCGTACGTCTATTATGCCAAGACCGCGTATTTCCATCATATGACGGATAACCTCGGGGGATTGTCCGATAAGCTGGTTGTCCGAAAGCTTTATTATTTCCACAACGTCGTCCGCCACAAGGCGATGCCCGCGTTTTACAAGCTCTAAGGCCGTCTCGCTTTTGCCCACTCCGGAATCTCCCATAAGTATTATGCCTACGCCGTACACGTCTATCAATCCGGCGTGGCGCGATATGCTGGGAGCCAGTACGCGGTCTATATAAGTTGTGGTGCGGTGACTGAGCTTAGTGGTAGTCAAGCCGGACATAAGCACCGGCGTGTTATATTTCGCCGCGGCGTCCATCATCTCGCGCGGGGGCGTAAGATTGCGGCCTATAAGCACGCACGGCACGTTATAGGAAAAAAATTTGTCAAGCCGCTCTCGGCGGTGCGCGGCGTCAAGATTCTGAAGATAGTTCATTTCCACCATACCGAAAAGCTGTATACGGTTTACCGCGAAATATTCAAAGAAGCCCGCCATCTGAAGCCCCGGACGATTCAAATCGGACGTATCGACATATATAGCGTCGACGTCGCCTTTATAAACTATATCCAAGCCTAAATCATGAGCGAAGTCGTCAATTTTCAGCTTGTATTTCATTAAAATCCTCCAGTATATATTTTTCTATAACATCTGCCGCGCCTTCGTCGGTGTTGGACGCGCATATATAATCCGCCGCTTTTTTAACATCGGGCGCGGCGTTTTTAACGGCGACGCCCAATCCCGCGTATTTTATCATAGGCACGTCTATCTGCGAGTCGCCTATCGCTATTATGCGTTCACGTTTTATATCGTAATACGAAGCTATAAACTCAAGCGCGCTGCCCTTGTTTACGTTAGGCGAAACAAATTCCAGATATTCAGGCTTTGAGCGGACAATTTTCAAACGCGGAAAAAGCTTGCCGGTCTTCTCCTGCACAGCCGCTATTTTGTCTTCTTCCACAACAAAAAGAACCTTGGGAGTGTTTATATTTTGCATACGCATAATGTCGGGAACCTCTATACCGGGGAAACCGTATAACCGCTCGTATTTTTCAGCGTGCGCGTTTCTTTCCTTAAAAACAAGCTCCCCGTCTATATAAACCTGCGCGTGAATATTTTTGCCGTACGCAAAAGAAAGCAGCTCTTTTACAATAGAGGTATCAATATACTCCTGAAAAAGCAAAGCGCCGGTCGCGTTATAAATTTGCGCCCCGCCGGATACCGCAAACAGCGTGTCAAGCTCAAGCTCATTGTAAAAACGAAGCGCGCCTTTTTTGGTTCTGCCCGTGCAAAGAACAACATAAACGCCAAGGCTTAACGCTTTTTGCACTGCCGATTTTACGCGCGGCGTTATTTTTTGTTCGTCGTTAAGTATAGTATCGTCTATATCCAGCGCCAAAAGTTTATAGTACATTTACCCTCCGTTAAGAATCCGCGTAATATTATAGTTTCATTATACATGCGAAAAACTGTTTTGGAAACAACAATGCCTTTCATTTTCCGCCGGAGGGGCAGCCCGCGATAAAAACGCGTCTATTGTTAATAAAAGAATAAAGATGTTGTGATACTATGTACATTATGTTATAAAACTGTTATACTTATTTTTGTAAATTTTCAGCTTGGAGTTTTAGGGTGATTGGGATGAATAATCAGATAAAAAGAGTTTTCTCGGTAACGCTGCTGCTGGCCGCTGTTTTTTTATTGTTCGCGCAAATAGCTTTGGCGGTTCCCGAATATGAGGAAAACGTAAAACCGTCTTACGTGGTTTTATTGGATTCCAAATCCGGCAAGGTGCTGTATTCTAAAAACGCGGACGAATCCATAGTGCCGGCAAGCACGACAAAAGTAATGACATGTATTTTGGGTCTCGAATACGGAGACCTTTCCTCAGAGGTAGTGGTTTCAAGGGCAGCGTCGCGCGTGAGCGGCTCCGCTTTCAAAATCAAAGAAGGCGAGAAGATAGTTTTTTCGGATTTGCTTATGGGGCTTATGCTGTGCTCGGGGAACGACGCGGCCGCGGCGGTGGCGGAACACATAGGCGGCTCGACGGAAGTGTTTGTCGAAATGATGAACGCGAAAGCGCGGGAAATCGGCATGACAAACACTTATTATATCAATCCGCACGGTTTGCCCGTCAAGGACGGCAATGAGGAATTCAACAACCGGACAACAGCGGCGGATATGGCGAAGCTTGCGCTTTACGCAATGAAAAACAAGACGTTTATGGATATAGTGGGGCATTCAAGCTTCGCTGTGCCCAAAACAAATAAAAATAAGGCGAGAACTATAAAAAATACAAACCGTCTTATCAAAAGCGATTTTAAAGAATATTATCAATACGCAACCGGCATGAAAACCGGTTTTACAAACGAGGCGGGCAACTGCCTTATAGCCACGGCGAAAAAGGACGGTATGGAGCTTGCCTGTCTGGTGTACAGGGACGATTCGAAAGACGGGCGCGACAGATGGTCGCTGGCAAAAAATTTGTTCGAATTCGGATTTGACAATTTTGTCACCGTGGAATTGGAATCGCTGCTCGGAAAAGTTAAGCCCGTAACGGCGCTTATAGAAAACTACGCGCTTAATGATAAAGACGGCGGTCTGCTTGAATTCGAAAAACCCGCCGCCGAATATGTAACGATATCAAAATCGGTATATAACAGTTTAAACGGCGGGTCCGACAGCATAGAAGCGGTTTGTGAATATATAGTTGAGGAACCTATACAGGCGCCGGTTAACAAAGACGATTTGCTTGGCGCCGTAAAATATGTAAGCGTGAATACGGGGGACGTAATTTACGAGGGAAGCCTTATCGCGACGCGGGACGTGTACGAAGCGGGCGCGGACATAGGCACCGAGGATCAGCCCGTTGTTACAATGACGCCAAAGCCCCCCGATGTTATTATACCCCCGAGAGAAAAAGGGCTGGTATGGATGTGGGCGCTTATTCCCGTCGGGCTGATTGCCTTTATTGTCGTAAGGCTGCTCACAATGAAAAAAAGCGGCAGGCGCCGCATGACAAAACGCCGCAAGCCGCAGTACAGCTACAGAATAAGACGCTGAAAAGTTTGCCGCGCGCTGTTTTTTAGCCGGCGCGCGTGAGGTTTTCTTTTTATAACTTGGCTATTGCGCTTCCAAAATCCAAAGCTTTAGCTTGAGACTCGTCGTTAGGATTCCATTGGTTTTTATATCCCTCCGACACAATTTCAAAACCCGCGTTTTCCATTAACTCGTTTAATACTTTTACGGACTCGCCGCTCCAGCCGTAACATCCAAAAGCCGCGGCTTTTTTGCCTTTGAATTTAAGCTGTTTCATAAGATGAATAAACCCCGCCGTCGAATGCAAAACGCTGTTTGCCATTGTAGGCGAACCTATAACTACGGTTTTAGACTTAAAGACCTCGGTTATAACATCGTTTTCGTCGCTTTTGGCAAGATTATAAACTTTAACGACAACGTCCTGGTCTGCCCGCCTTATGCCCTGCGCTATCTTCTCGGCGAGCAATTTTGTTCCGTTCCACATGGTATCGTAGATAACGGTAATTTGATTTTCCTTATAGTTGTTTGCCCATTTGGCGTATTGATCGACAATTTGTATGGGATTGTCGCGCCATATAACGCCGTGGCTTGTAGCAATCATATCTATGGGGAGCCCAAGCGCGCTTATTTTATCAAGCTTATCCCTTAATATAGCGCTGAAGGGCGTCAGTATGTTCGCGTAATACTTGACGGCCTCGTTGAACAGGTCACATTGATCGACCTGATCGTTAAACATTTTTTCTGTGGCCAAATGCTGGCCGAACGCGTCGTTGCTGAATAGTATATTATCCTTAGTCATATATGTCGCCATGCTGTCCGGCCAGTGCAGCATACTCATTTCAACAAAAATAAGCTCTTTTCCGTTGCCTATGTCGATTGTATCTCCGGTTTTAACGACATTAAAGTTCCAATCCTTATGATATTGGCCTTTTAATGATTTAACCGCGTTAGCGGTACAATAAATCGGTTTGTCGGGTATGCGCTTTAAAATCGCGGGCAGAGCGCCGCTGTGGTCAACCTCTCCATGATTGGCTATAATAAAATCTATTTTGTTCAAATCAATTTCCTTAGCGAGGTTGTCGGCGAATTCCTCCGCGAAAGGAGCCCAGACGGTATCAATAAGTACCGTTTTTTCTTCTTGTATCAGATAGGAATTATAAGTTGAACCTTTGTGCGTCGAGTATTCGTTTCCATGGAATTTTTGAAGCTCCCAATCTACTTTCCCAACCCAGTATACATTGTTTTTCACGTGTCTTTTCATTTGATGATTTCTCCTTTATCAGTTTTTTTACGCGTACTAGTTTTTAGGAGCGGGCGCCTTTACAACGATAAGCTCTAAAGTTTCCTCATGCAGGTTTTTGACGTTCATTTTTGTTTGAAACGGAATTTTCAGCAGTGTGCCGTCCTCATATTCATGAATCCGCTGATCATTCAAGGCAATGGAAAGTTTTCCGCGAACAACGGTCATATAAACATTCGAATTTGAAAAGTGTTCGGGGAGCCCTTCATCTTTGTTAAACACCATGTGCAGATAGTGCAGGTTGTCATCGAAAACCACCTTCTCCACAGCCTTCTTGTTACCTCTTGACAGTTTAAATATCTGTTCAACCATAAAACACACCTCCCATTAAATATATAATATAACGCGTCAGCAAAAGCGGCCGACCGCCGGCTTTGCGTTATGCCGGCTTTTTTAAGTATTCCCTTAAAACGCTCCTTTAAAGGGACGTTTTTTAGCTACGCGAGCAGCGAACGCACCGCGGATACAACGGTATCGCCCATCACGGCAAGAACGGCGGAGCCGCCTTTCGAATTCCTGTCACCGCGCGCAAGCTGCTCCGTCGATAAGGAGAACGTCTGGCCGGATTTTAGCGTAACGAGCATACCGCACGGTCCTAAGGTGCAAAGCGCCGCCGCGACACAGGTTCCGGTAGAGCCGTTCTTTAGCAGCGTAATCGCTTTAACGCCTTTTCCGCCGCGCCTTTGCGTCTCGAAGCAATACGCTTTTGTCAGTTTAGCGTAGCCTAAATCGGTAAAGAAAGCAACATCATACTGCTCGCCTACGGGAGACGCCATAACAACGCGGTCTTCCTTTGAAAGCTGCATTGCCTTAACGCCTTTTGCGGCGCGTCCCATAGCGGGAACATCCGCCGATGAAAAACGCACTGCCATACCATTTTTGCTTACCGCGAGCCAATCGCCTTCACCCTCTTGGAGGGTTACGGAAATGACGCTGTCATTTTCGCCAAGCCCGCACGCTATTGTTTTCTTGTTGCGCACATCGTATTCTTCAAGCTTTGTGCGTTTTATTTGACCGCCGCGCGTCGCGAAAAACACATCGGCGCCGCTGTATTTTGATATCGAGAACAACCCGACTATCTGCTCGTCCGCGCCTACGCCCGCGAGTATCGCGGAGAGGGGCTTTCCCTTATCGCGCGGCTTGCAGTCGGGTATGTCGGCGGCGGGCAGCGTGTACAAGCCGCCGCGGCTTGTGAATATCTGCACGCGCCTGTCGGTGGCGGACTGTATTATGCACCTTATGCTTTCGCTTTCGCCGAGAGCCGATTTTTGAAATGATTTTTGCGCCACACGCTTTAAAAAACCGCCCGAGGTAAGCATTAAAACGCATTCCTCGACTGATTTATACTCGTCTTCGTTTATCTCAATCTCGTGGCTTATCTCCAGTATTTTGGTGCGGCGCTCGTCGCCGTATTTTTGTTTTATCGACTCAAGCTCGTTAATTATGACGTTTAAAAGCTTTCGCGGCGAGGCGAGTATCTGCTCAAGCCGCTCTATTGTTTCGCGTATAAACGCGTATTCCTTCCGCAGCGCCTCAATCTCAAGCGCGGTAAGCCTCGCGAGCCGCATATCGAGTATAGCCTGGGCTTGTGTCTGCGTTAGCTCAAAGCGCTCTGTAAGCTTATCTCTTGCCTGCCGCGGAGACGACGAGCCGCGTATTATTTTTATTATCTCATCGATGTTTTCAACCGCCGTAATAAGCCCTTCCAGTATGTGCGCGCGCTGCCGCGCCTTTTCAAGGTCGTACTCGGTGCGCCTTGTCACTATCTCCTTCTGGAAGCGTATGTAGTGATCTATTATATCCATAAGCGGAAGCTGCTTTGGCTGTCCGTCCGCTATGCATACCATGTTAATACCGAAAGTGGTCTGTAAATCGGAATACTTATAAAGGCAGTTTAGTATTATTTTCGGGTCGTAATCCTTGCGCACCTCGATAACGGCGCGTATGCCGCTGCGGTCTGACTCGTCGCGTATATCCGCTATTCCGGCGAACATCTCTTTTTTCTGCTCCGTTACCGCCAGTATTTTTTCAAGCATTGCCGCTTTGTTCACCTGATACGGCATCTGAGAGATAACTATAAGGGATTTACCGGCGGCGCCTTTCTCGACGCTTGTTTTGGCGCGCATGACAATTTTGCCGCGTCCGGTTTCGTAAGCCTCGCGCAGCCCGTCAAGCCCAAGCAGATATCCCCCCGTAGGAAAGTCCGGCCCGGGTATTATGTCCATAAGCCCGCCTAAAGTAAGCTTTGGATTTCTTATACGCGCTATAACGCCGTCTATAACCTCGCGCAGATTGTGAGGCGGTATGTTTGTCGCGAGCCCTACGGCTATGCCCGCCGCTCCGTTTACCAAAAGGTTGGGAAAGCGAGCCGGCAGCATCTTTGGTTCTTTCATGGTATCGTCAAAGTTAAAGCCAAAGCGCACGGTATCTTTCTCTATATGAGCAAGCATTTCCATGGCGATGGGGGACAGCCTCGCCTCGGTGTATCTCATGGCGGCGGCGCTGTCGCCGTCCATGCTGCCGAAATTGCCGTGGCCGGAAACGAGCGGCGCGCGCATAACAAAATCCTGCGCCATGCGCACCATGGCGTCGTAGACGGCCTTGTCTCCGTGCGGGTGATATTTGCCGAGGGTATCGCCGACAATCCTCGCGGATTTCCTGTGGGGTTTGTCGGGCGTTAAGCCAAGCTCCATCATGGTGTAAAGTATACGCCTTTGAACGGGCTTTAAGCCGTCCTCAACCCTTGGCAGCGCCCTGTCCATAATTACGTATTCCGCGAACGGTATCATTGAATCGTGCATCATTCCGCTCATTGAAACCGGCGTGATTTCACTGACTTTTAGATTTTCAGCCATGCGATTCCACCTTCTCCCTGTAAAAACTGTCTTCCCGGTTGAAATTGGCGTGCTCTGAAATATAAAGCTTGCGCGGTTCGGGTTTGTCTCCCATAAGCAGCGTAACAAGCCTCTCGGCCTCCGCCGCGTCGTCAAGCTCCACGCGGTAAAGCTTGCGCCTTGACGGGTCCATAGTCGTTTCCCAAAGCTGCTCGGGGTTCATCTCCCCAAGCCCCTTGTAGCGCTGAACATTCGCGTCGCCGCCAAATTCCTGACGGGCTGCTTTAAGGTCTGCCTCGGTGTACGCGTACATCGATTTCGCGCCCTTGTAAACGCGGTACAGCGGAGGACGCCCTATGTATATATGTCCGGCGGTCAAAAGGTCTTTAAAATAGCGGTAGAAAAAAGTAAGAAGTATTGCGCGTATGTGGGCGCCGTCCTGGTCGGCGTCGGCAAGTATAATTACTTTATGGTATTTTAGGTCGTCCTCCTCAAAAACGCCGTCAAAGCCTGTCCCTAAAGCCGTTATAATAGAGCGGAACTCGTCGTTTTCTATAACCTGGTCTAGCCGCTTTTTTTCTACGTTAAGCGGCTTGCCGCGTAAAGGAAGTATCGCCTGAAAACGCCTGTCGCGCCCCTGCTTGGCGCTGCCGCCCGCGCTGTCTCCCTCCACTATAAAAAGCTCGTTCTTTGAGGCGTCGCGGCCGGAGCAGCTTGAAAGCTTTCCCACCAGAGGAGCGCCCTCAAGCTTGCTGCGCTGACGTTCCAGCTTTTTTGCTTTTGTCGCCGCTTCCCTGGCTTTTGCGGCTTTTACCGCCTTGCCCACAAGCTCGGTGGCGATAGCGGTGTTGTTAAGGTCGGCAAAAAATAACGAGAGCTTATCCTGCACAATGCTTTCCATAACCGTTTTAACATCAGTATTGCCAAGCTTGGCCTTGGTTTGGCCTTCAAATTGCGCGTCTTTCATACGCACGCTTATAACGGCGCACATGCCTTCGCGGTAATCGTCTCCCGAAAGATTGCTGTCGCCCTCTTTAAGCAAACCCGCGGTGCGCGCGTATTCGTTCATCACTTTGGTATGAGCCGCCTTGAATCCGGATACATGCGTGCCGCCGTCGGCTGTCAATATATTATTAACGAAAGACACTATGTTTTCGTTGTATGTGTCGTTATATTGCAGCGCAATCTCAACGCGTATGTCCCCGCGCTCCCCGTCAAAAAATATAGGCGTTTTATGAAGAAGCGTTTTTTCGGAATTGAGGTACTGAACAAAATCCACTATGCCGCCCTTGGAATCGAACACTTCTTTTTTGGGTCGTCCGTCTTTTTTAACACGTTCGTCCGTAAGCGTTATTTTAAGGCCTTTTCCGAGAAACGAAAGCACGCGAAGATGCGAAGCGACGGTATCGTAGCTCATCGATATTGTTTCAAACACCCGCTCGTCCGGCAAAAAAGTGATTTTGCTTCCGCGGTTTTTTGCCGCCCCCGCCGGCTCAAGCGGCGTCGCGGGGCGTCCGCTTTCTATTTTGCCGCTTTTTACACGGCTTTCAAAACGCTGCGTGTACGCTTTGCCGTTTACATAAACAGTCGCCTCCAGCCATTTTGAAAGCGCGTTTACGACCGACGCTCCCACGCCGTGCAGACCTCCCGCGTACGCGTAAGAGCCGTTGCCGAACTTGCCGCCCGCGTGCAGCTGCGTAAACACCACCTCTACTCCGGAAACCTTAAGCTCCGGATGAAGCCCCACGGGTATGCCGCGCCCGTTATCCTCCACCGTTACGGAAAAATCTTCGTGCAGGGTAACGTCTATTGAATCGGCATAGCCGTTCACCGCCTCGTCAACCGAGTTGTCAACTATTTCCCAAAGCAGATGATGCAGCCCTTTTTGACCTGTGGAGCCGACATACATACCGGGGCGCTTGCGCACGGCGTCAAGACCTTCAAGCACTTGTATATCTCCGGCGCTGTAATTGCTGGACATAAATATCCCCTTCATTTAATCACAAAATGTGGTGTACAAACATCCGTACACCACATTATATTACTCTAAAAAGGCGATATTATCAATAGATATTGTGTATATTAAGCGCGGACGCGCCGGTGTCAGCCCTCGTATCGTATAAGCTTTACGCCCGCTTCTTTCAATATTTCCTGCGAAAAAGCGTCGGGGTACGGGTTTTTGTAAACAACGCGCGTTATACCGGCGTTTACTATCATTTTAGAACATATTACGCAGGGCTGGTGGGTGCAGTAGAGAGTTGCGCCGTCTATACACACGCCTATTTTGGCGGCCTGTATGATGGCGTTTTGCTCGGCGTGTATGGCGTAGCACATCTCGTGCCGCTTGCCGGATTCTATGCCGTTTTTTATGCGCAGGCACTCGCCCTTTTCCTTGCAGCTTTTTATGCCCGCGGGCGCCCCGTTATATCCCGTCGTCAGTATGCGCTTGTTTCTGACTATAACGGCGCCTATATTGCGGTTGTCTTTAAAACAGCTGGACCATTTTGAAATGGTCTCGGTTAGGTCCATGAATCGCTTATCCCACTTGTCCATGCTTTACTGCTCCTAAATCGCGCAAAAACCGCGCGTAAAAAAATGAACGAGCCCAACGGTTGGCGCGGCTTTGCCGCGCCGCCTTTATTTGATAAACCAAATACGGATAATAAAACAAAATATCCGCAACGGTTTTAAGAGGTCTATAATTATTTCCACGGCAAAACAAAAAGTCCTGCCGTTTTTACCCGAAAAATTTACATAATATAAAATAGAGAGATTTAAAGCGGTTCCCGCATATAATGAGAGATATATCAATACAAACGCATACTACGACGGATTCGGAGCTAAAACACGATATTACGGGGTTTGCCATCATTTATCTTATATATTATGATAAACACTGTTAGCACTCAATCATGATGAGTGCTAACAACAAAGAAATCATTAAATAAATACTGATAATCTTAAGGAGGTTTTTATTATGTCCATAAAACCATTGGGCGACAGAGTTGTAATCAAGAGCCTTGAAAGCGAGGAGACCACAAAGAGCGGTATCGTTTTGACAGGCAGCGCCAAGGAGAAGCCGCAAACGGCGGAAGTTATAGCGGTGGGCCCCGGAGGCATGGTTGACGGTAAGGAAGTAACGATGAGCGTAAAACCCGGGCAGAAGGTTTTGTACTCCAAGTACGCGGGTACGGAAGTTAAGGTTGACGGCGAGGAGTACATTATAGTGCGCCAGAGCGACCTGCTTGCCACACTGGAATAATCGACTATTAAGGAGGATATATCAATGGCTAAACAAATCAAATATGGCGAAGAGGCAAGAAGACTTCTCGAAACGGGAGTTAATCAGCTTGCGGATACGGTAAAGGTTACGCTCGGGCCTAAGGGCAGAAACGTAGTGCTGGACAAAAAATTCGGCTCGCCGGTTATAACCAACGACGGCGTGACGATTGCTAAAGAGATAGAGCTTGAGGACCCGTTTGAGAATATGGGCGCTCAGCTTGTTAAAGAAGTGGCGACAAAAACAAACGACGTAGCCGGAGACGGCACGACTACCGCCACGCTTTTCGCGCAGGCTATAATACGCGAAGGGCTTAAAAACGTGGCTGCGGGCGCAAATCCCATGGGAATTAAAAAGGGTATTTTAAAAGCTACGGAAATTTCGGTAGACAGCTTTAAAGAAATGTCCAAACCCATATCGGGCACCACGGCGATAGCGCAGGTGGCGGCAATTTCAGCCGACGATGAAGAGACCGGCAAGCTTATAGCGGAGGCCATGGAGAAGGTGGGCAACGACGGCGTTATAACCGTTGAGGAAAGCAAAACGATGAAGACCGAGCTGGCCGTTGTGGAAGGAATGCAGTTTGACCGCGGCTATGCTTCCGCTTACATGGTTACCGACCCCGACAAAATGGAAGCCGTTCTCGACGATCCGCTTATACTTATCACAGACAAAAAGGTTTCCAACGTGCAGGAGATACTGCCAATACTAGAACAGGTAGTGCAGCTCGGCAAGAAAATGCTTATTATAGCCGAAGAGGTTGAGGGCGAAGCGCTTGCCACACTGGTCGTCAACAAGCTCCGCGGAACTTTCACATGCGTTGCGGTTAAAGCCCCGGGCTTTGGGGACAGGCGCAAGGCCATGCTTCAGGATATAGCCATTCTCACCGGCGGGCAGGTTATATCTGAGGAAATAGGAATTGAGCTGAAAGAAGCGAAAATGGAGATGCTGGGTAAAGCCCGCCAGATTAAGGTGGACAAAGAGAACACCACAATTGTTGAAGGCGCGGGAGACCCGTCCGAGATAAAGGCGCGCATAAATTCCATAAAGGCTCAGATTGAAGAGACCACTTCCGACTACGACCGTGAAAAATTGCAGGAACGCCTTGCCAAGCTTGCCGGAGGCGTAGCCGTTATACAAGTAGGCGCCGCAACCGAAACGGAAATGAAAGAAAACAAAATGCGCATAGAGGACGCGCTTGCGGCAACCCGCGCGGCGGTAGAGGAAGGAATAGTTCCGGGCGGCGGGATAGCGCCGCTTTACGCGGCAAAAGCCGTCGCTAAGGAAATCGCGAAAAGCGAAGGGGATATAAAGACGGGTATGCAGATTGTTCTGCGC
This sequence comes from uncultured Christensenellaceae bacterium, assembly GCA_964586785.1. Lineage (GTDB taxonomy): Bacteria > Bacillota > Clostridia > Christensenellales > SZUA-584 > SZUA-584. The sequence continues at coordinate 24,423 of CAZPHS010000027.1, forward strand.
GCGCTTGAGGAACCGGTTCGCCAGATTGCGTCGAACGCCGGTCTTGAAGGCAGCGTTATTGTGGAGAAAATTAAAAGCGCTAACGATCAGAACTTTGGTTATGATGTTGCTGTGAACGAATACGGCGACCTTGTGGAAAAGGGCATAATAGACCCGACGAAGGTTACCCGCAGCGCTCTGCAGAACGCGGCTTCCATAGCTTCGATGCTGCTTACCACGGAGAGCATAGTTACGGATATACCCGAAGAGAAGGCTCCGCCTATGCCGGGCGGCGGCGGCGGAATGCCGGGAATGTATTAATTGGTATAAAGAAAAGCCTGCAAGGCGGGGGAGCGGAAAGCTTCTCCGCCTTTTTGGTATGTCGGTATAAGCGCGGGAACGGCCAAAAACTTAAAGTTTCGCGCCCGCGTTACGCCGCC
>CAZPHS010000028.1:0-21296 GCA_964586785.1 uncultured Christensenellaceae bacterium
TTGTTGCGGCAGGCAGGCGTTAAGGCGTATAATAAACGTATGTACCGCGTAATAGAAACCACATGTAAAACGGCGCTTCACCGGCATAATTCAAAATGGCTGCCGTACAAATATGATATAAACGTATACCGCGGATGCGCTCATGGCTGTATATACTGCTACGCTCCATATTCTCACGAATATATTGGCGCCGGCAGTTTTTATGACGAGGTATACGCAAAGACTAATATTGCCGATGCGCTGAAGCGGGAGCTGCCGCGTTTTAAGCGCGAAACCGTAAATATTGGAGGGGTCACCGACAGTTATCAGCCCGCGGAACGCAAGTACAAACTTATGCCCGCGGTGCTCTCATTGCTGGCGCAGTACGGTATACCGACAATTATTTGCACAAAGTCCGCGCTTATACTGCGTGATATAGAGCAGCTTTACAGCGTCAGCAACGCCGGAGGATTATCAGCAGCGTTTACTATAACAACACTTGATGAAAACATCGCAAGCTTAATAGAACCAAAAGCGTCTTCCGCGCGTGCGCGGATAGCGGCGGTGCGTAGTCTTCGCGATGAAGGGATTTCGTGCGGAGTTCATCTTATGCCTGTAATACCTTTTTTAACAAGCGGCGGGCACAGCCTTGAAGAAGTGTTTTGCGCAGCCAGGGATGCGGGCGCAAATTATGTTCTAACGGGCGGACTTAATCTAAAAACATCTACGAGACGCGGTTTTTTTGAAAAAATGAGCCGGTATTTTCCGTCGGAATACAGACTGGTGAATAAACTTTATTCCGACAAAGATGCGTACAATGAGTATAATGCGCGGCTAAACCGTACCATAAAGAATTTAAGAGAAAAGTACAGTATGCTGGTGTATGCCATGCCTAAAGATAGACCGGCTCACGTACAGCTTAAATTTTTTTAAGCTGCCCTATTTGTTTTTTGGTACCGTATCGCCTCAAGGCGCACGGAGATATTTTTATTATCCTTATGCTCCATAATAATCAAAACAACTGTTATTACTATAAGCAGCGCAAACGCGCCAATAACCAACGCGGCCGAAGCGGCAATTTTATCCCACATAGCAACCCCTTAATAAGAATATATGTTCATATTACTTTTTTCAGTGTACCCAAAAAGGGACTGCGCAAAATATTCGTCTCTGCGAAAAAAAGAGCCCCGTCCTGGCGGACGAGGCGTTGACCGTAAAAATGACTACTAGTATTTGCCAAAATCATCATCATCGATGAAGAGATCAGATGTGTCCTCGTATTGGTCGAAATCCTCGGCCGCAAAGATATTCTCACCGTCGTAATCATCAACGCTTTCCGTTGTTTCATTGCTGTCCTCGGCAATGTCTCCGGAAGGAGCGGCGGTATCTTCTGTGTCAGTTACGGACTCGTCAAAATCCTCAGGGAAATCCTCGGGGAAGTCTTCCGGAAAATCTTCAGAAAAATCCTCGTGGAAATCTTCCGCTATATCCTTGGAGGCGGGTTTATCAGTATCGGCGGCGGCGTTTACGGCAGCGGTTTTTGCCGTATGTTTAACGGGCGCAGCCTTTTTTACCGGAACTTTTTGCGCGGCTATGTCCTTAAGGTTAAACCGTATCACCATCTGCTGAAGCATTTGCGCTTGGCTTGAGAGTTGCTCGGCCGCGGCGGCGGTCTCCTGCGCGGAGGCGGAGTTGCTTTGTACTATCTCCGATAACTGTTCTATACCCTTGTTTATCTGCATTATAGCAGTTGCTTGCTGGTTTGAGGCGGTTGCGATGCCACCCACAAGCGTAACCGCCGTTTCGGAGCCGTCGACAATTTTACGAAGAGCGCTTGCCGTATCATCCGCGATTGCGTTACCGGCCTTAACCATATTGACGGAGTTTTCGATAAGCGTTGTGGTCTGCTCCGCGGCGGCCGCGCTACGCGCCGCAAGATTACGCACTTCCTCGGCGACAACGGCAAAGCCTTTTCCGTGTACGCCCGCGCGGGCAGCCTCAACGGCGGCATTAAGCGCAAGAATATTCGTTTGGAATGCGATATCGTCAATCACTTTTATAATCTTCGAAATATTCTCGGACGATGAGCGTATGTCGTTCATTGCCTCCTGCATCGCCGCCATTTTGCTGTCGCCGTCCTGAGCGCTGTTTTTAACCTCAACGGACAAACTGCTTGTTTTGACGGCGTCCTCGGCGTTCTGGCGTGTTTGCGACGCAATCTGGGACGTCGAAGCAGTAAGCTGTTCTATAGAGGTTGCCTGTTCGGTAGCGCCGTGGGATATTATCTGGCTGGTGCCTGAAACCTGCTGAGCGCCCGCGGCCACTTGTTTCGCGGCCATAAGAAAATCGGACAGCAACGAGTTAAAGGAAGATATTATGCTGTTGATTGAATTTTTAAGAATTACGAAGTCTCCGCGGTATTCTGATGTAATCTCCGCGGTAAGATCACCTTGCGCAACAAGGGAGAGCACGTCTGATATTTCGCTTACATAACCGTGGATGGTGGCGACGGTATCATTAAGAGCATTTTTTATGCTTGCATGGTCTCCAAAATAATTGCCGGTAATATTGGCCTTAAGGTTGCCCTTCTGGAACTCATTAATAATTACTGCAACAGTCTCGTCGATAGGTGCGATGTAGGCATCAAGCGATTTATTAAAACTGTTAATTATGTCTTGGAATACGCCCTTATGCTTTGTTGTGTCGGCACGGGTTGACAACATACCCGAAGATCCCGCTTTCACCAAAGCGTCAACATCATCTACCATACGTTTTAAAGACGCGTCTATTGAGTTGACATTATTAGCGATATTTTTAAAGTCACCGCTGAACCTTCCGGTTTCAAGAACAGTAACCTTTTCACCTTTCGCAAGCATATCAAGCTGGCTGGAAGTGCGCTTTATCATTTTTCCGACAGATCTGCTTAAAAGCACCCCTAACGCCAGTGATATCAAAGCGCTTATTATGATTAGCGTTGAGTCACCGATGAAACCCACAATAACGAAAATTATAATGACAAGCAAAAAAGCCAATATAATTTTACGACCGGTATTAAGATCTCTTAATCTCGACATTTTATCCTCCTATATATGATGCAGTATTTTTGTTATTAAGGCTTAGAAACCGTTATATACTTTATCGTCAAAAAAAATCAAATTGAAACGGGAAAATTGCATATTATCCGAAAAAACATTATTTTTTATTACTTTTGGCGCAATATAGTATACTTATTTGATAATATAAAAAAACCTTATGGTTTTCGGGCTTATAATCGCCATTAAAAACCATTAAGGTTTATAACAAATATTAAGGGTAAGATTTAATGCTTTAATTAATATTTTGTGAGGTACTGCTTTATCTCCCACGGATGAACGGTCTTTTGGTAGCAATCCCACTCTTTCGCTTTCGATTCGTAAAAGGTATTGAATATATGCTCTCCCAATGTAGCTTTCACCAAGTCGCTTTTACGGTATTCCATAAGCGCGTCATACAAGCTGGCGGGCAGGCTTGATATTCCAAGCGCGGATTTTTCATCGTCGGTCATACGATAAATATTTTTGTTTACGGCAGGGGGCGGCGCCAAATTGTTTTTTATGCCGTCAAGACCGGCAGCCAAAAGCAGGGCAATTGTAAGATACGGGTTGCATGTGGGGTCCGGGCTGCGGACTTCTATTCGTGTTCCGGAGCCCCTTGAAACCGGTATACGAATGAGGGGGCTTCTGTTTTTACCTGACCAGGCGACATAGCACGGCGCTTCATAGCCGGGCACAAGGCGCTTGTATGAATTGACGGTCGGGTTGGAGACGGCCACAATAGACTTTATATGCTTCATTACTCCCGCGATGTAGTTATACGCGACGGCTGACAGTTCAAGCTCGCCGTTCTTATCATAGAACGCGTTGCCCCCGTTTGTGTGTAACGAAAGATTTGTGTGCATTCCGCTGCCGCATATGCCGTATATGGGCTTTGGCATAAATGTCGCGTACAGCCCATGCTGCGAAGCGATGCTTTTAACGACTATCTTAAAGGTCATAATATTATCGGCGGCCAAAAGCGCGTCGCCGTATTTAAAATCTATTTCATGCTGTCCCTCGGCAACCTCGTGATGAGACGTTTCTATTTCGAAACCCATCTCCTCAAGAGCAAGACATATATCACGTCGCGCGTCCTCGCCCTTGTCAATGGGAGCGAGATCAAAATATCCGCCCTCGTCTTGTGTGATTGTCGTCGGTTTGCCCTCCGAATCGGTATGGAAAAGGAAAAACTCACATTCGGGGCCGACATTTATCGAATAGCCTAAGTCCGCCGTTTGCTTAAGCATTTTTTTAAGCACATTGCGCGGGCACCCCTGATAAGGAATTCTGTCCGCCGTATAAACATCGCATATAAGACGGGCGACTTTGCCGGGACGCGGCCGCCAGGGGAAAACAGTAAAAGTATCCGGGTCAGGCAGCAAAAGCATATCCGATTCTTCAATGCGCGCAAAACCGTCTATGGAAGAGCCGTCGAACATGCAGCCGTGCTTTAGAACCCTCTCTAATTGTTTTGTGGTAATCGAAACATTCTTAAGTATGCCGAACACGTCGGTGAACTGGAGCCTTATAAACTTGACATCGTTTTGCTCAATCAATTTTAAGATATCTTCATTTGTATATTTAGCCGCCATATTTACCACACCCCTTTGTTTATAAAATACATTATAAATGGTTTGCACATCAATAGCAATTTTATATTGCGTTAAACATTTGGATATAATAACAACCGGCGGCAAAACCCGCGTATCTGTTGAACAAAACATTAATTACTTGCACGTTTTTTAAGCATTTATGTTATAATGCAAATACGGTGGCGGGAGTTTGTTATCGGGAGTGAACAATGAAATATAATTTCAAGAGCCGTTTTTTTGCATATGGCGCTGTCACGGCGGCGCTTTTTATCGTTCTTCTTGTTCAGATGATTCAGCTTATGATAGTTAAGGGCGAAGAATACGCGAGTAAAGTTACCGCGCTTACGGAGCGCAGAATAACAATATCCGGCGCCAGAGGCAGCATATTAGACCGTAACGGTCTTCCGCTTGCTTACGACCAAAAAGCGTTCAACGTTCAGTTTTATCGCGATCCTACAAAAAACACCGAGACCGACAGGGCATTGTACACGGAAATAATAATAAACGCCATAGAGATTATAGAAAATAACGGCGGTAAAACCGTCGACACATTCGTCATTCAATACGATGAGACAAAAGATGAGTACTATTTTGATTTTGGAATCACAAACGAGGAGAATAAAGCTAAACGCGAAAAAAAATGGCGCGCCGATATGTATGTGGGCGATAAACGCTCTCCTGAAGAAATTTACCTTTTTTTGAGAAACAGGTATCAGATACCGGCTGAAATGAGTTATACGCAGGTCAGAAAGGTGCTTTCTATCTGGCAGGATGTACAGCTAAACACATGGCTGGCGTATAAGCCCGTCGATATAGCATACGATGTCAGCATACAGACAGTCGCCGAGATAAGCACTTTTGCCGCGGAGCTTACGGGCATGAGCGTGGAGGACAGCACGGTGCGTATTTACCCGCGCGCGAATGTCGCGGCGCACACCATAGGCTATCTTGGCCGTATAACCGAAAAAGGATGGGGCACGGATAAAGAACCGGGTATATATCAGCAGCGCGGCTACAGCGTGGACGACCTTATAGGCGTTGAAGGCATCGAACAGTCTATGGAGGAATACCTGACGGGCAACAATTCCGAGCGGCAGGGCGTTAAAGTGGTTGAGGTTGACAAGAATTCCGTTGTTCACAATATACTTTCGGCGACAGAGCCAAAACAGGGGCATAATGTGATGCTGACAATTGATATACCGCTTCAGCTTGCGCTTGAGGAATCGCTTGCTAGGAATATTCCGGAGATTAATAAAGAACAGATAAATCTGTACGAAAGCAAAAAAAGCAAGGAGTACAAGAACATTAAAGACATAAGCGAGCTTCGGCTTGCGGAATCCGGCGCGGCGGTTGTTCTTGACGTTCATACAGGCGATGTTTTGGCTATGGGCAGCTACCCAAGCTATGATTTAAACTTGTTTGTGGGCGGTATAAACTCTAAGGATTATGAGCTGCTGAAGAACGATCCCTCGGCGCCGCTGTTTAATAAGGCGGTATCGAGCCGCGCCACGCCCGGATCGATTTTTAAAATGGTTACCGGAATGGGCGGGCTGATGGAAAATGTAATTACGCTTGAGACAAGGATTGACGATAAAAGCCCGTTTGATAAATACGTACGTTACGGAAAAGCGCCAAGGTGCTGGCAGAAAAACACATCAAAGCACGCGAATCAGACAATAGTTGAAGGGCTGCAGAACAGCTGCAACTACTTTTTCTTTACGGTTGCCGACGGGCTCGGCATGAGCACGCTCGAAAAATGGGGCAAGGAATTCGGGCTGGCTTCTTCCACAGGAATAGAACTTTCAAGCGAGGCAATAGGACAGATAGGCAGCCAGCAGATACTTTTTGATTCCGAGAAGGAAATTGACAAACAGGCCACTTCCATACCGATACTCGTACAAAGGCGCATAAAAGAAATAATAAAAAAGATTGAGGAATCGCGGGATGTTGAATACGATGAGGACGTTATTCAAAAAACATCTGAAGAGCTTGTATATCTCGCGGGCATAGAATGGAAGCCTGACGAGAGCGACAGAGGCATATTGAAGGATAAAGACGGTCTTTCCATGGGAGACCATGTGCGAAGCGTTTTAGCGGATAATCTGCGTATATCCGAAAAAATATCCCGCGCCAACGGATGGGACAGGGATATTACGGACTATATTGACGAACTGCGGTGGACCCCGATAATGACAATAACCTCCGGCATGGGGCAAGGTTATATACAGATAACGCCCATAGCGGTTGCCAGGTACGTTGCGGCGCTTGTAAACGGCGGGACGGTATACGAGACCCATGTTGTAGGCAAGGTGGTAAATCACGACGGCTCCGTTGTTATGGAAAAGCAACCCGTGGTTTTCAATAAGATTGACGCTCCCAAAGAATACTTTGACGCCATAAAGCTTGGAATGCAAAAGGTTGTATCCGGAGAGGACGGCACCGCAACGAAATATTTTGACGGTTTTAAATACAGAAATGAAATCGGCGGAAAGACGGGTACCGCGCAGGTTTCAACAATAGACCTTGAAAACAACAGTTGGTTTGTATGTTTCGCTCCATATGAAGAGCCCGAAATAGTTGTGGTCGTATATGTTCCGCACGGTTACGCGGGCGGAATGTCCATAGCTGTGGCGCGCGATATAGTCGGCTATTATCTCGACAGGAAACTGGTCGTCGCCGAGCAGACGATTCCCCAGGCGGGAACGCTCGCTCAATAGCGGGCGATTAATATATAACGCCGCTTATAAAAAATCGCGTCAGGCAGGAAAAAGAGCCGTGTTTATCGAATCATGTTTGCTATGAAGTTTTTTGTGAGGAAATTATGGCGGTAACAATAAAAGGAAAATCGGGCGGCGTTTTGCAGGTCGCCATAAAGTCGTCCGCTTCGTATAACAATATTAAGCTTGCCATAAGCGAAAAGATGTCCCGTCACAGGCATTTCTTTGAGGGAGCCGACCCTAAGGTTGTGGTAAGCGGAAAAAGTTTTTCTGTCGCGCAAAAAAATGAGCTGCTGCGGCTTTTTAAAATGGATTACGGCATAACAAACGTTGTTTTTGACGACGAGATGGAACAGCGTTTTGAAGAAGCAAAAAAAGCTGAGCATAAAGATATGCCGCCAAACGACGCGCGGCGAATTACTCTCGTATCTGATTGTTTCGCGGCAAAGAGCGTTTTTGTGGCGCATACCCTGCGCGGCGGGCAGCGGATAGAGTGCGAGGGAGACGTTGTGGTGTTAGGAGACGTAAACGACGGAGCCGAAATTATAGCCGGAGGCAGCATAGCGGTTATGGGCACGCTGCGGGGGCTTGCCCATGCCGGCGCGACGGGGCGAGACGATGTTGTGGTCGCGGCGAATTGCCTTGTGCCCAAACAATTGCGAATCAGCGGCAGAATCGCCGTGTTTCCGGCGGAGCAGAAAGGCGAGGTTCCGGAGATTGCCGAATATAAAAAAGAAAGTATCGTGATTCGTCCATTAAAACCGCAGAAACGAACATAGCGGGAGAACGCGATAAATAATTGGAGGACAAGTATATGCAGAACGTCATTGTAGTTACATCGGGCAAAGGCGGTGTGGGGAAAACTACGACCGTTGCCAACTTAGGCGCGGGTATTGCCAGACAGGGTAAAAAGGTTGTACTTATAGATACCGATATCGGTCTTAGGAATTTGGATGTGGTTCTCGGGCTTGAAAACAGAATAGTATACGACCTTGTGGATGTTGTGGAGGGCACGTGCCGGTTAAAGCAGGCGCTGATAAAGGATAAGCGTTATGACGGGCTTTTCCTTATACCGGCCGCGCAGACGCGCGATAAGATGTCTTTAACTCCCGAGCAGATGAAAAAGCTCGTGGCGGAGCTTGAGGAAGAAGTCGATTATATAATAATAGATTGCCCCGCGGGCATAGAGCAGGGGTTTAAAAACGCTATTGCCGGCGCGAAATCGGCCATTGTCGTAACGGTGCCGGAGGTTTCCGCGGTGCGTGACGCCGACAGAATAATAGGCCTTTTATCGGCCGCGGGCATTGACGATTGCTACCTTCTGGTAAACCGTATGCGCATAGATTTGGTAAAGAAAGGCGATATGCTTGCGCTTGACGACACGCTTGATATTTTAGGCATAGAGCTTATAGGCGTGGTGCCGGAAGACGAAAGAATAATTAAATCCTCCAATATGGGGGAACCCATTGTAACCAATGATAAAGCGCCCGCCGGAAAGGCGTATAGAAACATTACCAGGCGGATACTGGGGGAAAATGTGCCTATGAACGACATAGAAGACGACGGCGGCTTGGCATCGGTGTTCAAAAAGCTGTTTGGAGTGAAATAAGGGGGTATATTATGATTCACAGAAAAAAAAGCTCCGGCAGCATTGCGAAAGAACGCTTAAAACTTGTCCTTATTCATGACCGGGCGGGGACGTCGCCTTCAAGCAATATAATGGAAATGCTTCGCAGGGATATTATTAGCGTGATATCCAAGTATTTTGATGTTGTCGAGCAGGATTTTGATGTAGAGATAAAAAATACCGCCGATATGCACAGCGGCAGCAGCGCGACGCGTTTAACCGCGAACATTCCCATAAGAAGCATTAAAAACCTGGGGCGCAACAAGGGCTAATAATCCGGCTGATACTTTTCCACAAGCGCGTTTACCCATATGCGGCTTGGGCCTTCTATTATGGAAAACGGCGTATTAGGCGTTTTATCATGTTCGAAAAGCAGTATTTTTACACCCTCGCGGGTTTGGCCCTCCAACACCTGAAGATAAAAAAGCGCGTAAGGTATAAAACCTTCTTTGTAGATAATCAGCGTAATCTCTCCCCAGGGCTTTTGCAGAATTTTATCGTACCGGGTGTCTTTTATTACGGGAACTTCTATTATCTGCGTTAGCCCGACGGTGTCGGTTTTATATGTTTTGCCGGTTTCGACAACAACGACCGCCGCGTCCGCTATAGGCGTTTCGGTATATCCCTCGACGACCAAAACGGTAAGGCGGGCTGTTTTGCCGCCGCCGCCCCAAAAAACCGGCAGCGCCGAAGGGGAGACGCTTACCGCAAGCACAATAGCGCCTAAAAGAAGCAGGGCGCTTACGCCTATGGCGGCAAGAAACGTGCGTTTGTCTTTTATTTTTTCCATTCGTTTCACCTCGGATGTATGCATGTTAATATATATGCGCATAAAATGTTTTAATACGGCTTGTTTTTTGAATGATAATATATTATGTTTTTTCTAAAATGTATAACAAATATTTATATAAAGGAGATATCGTATGCTTCGTTTTGATTTTTGCAATATGATGTCGGCAATAGTCAAAGAAAAAGGATTCAGCCCTAAAGAATTGGAGGAATCGCGGGAAAGGGCGGAGAGAGCGCTTGACTCGTTAAAGCGCAAATCGCCCGGGTTTACGCGGCTTTCGCGCGGGCAGGAGCGGGTTTGCGCGGCAATCAACGAGAAAGCGGCGCGGATCAGAGAACGCTTTGAGAACTTTGTTGTTTTGGGTATAGGCGGCTCCGCATTGGGGCCTATAGCGGTTGAACGGGCGCTTGATACCGGACAAAGCGGTATGCGCCTTTTTGTTGAGGATAATGTCGATCCGGAACGGCTCTCGCGTGTTTTCGGCTCTCTTGACCTTAAAAAGACGATGTTTAACGTTATAACCAAATCCGGCAAAACGTCCGAGACCATGGCGCAGCTTATGTACGTCGCGAATGCGCTTGATAAAGCCGGTTTGCCGCTTGCGGAGCACATAACGGCGACTACGGACGAGAGCGGCGGAGACCTTATCCGTATTGTTCAAAAAGAGGGTTTGGAGTATTTTATTATTCCGGCGGACGTTGGAGGAAGATTTTCGGAGCTGACTCCCGTGGGGCTTTTGCCCGCCGCGGTCTGCGGGCACGATATAAACGCCATGCTCAAGGGCGCCGATTATATGGATAAGCTGTGTACCCGCGGAGAGAACAATCCCGCCGCACTGTACGCGCTGCTGCACGTGCTCGGTATGGAAAGGGGGATAAACATAAGCGTTATGCTGCCGTACGCCGACAGCTTGAAATATATGTCCGACTGGTACGCGCAGCTTTGGGCGGAATCGCTCGGTAAACGGTATGATACGGACGGCAAAGAAGTTTTCGCGGGGCAGACGCCTGTTAAAGCGCTGGGCGTTACCGACCAGCATTCGCAGATACAGCTTTATACCGAGGGGCCTTACGATAAAATTGTCACTTTCCTTAAAGTTGACAAGTTTAGAGAAGACCTTACCATACCCTCGGCGTTTAAATATATAGAGGATATTTCGTTCCTCGGCGGTAAAACTTTCGGGCAGCTTCTTGAGGCGGAGCGCAAGGCCACGGAGTACGCGCTGTGCAAGGCGAAGCGGCCTAATCTTACAATATCGCTTAGCGGCGTAGACGAATTCAGCGTTGGCGCTTTGCTTTATTTCTTTGAGATGGCCACCGCGCTTGCGGGAGAGATGCTCGGGATAAACACATATGACCAGCCGGGCGTTGAGGAGGGCAAGCTGGCGGCGTTCGCTCTTATGGGCAAGGCCGGATTTGAAAACAAAAAAGCGGAGCTTGACGCCGCGCCGCAAAAAGACCGCTCGCTTATTATAGAGTAACGCAAAATAAAAAGCCGCCCCGGGAGCCGACGCGCCCCCGGGGTTTTAGTTTACGCCGCGGCGTTTTTACCTGCCGGGTTGGAAAGGCGCGCCTTTAGTGATTTTATCATATTGTATACGGGCGGGAGAGCCGTTATAGCTATGCAGATCGCCAAATCCACAAGCGCGAAAGAGTTGTAGCCTATCGAATACGCGTATACGTTTTGGCCTTCGGGTGTAAAATGCGCGAAATAAATAACGCCCGACGCGACATGAATCACAAAGCGCAGCACTCCGGCTAACGCCATACCGGGGAATATGTTTTTGCGGAATACGCCCGCGAGCCCTAAAACCGCAAAAGCCGCGATGTAGTCCAGCAGGAACTGCGCCCAGTGGAGTATGTAAAGGTCCTGCAGGCATTGCAGGAAACCGTAAGCAAGCCCCACAATAAGTCCTTTAGGCGTGCCGTATACATAAGCGAAAAGCATGATGGGCAGCATACTCGCCGGAGTTACCGTGCCGCCCTGCGGCATCTTCCACAGCCTTATAAACGATAGCAGAAAAGCCAGCGCAAGGCACATAGCCGCGGCGGAGAGTTCGCGGATTGTCCATGCGCTTTTCGCGCCGCCCTTGCGGCGGATAAGAAACGCCGCGCCCAGCGCGAATATAAGCCCCGCCGCGATAAGCACGATTACGCGGTTGGCTTCAAAAAAAGCGCTGAAATCGATACTGAACTGTTCCAATTTGTTTTCCATTAAAACCACCTCTTTTTTGTTTTTCCGCCAAGAGGTGAAGAAAAGACATGTTTGCCAATGAAAAAAAGGTATACCGCGGCATACCCCTTTAAAAAAAGCAAAAACCCATGACGCCGCACAGGTTGTATTGTCTTTGCTTCCCTGCGTTGGAATTACCCAACAGGTTCAAAGGGTTTTGCGCTTTGCGCGCATCTCAGCCAAAAAGGCACCCCCAGCGGTTAAGTGGATTATATATCTTTGCGGCAGGCGTGTCAATGCATAATGAAGTATTTGTTGGGCTCAGGTGGTAGTTACCGCGGGTACGAACGAATGGCTTACTTGTGTTCGCCCCCAATTAGAATAAGAATGAATAATGAATCTTGAAATACCGCCAGTGCTCGTCAATCTTTTTTAAATCTGTAGATGTTTTGAAAAAAGATTCATACTTTTCGTTGCCCGTCGGCTCCGGTACGGCAAAAGGGCACCACTGCAGTTCATAATTTTCGCCCCATCTGTCGGCCAAACTGAAATACTATTATATTGTTTACCTAAATTATTAAAAGCGCGGCGCAATGATATAAACTTACCATACCCCGAATATTTTTGTTATTGCCATTCCTTTTCCTGTGCCGTTTACGTCAATAAGTTTCCACGTTGAAATTTGCTTCCTATATGTTTCCGGAATTGAACTAATGTTTAGTTTGAAAAACGAATTAAAAACCACTCCATCTTTTTTCATATTGCCAAAAAAACTGAGATTGATTACAAGTTGACTGTCTGTCAAGAAAACTGATTTTTCTTTAGTAGCAACCATAAAAGTTTTTTCATGATTGTTTTTTACTATATAATTCTCATCAAAATAATCCATGAATACTTTATGCTGTAAAGGAATAGTCGTTTCAATAGACAAGCATGAAGCGTTAAAATTATTCTTAATATTATTCACATCAATATCATCACTAATCTTAAAAAAATTTATGTCAGCAAAAGCCAAATAATTAGCTGCAGCAATACCTTGGAATTGTTTCACTTTTTCATCCTTAAATGAAATATCTTCATCATTCCCGTTACAATTGACAGTCTCTATATGCAGATCATTGTACTTAATACCATTTACTAATATTTCAATTTCATTTTTAATTGGTAAAATTCCCTCTATCATTAAAGTGGGGATTGTGCTATTAATAGGGCTGTGCCTGACGAGTTCAAAATCACGCCATCCGATTTTATGATGATTTAATTTCTTTATTGCATTGGAAGATAAGGTGCAACCGTCGAATGTGCAGAGCCAAACTTGCATAAAAGGAGAACCGTAATATTTTCCAATTATTTGGTCTATCCATTCAATGCCCTGAGTAGAATGACGGTCGCGCACCTCAAAAGCGATCATTTCGCCAGTGGTAAGAATTGTGCATACGTCAACTTCACGCGATGTACCTTCTGCTGCAATAAAACGGTAATTTCGTTCGGTTTTATTGACGTGTTTTTGATAGATGTGTTCTGCATACTCTGTCATTATCTCGGCGTATTGACCTTGTTTCATATTGGGCCTCTAAAGGTAATTATTATTGCAAAAGCATTTATATTATTATATTTTTATTCTACCACACATACCACTTTTATACAACCGTTTCCATTTAACTAAACTCTACTTTTTCTTGCCATGGCGCTGTGCGTCATGGCGACGTAGGGATTTTCAAGGGACGATGTCCCTTGGGCGGGGCGTGAGGACAAAACTCCTGCATCATCACTACCCCTCAAAAAGAAAGCACGTTGCAGATGAATGGCATTTCGTTTACAATGAACGCGGAGGCGATGAATATGTCCCATTTTTTCAGCTACATGGCGAGAATGAAACACATAAAACGCTGGGGCTTAATGCGCAATACGAGGGAAGAAAACATACAGGAACACTCGTTGCAAACGGCGATGATAGCGCACGCGCTGGCGGTGATAAAAAACAAACTGTACGGCGGCGCGGTGGACGAGAAAAAAGTGATGGCGACGGCGGTATATCACGAAGCGGGAGAGGTGATAACGGGCGATTTGGCGACGCCTATAAAATACTTCAGCCCCGAGATAAAAACAGCGTACAAAGAGATAGAAAATATAGCCGAAAAAAAGTTGGTCGCCATGCTGCCGATAAAGCTTCGCGCGGAATATGAGCAGCTTATACTAAACAGGGAAGACGACGCGGAAGTTTTCGCTATAGTTAAAGCCGCGGACAAAATTTGCGCGTACCTAAAATGCGTGGAGGAGCTCTCGGCGGGCAACACCGAATTCGCCAAAGCCAAAAACGCTATTACAAAAGCGATAGACGCCATGGATATGCCGGAAGTTAAATACTTTATGAAAACCTTTGTCCCCAGCTTCTCGCTGACCATAGACGAGCTTAACTGATGGGCGCGTATAAAACGGCGCTTATAACCGGCGCGGCGACAGGCATAGGCAAAGCGTCCGCGCTGCTGTTCGCCAAAGAAGGATATTGCACGGCCGTACATTACAACAAAAGCGATAAAGCGGCAAAAACGCTGTGTGAGAAAATAGCGGAGGAAGGCGGACGCGCTTTTGCGGTGCAGGCAGACTTAACGAAGCAAAATATGGCGCGGATAATGATAGACAGGGTAAAAGAAGTTTTCGGTCATATAGACGTTCTGGTTAATAACGCGGGGGCGGCGCAGCAAAAGCTTTTCAGCGATATAACAAAGCGGGATTGGGATTATATACTGGACGTAAATTTAAGCAGCGTGTTTTATTGCTGCCAGGCGGCTCTGCCCGATATGATATCGAGAAGGAAAGGCAGCATAGTCAACGTATCTTCCGTATGGGGGCAGGCGGGGGCGTCGTGCGAGGTTCATTACTCGGCCGCTAAAGCGGCGGTTATAGGGCTGACCCGCGCGCTCGCCAAAGAAACGGGAAGCTGCGGCGTGCGCGTAAACTGCGTTGCGCCGGGCGCAATAGATACGCGAATGTTAAGCGGGCTTGACGACGCGGCAAAATCAGAGCTTGCGGGGCAAACGCCTCTTTGCAGGCTGGGAACGGCGCGGGACGCGGCGGAAACGATATTTTTTCTATCTTCGGAAAAAGCGGATTTTATTACCGGACAGGTTATAAGCGTAAACGGCGGTTTTTACATATAAACGCTTTTAGCAAAAAAGGCGCGTAGTTTTATTGCGCTCAGCTGCCTGTGGATATGAGCTTCTCGAGCTTGTTTTTAACGCGCTGCAGAGCGTTATCGACAGATTTGACGCTGCGGTCAAGCTCGCTGGCAACCTCAAAATAAGATTTTCCCTCTATATATTTTCTTAAAACGGCAAGCTCGAGAGGCGAGAGTATCTTGCCCATTTTAGATTCTATGGACGAAAAATCTTCCCGGCTTATTATTATATCTTCGGGGTTGGATATTTTGTTGCAGGATATGACGTCGATAAGCATACGGTCGGATTCCTCATCGTATGCCGGTTTGTTAAGAGACACGTAAGAGTTTAGAGGGCGGTGCTTTTGCCTTGTCGCCGTCTTTATAGCGGTTATTATCTGGCGCGTTATGCAAAGCTCAGCAAACGCGTGGAAAGACGTAAGCTTTGTGGCGCGAAAATCACGTATCGCCTTATAAAGCCCTATCATGCCCTCCTGCACTATATCTTCCCTGTCCGCGCCTATAAGAAAATATGAGCGCGCCTTAGCCCGCACAAAATTTTTATATTTATTGAGCAGGAATTCGAGAGCATCGCCGTCGAAACCGCGCGCAAGCTCGGCAATGGCCTCGTCTGTTAAATCATCATAGTTTGTGTAAACCTTCTTTAAAGTTGACCTTCCCGTAGTTGTCAAGTGCTGCCTCCCGCGTGTTCGTTATATATTGGGTCAATTTTATTATAGCGGTTGTCCTATACAGCGTCAATATACATACGTGTCACTTTGATGCAAGTTTTGTAATTTAATTTTCGGTTACGGCGTCTATATCGAGCCTTTTTTTAAGCGCGCTGCCGTCAAGAGAGCTTCTGTGAAGCCTGCGGATATGCTTCTCGCGTTCCGCGTATATGAGCGATTTTAGCTCGGCCGGAGTTAAACGATAAGCACCCGACCAGAAAACGGTAAGCTGTTCGAGATAATCTGCAGTCACAACCTTAACCGGCGTATCCGAAGCTTTTACGAAACGCTGAATGTATGTGTCGGCGGTGACGCCAAAAGAGGTATATACAACATTGACAAGACCGTGGCGCTCCTCAAGCTGCGGTTTTTTTGTCCGGTAGCCGTCGAATACAACCGTTATCCGCTCATTGGAATATCCCGCGTAGTCGTCCAGCGTATCAAGCAGGCTTTTCCGCGCGTCCTGAAGGCTTTCGGTGTCAAGCCCCCACGCGAATATTACGTTGTATCCGTCGATTATCATTTTGCCGAATCCTGTCTTGTTTTCTCGTACATCAGTATTGCCGCAGCCACGGCCGCGTTGAAAGAGCCGGTTTGGCCTTTCATCGGAATACAGGCAAGGAAATCGCAGTTCTCGCGCACAAGATGCGATAAACCGTTGCCCTCGGAGCCGACGACAATGGCGATTGCGCCTTTTAAATCAATAAGCGCGGCGTTTTTGCCGCCGGTATCCGCGCCGACTATCCAAATATTTTTATTCTTAAGCGTTTCAATGGCCGCTATAAGGTTGGTGACTTTAGCGACGGGAAGCACCTCCGCCGCGCCCGATGAGGCTTTGTATGCCGCCGCGGAAAGCGACGCGCTTCGCCGCTTGCCCATTATTATGCCGTGCGCGCCTAAAACCTCCGCGCTGCGGATAACAGAGCCTAAGTTGCCCTCGTCCGTTATTCCGTCGAGTATCACAATAAAGGGAGGCTCGCCGCGTTTTTCAGCCAGCGCCAGTATATCGTCAATGTCCGCATAATCCTTGGCCGCCGCCACCGCAACAACGCCCTGGTGGTTGGCGGGGCGCCCGTCGTGCCCGTAAGGCAGGGCCAGGCTGTCAAGCTTGCGCCTGTCCGCCCGCACGATGGCAATATGATGCTGCGCCGCGAGGGTCAGTATCTCCCGAACGCTCGGATCGTTAAGCTCCTTTGACGCGATAAGCTTATCGATGGAACGCCCCTGGCGTATGGCGGCTTTAACCGCGTTTCTGCCGTATATTATGTCCATATGTTATAAAGCGCCTTTCACAAAAGCCTTTTGATATTTTCGTATTTTCGCCGCTTCCCCGCAGCTTTTTTTCCCTTCGCCGCAAGCGCCCCGAACGCACGCGGGCCCTGCCGATTCGAAAAGTGCGGGGGCGGCGTTTATAACAAGCTTTAGCATACTCCACGCGAGAGCGCGTATCTCCCATTGGGCGCGGTTGCAGCAGCGCAGCGTAAAAAAGTGAAGCAGCTCCCGCGCGTTCATGGTAAGCATCATTCGCGTTTCGCAAGCGCCGGGCAGCACAAACCGCGCGTCTTCGTTTGATTGCTCCCCGCCGCACCCAAGCGCGTATCTCCACTTGCCGTACCACTGCTGCATCGTTTGCATCTGCCGTTCAAATTCCTGCACCGCGTCGGCGCCAAGGTCGCGTATGGCGGGCGGCACAACATAGCCAAAACCGTTTGCCGAATAACTGACATAGCGCTGAGACTGCACCGAAAAGCTTGCGATGCGGTGGCGTGTTATCTGCGCAAGCAAAGTGCGGGATACGCCCTCTATGCCGAAAGTAAAACTCGCGTGCTCTATTGTCGAAAGATGGCCTATATCGACTATGTGCGCGATAAACTCTTTTGATTTTTCCAAAGGCAGTTTTGCTTTTATATCTTCTATGCCCGACGGGCTGTAGCAAAGCTTCGCGCCCATGGCGGCAAGCTGTTCCGCATCGGGAGTAAAAGATAAAAGCGTAACCGACTGTTTAACCTCTGGCATATCAGCACCCCTTGAAAAAATAAGTAAGCAGAACCGAGAAAAGCTCGTCGGTTCGGCCGGTGTCGCCTGTTAAGTACAGGTAACCTATAACCGCCTCTATGGCCGTCGCCATTGAATAATCCTTAGGGCACGCGTTTTTTGGCGGCGCCGATTTGGCGTTGCGTCCCAGCCGGAATATTTCTTTTTCGCGCTCGGTAAGCATAGGCAGCAGCAGCCGCGCGGCCTGCGCCTGCGCCGGGGCGCTAACTACCGTGCACGAAAGTTTGTGAAGCCGGTTTACGCGTCCCATTTTATTTTTAACAAGATACGCGCGAACATACAAATCGAAAACGGTATCCCCGATGTAGGCTAAAAGCAGAGGGGACAGCTCGCGTATTTTGTTTTCATCCAATATGCGCAACGAAACGCCGTATTTATCCATCAATTGATTATAGCATAAGCAAAGCATAAGCAACAATGCGCGTCCTAAAAGCTTTTTGTTTTTTTGCGGCGTAAAACAGACAAAAACAGGCCGCGGCGGCGGCGAATAGCAAAAATGGCTGCGGTTAAAATAATTTTGGAGGATAGTGATGAATAAAAAAATAAAAATGGCCGCGGTGGGGATTGTATCCGGCATTATCGCCGGCCTGCTTGGCTCGGGCGGCGGAATCGCCGTTGTGGAGGGGCTTGAACGCTCCGGTACGGAAGAGAGACGCGCCCATGCAACGTCTCTTGCCGTTATATTCCCGATATCTGCCGTTTCCGCCGTTATGTACGGCATAGGAGGGCATGTGCCGCTTTTTGATACTCTTTGGCTGTGCGGCGGCGCGGCGCTCGGCGGTATTGCGGGGGCGTTTTTGTTGGGGCGCGTTGGAGCGCGGCTACTAAACAATATATTTACGCTTCTTATGCTGATATCGGGAGTGTGGATGCTGCTTTGATACACGCTTTGCCAGGGGCAGTATTTGGCATTATAGGCGGCATGGGGCTTGGCGGCGGAATAGTGCTTATACCCGTGCTTACGCTGTTTATGGGAAAAACCCAGCTGGCCGCGCAGGGCATGACGCTTTTCGCGTACCTGCCTATGGCGGCCTGCGCTCTTTGCCTGCACATACGCGGTAAAAAGGTTAAGGCAGCGCCGGCGGCTTCTATTACGCTGTTTGGGTGCGCGGGAGGCGCGGCCGGATATTTTCTGGCATTTATAATAGGCGGCGACATACTGCGCGCCGTTTTCGCGACATTCTTAATTTTAACGGCTCTGCTGCGCGTATGGAGGCACGAGCTGTGCAAGAAAGCGAGGCATAATGCAACGCGGCGACAAAAACAATAACTTTGTGATATGTTTTGTTGACAGTTAAAAGCGGCATGAATATAATAATCAGTAATTATTATATATAAAGGCGAAGAAGGGAAGCCGCATTTTTGCGGAAAGCGTCAAGAGAGCCGCCGGTTGGTGCGAGGCGGACGCCGGCAAATGCGTACTCGTCCTAAAGCCGCGGGGCTAAAAGTAAATTAGGCTCCGACGACGGTGCTCATGCGTTGGTTGGGCAAAAAGGCAATATGCCTTTGATTTAAGCTGGCGGTTATGCCGCAAGCAGAGTGGTACCGCGAAGTCTTTCGTCTCTGTGTGGACGGGGGATTTTTTTATTAATACGAAAAACGCAAAAGCATAACTTATAAGGGGGATTTTATGCCTGAATTTATTAATATGACCATAGGCGACTGGCTGGACGAAAAGGCGCGGCTTTATCCCGGCCGCGATTGCAGCGTACATCCTTTGGAAGGGCTTAGTTTTACAAACGCGCAGTTTAAGCGGCAGTGCGATGTTGTGGCGCGCGCGTTTATGGCTATGGGCGTAAAAAAGGGCGACCATGTGGCAATATGGGCGACTAATTATCCGCAGTGGGTTCAGACGCAGTTCGCGACCGCTAAAATAGGCGCCGTGCTTGTCACCGTAAACACAAACTATAAAAAGTACGAGCTTGAATACCTTTTAAAGCAGTCTGATACCACAACGTTGATAATGATGGGCGGCACTAAGGATAACGATTATACGGAGCACATTTACGCCGTATGTCCGGAGCTTTTAGAATGCGCGCCCGGCGCGCTTGCGTCCAAAAAGCTGCCTTTTCTAAAGAACGTCGTTTTCCTCGGGGAAGAGGACCTGCCCGGTATGTACCGTTGGGATGAAATGCTGCGATTCGCCGAAAAAGTAAGCGATAACGAGCGCGCCGAAAGGCAGGCGTCGCTTGATGTTTATGATGTAATAAATATGCAGTACACATCCGGCACGACGGGGTTTCCAAAAGGAGTTATGCTCACGCATTACAATCTTATAAACAACGGCAAGATAATAGGCGAGTCCATGGCGTTTTCGGAGAAGGACAGGCTTTGCCTTACCGTGCCGCTGTTTCATTGTTTCGGGTGTGTGCTTGGCGTTATGGCGGCGATAACAAACGATACCGCTATGGTGTTTGTCGACCATTTTAATCCCGTCAATGTGCTGCGCGTTCTGGATTCCGAAAAGTGTACGGCGTTTCACGGCGTGCCTACAATGTTTATAGCCGTAATGCAGCACCCCGATTTTGAAAAGTACGATTTGTCGCATCTGCGCACAGGCATAATGGCCGGCTCCACCTGCCCCGTCGAGGTTATGAAGGCGGCCGCGGAGCGCATGAACATGCGTGATATAACAAGCGTGTACGGACAAACCGAATCATCACCCGGCATAACGCAATCAACGGTTAAAGACCCGCTGGAAATACGCGTCTCGACAGTGGGGCGCGCTTACCCTAATGTTGAAGCTAAGGTGATAGACCCGGAAACCGGCAAGGACGTGCCGCCCAACACAGTCGGGGAGATTGTGACGCGCGGCTATCACATAATGAAGGGGTATTATAAGATGCCCGAGGCTACCGCGCAGGTTATCGATTCGCAGGGGTGGCTGCATACGGGCGATTTGGGTGTGTGCGACGAGAACGGCTATTACAAGATAACCGGCAGGCTTAAGGATATGATAATACGCGGAGGCGAGAACATATATCCGCGGGAGATAGAGGAGTTTTTGTATACGCATCCCGCCGTCAGCGATGTGCAGGTGGTTGGCGTGCCGGATGAAAAGTACGGCGAGGAGGCGCTTGCGTGTGTTATAAAAAAGCCGGGAATGCACGCTTCCGAGGAAGAGCTTATAGAGTTTGTGCGCGGCGGGCTTTCCAAGCATAAGGCGCCGCGTTATGTTAAGTTTGTGGAATCTTTCCCCATGACGGCGAGCGGCAAGATACAAAAATACAAGCTGCGCGACTGGGGCGAGGGAGTGCTCGGGCTTCGCGACAAGTCGGAGGGCTGATATATTTACCGCTTGACGCGCGCTTTGTGTGTTATGCCCGCGTCATAATCGCGCGCATTTTCTCATATCTATATACATGAGTGAAGGGAGATGTGTGTATGAATGCGAATGTGGCG
>CAZPHS010000029.1:0-20514 GCA_964586785.1 uncultured Christensenellaceae bacterium
CGCGTTTCGATGAACACCTTGCCGTCGCTATATTCTTTGGCATAGGGCTTTTGCATTTAAACGAGGTTGCAATCGGATTGGGGCACAGAGTGATATGATAAACATAGCCGTTGACGGACCGTCGGGTTCCGGTAAAAGCACGCTGGCAAAAGCGTTGGCAAAAGAAATGAAAATCCGTTATCTTGACACCGGCGCCATGTACCGCGCCGTAGGCTACGCCGCTTTATGCGCGGGTATAGATATAAGCGACGAAAAGCAGGTTATGCAACTGATGGAAAACATAAACCTGCGCACAGCGTATAAAGACGATAACCAGATTGTATATGTTGACGGCGTCAATGTGATGCCTTTTATACGCACGCCTAAGGCTTCAAAAGCCGCGTCGGATATTTCCGCTTATGCCTGCGTACGGCAAAAGCTGGTCGCCATGCAGCGGCAGGTCGCCGCGGAGTGCGACATTGTGCTGGACGGACGCGATATAGGCACTTATGTGCTGCCGGATGCCAAATACAAGTTTTTTATCACCGCCGATGTGGAAGAGCGCGCAAGACGAAGATACAAAGAGCTGCTTCAAAAGAATATAGAAACGGACTTTCAAACCGTGCTTATTGACATAAAACGGCGCGACGCGGCCGATTCGGGAAGAAAGCTCGCGCCTTTAAAAATGGCGAACGACGCCATACTCATTGATACGACAGGCATAGACGCCGAGGAAGTTTTAAAATCTGTACTGACTAAAATCGTACGGGAGTAGAATATGTTTTATAGAATATTAAGATTCATTGTGGGCAAACCTATATTTTATTTGCTTTTTTGGCCTAAAATAATAGGAAAAGAACAATTGAATATTAAAGGCGGCGCTGTGATTATTTCGAACCATATAAGCAATTGGGATCCTGTTTTTATAGCGGCGGCGTTTAAACGCGTTGTTTTTTGGATGGGGAAATCGGAGCTTTTTAAAAACCGCGCGGCTCGCGTTATATTAAAAGCTTTAAAATCATTTCCGGTAAAAAGAGGCGAAGGAGATTTGGCGGCGGTAAGAAACGCTTTTCGCGTATTGCGCGGCGGCAATCTGCTGGGTATTTTTCCGGAGGGCACACGCATAAAAACGGGAGAGCTTGCTCATTTTGAACCGGGCGTATCATTGATTGCCATAAAAGCAAACGCCCCCGTTTTACCTATGTATATTTGCGGCGGGTACAAGCCTTTCAGAAGGATGAAGCTGGTTATAGGAGAACCGCTGTACCTTAAAAATCATACCGGTAACAGAACCGGCGCAGCGTCCGTGGAAGCGGCGACGCGATATTTGGAGCGGAAAATAGCGGAGCTTAAAAACACCGCGGCGGACGGCTGAATATGGTTATACTGGCAAAGAACGCGGGCTTTTGTTTCGGCGTAAGAAGGGCTGTCGAGGCGGCGCAAAACAACCCGGGCGAGAGGAAAGTGACGCTGGGTCCTTTAATACACAACCGCCATGTCGTCGAGAGCTTAGCGGCCCGGGGTGTGCGCTGCGTGAAATCAGTCGACGAGATAATGCCCGGCGAAGCGGTCGTTATACGCTCGCACGGCGAGGCGCCAAAAGTTTATGAAACGCTTTATAAAAAAGGCAATACAGTTATTGACGCCACCTGCCCTTTTGTAAAACGGATACACAAACGCGTAATAGAGGCAAAAAACAACGGACAGCGGGTAATAATAATAGGGGAAGCGGGACATCCGGAGGTTGACGCGACCCTCGGCTGGGCGGGCGGCGCCGCTATTGCCGTGTACACAGAAAAAGATGTAAACAGCCTTCCCGAAATAAACGACGCGGTTGTTGTTGCGCAAACAACTATTACAGAGGAAAAATGGCGTCATATAGTATCACTGCTTGAACAAAAAATAGAGAAAGTAACGCTTTTTATGAGCATTTGCTCGGCTACCCAAAAACGCCAAAGCGAGGCGGCGCTTTTAGCTAAAAAAGCCGATACTATGATTATTGTGGGCGGCAGGGAGAGTTCCAATACATTAAAACTGGTTGAAATATGCAAAAAGCATTGTAAAAACACATACCACATTGAGTATAAAAATGAACTATTACTTGAAAAAATGAGTTTTGGTGATATAATAGGCATTGTCGCCGGTGCTTCAACGCCGGATACGATAATTAGGGAGGTTTTCGACTTCATGATAGATAATGACAAAGCGCTGCCGATAACGGACGCGGGGCAAGCTGACGCCCAGCAACCGGCAGCCGACGGCAAGGCAGATTCGCCTGATGAAAATGAGTCTGACGGGGATGAAATAGCCGTTATTGCTAAAACTCCTGAAACAGCGCTGAACGATTATGAAAATGTCAATACGGCTGACGCGGCGCCGCCTGATTCGCAGTCAATTTCCGATGAGGCTGCAAGCGAGGGGGATTCGCCGGATAATTCGGAAACAATAGGCGACGAGGTTAAAACAGCCGACGGGGACGAACAGCCTGCCGAAACGGCGGAGGCGACGGAACAAGACGAGTTTTTGGAAGGCCTTGAAAAGGTGGTGCGTTTAAAGAAAGGGCAGATAATAAAGGGAACCGTGGTTCTGGTAACCGACGAAGATGTGTGCGTTAATATTGGTTACAAATCGGACGGCGTTATACACAAAAATGAGCTTTCTTTAAATGATATTAATCCTAAAGAAAATTTTTCCGCAGGCGATGAAATAGAAGCCGAGGTAATCAATTTAAACGACGGCGAAGGCAATGTTCTGCTTTCAAGAAAACGCATTGAAAAGAAACAGAACTGGATAAAGATACAAGAAAAAGTTGGCTCCGGCGAACAATACAAATGCACGGTAAAAAAAGCTGTTAAAGGCGGGGTTACCGCCCGTATAGAAGGCTACAGCACTTTCATACCGGCGTCGCATCTGTCTTTAAAATATGTTGAGGATTTAAAAGAATTCGAAGGCAAAGAAATCGACGTTATGCTTATCGATTCGGATAAAAGGCAGGAACGCCTTGTGGCGTCGCATAAAAATGTTTTGCTTAAAGAAAAAAAGCAAAAAGAAAAAGAGCTTTGGCATAGTTTTAAAAAAGGCGAGGTTATAAACGGCGTTGTAAAAAGGCTTACTGATTTTGGCGCTTTTGTCGATATAGGCGGAATCGACGGACTGCTTCATATATCCGATCTCGCGTGGAACCGAGTTAATCATCCTTCCGATGTGGTAACCGAAGGGCAGGAGCTTGAGCTTCTTATACTTAATGTCGATTCGGAAAAGAAAAAAATTGCGCTTGGATATAAACAGCTGCTGCCAAAGCCCTGGTCTACCGTTCCCGAAAAATACAAGGCGGGAGACACCGTGAAAGGAAAAGTAGTACGCATTGTGCCTTTTGGCGCTTTTATACAGCTTGAGCCTATGATAGACGGTCTTGTCCATATATCGCAGATAACAAAACACAGGCTTGAGAAGGTTGAGGACGCGTTGCGCCTCGGCGATGATATTGAGGCAAAGGTGCTTGAGGTAAACGCCGACAAACGAAAAATAAGCTTGTCTATACGCGCGCTGCTGCCCGAAGAAGAGCACAAAACCGAAGTTAAGGAAGATAGTGGTAAAAACGAAGATTTTAACTATGAAATACCGCCGATTCAAGAGACTAAGGTATCATTGGCTGACTTTTTTCCAAAAAAAGATGAATAACACTTGAATATTTGTTATGTTTCTGGTAATAATGATAAGTGACCTCACAAAATATATTAAGACCCCCTTTACATTGGTCGTGATGCAAATCGCGACTTTTTTTTTTACATTTTTAATTCTTTATATCGTAATATCGGTTTGATATGTGTTATAATACCTACGCAGCATAGTAAAGGAGTATATTTTATGAAATTGACGTATCACATGTCCACCAAAGTAATAATGGGCGAAAAATGCATAAGAGACAATGCCGAGCTGATAAGGGGTATGGGTAAAAGGGCTCTTATAGTAACGGGCGCGTCTTCCGCAAAGTTGTGCGGCGCGCTTGACGATGTGACGGCATCGCTTAAATCGGCAGGGAAAAGCCATGTTATATATGATAAAGTAATGAACAATCCCACTGTGGATTGCGTTTACGACGGGGCGGCGATTGCCCGCAGGGAAGGCACCGATTTTGTTATAGCAATAGGCGGCGGTTCGCCTATGGACGCGGCGAAGGCGATAGCGCTTTTGGCGCGGCAGATAATGCCGAGGAAGAAACTGTTTTCAGGGGAATTCGGCACGGATGTTCTTCCTATGGCGCATGTGCCTACAACCGCGGGCACGGGCTCTGAGGTTACGCCTTACGCGATACTGACGAATGACGAAATACATTCAAAACAATCGATATCGTCTCCCGCCCTTTTTCCAAAGTACGCTTTTCTTGACGTGCGGTACTTAAATTCGCTGCCTCACCAAGCGGCCGTCAATACGGCAATAGACGCGCTCTCTCACGCGGTTGAAGGTATGCTTACCGTAAGAGCCGGCATAATGTCGGATTTGATTGCGAGGGAGAGCATAAGCAGGATATCGGCGTGTTTTGACGCTTTGACCGGCCGTTCGCTTGACAAAGAAAATAAAGAGCAGCTGTTATACGGCTCTATGCTTGCGGGTATTGTTATAGCGAATACGGGTACCACCGCTCTGCACTCTATGGGGTACCCTCTCACATACTATAAAAATATAGAGCACGGGCGCGCCAACGGGCTTTTAATGGCGGCATATTTAGAATTTTTAAATACGCATGTGCCGGAAAAGATAAGCGAAATATTATCGCTTATGAATATTGACTCGGTAAACTCGCTGCGTTTATTGCTTGATAAACTGTTAGGCGGCAAGGAAGCGGTCACATTAAAAGAGATTGAACAATACGCGGAAAACTCGTCAATGTCAAAGAATGTAAAGAACACAATTTACGAGCCGAGCGTAACAGACATGCAGGGAATATACCGGCAGAGCTTTAAACTGTAATTTAGCGAATGCATAAAAATCCGGAGGGCGCAGGCTCTCCGGATTTTTTAACATATTGGTATCGTATGAATATTATATTGCAGATTACTTGCCGGAGGAATAATTTTTATGAGGGTTTTAAATATAGGCGCGTTTGGTACGGACGTTATGCAAATACAATCGCTGCTGACAAGGCTTGGTTATTCGCCGGGCCCCGTTGACGGCGTGTACGGACCGAGAACGCGGCAGGCGGTGCGGGAGTTTCAGCGCGACTTCGGCCTTGCCGCGGACGGGATTGTTGGCGTTAACACTTTTCGCGTTTTAGAGCGCTTTTTATCGGGATATGATTATTACACAATAAGAGCCGGAGACACGCTTTATAACATAGCAAGAATGTACGGCACGAATACGGATTTAATAATAACGGCAAACCCTAATATAAACGCGAATAATCTTACGCCGGGGCAAAGAATAATAGTGCCTTACGGTATAAATGTTGTTCCGGAGGATATGGATTATACTTACGCCGTGCTGGAGAGGAACATACAAAGCCTGCAAACGCTTTATCCTTTTATTGAAACCGGAATAGCGGGGCAAAGCGTGCTGGGGCGTAATTTATACTACTTAAGACTTGGGACCGGCGCGAACAAGGTTTTTTTCAACGGCGCTCATCACGCGCTCGAATGGATAACTAGCCCCCTGCTTATGAAATTCGCGGAGGATTTGTCGCACGCGTACGCGCTGTCTGATTCTATAGCGGGATATAATCCGTCCGAAATATTTGAGCAAAGCAGCATATATATAATGCCTATGGTAAATCCCGACGGCGTCGAGCTTGTTATTGAGGGATTATCGCAAAATAACCCGTATTACAATGATTTGATTGCGTGGAACAAAGGAAACGCCGATTTCTCCACGGTCTGGCAGGCCAACAACAGGGGTGTGGATTTAAACCATAACTACAACGCCGATTGGGAAATCTCGCGTGAAGCCGCGGCCTCGCTCGGAATCACCGGACCCGGACCGACGCGTTACGGCGGACCGTATCCCGAATCCGAGCCGGAAACAAAAGCAGTGGTAAACTTTACGCGCGAAAATGATTTTAAGCTTGTTCTGGCTTATCACAGCCAGGGTGAAGTGATTTTCTGGAGCTTTAACAATCTTGAACCGCCAATATCACGGCGGATAGGCGAGGCGCTCGCAAACGCGAGCGGATACCGGCTTGCCGAACCTGAAGGCATCGCCTCGTACGCGGGCTACAAAGATTGGTTCATACAGTATTTTAGAAGACCGGGGTATACCGTAGAGGTTGGGCGCGGCGTAAACCCTTTGCCTATAACGCAGCTTCCCGTAATATACGGCGATAATTTGCCGCTTCTGCTTCTCGCCTCCGTGATTACGGCGCGCAGCTAAACCGGCGCGGCAGCACGCTATTGCTGTTCGTAAATGGTGACCTTGTCTTTGCCCTGTTTTTTTGACGTGTAAAGAGGGTTGTCAACCTTATCGTATATATTTTCCACGGCTTGCATTGACTCAACGTAATAAATACCGCCCGAAAAGGTTACGCTTACACTTTTTTCGTTGTACTTCGGTGAATTAGAATTTATTATTCTTTTTATTTTCAGCAGCACTTCTTTCGCGTTTTCAGCGGAGCAGCCGGGAAAGATAATAAAAAACTCATCGCCGCCATAGCGGAACACATAATCGGTGCCGCGCACATGGCTTGTTAAGCTGGCTGCCATATGATTGATAATCTCATCGCCGAAACGGTGTCCGTAATTATCGTTTATATCTTTAAAATCGTCTATATCAATCATTGCGACAGAAAAAGGCGGCGAAGTCTGGCGCAGTATATGCGCAAGATACCTGTGATTAAAAAGTCCGGTCATACCGTCCGTTATGGACGCTAAGTAGCTCTCTTTATGCGCGTTATTTACAATTTGTATCTGCATGTCTTTATTGATAAATTCGCGATAAAAAAGTATAATGGCCGTCATTGAAAATAAAAATACGAAAATAAGAGGCGAGCCGTATATCAATATCCTGCCGCTTAAAGTGGAATATATTTCGGTTATGGCTAAAATCATTATTATAAGAGTACCGAAAAAGAACATCTTCGCCTCATCGGTTTTCTTAAAATACTTTATTACTGTTCTAAGCCAGCTTATAAACACAACCGCAAGTATAAAGTTATAGTAGTTGTATACTGTTTTGAAAGAAATCATGTCTTTTGTTATAAAAACAAAGCTTAAAAAACCGGCTATTGTTATCAATCCGGCAATAAGATCAGTTTTGCAATGAAAAAACTTGTACATTCCAAGAGAAGCAAATGATACGGAAAAATAAAGAGAGCTCATTATCAGTTTTTTATAGATTATATAGTCAAAAGGCAGTTTTGTAATCAGCGTGTAGTCAATAGTATAAAACCCTATCAACAAAAGACCTATCGAAAAGAACAGAAAAGAACTGTTTTTGGGAACGGACACAAGGTAAAGCATAAATGATATTATGAAGCCGAACAAAGCAATACCAAAAGCAATCCGGTTAATACCTTCGGAAAAGAAACCGGCGCCCGATATAAAATCGGGCAAAGCGGACGACGGGATTATTGATACAGTCGAAGAACCAAAGCCCGTGTGGTATTCGGCAAGCGTATCAAACTCAATTTTATTAACGTCCTTTATGCCGCCGCCGTCAATAAAGAAGCTGTTTACAGAATTCCATATGTTGCTTCTCCCTTTATCCGTATCGCCGACGCTTCCCAAAAAAGCGCCGTTAAAGTACACGCTGTATGCCTGGCAGTTAAGCTTGGGGACAACAAGCGCGTAATCAATATCGGCTCCGATTCTTATGAAATCCCCGCCGTCTACATATGTTTCATACAACGCTTCTTTAGGCTCGTCTTCTTTAAGCAAACGGTACTCAAGCGTTTGGTCTTTTGATACGATATTCGAGGGCTTAAGCTCTATTACGTTTATTTGTTCCGCGTGGGGATGATAAATAAGTATATAGGCGATAACGCCTATCGTTATAACAAGCACATAAAAAAATAATATTTTATGACTTTTTAAATAATTCATCGCATACCCCTGCCATAAATAATAAAGTACCCTTTTAATCAATGTTGTTGTAATAACGCCTGATGTCAAAAAACATGAATTAGAACCGCTTAAAATGTTTCAAATTTCAAATATATTATATAATATTGATTAATAAAAAGCAAAAAAGTTTTTTTGACGCGCCAAAATGACTATTTTAAAAAAGAAATCAGCATAAATATAAAAAACGCTTGCAAATTACCGCCGCCGCTGATAAAGTGGTATTGGTATTTTGTACGTGCGACCTGATTCACATGTTCTTGTAAATCATGGGTTCGTTAAATGGTTTGCAAAGCGTGTGTTTTTGTTTATATGGCGAAATATCAAATTATTCAGGAGGTATCTTTGATGTATAAAGGTACGGTAAAATGGTTTAACGAGAGCAAAGGTTTTGGCTTTATCGCCAATGACGAGGGCGGGGACGATGTGTTTGTGCATTTCTCCAGCATCGTATCCGACGGGTTCAAAACGCTTTCGGAGGGCCAAAAGGTCACTTTTGATGTGGAGCCGGATCCCAAAAACGCGAATAAACTTCGTGCTTCTAATGTTGTGCCCGCATAGCAAGACCGATAAGACGGGCATATAAAACCCGCGTAAAAACCCCCTTGCGGGCGAGAATTTGCCGCACAGGGGGTTTTTTATACAATACGGCGTATTACAATGATGTTGCATACGGCAGATATTTAAACTATACTTATTTCGCATAAAACTATTTGGAGTACCGATGAGTAAAACACTGATGGCTGTTGACGGAAACAGCCTTATGCACAGGGCTTTTCACGCGCTGCCCCTTTTAACAAACAGGGAAGGCGAGTATACAAACGCCGTATACGGTTTTTTTTCTATGCTTATTAACGCGCTGGCTGAATATAAGCCGGATTATCTCGCCATAGCGTTTGATATGAAGGAAAAAACTTTTCGGCATAAAATTTTCAAAGAATACAAGGCTTTGCGCAAGCCAACGCCTAGCGAGCTTATACCGCAGTTCGATATACTCAAAAACGCTCTTTACTCTATGGGCATAACTGTTATAGAGAGCGAAGGCTACGAGGCCGACGATATACTCGGGGTGTTGTCTCTCGCGGCTTGCGGACACAAAGTCGCCACGGTGCTGCTGACCGGAGACAAAGACGCTTTTTCCCTAATATCCGGTTACTGCAGCGTTCTTTTAACAAGAAAGGGCGTCAGCCTGCTTGAGCTGTATGACACCGATAAACTTTTTGAGACGTACGCTCTTGAGCCAAAGCAGATAGCGGACCTAAAAGGGTTTATGGGAGATAAGTCCGACAACATTCCGGGTGTCGCCGGAGTGGGCGAAAAGACGGCGCTTAACCTTCTTCACAGTTACGGCGATATGGAAGGCGTATACGAAAACATAGAAGAGATAAAAGGCAAATTAAAAGACAAGCTTATACAAAATAAAGATATGGCTTTTTTAAGCCGCAAGCTTGCGCGAATAGACGTACATGCGCCTATACCCGTAAATATAGACGCGCTTATGTTTAACGGCCTTAATGAAAATAACGCGGGAACTGTTTTTAAAAAACTTGGTTTCACTTCGCTTTTAAACAGGATTGGAGCGGAACCCGCTCCGCCGCCGCGTCCGAAAACAATGAGCATAGAAACTATGGAAGAGCTTAAAAGCCTTATACGCAAAAACAGTAAAGCAAGCCGCGCCGCCATAGTGATGGGAGACGATATATCCGTCGCTTTTACCGCCGAAAGCGAATATTCAATAGTTACCGAGCACAGCCTTCTTAATACCGATTTTACGCGCGGCATGGCGCTGGGCGAGTTAAAGGCGTTGTTTGGCGATAGTGAGCTTACTATTATAATGTATGACGCGAAATCCGCCGTAGCGGAGCTTAGCGACTGCGGTATTGATATCAAATGTAATTTATTTGACGTTAAACTCGCTGAATACGTTATAGACCCTTCGTCCGCGTCGCTTGGTTTTGGGAAATTGGCGGAAAAGTATAATATAGGGGGCTCCGCCGCGGCAATATTGTCCATATTCGGGGAGCAGATTAAAAAGCTTGAGGACGATAAACTCTGGTATGTTTATAACGATATAGAAATGCCCTTAATGCGCGTGCTTATTGATATGGAATGCACCGGATTTAGAATTGATTTGAATATGCTGGGCGGTTATAACTTAGAGCTTACGCGCCGGATAGACAATCTGACGAGAAACATCCACTTGCTCGCGGACGACGACGGATTTAATATTAACTCCACAAAACAGTTAGGACGGGTGCTTTTTGAACAGCTTGGGCTGCCCGCCGTTAAAACGCTAAAATCCGGCTATTCAACCGATATAGAGGTGCTTGAGAAACTCTCCGGCAAACACCCCATAATTGATAAACTTATAGAATACCGGCGGCTTACAAAGCTTAAAAGCACGTACATTGACGCTCTTTCAAAAATCGCGGACAGCGACGGTTTTGTGCGCACCACTTTTGTGCAGATATCAACCGTTACCGGACGCATATCCAGCAAAGAGCCTAATCTGCAAAACATACCCGTGCGCACGCGGGAAGGGCGCGAAATCAGGCGGTTGTTTCTGCCCTCGACAGATTCAAGAATGCTTGTCGCGGCAGATTATTCTCAGATTGAACTGCGCATACTCGCGTCCATATCGGGCGACGGCGTTATGAAAGACGCGTTTAATTCAAACATAGACATACATACGCGCACCGCGTCGGAAGTTTTTGAAGTGCCGGCGGAGCAAGTGACGGAACAGTTAAGGCGCAGCGCAAAAGCCGTAAATTTCGGCATAGTATACGGAATAAGCGATTTTGGGCTGGCGCGTAACCTAAACATTCCCGTTAAAAAAGCCGCCCGGTACATAGAGCGCTATTTTGAGCGTTTTTCCGGCGTGAGGCAGTATATGGACGAGATCATATTGAAAGCAAAAAGCGACGGCTATGTTTCTACGCTTCTCGGAAGGCGCAGATATCTGCCCGAGCTTAATTCAAGAAACTATAATATACGTTCTTTCGGGGAGCGCGCGGCGCTTAATACGCCCATACAGGGCACGGCGGCCGATATAATAAAGCTTGCCATGATAAACGTATGGCGCGAGCTGCGTAAAGGAGGCTTTTCGTCAAAGCTTATACTGCAGGTACACGACGAGCTTATCGTGGATACCGCTTTGGACGAAACGGAGGAAGTGAAGGCTCTTTTAAAAAGATGCATGGAAAACGCTTATCCGCTTAATGTGCCGCTTGTCGCCGAAGTATCAGCGGGGCGTAACTGGCTGGACGCAAAATGAAGATTGGCATAACGGGAGGCATAGGCTCCGGCAAATCGACGGTAACAAGCTGTTTAAGAAAGCTCGGCGAGACGGTAATATGCGCCGACGAGATTGCCCGTAATATAACCGCGCCCGGGGGGGAAGGCGAAGACGCGCTGCGCCGTGTTTTCGGCGAAAGCTGTTTTAAGGGCGACGGCACTCTCGATAGGGCTGCGCTCGCTTCGCTTGTTTTCAGCGACAGGGAAAAAAGGGAGCTTCTTAATAAAACGCTTCATCCGCTTATAATACCGCGCGTTATGAAAGAAGCGGAGAAGGCGCCAGGCCTTGTGTTTATAGACGCGGCGCTTCTTATACAAACAGGTATGCACAATATGATGGACGCCGTGTGGCTTATAACCGCCAAAAAGCAAACGCGTATAAAACGCGTAATGCGGCGCGACAATATCGGCAGGAAAAGCGTTCTTCTGCGAATGTCTTCACAGCAGAGCGATGGGGTTTTAAAAAAATACGCGGATGAAATAATAAAAAACAACGGCGGGGTAAAAGAGCTTGAAGAAAAGATTTATACGCTTGTTAATAAAATCAGGAGGCGGGCGGGTTTATGCATAAGTCAAAAAAGCGCAGCAAACAAATAAAAGCATGGATGTTCGCCGCTTTATTTTTAGTTATCGCCATAGCCGTTTTACTGCGCGGGTTTGTGGTCTACAAGGTTTATCCTCTTGATTACCGGCAGATTATAGAGCAAAGAAGCAAAGAGTATTCCCTCGACCCTTACCTTGTAAGCGCCGTCATTTGCGCCGAAAGCCGGTTTTTGCCGGAGGCGGTGTCGCCTAAAGGCGCTGTCGGGCTTATGCAGATAATGCCTGATACCGGAGAATGGATTTTCGGTAAAATGGGGTTTGAGAATTATAATTCCGATATGCTTTGCGACCCCGACGTTAATATACATCTTGGCTGCTGGTATCTTCGTTATCTTTATGAGCGGTTTAACGGCGATATGGATAAAGTGCTTGCCGCTTACAATGCCGGACCGCGAAATGTGGAAAAATGGGCGCCCGACGGAGCGCTTGAAACGATACCGTTTCCCGAAACTGAAAACTATCTGAAGATTGTTACGCGAAACTATTATATTTATAAAGAAATTTACAATGATTTTTAGTAAACTTTTTAAAAAAACAATATGTTTTGTTACAGCGCTTTTTATCGCGGCGTTAAGCGGCTGCGCCGATGTCGCGGATACTGAAAATCCGGATGATACTATTCCCGTATACACGCTTCCGCCCATTGTTAAAGAGGATGTGCCGGCGGCGGGGGGCGAGCTTACTTTTCCCATTCCGCAGAACCCCGCGTCTTTAAATCCGCTTAAAACAAAAAACGTGGGGCTATACAACCTTTTTTCCCTGATTTATGAAGCGCCCATACGAGTTGATACAAACGGTTACGTACAGCCCGAGCTCGCTGAAACATGGGAGGTAGACGAAACGGGGCTTATTTGGACGTTTAAACTGCGCGAGGGAGTAAACTGGCAGCACGGATACGGCGAGTTAACATCGGCGGATATTATATACACCGCTTTGCTGCTAAAATCATATACCGCTAAAGACTCGAATTACGCCTACCGCAACGGCAACGTTGCAAGCTTGGAGGCGGCAGATAAATATACGGTGAAGCTGACATTAAACAAGCCGGGCAACGCGGCGGTTTATTATATGACTTTTCCGGTGCTGTGCAGGGCATACTGCGTAACGGCGAATGTGGATACCGCAAGGCCTGTAGGCACGGGGCCTTATTACGTCGAATCGTTCAACATGATGGAAAGCGTCAAGCTTTGCGCAAACGAAACATGGTGGAAGCAACAGCCTTATATAAAATCGCTTAACGCTATTTGTTATCCGAATCATGATTTTGAGCTTGCCGCGTATAAACAGAATCTTATCGACTTTTTAACCACCTCTATATTAACGGTGGACACATATCATAAATACGGTGAAAAGCATTATGTCGATTATTTGACTATGTATTATGACTGTCTTGTGCCAAACACCAGAGGGCTTTTCGCCGACGCTAACTTAAGGGTGGCAGTGGCGCATTCTCTTGACAAGAGGGATATTGTCGCCAAGGGGCTTTTAGGACACGCGGTTGTTACCGACTATCCGGTTTCGCCCGATTCTTTCCTTTCTCCGGGACCGTCCAAGATATTCGAATTCAACCAGCAAAAAGCGATTGAGCTTTTAGAGCTGTCCGGATATAAAAGAGCGGGCTCATACCCTATCGCCAAAAGGACCGAGGGCGATCAGACATACGATTTAAGCTTCGAACTGCTTATCTGCAGCAATGAGCCTTACTGCAGAGTTGTGGCAGAAAATATAGCCGCGCAGTTACTGCAGTGCGGAATGGACGTTAAAATAGTTGAAGCGGACGCGAAAGAGCACAAAAGCCGGCTCGCGGCGGGCAACTTTGATATCGCGCTTTGCTCGTTCTATCTTGATATTAACCCCGATATTTCTTACCTTGTAGGCTCCGGAGGCGATATAAACTACGGGAAGTTTTCCGACGGCGAGCTTGATTCGCTTCTTGACAATTGCCGACGGGCGCCGGACGAGCCTTCGATAAAACAGGCGTATTCCGATATGGAGGATCGTTTTCTCGCGGTGATGCCGCATATAGGGCTTTATTATAAAACGAACGCGCTGCTCTATGACTCCGATATTAATATATCTGAAAAATTTAGGGACAGAAATGTTTTTTTAAAAATCCCGCAATGGTATTTGTATGTGGAAGGGGAAGAGCGGAATGGAAACAATAATAACCAGCACTCAGAACCCGACAGTTAAATATTTTAAAAGCTTAAATACCAAAAAGGGACGCGCGGAACACGGGGTATTTTTAACCGAAGGCGAAAAGTGTGTGAACGAGCTTATAAAACACATGCCTCAAATGCTGCAAAGCGTTATAATCTCTGACGATAAATACGCGAATATCGCCGCTTTCGCGGAAAATATGGGCAAAAGCGTTTACAGAGCGTCGCCGCGTGTAATGAATGCCGTTTGCGACGGCAAAACGCCGCAGGGGATAGCGGCGGCCGCAAAGATACCGTCTTTTGATACCGTCCAAAACGGTTTTATAGCCGCTTTGGACGGTGTGCGGGACCCGCGGAACATAGGTACAATTATCCGCACCGCCGACGCCGGAGGCTGCTCCGGCGTTGTGCTCTCGCCATGCTGCGCCGATTGCTATTCTCCAAAAGCGCTAAGAGCTTCTATGGGAAGTATTTTTCATCTGCCGGTTACGCGCGCAAACCTTAAAAGTTATCTTTCGCGGCTTTTAGCGCTCGGGTATAACATTGCGTGCGCGGACTTGGACGGAGATACGGAATACCGTCTTGATAAGTATAAAACGTGTCTTGTTATAGGCAACGAATCGCGCGGCATTTCGCCGGAAATATTATCCGCGGCGACACATCGTATCCGAATACCGATGTACGGTAAAGCCGAAAGCTTAAACGCGGCGGTGGCGGCGGGCATACTGATTTATAAAATACTGAATTAATAAGAGAAACTGGGACTTATGAGTCTGCATATGTTTGCGTTTAAAATTTAGGAGAGGCATATATGGGACATTTCGGTTTTTCTTATGTAGGATTCATTTTTCTGCTGATGTTGACGGTGCCAAACCTTATATGGACAAAACATCGGCCAAAAGGATATGACTATAGGGAAGAAAATAAAGTATTACGCATTTTTGAAAAAACAGGACAAGTTTGCGTAACCTTCACGGCTCTTGTATTTACCGACTTAAACATTTATCGGTGGTCGGCCTGGAGCTTTTGGCTGGTTGCGGCGGCCGCGCTTATGGTTATGTATGAATGTTGGTGGATACGCTACTTTAAAAGCGAGAAAACATTGAAAGATTTCTACAGCGGCTTTTGCGGCGTACCCGTTGCGGGCGCTGCATTGCCGGTTATTGCTTTCTTTTTTCTGGGCGTTTACGGAAAAGTGATTTGGCTGATGGCATCCGTCATTGTTTTGGGAATAGGGCATATCGGCATTCACTTGCAGCATTTTAGAGAAATCCAATAGTAAATTTTAAATGAAGGTTTTATGGCTAGAAATCAAGTTAAATAATGATTATTGATCAAAAACGAAGATTTATATCACGCGATTAGAGTTTGGATTGACATTTATATTTCAATGTAATACTTCGGTAAGGGTTGGACATGACCATATAATAGGGGTGATGTTTATGAGGGTATAGAAAAGTCCTTGCAAAAACCAATAGTTGGTACTATACCGCTATTTTGCGGTATCCGGTTACGCAAGGACTATAAACAAGATAGCATAAAAGTAAAACTTGTTCAATAGGTAAAAGACTGCCGGTAATTTAAGAATGTATGGTTGGCTGCCCCTGATGTTTTATATAAAGAATACTTAGGATATCATTATTGAAAGAACTTTGATGAGCTGAAACAAATCGGGGGAGTTGTATCGGTTACATACGAGTTCTAAGAAATATTAATTGAGAGGGAGTATTAATGAAAACAAAGAAAAAACTTATACTCTTATGGTGTGTCATATTATTATTTATCTGCTTTATCGGTTGTAAGCCCACTCCTGATAAAGCAATTGTTGTAAATAAAGCGGATGGTAACCTGCAAAAAATAATCGGTTCTGCGGCTGCGCCAGCGGGAAAATATCAAGCCCCGTCTGTTTGGAAGGAAACCGCTCAATCCGCATCCGGCCATACTACCGTAAATATAGAAGCCATTATAAAAGTTCCTGAAGTACGGGAATATACTGTTTTGAGGATTTCGCCCGCAGACATTACGCAGGAGCAGGCGGATGAATATATCGATGTATTAATGCGGGGGAAGCCTATCTATATCCCCAAAATGGAAGATGATTATACAAAAGAAGAATTAACGGAAATGATTATAACGGTTAAAGAGTCAAGATATGAGCTGGAATTAATCAAGGACAGTGACCCGGATGAGTACGCAGCTTCAATAGAAGCCCAAAATGATATAATTGAGTACTATGAAAAGCTCTATCAGTCTGCACCTGATGAATTTATTAAAAAACCAGCCAACGGAAAATTTCAGAAACCAGATGCTTCAAATATTAACTTGGCAACGGCAGATGGGGATTTGCAGTCCCTTAAAGATTATATGTCAACGATTCAATACATACACGTTGCTGCTGATTTAGGAAAGCCAAATCCTGCAACCTTACATATTTTTAAGAACTCGTCAAATAAGCAAAATAGCGTATACTTTGAAAACTATGAAATCGAAGGATTGGGCGACACCATTATTTATGAAATTACCGATGATCTTCCCAACCGGAAAAAAACCTTGCAAGAAGCGTTATCGCTGGCAAACGCTTTTCTTGATAATCTGGGGATTAATTATATGGAGCCGGTTTTATTAGCTTCCAAGCCGGATTTTAGTAAAGATGATGGTTTGACACCGGTTAAAGATTTGCCGAGATTTTATTCATTCGTTTATACAAGAACTGTCGGCGGAATTCCCACGGTATATGTAAATAACAAAATGTTTACCGTATTTACAGATAAGTATAACGAAGACTGGCCAGAAGAACAAATGATCATAGATATCGATGACACGGGGATTCTTTCATGGAGTTGGACGTCTCCATCATCAGTAATCAAAACGGAGAATGCGAACGTTCCTTTGTTGCCATTTAACGAAATACAGGAAAAAGCAAAACAGCAGCTTATACTTTCAGCCCCGTTTATTGACGAAGTCAATGTGATTAGTAACAAAATACATATAGATAAAATTACATTGGGCATGACATGTATACAGTCCCAAAACAATGACGGCGAATACTTATTGGTTCCGGTATGGGACTTTTTTGGATATTCAGTGACAAAATACAAACAGGGCTGCGGAGACCCCGCATATTTAAACGAAAATAATGAAATGACAGAAAACGAGCTCGGCCACAGTTATTTAACTATAAATGCGATAGACGGCTCTATAATTCATAGAAGTTGAGTATAAATCAGGGACAGTTGTGTGAGTATGCAAAGATCAGCGGCGCAGAAAAAAGTACTTGACAGCAGTGACGTATTTATGTAGTCTTTATGCGGACGTAGAGAATACGTCGATACTATCGTTGAGAGGAAACGCATATGAGCCAATATCCAAACTTGACGGATGCGGACAGTACAATCATGGAAATTCTTTGGCGGGACGGGGAATGCAGCAGCGCGGCCATACTCCAAGAGATCGAAAGCAAACTGAACTGGTCACGGCAGACCGTGCGAACGTATCTGGTACGGCTAATGGAAAAAGGGCTTGTTGGAAGCAAAGAAATCAACAAGCGCGTGTACAGCTACTATCCCGTCATTTCCCGAGAGGAATATGCGGCAAATAAGACCGGCGGTCTGCTGAGCAAATATTATGGTTCGCTCTCGCACATGGTTGCAGGGCTCATTCGCAACGTAAACATTACGGATGAGGATATCGATGAGCTGGATAAGCTGATCCGGCGGCTGAAGAAAAATGGGGGTGAAAGCAAATGACTGTGCTTGGCTCGCTCCATAAGATAACGGTCATGGCCTCCGTGATGATTGGCATCGTTCTGGTTGTTAGAGCGGTCTTGGCCAAAAAAATGAACCCGAAAGTTATGCTGCTGCTATGGACACTGGTGCTGGCGCGTTTGTGCCTGCCAGTCACATTAACCAGCCCTGTGCATGTGGCCGACCTGTTACCAAAGCAGGTAACGCCGGTGCTGTCGGAAATGGACGGCGCCGCCGTATCACGCATATCAGAAACACCGCAAGCCCAGACTGCGAAGCCTGGGACGGACTATATCGACCCGGAGAATAGTGTATTTGGGACAACTGCCGCGAGCGGATCGGCGGTTCGGCCAACCACGAGCGGGTTACTTGAACAGATACCCATAGAGAGCGCGGCGGTCGGTATATGGGTGCTGGGCGCGTTGACGGTGCTGTTGCTGACCATCGGCAGGGTGTTGTCGTTTCGCAAAAAGCTTCGCCTGTGCGCGCCTGTTTCGGATACGGAGATATTGCAAGTGATAGAGCGCCACCAGCGCAAGGTTGGTATCAAAAGGCGCATCGCCGTGCTGGAATGCGACTATTTGCAGGCGCCCGCGGTGCTTGGATATGTGCGCCCCCGCATATTGCTGCCCGCCTGGTTTACCAAAAATATGGACAAGAGCAGCATGGACAGTATTTTGCTGCATGAGATATACCATATCAAAAAGCATGACATATTGAAAAATTACGTATGGCTGGCGGCCAAAGCAGTGAATTGGTTCAACCCGTTGGTCTGGCTCGCATATAGACTGTTCGAGAATGACGTTGAGCTGTGCCGAGATCAGATGACTGTACATCATCTGAACGAAGACGGCAGGCTGGAGTATGGCCGGTCGCTTTTGGATGCCGTGCGTTTTTGCAAACAAGGGCGCGCCACTGTATCGGCCGCCACATCGCTTTTTAGGAACAGCTCATGGCTGAAGGAAAGGGTGATCAGAATCGCAAGCCCGCGCAAGCGGTCCAAATCAGCCGTCGTCATATCCGCAGTATTGGGGCTGCTGATGCTGCTCGCGTGCTTTACGACGGCCTGCCAGCCGTCACCGGAGAATTCGGCGGTGGTCGGGAAAGGCGGGCTGGATGATATCATCAACGCGCCGGCGGCCGAGGCGGGAGAATACGCAGCCCCAAAGACCATACGCGAGCAGTTCGCCATCGAAAACGCGGATGTGCCTGTCACCGTCAGCGTGGACGCGCAAATCATCGTCCCCGAGGTAATGACGTTTCCGGTAGCCAGCGTCGTGCCCACCGATTTTGTTCAGGAAGAAGTGGACGCGCTGATCGCCTATTTTGTCGGCGGCGAGCAACTGTATGTGCGTCAAAATATGCCAACCAAGGCGGACTTGGCGGAGATGCTCATAGAAGTGCGCGCCGAGCAGGCACAGACGCGGGCCGAGGGGGATGAGCTTATGGTGGCAGATATTGAAGAACTCATAAGCGACCTTGAGCGGCGAATGCAGACGGCCCCCGAATCGATTGAGAGGATACCGACAGACGGCAAGCTGACGTTCAAAGAAGGGTTGGATTTTTTGACAATGGAGGCGGTCACATACCCGCAGGACGGCCAATCGGCGACGATCAGCGCTCATAACAGATGGGAAGGTACGGCAACGGGGAGTCTGTTTGCCTTCGATACCGGCCCTGTTTTTCAACCGCGGGCTTCTCTTGGCGGCAAGCAGGCGCCGGGGCAAAAGTTGACGCCGCAGCAAGCCGCCGCGCGTGTGGAGAGCCTGTTGGAGGAGCTGGGGCTTAAGAACCGGCACGTGGTGGCCGTGGAGGCCGGTCCCGCTCTTATCGGGCAAGGCGCTTTGCCGGACGAAGACCGGCAGGGCTATTTGGTAACATGCACGCATGTTGTCGGTGGCGTTCCCCTTATGGGCGGCGAGCTTTTGCGCAGCAGCGGCGAAACCGACGAAGCAGGCAATCCGATTTACGCTCCCGGCTTCAGGAACGAGAAGATAGTCGTATACATAGACGACAGCGGTGTGGTCGGGTTCCGTTGGTTGAACCGCAGCGAAATAGGCGAGGTTTTAAACGAGAATGTGCAGCTCATGCCGTTCAGCGATATATGGGATCTGTTCAAGCGGCAAACGATTTCCCGGTACACGGCTGCCGTGGCCGGCGGGATGGGTGATGTCGAAGATTTATTGATTATGATCGAGAAGATCGAACTTGGCATGGTGTCTTATCAGCGCCAGGACAGACCGGGCGAGTACATGCTCGTCCCCGCGTGGACGTTCTATGGATACGAGTACACGGAGCTTAATGGCGAGCTCTGGGAATTAGGACGCAGAGAACAGCCCGCAGAGCTTATTGTTATCAACGCTGTGGACGGTACCGTGATGTAGGTAACAAGCGTGCCTTATCGTCATTGGCGCTGTTGACGAATGTAAAACGCAGTTAATGGCAAAGTCATAAAACTGGCATATATATTAAATAAGGATAAAATGAGAGAATTACAGCAGCTTTCATATATAATAGCCTAAATAATAAGAATTGACATTAATATTATATTGTGATACTTTGATAAAGATTGGTTAACACGACCATATAATAGGGGTTATTAATTAAACGCACCATGCACACACTGCTTGGGCCGATACGCCCCAAGCAGTGTATCATCAATAACAAAGGTTGAAAGTTGGTAACGGA
>CAZPHS010000030.1:0-17329 GCA_964586785.1 uncultured Christensenellaceae bacterium
TAGTACTTGGCTGGTAACGGCCCGGGAGGGTAGGAAGCTGCCGGATTCAATTTTCAACATATATTTATCGGGGAGCCCGTGTGCAATGAGCATCGCGGGCTTCTTGATTTTATAGAGCCGCTACTCATTATAACACGGCTTCCCCGCCGCGTTGGTATTTCCGCCAATGGCGCATTTAATATTCAATCCCCTCGGTAACGAGCTCGGTTACTGTCAAGCTGTCAAGCGGAGAGAAATCGGAGATATTGACGCAATAACTGATATACAATTTTTTTAGTCCCGTCAGCTCCGCCAGAACACTTATGTCCGTTATTCCTTCGCAGCAACACATATTCAGTTCCTCAAGCCGGCTTAGTCCCGCAAGACCGCTGATATCGCTTATGCCCGAATGTCCATACCGCTCCAAACAGGTCGCGCCCTCGCCGGGTTTTAGGCTGATATTCAGTTCGACGAGTTCGGACAAACCGGACAGCGCGTTCACGTCGCTCAGCAAATAGCAGTTATGCAGGTTTAAATTCTGCAATTTTGTCAGTTCGCTTAGCGCGCTAATATCTGAAATCTGATTACAATCGCTAAGATTGAGTGCAATAAGCTTAGTAAGCCCCGCAAGCGAACTAATATCGGCAACGCCGGAGCACATACCCAAATCCAGATTTGTAAGATTTGTAAGTCTCGCCAGCGGACTGATGTCGGAGATGTTTTTGCAGAAGTTCAAAGTTAGACATGTAAGATTCGTAAGCCCTGACAATGCGCTGATATCGGAAATATTACAACTGCGAAAATTTAACTCGGTCAAATTCGTAAGTCCTGACAATGCGCTGATATCGTCGGTAGCAAGATGCCCTAGATACAAACAGGTCAAGCTGTTCAGCCCCGCAAGAGGACTGACATCAGTTATATCGCCGCATTTGCTCAAATCAAGAGAGGTCAGTTTTTCAAGCCCGGCCAACGCGCTGATGTCAGTGATTTTTTCGCAGCGGTTCAAATCCAACCAGGTCAGTTTATCAAGCCCGGCCAACGCGTTGATGTCAGTTATATTTTCACATTCCCTCAAAGCCAGAGTGGTTAGGTTTGTAAGTTCTGCCAGCGCGCCGATATCCTTAATATTGGCGCAGCCTCTAAGATTAAGTCTTTTAAGGTTTGTAAGCTCCGCCAGCCCGCTGATATCGCTGACATCGCTATAGCTTAAGTCCAGATCGGTCACGCCCGCTTCTTTCAGTCCGCTTAAGTCTCCGGTTTTTATAAAAACATCAACGGCTTCATCGCCCTGTCTCATTGAGCACTCTGCGTTATTAACCGGCTTGACCGACACAAATTCAGTCGGCGCCGCAGATTCGTCGTTTATAGGCTGCGGCACCTTGCCGCATCCCGCAAAACTCATGGCCAATAATAAGACCGGAATCAGTAAATATATTTTCATTTTTGCCTCCGCTCTACAATTCATATGATTATGAAATACTCAAGTGCGGTTGAAAAGCTGGTACTAATATATAGTAATTAACATGACAAGTCAATAAATGTTTGCATAACAATGGTACAATAATAAAACTAATGGGAGCGGGGTGAGCGTTCGGATTTATTTTTCAGCCCATGTTAGGTATATTGATAATTATGGTGGCAAGGTAGAAATAAATGATTAAAGAAAAAGTATCCACAATAGTGGTAATCAACGGGCTTGCCATGATTGCAGGGTCTAACTTAAGCTTTGTGGCTATTATGGGCAAAATTCCGCCAATAAGCTTTGCGACTATAACAGTCAGCATCAATGTAATTGATACCGTTAAGGCTATTTCAAAACCCACGGCGTCAAAATAAAGAATACGCAAGAAATTGATAAACGCCAATACAGAGCCTACCAAAATGCTTATGCGCAGTTCTTTCCATATAACTTTAAAGGTATCTTTAAGAGTAACTTCGCCTAATATAAGGCTTCTTATTACAAGCGTGGAAGACTGTGTGCCGGCGTTGCCTCCGGTGTCCATGAGCATCGGTATATAAGCCGCCAATAAAACAACCGATTCGAGGGTATTTGAAAAACCCCGTATTATGTATCCGGTGAGTGTTGCGGAAACCATAAGGACAAGCAGCCATAGAATTCTTTTGCGCGCAAGAGTTAAAGTACCGGCTTGGAGATACTCTTCGTCCGTAGGGTGTATTGCCGCCATTTTTAAAATATCTTCCGTAGCCTCTTCTTCTATAACATCGACAATATCGTCAACCGTAATGATGCCGACTAAGCGTTTCTCGTTATCCACTACCGGCAAAGCAAGCAAGTCGTACTTTTTAAATAAATTAGCGACGCCCTCCTGATCGTCA
This sequence comes from uncultured Christensenellaceae bacterium, assembly GCA_964586785.1. Lineage (GTDB taxonomy): Bacteria > Bacillota > Clostridia > Christensenellales > SZUA-584 > SZUA-584. The sequence continues at coordinate 2,317 of CAZPHS010000030.1, forward strand.
TGCGTGTACGCAAAATGTATATCTTCGCGCATTAAATCGGCTACCTTTGCGTTCTCATCGGCAAGCACTAATTCTTTAAGAGATACTATCCCTTCAAGATGCCTCTCGTTGTCTATAACATAGCTTGTATAAATTATTTCTTTATCGGTAGCGGTCTTTCTAATATAATCTAAAGCGCTTTTAACCGACAACTCTTTTTTCAGGTTTATATACTCGATGGTCATCAAACTGCCCGCGGAGCTGTCGGGATAGTTTAAAAATTGATTGATAAGCTTTCTTTCAACATCGCTTGTGTTTTTTAATATTCTTTTTACCAGGTATGCCGGCATTTCTTCGATGAAGTCAATTTTGTCATCAAAGTTTAAATCGTCTAATATGCTTGCCAGTTCCTCTTCGTTTACAATGCTTGATATGTGCGTTTGCTTTTCCGAGCTTAAAAAAGAAAAAGTGTCCGCCGCCAATTCCTTCGGCAGCAATCTAAACACCGTAATAGCTTGCTTTTCATCAAGAGATTCAATAAACTCCGCTAAATCCTGAATAGGATATTTAGCAAGCTCTTGCCGTAAAGCCGGAAAGTTTTTTTCTTCAAGTATAGTGTTAAGCTCCAAAAAATCCATTGCTATTCCTTTTTATAAAGTCTTATTAAGTATAAACAAAAAATGAAAAACTGACAACCAATTTGTTTATCAGTGTCGTGTGAAAGGCGCTGTAACAGAGGCAATCTTTGATTGCCGGCTTGAAAACATACCGCCGCCGATGTATAATGGCAGTCTGAACAAAGGAGCATGAAATGGAATTGTTAAGCCGGCCAAGCGTATGGCTCTACGTCTTTATTTTTTTCGGCAAGATTATTGAGGTAACGGCGGCCACCGTGCGTCTTGTGCTTATAAACCGCGGCGAACGGGTAAAAGGGGCGATAACCGCTTTCTTTGAGGTGTCGTTATGGCTGATGGTGACAGGCACGGTGCTTGTTGGGTTTCAGACCGATATTATCCGATGCCTTGTTTTTGCCGTTGCTTTCGCGCTGGGCAATTATCTGGGCTCCTGGCTCGAGGGAAAACTGGCGTTTGGTCTGTGCTCTATACAGGTTATTGTCAACAAAGGCTGTAACGCGGACGAGCTTGTCAATGAACTGCGTGAAAACGGTTTCGGCGTAACAATGATCGAGGGCAAAGGCAAGGCCGGAAGCCGCGAGATATTAATGCTGCACCTTAAAAGAAAACGGATACCCGCGGCAATATCGCTTATAAAGCGGCGGCTTTGCGACGCGGTTATAACCGTGAACGACGTGCGCGTTTTAAGCGGCGGCTTTATAAAAAAATAGACGCCAAAAAAACATACGAGGTAAATCCCATGAAAGCTATCGTTACCGTAACGGGCAAAGATAAAACGGGCATAATTGCGGGAGTATCGGCCGCTTTAAGCGCTTGCGGCGTTAATATATTAGATATAAGCCAAACGGTGCTGCAGGATTATTTCGCTATGATTATGCTTGTGGATTTATCCGGCAGTACCGTATCGTTTCGCGAATTAAGCGAAAAGCTAAACGAGGCGGGCAAGGAAACGTTTATGGATATACGAATAATACGCGAGGAATTGTTCGACGCGCTGCACCGCATATAATCTTATTTTAATGCAGGGTTATTAACCGCCCCCATAAAAACAACCGCGCCGTCTTCAAGCGAATAAATGGCAAACACAAACGGTCTGTCGGCGTAAAACTCCGGCGGCTCGTTTTCCGGCGGAGCGCAGCCTGTATTAAGCGCTGCCACGGTGACGGCGGCGGCCTCCGCTCCCAGCTCGTCTACACGAATATAACACATGTGGTCCACAAAGCTGATAAAAAGCGACTCTTCTAAAGGGTTTTGTACCATTGCGGAAAAATCCGCGTTGTTAATATCAAAAGCGCGTGTCATTCCCATAGCTTTAAGCGTATCGTTAAGCCGGTTTTTATACAAAAATTCGAACTTTGGCAATCGAATGCGAACCTTCTGTTCCTGCGCGCCGTTTAAGGCCGCCAAAAAGGTTTGCGAATCAAGCGCGGAAAGCATATCGTTTATATCCGCGCCCTCTTTAGGAAGCAGAAACGCCATAGCGTATTTCCCGTCGTCCCCTTTGCTTTTAAAGCTTAATGAGATCATCGAGAAATCTTCGTTCGCGTAATACGGTATATGCCATTCGCTGTGCATAAAATCGGTTTTAACCGCGCCGGACGGTGTATTGAATTCGCGCTTGTAAGTGTCGTTAGCCTCAAACGGCAGTTTCCACTCGCCTAAAAAGTACAGCGCGTTCGCGAGTATAATACGAGTAAGATTATCGGGCTCCGTATCAAGCGCTACTTTAATGCGCCCGTGCGTTTTTTCGCTCGCCCAATCGTTAACAGATTGTTTGACGCCCGGAATTATAAGCGGAAAAACGTCGGACATATAATCGCCCGTGCAGGTATTTACAAACTCTTCGTTGTAAGCGTAATCCGGCAGCAGCCATATGGCGTTGGCAGCCTCCATGCCGCCTGTGTTGGCGCGCCACATAAGCGATTTGCACGCGGCGGTAATCTGCTCGTCGGTAAGTCCGGAAAGCCGCAGCGCCTGCGCCATCTCATTCGCCGTTTCGCCCGCCGCTCCTTCCCGCGCCATGCAAAGGGCAAGCTCTATGCTTACGGGAGATAACGCAAGGTTGGCGTCTTGTGTGTACAAAAGCGCCGCGGCATTAAAGCCAAAATCGTTAACGCCCCTAACGACGGCGTCGGCAAGCGGCTCTATTGGCTGCGAAGTAAGTTTTCCGCGAACGGATATTGCGGCGGCGTTTTCATTAAGATTTGCGTAATACGGGTTTATGTTTTCGGAGCACGCGCATAAAAGCAGCAGTATCAAAACGACTACGGTAACTTTTTTCATCTTTCTATCCTTCTTGTTTTATTATTCAATTATATGACGTATCTATTATGCTATAAGTTCCGGCGGGGTTTGTTTTATTTTTAAAAAAGCTATATAAGAAATCGTTACGATTCATATATAAACGCTTCCGCGGGCATTATATTAAAGAGGAATTTTATATGATTGCTTATATAAAAGCTTTTTTTCGATTTGTCACGGCGGCTGTAATTATTATTTGCGCCGCGGCGTGCGGTTTTGGAAACGATACGCAAATTAAATGGCGGCCAAGCGAAACAGACGAGGCCAGACTTAATGTTAACGCGAACGTATCCGTGCAAACGGAGTACCCTTCTTACCCGCCCGGAGTGAAAAGTCTTAATGTAATAATCTCAAACAATACCGGCGACACGCTTGATTACGGCGCCGCGTATATTATTGAGCGCAAGATAGACGGCAAATGGCACAGCGCCAGTATGGACGATATCGCGTGGATTATGATAGCGTATTTAATCCGTCCGGGCGAAACGCATACTCACGAAATTAAGTTTGACGTACTTGACAGCCCGCCCCCCGACGGCGAGTACAGAATAATAAAAGAAATAGGCGGCGATATGTATTGCGCTATGTTTTCTATTGCCGCGGCCGGCTGAGCTTACAATACGCAATCCATATTTAACCGCATAATATCGCTGCCTGCAACTATTCATATACGTATAAATCGCGACGCGCAGAAGCTTAACGCTTCTTTTTTTGTAGCCGCGACATAGCGCCGCAAAACGTATTACAGACAAATCTTAACGGTTTTAAATTGGATTTAGCCGCCGTAATAATGTATAATGACTATGTTCTTAAAAATTAATTCATCAAGGAATATAACATGAAAAAGAGTCCGGTTACCCGCAGTCCGCTACGTCAGTTTTTATCATATTATCGTCCACATAAAAAACTATTCGCGCTTGATATGATATGCGCTCTGTTTATCGCCGTTATTGATCTGTCTTTTCCCATTGTATCACGCTACGCAATGAGCGAACTGCTACCCGGCAAGCTGTTCGGCCATTTTTTTGTTTTAATGGGCGCGTTGGTAATAGCGTATCTTTTGCGCGCGGTATTCGAATACATTGTCACCTTTTGGGGACACACATTGGGCGTGCGCATGGAAGCCGATATGCGGCGCGATTTATTCTCGCACCTGCAGCGGCTTTCGTTTCGCTTCTACGATAAACACCGCACCGGACAGCTTATGTCCCGCGTGACAAACGATCTTTTTGAAATAACCGAACTTGCTCATCACGGGCCTGAAGATTTATTTATATCGTTAGTGACCATAATCGGCTCATTCATCGTTATGCTGACAATAAGCTGGCAGTTAGCGCTCGTTTTAATAGTGCTGGTGCCTGTTGGCGTGTTTTTTGCAATGCTGCTGCGCCGCCGTATGATGAAGGCTTCGAAAAATCTTAAGGAGCGCACCGCGGGCATTAACGTCGGTATTGAATCGAGCATATCGGGAGCGCGGGTGGCCAAAGCGTTTACCAACGAAGATTACGAAATAGAAAAGTTCTCAATAAACAACGCGCGCTTTATACGTTCGAAAAGCGGCTTTTACAAGGCAATGGGCGTTTTTTTATCCGGCATGGGGTTGTTTACCAATCTGTTCTCGGTTGCAATTATAGCGGTGGGCGGATACTTGATAATGAATAATGAATTTGATTATATAGGCCTTGTAACATTTACATTATATGTGGGTGTGTTTTTACAGCCTATACGGCGTTTAACGTCGTTTATGGAGGCGTTTGCGGGCGGCGCGGCCGGTTTTTCCCGCTTCCGCGAGCTGCTGGCGGAGCAACCTGAAATTAAGGAAGCGAAAAACGCGCGTGAGCTTACAAATGTTAAAGGGCTAATCGAATTTGAAAACGTCAGTTTTTCTTATGATAATCACACCCGGGTGCTTAACAACTTAAGCCTTACCGTTAAGGCGGGCAAAACGCTGGCGTTGGTAGGACCGTCGGGAGGCGGCAAAACCACCCTATGCCACCTTATTCCCCGGTTTTATGAGGCGGACAGCGGACGTATAACCATAGACGGCAGCGATATTCGAGATGTTTCGTTGCTCTCTTTGCGCCGAAATATAGGCATCGTTTCACAGGATGTATTTTTATTCGCGGGCAGCGTGCGGGAGAATATTCGTTACGGACGCATTGACGCCGTCGAAGAAGAGATAATCGAAGCCGCGAAAAAGGCCGAAATACATGAAGCCATAATGGAAATGGAAAACGGCTACGATACCGAGGTGGGCGAGCGCGGCGTGCGTCTTTCCGGCGGACAAAAGCAGCGCATATCAATCGCGCGCATATTCCTTAAAAACCCGCCTGTGCTTATACTCGACGAGGCAACTTCCGCGCTCGACAGCGTTACCGAACAGCGGATACAAGAAAGCTTTGAGCAGCTGGCGCAGGGGCGTACCACTTTGGTTATAGCGCACAGGCTTTCCACCGTAAAGAATGCGGACGAAATAATTGTTGTGGACGAAGACGGTATAACAGAACGCGGAACTCACGAACAGCTTATAAAAGAAAACGGCTCATATGCCAAGCTGTACCGCAGTCAGTTTGAAGGTGGCAAACATAACGATTGTTTTTGACGCCGGCCGCGTAACGCCCGCTTAAAGGCGCCTTTACAAAAAGCTTATGCATAGCGTAATTTTTCGCTGACGATAAAAAAGAAGCATGTATAAAATGCTTCCCGTAAATTTATATTGCCATATATAGTAATGTTAAAGTATCTTTTTTAGAAAACTTTTAAGTCTTTCACTTCTGGGGTTTTTAAAAAGCAAATCCGGCGAATTTTCTTCTACTATTTTCCCCTCGTCCATAAATATGGCGCGCGTTCCCACCTCGCGGGCGAATCCCATTTCGTGCGTTACCACAACCATTGTCATGCCGCCGTGCGCAAGAGACTTCATTACGTCCAGCACCTCTCCCACCATCTCCGGGTCAAGCGCGGAGGTCGGTTCGTCAAACAGCATAACGTCCGGGTTCATGCAAAGCGCCCGCACTATCGCTATGCGCTGTTTCTGTCCGCCCGAAAGCTGCGACGGATACGCGTCCGCGCGGTCGGCAAGCCCAACTTTCTGTAAAAGCTCCGCCGCCCTTATTTCCGCCTGCTCCTTTGTCAGCTTCTGCAGTTTCATAGGCGCTATGGTCATATTCTGCAAAACTCTCATATGCGGAAAAAGATTGAACTGTTGAAACACCATGCCCATCTTTTGCCGGTGAGTGTTAATATTCACTTTTGGATTGGTAATATCCACACCCTCAAAATATACTTTGCCTCCGGTGGGCATCTCAAGCAGATTAAGGCATCTTAGAAAAGTAGATTTGCCCGAGCCGGAAGGTCCTATAACCACCGCAACATCTCCTTTATGTATATCGATGGTTACGCCGTCAAGCGCTTTTTGTTTTCCGAAATGCTTTTGCAAATCTTCCGTGCGTATAAGCACATCAGCGGTCACTGCGTTTCAGTCTCCTTTCAAGCAGCGTTACGCCGCGGGAAAGCAGCATAACAAGCGTAAGATATATAAGCGCGGCGGCAATAAGCGGCATAAACGCGTTATACGTGCGCCCGACAATAATGTACGCGCCTTTCGTCAAGTCTTGCAGCGCAATATATCCCACTACCGCGGTTTCTTTCAGCAGCACAATAAATTCGTTGGCAAGGGGGGGTATGCAATTTCTAAACGCCTGCGGCATTATAATATGCCACATTGTTCTTCCGTAGTTAAAGCCAAGACTTCTGCCGGCCTCGAACTGGCCCTGATCGATAGATATAATTCCTCCCCTGAATATCTCCGCGACATACGCGCCGGAGTTTATACCAAAAGCCAGTATGGCTACAAAAACTCCCGCGGTGCTTATAAAAATAACAAAATAGAAAATCATAAGCTGTACCACAACCGGCGTGCCCCGGATGACGGTTAAATAAATCTTGCATACCGCGTTGGCGATTTTCCATTTTCCCGTTTTGTCGTGCGTTGAGCGGACTATTGATACCAAAAAACCGATTGCGATGCCTATTATGGCCGCGAACAACGTAACGATTAACGTAATGCCAAGACCGTTCCACATGTATAACCAGCGGTCGTCTTTTATAAATGTATCCGTAAACGAATTTGTTATGCTATCCCAAAAATCGGCCATGCGGGTTTTCTTCCTTGTTTTCTATTAACAGAGCCGCCTTATTCGGCGGCTCAAACCATTCAATCGATTGACGAATAATTTTATTCGGCGGTTATATATTTATCGATAATTTTCTTTACAGTACCGTCGGCAATCAAATCGTCTAAAGCCTTATTTATCTTGTTGAGCAAATCTTCATTATCCTTCGCGACGGCGATAGCGTAATATTCAAGAACATATTCGGTCTCAAGTATTTTAAGGCCGGGGTTTTGCTCAACATATACACGCGCCGGTTCGTTGTCAATAACTACGGCGTCAACCTTGCCCTGTGTGAGCGCCAGCACCGCCTCCGCTCCTTTGGCATAACGGAAAACCGCGTCATCGCCGTAATCCTTGCTTGTGTAAAGATCGCCGGTTGTGCTTTCCTGCACGCCTATTTTCTTGCCCGCAAGGTCGTCCGCATTTGCAATATCGGAATCGTTGGAAACAATTATTACCTGTTTGCCAATAGCGTATGTTGTTGAAAAGTTTACATTCTTGAGCCTGTCTTCAGTGACAGTTAAGCCCGCCATGCCTATATCGGCTCTGCCCGTTTGCACAGCGGCGATAATAGGCCCAAATTCCATATCGCTTATCTCAAGCTCAAGCCCTAATTTTTTGGCTATTGCTTCCGCTATTTCCGCGTCAATGCCTATAATCTTTCCGCCCTCGTGAAACTCATAAGGCGGGAATTCAGCATTAGTAGCCATAATCAGCTTTCCGCCGCTTTGTGTGCAAGCGATAAGAGCAAACAGCATACAAAAGGCAAACACAATAATAAATATGGTTTTTAATCTCTTCATTTTTTAATCTCCCAGAATTATATTAATTTTCGAGAAATATTATATTACACTTTATACATTTACACAACTTAAAAAATGTTTGAGTATGCTAAAGTTCATGTCAACGTTTACTTGATACACACCAATATCTGCAGTTTTTGCAAAAGTGATGTCTTTTTGACATATTGTAAGTAACAAAAAACATTCGATAAAGATGTATTTCTGGGAGTCGGTTTACCCACGTATCATTTTGGCGGAGCGAAGGGATTAATACCCGAATTTTTTGACCGGGGCCAAAACAGAATAATTACTTCAAAAACCGGGATTTTTAAGTGCCAAATTAAGAAATCCGTGTAAAAAAGGAGTAATTATCATGAAAAACACTCAAATCATCAGCAACGGTGACAACATCTTATCCCATTTATCAATTTCAAAATTAAAATCATTCCCAAAACATCCATTTAAAATGTATGACAATGAGAAGATGCTTGGATTAGCAGACAGTATTAAGGAGCAAGGTGTTGTAGTTCCAATACTCGTCAGACCGATTAAAGACAATAAGTATGAGTATGAAATCATCGCCGGTCATAACAGAGTCCATGCGTCAAAACTTGCAGGTATTGATAAAATACCATGTAATGTTCGAGAGATGGATGATGACACCGCAACCATATTAATGATAGATACGAATCTACAGCAGCGAGAAACAATACTGCCGTCCGAAAAAGCATGGGCTTATAGATATAAGCTTGAAGCAATAAACAGGCAAACAGGACGAAAATCTCAAAATGGTGACCAAGTTGGACACCATTTGATAGGTTTAAAATCAAGAGACATTCTAGCGCAATCTTCAAACGACAGCGGAACACAAATTCAAAGATATATTCGCCTAACGAATCTTATACCTGAACTTCTCGATAAACTAGATGAAAGAAAGTTAGCATTTATTCCTGCAGTAGAATTATCTTATCTTACAAAGGAACAACAAGGTTGGCTATATGACATTCTCTCTCGTGAAGAGAAATACGGCGTCCCTGTAAAGCAAGCAACCAAGCTTAAAGGCATTAGTCAAAGCGGAAATCTTACTTACGAGAAAATTGATAAAATAATTGTACAGAAAAACCATGAACCTCCAAAAGCAATAAAAGTTCCGTATAAAGCAATAAGAGACTTCTTTCCTCCTGATACAACACCAAAGGAATTTGAAGAGACAATCCAAGAAGCTTTAACTGAATACTTTAAGACTCGTTCCCAAAAACAAACGCAGAAACCACAAGCTATGGAACGATAGAGACAGATATAAGAACGTCAATTAAGGCGCTATTAAATAAACAAAAAAATGAAACGAGGTGCGATTAATGATAATTGGAATCGATCATGGATATGGAATGATGAAAACAGCTAATACTGTGTTTACTACAGGATTAACGGAGTACGAAAAAGAACCGTACACTATGCAGAATGTAGTGAAGTTTAACGGCAGATACTACGTTTGCGGAAGTGGGAGACAAACGCTGATACGAGATAAGACTTCGGATGACAGCTATTATATTCTAACTTTGGCAGCAATCGCAAAAGAGATGCTTCACAGAAATGCCGGAACAAAAGCAAACGTGAGACTAGCAGCAGGTCTTCCTTTAACCAGTTTTGGCAGGGATAAAGATAAGTTCATCAAATACTTGAAACGGACTACTTTTCAACCAGTAAGATTTGAGTTCGAAGGTCAGGAATATAAAATCACGATTGATGACGTAAGAGTGTATCCCCAAGGATATTCAGCTATAGCAGATTATATAGACAGGCTGAAAAAAGAACCATCTGTAATTATCTGCGATATAGGAAGCTGGACAGTTGATGTGATGCGGATAGACAACGGTGTTCCAAACGCTGATACTTGCAGAAGCCTTGAGCTTGGGATAATTCGAATGATTGATAAAACTCTTGAAGAAGTACGCCGAAGTACAGGCCTTTCCATTACCGCTGCTCAAGTTGAACAAATACTTAAAAATCAATCATGCAGTATGGATGAAAAAGCTAAGAACATAATTATCGCCCAAGGAAAAGATTACGTGAACAGAATATTCCGAACGCTTATTGAAAGTGGTTTTGATGTGGCAGCTGTTCCAATCGTATTTGTTGGCGGAGGCGCATTGTTTATTAAGCAGAATATTGGCAACAACCGAGTTTGTGCTATGAGCATCGTCGAGGATATCAAAGCGAATGCTATCGGTTACGAAAGGATTACCCGTGCTCTAGGAGCAAACCAATGAACGGAAAGCGGCTAAGCATTCGGTTGAATCTGGACAAACTGAACCACAAAAAAGCATTTGAAATATTGTCTGCCCTACCTTCTGGTAGAAAGAGCGAGTATGCAATAAACGCAATCATCAGAGCACATGATACAGACGAAGTTCTTCAGCTGGTTAGGCAAGTCTTGCATGAAGATAAAGCAAAGAATATACAATCAGTTTCAAGCAACAAGGATGATATAGATAACGTTGTTGTTGATTATTTGAAAACTTTATAAGCTCAAATATGACTTTTGCAATCCAAGGTAGTACGCTTAAGTAAAACACAAATGAAAGGAGAACGCTATGTCAGTAAAAGATGTGATTAAAATGAACGCTATTACCATATTGGATATTTCGGGCATTAATGCAGAAGATTACTTTGGCGAAGAATGGGCTTTGTTACACCTTGACAACAACGGAAACATTAAAGGTTTGCATTACAGAGCTGCAGACGATGACGAGCTTGATTATCATTCATACATTCCTCAGGATGAAATTGAGGATAAAGATATCATTTACCATGGATATGTGGACGAGTATTACTTTTATGCAAACGAAATCAAGTTTCAGGGAGAGAGGTGTGAGCAATGAAACATATCATATTTTCTATACTTGCGGCAGCAGTATTTGTTTTTTCAGCTTGTCATTCATACATTCCAGCCATTGAATCAAACCAATCTGTGCAGAAAGTGATAAAGGAAACAGAGATGCCGAATCAATCGGAACAGGCACCATCTCCCTTACCGGAACCAATAATAACACAAAAACCAAACCATACCGTAACGACAAAAGAGACTACTGAACCAATGAAAACGCTTACACCTCTGATAACAGCTGAACCGACACAAAAGCCAACGGAGAAGCCAACTGTTGCTCAAACAGAAAAACCAACAAATCCGCAGACTCCTGAGCCGACGGTTATGCCTACACCAACACCAACGGTTCAACCGACAGAAGAACCGGAGATTGAGATAACAGCGGTAAGTTCATCATATATCAATGCTGCTATGGCAGAGATCAATAGACTAAGAGGAGAAGACGGCATTGAACCAGCTGTATTTAGCAGCTCAATGAGTTCAAGCTGTCAGAGCCATGCTGTAAGCATGGCAGAAAGAGGAACGGCTTTTCATGCAAGCGGAGGATACGTATTTGAAGCTGTAGGAAGAGCAAGCAGATACATGTCAGGAACTACAATGGGCGGAGCAGCAGCTAACCATGTTGTCCAACTGCAATCTGCGGAAGTGACTCAAATCGGAATAGGGGCAGTGTACTATGGAGATTACGTATTTTATGTAGTTAGAGGCAGCTGATAAAAACTAAATAACAATAACCATTCAAGCCATCTGAGAAATTAACTCAGGTGGCTTTTTATATATCTCAAGAAGAAAGAGAGGAGAAAACTTTATGCTGAAAAAAATAATGTCATCAATAATGATTATGATATTAATTTTAATGTCTTTCACAACCGCATATGCAACGCCGCCATCTCACCCTCATATTGGGAGCGGATCAAATGCCGACGGAGGATTTTACTTTGAGTACTATGGTAGCAGCGGCACATGGAAAGACTTAAACACACCGCCTCACTGGGTAGTGGAAACCGGCGAAGTTGCATATTGTGTAGATCACAAAGCGGATTCGCCGAGCGGTGATGAAACATACAGTGCATTTGATCCGCAAGCGTTGTATTCGTCAACTACATATTACGGCCTGCTTGCGATTTTAAAAGCAGGGTATCCATATAAGACTGGCGGATTGACAGCAAGCCAAGCAAGGTACGCAACAGCAAATGCAATCCGTGCGTGGCTGTCTGAAAGTGCCGGTATCGGGTATAACTTTATGACCCTATCCCGTGGCTTTGTCAGATCAAAGAGCGGTCAACAGGCAACATACGACTTCTTGGTATCGCTGGTGTATAAAGCTAGAAACAATGAACAGCCTGTGTTTTCGATTTCAACGAATCCAAGCAATGTTAAGCTGAGCTATCAGGGTGAACGGCTTACAGGACAGTTTAAAATTGTGTTCAGTAACATTAATGGATATTACTCGATTGATACCAGTAAATTGCCAAGCGGTGTAACCATAAGTGGATATACCGGAAGTAATGGTGATGTGCTTACCATATCCGCTCCGACTTCATACGCCGGACAAAAAATTACTCTTAGCAATATATTTGAAGCGCATGATACCAGAGCTACATCCAATATGTATTGGTTTGAGACAAACGGAGATGAACAGCCAGTGCTTGTTCCGGTTACAGATACGACAAAACCGGTGGTGAGCGGAAGCATGACATTCAACTCTGATGCACTTGGATATATAGAAATCATAAAAACAAACGCTAATCCTGAAATGGGCGATTATTCATTGGCTGGAGCTGTTTTTGAGGTGAAAGACGATACAGGGAATACCGTAGCTGAAATCACTACCGGCAATAACGGATATGCCAAAACAGGATATCTGCCGTTAGGTGAATACACAGTAAAAGAAACAACAGCGCCGTATGGGTATACCATAAACGATGAAGTTTTCACAGCAATACTGAGCGATGCTGGTCAGACAGTTAGTGTTGTATATGATGATGTCGAAGTTAGCGAAGTACCTCAGACAGGAACAATAACGATTATAAAAAGAGACAGTGAAACAGTCGATATCCCTCAGGGAGACGCTTCATTGAACGGCGCTGTTTTTGAAATATATGATTTAGGCGGTAATTTAGCAGCACAGCTTGATTGCGGTGATGCATCTGAAGTGACTAGCCAATCGCTTCCGCTGGGGAAATATACGATCAAGGAAGTACAGGCTCCGGAAGGATACTTACTAAATAATACTGTTTATACAGTTGAAATTGAGTATTCGAATCAAAACGTTGATGTAAACCATTTGAGCTATATTATATCGAACGAAGTGATTAAAGGACAGATAGCGATAAACAAGCTTGCTGATGTAGCATTGGCACAGTGGAAAACGGATAATCCTAAACCGCCGCTTGAAAATGTTGAGTTTGAAATAAGGTTAAATTCAACAGGCGAGCTGGCTGATACGTTGGTTACAGATTCCGATGGGAGAGCTCAAAGTATCATGCTTCCTTTTGGCACGTACACAGTAACAGAAACGAAAACGACTATAGGGTTTATAGGCTGTGATCCTTTTGAAGTTACGATTGATGAAAATGGTAAAGCTTACAGCTACATAGTTGAGAATGAAGTGTACAAGTCCAAGGTGAAGATAATAAAGGTTGACAGCAAAACCGGTGAGACGGTGCCTATTGCAGGAGCTGAATTTCAGATAAGGGATTCAAACGGTGATTTGGTTGTTCAAACAGTTACTTATCCGCAGGAAATGCAGATCGATACATTCGTTACCGATGAAACTGGAACAATTACACTGCCAGAACCTTTAATATACGGGGATTACACGCTGCATGAAGTTAAAGCACCGTATGGATACTGGCTAAATGAAACACCATTGGCTTTCTCAATAGACGAAAGCGGTGAAGAATTAATCACGATAGAGTTTCCAAATGAGCTTATCCAGAAGCGTATCAGAATAATAAAAACAGATTCCAGAGACAATGAACGCAGACTTGCCGGAGCGGTATTTGAAGTGTATAAAGGCAATACTTTGGTCGATACCATTACAACAAATGAAAACGGGTATGCGGAAACAAAACTGCTGACTGTTGGAGAGTACACAGTTGTAGAAATTAAAGCGCCGGTCGGTTTTGTTTTAGAAGATGTGTCATTTGAAGTCACTATAGATGACGACGATACGATGGTTTACACCTGCGAATGTGAAAACAATCCTACCGTAGTCATTATAACCAAGACAGATATTTCAGACGGTACGTTGCTGTCGGGTGCGTATATTGAGATCTACGATGAGAACGAAGAACTCGTTTATGAAGGAAATACGAACGAAAACGGAGAGCTGATAATCTATGAGCTGCCAGTAGGTAGATACACATATAAAGAAACTTTGGCACCTATTGGCTATGAGCTTAACGAAACGATATTTGAGTTTGAGATTCTTGAAAACGGCGATATTGCAGGAGCAAAGAGTATTGAGGATACTCCGACTGAAGTTACATTATCCAAGATTGATATGGTCGATAGCAGACCGGTTGCAAATGCAATGATTGAGATTTTAAATGCAGACAGGGAAACCGTATTTACAGGCAAAACTGATGAAAACGGCGAGATAACTGTGACGCACTTGCCCGTTGGCGTATATACGTTCAGAGAAACGCAAGCACCGAATGGATACATCTTATCTATAGAAGAAATTGAGTTTTCAGTTGACGATTATGGAGAGATTACAGGTGAAACTGTGATGACCAACAGCCCGACAACGCTTGAAATCAATAAGGTTATTTATAAAACCAATGAACCGCTGACCGGAGCAGGATTTCTCGTTAAAAACTTTTTTGGGCTCAACACTTTGTATTTCACCAAGAACGAAGACAGCAGCTATCGACTTGATAAAGACGGCGACGTGACCGAGATTATGGTTGATGAAAACGGTAAGGCTTTAATATACGGATTGCCACTCGGAAACTACTGGCTTGAAGAAACTACAGTACCGGAAGGATATTACCCTACAGCACCTGTGAAAGTTACGATAGGTGATATGAATAATATCGAAGTGCCTTATAAGGCGATAATACCAAATTCGGTTTTTGTAAAGCTTGGATTGGACAGAGATAAATATAACGTGCCCATTGGCATCGGCGCAACTGTATTAGTTGTCGGAGCAGTTATATTTATGGTACTCAGACGGAGGGAGAGAAGGAGAGAAGTTTGAAACAGAAATCCGATAACACGACATAAGCGTACAGAAAATAAACCGCA
>CAZPHS010000031.1:0-16813 GCA_964586785.1 uncultured Christensenellaceae bacterium
AAGAGGGCTTAGCCCGCATATGAAATACCCCCGGCTACGCCGGGGGATGGTTATATTACTTGGCAATTATCATATGGACGGGATAGTGGCGAAACCCTGTTCCAGCATATCGTCTGTATATTCAATATCCGTAAGGTTACCGGATAAGTATTCCTCATATGCCGCAAGATCATAGTTTCCGTGACCGGAAAGATTAAAGAATATAGTCTTTGCCTCGCCGGTTTCTTTGCATTCAAGAGCTTTTTCAACAACATGCGCGATGGCGTGAGCCGATTCGGGCGCGGGCAGTATTATCTCGTTTTTCGCGAACAATACCGCCGATTTGAATACATCGGTCTGATTAACGGCCGCCGCGCTAATTATGCCGTCGTGATAAAGCTGGGAAAGCAATGCCGAGTCTCCATGATAGCGCAGGCCGCCGGCATGTATGCCTGCAGGAATAAAATCATGACCAAGCGTATACATCATGGCTATGGGGGCCATCTGGGCTGTATCGCCGTAATCGTAAGCGAATTTACCCCTTGTAAGCTTAGGGCACGCCGAAGGCTCAACGGCTATAAACTGCGTTTTTATGCCGTTCTTTATTTTGTCCTGTACAAATGGGAACGCGCAGCCCGAGAAATTAGACCCGCCTCCGTTACAGCCTATAATTATGTCAGGATATTCGTCAATTTTCTCAAACTGTTTTTTTGCCTCAAGCCCTATTATAGTCTGGTGCAGTATCACATGGTTAAGCACGCTGCCAAGCGCGTAATGCGTATCATCGCGCATTGCCGCATCCTCAACCGCCTCGGATATCGCTATGCCAAGGCTTCCTAACGAATTTTTATCCTTTGCCAGTATTGCGCGCCCCGCGTTTGTTTTATCGGACGGGCTAGGATATATTTCCGCGCCGTAGGTTTGCATTAATATCTTTCTGTACGGTTTTTGGTCGTAGGATACACGCACCATATACACGGTGCATTCAAGATCGAACATGGAGCAAGCCACGGAAAGAGCGCTGCCCCATTGCCCCGCTCCGGTCTCTGTTGACAGCCTTTTTATGCCTTCTATTTTGTTATAATAGGCTTGCGCTACGGCAGTGTTAAGCTTGTGGCTCCCCGAAGGATTTGTCCCCTCATATTTGTAGTAAATTTTTGCGGGCGTATCAAGCGCTTTTTCCAGCCGGTAAGCCCTAACCAATGGCGAAGGGCGAAATGCGGCGTAGATTTCTCTTACTTCCTTTGGTATATCGATATAGCGCTCGGCGGACATTTCCTGCTCAATCAACGCCTTTGCAAACAACGGTTCCAGATCGGAAGCCATCGCAGGCTTTTTTGTCATTGGATGCAAATACGGCATAGGCTTGTTAGGCATATCCGCAACTATGTTGTAATACTGTTTTGGAAGTTCGTCCTCGGTTAAAAAAACTTGATTGGGAATTTTTTTGCTCATCTTTCTCTTCTCCTCTTTTTCTTGTTATTATTTGCGTTAACAAGAATAAAAACCTCGTCTTAGCTAATCTCGTCTCTGTAAAGAATCCGGTAAATGTATTCTTGCAACCTTGATACAGTATACGCAGCAACAATATTTTTGTCAACTAAAAGATTCGTTATTATTGGGTTGGCTCGGTTGTAAGCTCGCGCTCGGGTATTGCCGCGACCATGCTTTCCATTGCGGTACCCGCCCCTAACGCTACGGCATCCAGCGGATGCTCCGCCCGGCGCACCGGCATACCGGTTGCTTTCGCCACCAGCCGGTTAAAGCCGTGCAGCAAAGCTCCCCCGCCGGACAAAACGATGCCTTCGTTTATTATGTCCGCGGCAAGCTCGGGAGGCGTTTGCTCGAGAACGCTTTTTATCGCATCCAATATGGTATGAACGGTTTTTAAAAGCGCGCCGCGTACACCGGCGGAATCCACTGTGATTGATTTTGGCAGACCGGTGGGGATATCCCTTCCGCGGACTTCCAAGGTATGTTCTTTGCCTAAATCGACAACGCTTCCTATTTTTATTTTTATATGTTCGGCGGTGCTTTCACCTATTATCATGTTGTAATTTGTTTTAACAAATTTTATTATAGCTTCGTCCATATGGTTCCCCCCTATACGGAGCGAGCGCGACACAACAATTCCGCCGAGCGATATGACTGCCATTTCACTGGTGCCACCGCCTATATCCGCAATCATGCACCCTTTAGCCTGGTTTGTGTTAAGCCCCGCGCCTATAGCGGCCGCCATAGGCTCTTCTAAAAGCATAACCTCTCTGGCGCCCGCGATTTTCGCGGCTTCCTCAACCGCGCGTTTTTCAACCTCTGTTATACCGCACGGAACGCAGATTACAAGATGAGGGGTGCGCTTGAAAAAGGTTTGCGGCAAGGCTTTGCGAATAAAATATTTAAGCATTGCTTCCGTTGTGGTGAAATCCGCTATAACGCCGTCTTTAAGCGGCCTTACCGCTACTATACCGCCGGGTGTGCGTCCAATCATTTTGCGGGCATCTTCACCCACGGCGAGTATTTCATGCTTGCTGCTTTTCATAGCCACAACGGACGATTCGCGCAATATTATACCCTTGCCCTTTAAGTATACCAAAGTGTTAGCTGTTCCAAGGTCGATACCAAGGCATGGCGCAAAAAAAGAAAACATTTATAACCTCCGCATTTTATTTATTGTATAATTCTTTCTATGTATGTTGGTTTTTATACATCTGTCTGCAAAACTGCTTTGCCGCCAAAATTAAAGTTTGTATTAATTTAATATTGTGTTGCGGTGGAAATGGTGTATAATAGCCGATGGATATTTCATCAGCATTGGGGGGGACGGATTATGTTAAATATGGAACAAGAGAAAGCTTTAAAGAAACTGATTGATATTGAACGCGGTCTGCCGACAGGGGTGTCGCTAACATTCGCGGTTGACAATCTGGTTGAGAATATGGAAAAAAGCGAATATCACGTGCTTTTAAAGTCTATAAATACATTGATTGCGGAAGAATACCTCGCCAAACACACGGAAAAGCAGACTAAAAATAAGATTCCGTTTTGGCTTGAGATTACAAAACGCGGCAGGGAGTATAGCCGGTTGAACAAATTAGTTACGAATATGTAATAACGGGTAATCACAAAAAGCAACAAAAGCGAACATGAAAAGAACAGCTATCAAAAGGGCACAAAACATAACATATAACCACATTGCATTTGACGCTTTGGCATAGTGGGATTGCGGATTGATTAATAAGGTTTTGTGCCTTTTATACTGTAATCTATAGCAAAATTACTGATAAACGCACTGATTTACGGATGTTTCCGGAATATGCCGGAGGCGTTACGGCGTGTATACGCATACCTGTATGAAAACCAAACAATGGTAAGCCTTTTAATACTGCGCAAAGATGTTTTCCGCCGTATTTATATATCGGAAATTGCGGCATAGTTATATAATGTTAGATAGTGAAATGAAATGATAACGTTAATAATCAAAAATAACGCTTATGTCATAATGGTTTACAGACTTTTTAACATGTTATATAACAGATTAAGCGGCAGACCCATAACATTGTGATAACAGCCGTGAATCTCTTTTATGTGTTTTGAGAACTGACCCTGTATGCCGTAAGCGCCTGCCTTGTCCATAGGCTCGCCCGTATCAATATACGCGGAAATTTCATCGTCCGTTAATTCGGCAAAACGGACGCGGGTCAACGCGGCCTTGGCGCGCCTTTTATTACCGCAAATAACGCATACGCCCGTTAAAACGCGATGCGTGCGGCCGGAGAGCAGCCGCAGCATACGCCGCGCGTCGGTCTCGTTTTCCGGTTTGCCAAGCGGTTTTGAGCCGAGAAACACAAGAGTATCCGCTCCTATAACGAGAGCGTTAGGGTATAGCGCGGCTATTTGGGCGGCTTTGTTCGCCGCCAGCGTTACCACCTGAAAAGAGGGCGTCCCATTCGAGCTTTCAATAACAGTGCTCGGAACGATATCGAATTTTGGTATTAAAAAAGCAAGAAGCTCTTTACGGCGCGGCGAAGCGGACGCGAGTATTATACGCCGCCCGTTCTTCGCGTCCATATTACGCTCCGGTATCGGCGCAAGAGGCGGGCTTTACCGTCGCTATTGTATTTTTAGGACATATTTCTACGCATATGCCGCAGCCTGTGCATTTATCATAATCAATGACCGGCAAATTGTTCTCCATGGTTATTGCCCCTTCGGGACACTTTTTGGCGCAAAGAGAACAGCCTATGCAACCGGCTTTACACACAGACGCGACAACCTTGCCTTTCTCGGTTGTGCGGCAGCTTATATACACATTACGGCTTTTGGGCATAATAACTATGGCGTTTTTAGGGCAGGCCTCGGCGCATATACCGCAGCCGGTGCATTTTTCCCCGTCGATGGTTACAAGTCCTTTATCATTACGGTATATTGCGTTAAAAGGGCATACATGAGCGCATGTTAAAAGCCCGACGCATCCGCGCGGGCAGGCGGAAGGACCGCCGGCGAGCATAGCCGCGGCGCGGCAATCCGATATGCCGGAATATTTGTATTGGGTTACGCAATTTTCGGAATTTCCCCTGCATAACACACGCGCAACCATTTTTTCGGCGGGCTGCGCGTTAACGCACAGTATTTTAGCGATAGCTTCGAGGTTTTCGCGGGAAAGGGGGCAGCATTGTGTAACTTGCGCCTGACCTGACGCGAGCGCTTTCGCGAAACCGTCGCAGCCGGGGTAGCCGCAACTGCCGCAGTTGGCGCCCGGGAGCAGCTCTCTTATCATTTCTATATTAGGGTCGGTTTTAACCACCAGCAGTTTTGCGGCTATGGCAAGACCAAACCCCAGAACAAGTCCCAAACCGCCGAGCGCGGCAACCGGCAAAAGAATTTCTGATATCATAAGTATTATCCTCCGTTATATTATGCCCGCAAAACCCATAAAAGCTATAGCCATCAAGCCGGAAGAAATAAGGGCTATGGGGAAGCCTTCAAGCGGCTTTGGTATGGCGGACATCTCAAGCCTTTCGCGTATACCGGCGAAAAGCACTATCGCAACGGTAAAACCTACGGCGCCGCCGATACCGTTTACAAGCGTTTCAAGCAGGTTGTACCCTTCGTTTATGTTTATTATTGCAACGCCGAGAACCGCGCAGTTGGTTGTGATAAGCGGCAGATAAACGCCGAGCGCCTGGTATAAAGACGGCACAAGCTTTTGCAGCGCCATCTCCACCAGCTGTACAAGGGCGGCTATGACAAGTATAAACGCAATTGTTTGCATGTATTCGATTTTTAGCGGTACAAGCAGAAAATAATGGACCAGATACGACATAACCGACGCCAAAGCCATAACAAAAGTTACCGCGAGGCCCATGCCGACGGCGGTTTCCACCTTTTTGGATACGCCAAGGAAAGGGCATATTCCAAGAAACTTTGAAAGAACAAAGTTGTTTACAAATATTGAACCAAGAAGTATAAGCAGCAATTTTTCCATTAGTGCGCTCCCTTCCGATGTTTTCTAAACATAGATATTTTATTTATAGCGCCAAGCAGCAGCCCGAGAGTGATAAAGCCTCCGGGAGGCTGAATCATCATTCTTACCGGTTCAAAACCTTTGCCAAAAAGCTCAAAGCCAAATAACGAGCCGTTGCCAAGCACCTCGCGGAAAAATGAAACCAGCAGCAGCGCTCCCGTAAATCCAAGCCCCATGCCGACTCCGTCAAGGAAGGAGGCGCCTAAGCTGTTTTTGCCCGCGAACGCTTCCGCGCGCCCCAGTATAATGCAATTGACCACAATAAGCGGTATAAATAAGCCCAGAGAATCGTCAAGCGCCGGCATATAGGCTTTAAGGAGCAGCTGGACTATTGTAACAAAAGCCGCGATAACAACAACGTATGCCGGTATGCGCACCTTATCGGGTATAAAACTTCGCAGCAGCGATATAACGGAATTGGAACCTACAAGAACAAATGTGGCCGCAAGCCCCATTCCTATGCCGTTGAACATGTTTCTGGTTATTGCCAGCGTGGGGCACATACCCAGCACAAGCCTAAACGTGGGGTTTTCATTAAAAAGGCCGTTTTTAAGTATGGCCATTGGTTTTGTCTTCACCGAGCACCTCCTAGAACCTGTCTGTAATAATCAATTACCGTATTGACGGCCTGTGTGATTGCTTTGCTTGTTACCGTCGCTCCTGAAATCGCCTCAATTTCATATTTCTCCGACGGCGGGTTTTTGACTACAGTCAGCGGGTTATCCGTCGGCTTACCGGTATAAAGCCCGATAAAACTGCTGTCGGCGGCTTTAGCGCCAAGGCCGGGGGTTTCCTTATGGGCTCCCAAAATGACGCCTTTAACAAACCCGTCGGCGCCCAAGCCTATGGTTAGGTTCATATCCGGACTGTAACCTTTGGTTATAACGTCCGCCGTTATGCCTAAAGCCTTGCCGTCCGCGTCCAGCGCCGTATAAACAGATTGTATTATCCGGTACTGTTCGGGTATATCCTCCGTCCTTGCCTCGAAGGAGGCAGCATCCGGAAACACCGCAAACCGCGCTTCATTGGATTTATTTCGCGTCTGCAGCTCTATCGGCTCGTATGTTATGCTGTAAACATAACCGAGCATAGCCGCGGCGATAATCGTTATCAAAAGCAGTTTTGCGGTTATAACAATAACAGATTTCATTTCGCCGCACCTCCGAAAAGTTTTTGAGCGAAAGCCTTGTCTATAAGCGGTACGGCAAGGTTCATAAGAAGAATAGAATACGAAACGCCCTCGGGATTTCCGCCCCAAAGCCTAAATACGCTTGTTAGTACGCCGCAGCCTGCCGCAAAAACAGCTCTGCCCGCGCCCGTCATAGGCGAGGTGGTATAATCCGTGGCCATGAATATCGCGCCCATCATAAGCCCGCCCCCCAGCACATGGTAAAGCGCGTCGCCCGTAAACAGTCCGTCGGGCCCCGCGACAAAAGTAAAAAGAGCTGTCGCGGCTATATAGACGACAGGTATTCTTGGGTCGATAACGCGCCTGGCGATAAGGTACAGACCGCCGATAATAAGCGCCAGAGCGCTTGTTTCGCCTATGCAGCCGCCCGTATTGCCAAGAAACATATCAATATAAGGCGGTAAAGCCCCGCCGGCTTTAAGGGCGGCTAAAGGCGTCGCGGACGAAACGGCGTCGGCGATTACCGCGCTTGCGGGAGCGGCAAAGGCCGTCATTATAGTAGGCCAGGATATAACGAGAAAAGCGCGGGCGGCAAGCGCCGGATTTATAAAATTGTGTCCCAAGCCCCCGAAGCATTGTTTGACTATGCCTATCGCGAAAAAAGCGCCTATAACGGGTATCCACCATAAAGAAATATCGATAGGCGGCAGGTTAAGCGCCAGCAGAAGGCCGGTTACGGCGGCGCTGCCGTCTCCCACCGTTATTTTTCTGCGCATAAGCAATTGCAAAAGCGTTTCGCTTAACATGGCGGACGCAACGCATATAAGCACGGTCAACAGCGATGCCGCACCGAAAAAAAACACACCCGCCGCCGTTGCGGGTATAAGGGCGATAATAACGTCCCGCATTATTTTCGCGGTAGTTTTAGGGGAACGTACATGCGGCGACGACGACATAATATATTTATCCATACATACCTCCGGTTGAAATCAAAAAACTTGGCACCCTACTTGCGGTGTCTGCTTAATATAGTCGATTTGGCAAGCCTGATGCGCTGCACTAAGTGGCGGTTGGCGGGGCAGATATAAGAACAGCAGCCGCACTCTATGCAGTCCGCCGCGTTATGTTTTTCCGCGTCGTCAATCCGCTCGCGCTCCGAATAATCGCTTAAAAGATAAGGCATAAGCCCTATTGGACACACGAATACGCATTTGCCGCATCGTATACAAGCGGATTCGTCCGCCGGACGCGCCATATTTTCATCAAGGGCAAGCAAACCGGATGTGCCCTTTATCACGCAGGCGTCAAGATTAGCCTGCGAGACACCCATCATAGGACCGCCGGCAATCACTTTCGCTATATTGCCGGAAAAACCGCCCACATGCGAGATGATATGTCTGATTGGCGTGCCGAGGCGTACAAGAAGGTTGGAAGGCCGCTTAACGCTGCCTGAAACGGTAACCACGCGCTCGTAAAGCGGCAGCCCCCGGCGAATTGCAAGGCAAATCTGGTATGCCGTGGCCGCGTTTATCACTATAACGCCAACATCCATAGGAAGACCGCCGGAAGGCACCTTTCTTTTGGTTATCGCGTAAATAAGTTGCTTCTCGGCGCCTTGCGGGTATTTTACCTTTAACACCGCGACATTAACGGAATTATCCTTTATTGAACCGGAAACGGCTTTTATCGCGTCCGCTTTGTTATCCTCTATACCGACGAAAGCGCTTTTAGCGCCGAGCGCTTTTATAACGGCTTTTAAACCGTAAAGTATCTCTTCGGGGCGCTCGAGCATAAGCCTGTGGTCGGCGGTCAAATATGGTTCGCATTCCGCACCGTTTATTATTACGGTGTCAATCGGCTTTTCCGGCGGCGGCGATAGCTTTACATGAGTAGGGAAGGCGGCTCCGCCCATACCGACAATACCGGCGTTTTTAATTATTTCAATTATCCTTTTTGGGGACAGCGTTTCTAAATCGCCGGGGCTTTTTATGTTTGGGCAAAGCCTGTCCTCAAAATCATTGGTTATAACGATGGAAGGCTGCAAACAGCCTAGTATATGAGGCCTTGGCTCAATGGCCTTTACCGTTCCGGATACGCTTGAAAAACATGGTACGCTCACATAACCGCCCGACTGCGCAATCATCTGTCCCATATCTACCTTATCTCCCGCGCTGACAATGGGGGACGATGGCGCTCCTATGTGCTGAGAAAGGGGGAGTATTATCTCTTCAGGCGCGCCGCACGGCTCAAACGCGCGCTGTTCCGTCAGTGTTTTACCGTTATGAATACGCGCTAAAGGATGAACACCCCCGCTGAAAGAATATTTAGCTGGCATACTGTCTCCTTAATGATTCTATATGGATATTGTTCAATCTGTAATTATAGCATAAGAGTTTTTCTTTTGATACAGATGAATTATAAATTATATGAAACCAGTTAGCGGAATCAAAGTAAGTATATGGAGATACCAATAAAAATATCTTTGCGGGAATAAAATGAAAGATGTCTGTTAATAAATAATAAAGCAGCCTATGATTATTAGAATCTTAGGTTAAATGCAAGCTTTTTAGTTTACAAACATAAACGCCTGTGTTATTATGATTTTTGATTTAAAACCGCCTACATGGTTTGGCGAATATCCAACGCTTTACTATGTTGACGGGGCTTGATAACAGGAGGAGAAAATGGATAAGGAAACCAAAGCGGGCATTATCGGTAAATTTGCCTTGAGTGAGGGCGATACCGGATCGCCGGAGGTACAGATTGCGCTGCTGACCGAAAGGATCAACCATCTTATCGAACATTTGAAAATTCATAAGAAGGACCATCATTCAAGAAGAGGACTGTTGAAAATGGTAGGTAAGAGAAGAGGCTTGCTGAACTATCTTAAGAAAAAGGATATTGAACGGTACAGGGAAGTGCTAAAGGGCTTGAACTTAAGAAAGTAACATCTATAGAGCGGGCAACCGCTCTATTATTTGTTAGTATAAAATTCATGCTGATTTGCATGAGGACATATGTAAGGGTATATATGTCCGTGTGTTAAGGAGAAGGAGAGGAAATGGAACACAGAATATTTGAGTTGGATTATGCCGGAAGAAAGCTTACGGTGGAGACGGGCAAATATGCCCAGCAGGCAAACGGTACCTGCTTGATGCGATGCGGTGATACGGCCGTGCTCGTGACGGCTACCGCTTCTAAAACGCCGAGGGAAGGGATTGATTTTTTTCCGCTGAGCGTTGAGTTTGAAGAAAAGATGTATTCGGTAGGTAAAATACCCGGCGGTTTTATTAAACGCGAGGGGCGGCCTTCCGAAAAGGCGATACTGACATCGAGACTGATTGACAGGCCTATAAGGCCGTTGTTTCCCAAGGGATACCGCAACGATGTACAGGTAGTCGGAACGGTGCTGAGCGTGGAGCAGGATATACCGCCGGCTATTCTTGGCATGATTGGCTCGTCAATAGCGCTGTCCATATCGGACATACCTTTTTTAGGACCGACGGCTTCGGCGGTTATAGGTATTGTGGACGGGGAGTATGTAATAAATCCGGATGTGGCGCAGCGTGAGCAAAGCGTGCTTGATTTAACGGTTTCCGGCACTAAGGACGCCGTGATGATGGTTGAGGCGGGCGCGCGGCAGGTAAGCGAAAAGCAAATACTAAACGCTATACTGCTAGCCCATGAAGAGATAAAAAAGGTTGTCGGTTTTATAGAGGACATCGTAAAACAAGTAGGCAAAGAAAAGATGGTACCGCAGATTGCCGAAATTGACGGTGAACTTGAGCGTGTTGTGCGTGAATATGCCGCGGATAAGGTGCTGCACAGTATAGACACCACGGAAAGAAAAGTGCGGGAGCAGCGTACCGAAGAGACGACGGCGGGCGTGCTGGCGCATTTTGCTGAAAGCCATCCCGATAAAACCGCGGATATAGAAAATATACTTTATGAGATAAGAAAAGAGCTTGTCCGCGACAGAATAATTAATAAAGGCATTCGTCCGGACGGCCGCGCGTTTAATGAGATTCGTCCGATTTGGTGTGAAGCGGGCATATTTGCACGCACTCACGGCAGCGCCGTTTTCACCCGCGGGGAAACCCAGGCGATGACGCTGACGACACTTGGCTCTATAAACGACGCGCAGCGGCTTGACGGTTTAATAGACCAGGAAAACAAACGCTATATGCATCACTATAATATGCCTCCGTATTCTACGGGCGAGGCGCGTATGCTAAGGGGCGCGAGCCGGCGCGAGACAGGCCATGGCGCACTGGCGGAGCGGGCGCTTTTACCGGTTCTGCCAAGCGAGGCGGAGTTTCCGTACGCTATAAGAACCGTATCCGAATGCATAAGCTCAAACGGCTCTACGTCTCAAGCAAGCGTCTGCGCCAGCTCGCTGTCGCTTATGGACGCGGGAGTGCCCTTAAAAGCGGCTGTGGCCGGTGTGGCAATGGGGCTTATTAAGGATGAAAGCACCGGAAATATTGCCATATTGACCGATATACAGGGTTTGGAAGACTTTTTGGGCGATATGGATTTCAAAGTCGCTGGCACAAGAGAAGGCGTAACCGCCATACAGATGGATATAAAAATAAAAGGTATCGACGAGCAGATACTGACGCGGGCGCTTTCGCAGGCGCATGAAGGGCGGATGTTTATACTTGATAAGATGGACGCCGTATTGTCCGCGCCGCGTGAAAATCTGTCCGCGTACGCGCCGCGTATTTATCAGTTTACTATAGACCCCGAAAAGATTCGCGATGTTATAGGGTCGGGCGGCAAGGTTATTAATAAGATTATAGCCGATACGGGAGTAAAGATAGATTTAGAGGACGACGGGCGGGTATTTATTCTCTCGGTAGACGAACAGGCGGCGGAGAAGGCAAAAGCCGCTATAGACGCTATCGTAAAAGATGTGGAAGTAGGCAACATTTATCTTGGAAAAGTGGTGCGTATAATGAATTTCGGCGCTTTCGTGGAGCTCGCGCCCGGAAAAGACGGTCTTGTGCATATTTCCAAGCTTTCCAACGAGCACGTTAAGCGTGTGGAGGACGTTGTCAATATAGGAGACGAGATACTTGTGCGGGTTGTAGAGATAGATAAGCAGGGACGTGTCAACTTAACGCGCAAGGGACTACTGCCCGGCGATAGGAAAGCGGAGGATAAGACGGAGACGGCTCCGCAAGAATAAAAGCGGGAATGATATTGAATCAAATTTTAAAGACGCTCGTTTACGGGGCGTCTTTTTGATGTTTTAATATGTGGTGGATATAATTTCATTATGCTATATTATTAATATGAAAAAACGGTTAATTGTGCTGTTTGCCCTTATTATCGCGGCTTTGCCTGTTATATGGTTCTATCCCGCGCTGCAAAGCTATGTTGTTATGAGTATTTATTCGGAAACGCAAAACAAATCAAGCGTTATGCGGGACAATGGTTTTGCAATCGAAATGGCGGCGGGAGAGGGCTGGTATCCTTTTGTGCTTACTTATAATGCGACCGGCTTTTTTAATTGGTCGGGTATACGGGCAGATATGTCCATACTCTACGGCTTCGGCGCTTTTGACGCGGCGACGCGAACATCCTCTTTATACGACTGCAAAAGCGATTTATATTCCGCGTTTTATGGCGCTTACGCAATAAAAAAGAACGACGGTATGTACGGTTTTTTTAACGACGGCACGCTGAACTTAGATGAAATAATAAAAGCGGTCGAGTACGATTATACGCAATTGGTTTTACGCGGCTTCGGATGCGAAAATCCCGTATTTATAGTTGAAGAATTCAATACTAAAAGTGATATTATACGCGCGGACAGCGGCGGCTGGACAAGTATAGACGCTAAAATGCGCGTTAACGGAGCCGCCCACAATTACAAGGAAAACAAGACGGCATATTTGCAATACGGACGACCGGCACAACCGGCGAATGAGGATTTCGCATTAATTACAATGACGGGCAGGGTTTACGCAAAACATTTCGAAGAATACGGTTGCACGGTTATGCTGTATGTAATGGCGGAAGGGCTTTTAACCGTGGACGGCTGCGATAACAGTATACTTGCGAAAACGGTTATTGCGGGGCTTTGACGAAAAAACCTTCAGGCGCAAAAATCAAATTAGATTTTCTTCGTTAAGCACTTCAAGGTCTCCTAAAAAGCGGCCGTCCTTGCGTACAAGCTCGCCGTCAAAATATATCTCGCCTCCGCCGTATTCCGGGCGTTGTATCAAAACCAGGTCCCAGTGCACCGCGCTGTCGTTGCCGTTGTACGCGTCCTCATAGCATGAACCGGGCGTTAGGTGTATAGAGCCGCATATCTTTTCGTCAAACAGCGTGTCGCACATAGGATGCTTTATGTAAGGATTAACGCCGAAAGAAAATTCGCCGATATAGCGCGCGCCCTCGTCGGTATTAAGCAGCTTATTAATTCGTTCGGTGTTGTTGGCCTTAGCGTCAATAATTTTGCCGTTCTTAAACTCAAAGCTTATGTTTTCAAATTTAAAGCCCTGGGAAAACGACGGCGTATTATAAGTTATGCGCCCGTTAGCGCTTTCACGCACGGGGGCGGTATAGATTTCACCGTCGGGTATGTTCATATGGCCGGAGCATTTTTTTGACGGTATGCCTTTAACGGAAAAAACAATATCGGTATCCGGACCTTTTATGCGAACTTCGTCGGCGCTGTCAAGCCGGCTTTGCATCGCGTCCATCGCTTTATCCATTTTGGAATAGTCAAGGTTGCATACGTCAAAGTAAAAGTCTTCAAACTGCTCTGTGCTCATGCCGGCAAGCTGTGCCATAGAGCCGTTTGGGTACCTTAAAACAACCCATTTTGTTTTTTGAACGCGCAGCTCGTGGTGTACCCTTTTTGAATAGATGGAACGGTACAGCGACAAGTTGCGCTCATCAATATCGGAGTTTTCGGACGTATTCAGCGAACCGCGAAACGCGACATAAGCCTGCATTTCCTGCATCATCGCGGCGTCGTAGCGCGTCAAATCCTCTATCTGCCGTTCAGTGGCGTTTTTCAGCAAAGCGCGAAGTACGCGCGCGCTGCGTGAAACGCAAAAAGGCACGCCGCCTGCGGCGTATATTTCTTTTATAAGCTGTTCCGAAACTTCATCGGGGCAGTCAAAATTTTCTATAAGCACCCGTTCCCCTTTTTGAACGGACATTGAGTAGTTCACCAATGTATTGCAAAGCTTTTGCAGTCTTGAATCTATCATTTTTCCTCCAGGTTGATTTTTTCGTCTATTATATACAATGGACGCGCTTTGGTTTCTTCGTATATTCTCCCCAAGTAAAGACCAAAAATGCCTAATGAAATAAACAGCCCCGAAATAAGCAAAAATACCAGAGAGAAAAGAATATGAGTAATCCCCCAGCTTTCAAGACAGTAAAATATAATGCCGAGTATTAAATACGCGGCGGAAAGAAAGCAAAGTATTAATCCTAAAACAAGCGGTATTTTAAGCGGCTTGTCGGAAAAAGCGGTTATGCCGTCGCCGGCAAGCTTAAGCATCTTTTTAACTGAATAACCCGTTTTACCGGCGGCGCGTTCATCGCGAATAAAATCTATAGGCTCCGATTTAAAACCCGCCCATGCCGTCATGCCTCTAAGAAAACGTCCGCGCTCGGGCATAGCGCAAAGCGTATCGCATACTTTTTTGTCTATCAGCCTAAAATCGCCGGTGTTAGCGGGAATGTATTGACCTCCGAGCAGCCTTATTGTTTTGTAGAATAAACCGGCGGTCAGCCTTTTAAACAAAGAATCGCCCTTGCGTTTAATACGACGGCCGTATACTATGTCCACGCCGTCCCGCCACTTTTTTATCATTTCCGGAATCAACTCCGGTGGGTCCTGCAAATCGCAGTCAATAATAACAACCGCGCTGCCCGTTGACATGTCCATTCCGGCCGAGACGGCAGCCTGATGACCGAAGTTTCGTGAAAAGCTGACAACGCGCACGGATTTATCTTTGACTGCGAAAGCGCGCAGCAAATCAAGCGAATTATCGCGGGAGCCGTCGTTTACAAACACAAGCTCATAATCTCCAAGCGGTTCCATAGTCTTTTTTATTCTGTCGTAAAACAAAGGTAAAACCGCATACTCGTTATAAACGGGAATCACAACGGAGTATTTCATACCAGCCTCCAGTATCTATTAAATAAGATTATATACCAAAACGCTAAACAATACAAAGAGAATACATGCGGAACAATGCTGTAAAATGCAGAATATTGTCAAATAAAAGCTTGCGCGCCGTACGTTAAGCAGGTAAGATATGGTTGAAAGAATATGTGAAAGGAAGTGTCGGCATATGCTGGCGTTAATAGCGCTTTTTGAGGATTTGGATAAAAGCTGCGGCTTAAGCGGCAAGGCGCAGGCGGATATAGAGTTTACATTTGATGATTGGCAAAAAAGGCTGCTTGACGCAAAGAGCGCGGTGGCTTACTATGCCGGAAACAACGGCGCGGGAAAGCCCGCTTTGGCGATTAAAATAGAAAAGATTACGGTGCAAGGCAATAAAGCGGTTATCACAGTTGGCAAACAAAAACCGCTTGATATAAAAAGCGGCGAGGTAAGCGCTAAGGTTTTTCGCGCCGCAAGACAAAGCGCTCATTTGAATAAAGAAGGCCATGCCCCGCTTGTATACTTTTTGCCGAAAGCGGAATTTAGAAAACTGATGGACCGCGCGGATTTGGCGGAAAAAGCCCGGGCGTTGATTGAAGCGGGAGATTACAAAGGAGTTTGCATGATGTTCGCGCCTTTAAAAACAGTGCGTTCCAACGAAATTGTCTGGAACAGCGCGGAGCTGCTTTATTGGCTGGGGCTTTCGTGCAGCAAGCTTGCGGTAACGCTTAAAATAAAAGCGGCGGAGAAAAAAAGGCTGGAGGAAGCGCGGCGCTACCGCAGTTACTGTACCGCGTTTTTGCGGCGCGGCGCGGCCTTAGAGGCCGAAAGCTCTCGATGCGCGACAGCTTTGGCATACAGGTATTATTCAAATGTTCACGAGCTTATGCGTCCGGGAGAAAGGCGAGACCAGGATTTATCGGAACAGATTGACAAGGCTCACGAGTGGCTCTCGCGCGCGATAGAAATATATCCCGACAGCATTCGCAATCATTACCGCAAGGGCAAGCTTATTATTGAAAAGCAGGCGCCGTATCTTTTGTTCGGCAAACGCGCTTTTGGTTCGCGCGAAGCCGAACTGCTGCGTGAGATAAGAGAGGTGGGCGAGGAGCATTTGGCGACGGCAATAACGCTTTATGAGGCGCTGGAGAACGAGGAGAAAAAACAACGCGACCGCCGCGAATACGCCAAGGCGCTTTTCGTTTTGGGCGGTTATTATTTGGACGACGCTTACCTGCCTGTGCATGAGTATTATATAGCCCTTATAGCGCAAGGCAAAGCGGACGTCTCCATACCGACAATATCACTGCTTAACCTGCAAAGCGCGCTTGATATGTTTGAAAAGTGTTTCGCGGCGGAAAGCGATTTAAAGCTTGATAAGCTGGATACACGTATGCTGGCGGCGCACCAGAAGGATTGGACTCGCGCGCCCGTTGAGAAACTTTACCGTTTAGGCTGCGTACACAGCGCGCTTAGCTTTATAGCGCGCGCCGCGGGGCGCGGAGATGAGCTAAAAAAACACATTGCAAGCGCGCTTTATTTTTTGGACGCTGCCGCGAAGACCGCTTTGTACAGCGAGGAGAAGCGCAGCACCTGGCATATCAGCGAGAAGCTTGCGTGGACGCATATTCATGCGGGGAATTACAAAAAGGCGGCGGCGCTGCTTGCGCGCGCCAAGCAGGGTTACATCGTCAACACGCGCGCCATAGCGCTGCTGCTTTGCGGCACCGGCGAGGCGAAGTCTGTTGCTATTGAGGCATTAAAGGCGGCTGCGCGGGATAAAGCTAACCTTGCGTTGGGGTTAACGCGCGTGCTGCTGGCGTATATGGGCGCGGACGGTAAAGTTTTGCCGGAGACGCTTTCGGCTAAAAACAAACGACTGGCGCGTATTGCGGGCGCCGCGGTTAAAAATTAAAGGCACTTATTCGTAATATTCGTTATCATGTTATAATGTACAAAATATTATGTCGGGCTCTATTTTGGAGGAATAAGTTTGAAACAGAAATCCGATAACACGACATAAGCGTACAGAAAATAAACCGCA
>CAZPHS010000032.1:0-14774 GCA_964586785.1 uncultured Christensenellaceae bacterium
AACTTTTTCTGCCCAGTCGCGGCCAAAGTGGCAAGAGTGCGCCCGTGAAAGCTTTGGCGCATTGTCACATAATGGGCGCGCGGCTTTCCGTTGTTGTAATGATGCTTGCGCGCAAGCTTTAACGCGCCTTCCATTGCCTCCGCGCCGCTGTTCGCCAAAAACACGTTGTCAAAGCCTGCGGATTCGCACAGCAGTTTTGCAAGCTTAGCCTGGTTTTCGTTATAAAAATAATTGGAGGTGTGCATAAGATTGTAAACCGCGCCGCAAAGCGCTTTTTTGAAACCCTCGTCGGAATACCCGAGACAATTTACGGCTATACCGGATAAAAAATCGGTATATTTTCTGCCTTCGCCGTCAAACAGGTATACGTCTTCCCCCCGCACAAAGCAAACGGGAAGCCGCCGTCCGAAAACGGGGCAGTAATACTTTTCATCAAGCTTGGTTATTTTACTTAATTCCATAGCCTACTCCTTCACCATAGTGCCTATGCCCGTGTCCGTGAATATCTCAAGCAATATAGGGTGCGGTATCGTGCCGTTTAGTATATGCGTGCGCTTAACGCCGCATTTTATCGCTTTTATGCAGCTTTCCACCTTGGGAAGCATTCCTCCGCATATAACGCCGGTATTAATGTATTTGTATACTTCGTCAATGGATATCTCGAATATAAGGGAACCCGCGTCGTTCGGGTCGCTGCGTATGCCGTCAATATCGGTGAGAAAAATCAGTTTTTCCGCCTTCAGCGCGGCGGCTATCTCTCCGGCCACGGTGTCCGCGTTTATGTTGTAAGCCTCGCCGTCCCCGCCAATCCCGACAGGCGCTATCACCGGTATGTATTCGTCCTGCGCGAGAGTGTTTAAAAGCTTGGTATTGATGTTTGTTATTCGCCCGACGCGCCCCAAATCCGCGCCGTCCTCCGATATATATTTTTCGGCGCATATAAGACCCGCGTCTTGTCCGCAAAGCCCTATCGCTTTCGCGCCCGCCACCCCAAGCTGTGATACTATATCTTTGTTTATTTTGCCTGTGAGCACCATTTGAACAACTTCCATTGTGGCCGCGTCGGTCACCCTAAGCCCGTTGTGGAATTTTGGCTCTATATTATAAAGGGACAGCAGCCTGTTTATATCGCCTCCGCCGCCGTGAACGACTATAGGGCTTATGCCGACAAATTTTAGCAGCGTTATATCCTGCATTATTTTCTCGGACAGCTCCTTTGAGAGCATGGCTGCGCCTCCGTATTTTATAACAACCGTTTTACCCGAAAGCCGGCGTATATACGGCAGCGCCTCTATAAGCACATTTGCCTTTTTAAAATATTTATCCATATCAGAAATACCATCCCGTATCGTTTAGTCCCTCGCGCTCGTCAAAGCCGCAGAGCAGGTTTAAATTTTGCACGGCGCAGCCGGAAGCGCCTTTTATAAGATTGTCAAGACAGGATATAACCACCAGCCTGTTGACGCGTTTATCAAGCACAAAGCCTATAGCGCAGGTGTTGCCGCCCGTAACGTGCTTTATTTCCGGTACGCCTTCCTCAAAGATTTTTATAAACGGCTCGCCCGAGTATATTTCGTACGCTTTTTTTATTCCTTCCTCGTCCGTTTTGGGCGTTAAGTATATGGTGCTTATTATGCCGCGGTTTATAGGCAGCAGGTGCGGAGTAAACGATATTGCAATATTAACGCCGGCAGCGAGAGATATCTCCTGCTCTATCTCGGAAGTATGGCGGTGCGTCGCTATGCCGTATGCCTTAACCGATTCGTTGACCTCGCAGAAAGAAAGCTTTGTACTTTCGCTGCGCCCCGCGCCGCTGGCGCCCGATTTCGCGTCGACGATTATTCCCGCGGGCTCAACCGCGCCCGCTTTTAGCAGTGGGTATAACGCCAGTATGGCGCTTGACGTATAGCAGCCCGGGTTTCCCACCAGACGGGCGCTTTTTATACGCTCCCTGTATATTTCGGGCAGTCCGAAAACGCTTTGGGACAAAAGCTCTTTAGCGGGGTGCTCAAGCTTATACCATTCTTTGTACACGTTTGCGTCTTTGTATCTGAAATCCGCAGATAAGTCTATAACCCGAACGCCCCTTTTAAGCAGCCCGGGCACAATTTCGGCCGATTTGCCGTGGGGAAGGCATGTAAAAACAATATCGCTGCCTTCGCAGACATCCTCCGGTTCCATGGCTTTAAGAAGAATATCGCAGGCAAAGTTTTTATACACGGAGGATAATCCGGCGCCCGCAAAGCTTTTTGACACCGCGTGAACAATACGCACCCTTTTGTGCCCTAAAAGCAATCGCATAAGCTCCGCGCCGGCGTATCCCGTCGCTCCTATCACGCTGACATTAACCAATTTTTTTTCCTCCCATAACTTGTGTTAATAAATATACACGTAAATGCATAAAAATGCAACACCTTTTTTAAGAATACTGTACTAATTTTTCTGCCAAACTAAAACCGTCAAACGCACATTTTAAAGGGGGTGCCTGTATGAAAAAAGTTATACTTTTGATTAGCGTGCTGGCGGTTATTACTATAGGCTGGTTTTTATACTTAAGCGAGGGAGAAACGCTTACTTTCGTTGGGGTTTACGAAGTAAAAAATATTGATCTTGAGAACGCGCTGGAGTTTTCCGGAGAAGTTTGTCCCGCGGCTGTTTATAATGTTATGAGCGAGACGGGCGGGACGGTGGTGAAATTAAAAGCGAGCGAAGGCGAAAGGGTGGGCGCGGGCGACGTATTGCTTGAGCTTGACGACACCGATTTTAGCATACAGCTTAAGGAAGCGCGCCTGCGCACCGATATGCTTCGCGATGTGTCGGCGCGCGCGGCAATGGCGCAGGGCGGGGCGTACGGCATTGCGGAGCAAAAGGCGAAGCTGGCTTTGGCGCTTTCCCAAACCACAGGATACGATTACGAATCGTTCAACGAGGCGTTCGGCTCTAAGGCCGCGGAGCAGGTGCAGGCAACAGCCGCGTCACTGGCGGAAGATTTAAGCGGGCTTGGTATAAATACCGTTTCGGGCGGCGATATTACCGAAGAGCAGATAGAGCTTGCGGAAATCGCGGTGCGGCGGCTTGAGAATCTTGTTTCAAAGATGAGCATAAAAAGCGAGATTGAAGGCACGGTAATCGCCGTTAATATCAATAAGGGGGAAGTTTTATCTCCCGGCCTGCCCGCGATGGTTATAGCGGACACAAACAAAACGGTAATAACAGGATATGTATATGAGAAGGACGTGGGGAGCTTGGAAGCCGGCATGGACGTTTCAATAATCACCGGCAATACAAAATACAAAGGCAGTATAAAAAGAATAGGCGTGGCGGCTATGGACATAGGGGGCAGCTCGTCCGCGTTCGATATGATGACGAAAATCGAAATTGAGCCCGACAGAAGTTTTAAAAAAATGCTGGGCGCGGCGGTGGATTTAAAAGTGGTGTTAAGCGGCAAAAAAGATATTCTCGCCGTTCCATTAGACTGCCTGACATCGGACGGCTGCGTGTTTGTTTTGGGCGAGGACGATATAGCGTACAGGCGCGCCATAGTAACGGGATTTGAGGACGCGTTCTATGTTGAGGTTTTAGGCGGTCTCGCCGCGGGAGATCGTATCGTGGCGTCGCCTAAAAACGTGCAGGAGGGGCAGAAGCTAAACTATGATAGAAGTAAATAATTTATATAAAACCTACGGGCGCGGAGAGGCGTGCGTACACGCGCTGAAGGGAATTTCGCTTAACATACGCAAGGGCGGGTTTGTCGCCGTTATGGGGCGCTCGGGTTCAGGCAAAACAACGCTTATGAACATATTAGGCTGCATAGACTCGCAGTCTAGGGGCGATTATTTTTTCGCGGGAACCGATGTCCGCCGTCTTTCCGCGCAAGGCAAGGTTTATTTAAGAAACAGGCATATAGGGTTTATATTTCAGTCTTTTTATCTGCTGCCTTCGCTTTCCGCAAAACAGAATATAGAACTGCCCATGGTGTACGCGGGGATACCGGCGAGGGAAAGGCATAAAAAGTCTGCGGAACTGCTTGAGCTTACAGGGCTTTCCGAACGCGCGTCGCATCTTCCGGGAGAGCTGTCGGGAGGGCAAAGGCAGCGTGTCGCTATAGCGCGCGCCCTTGTAAATTCCCCGAGCCTTATACTTGCGGACGAGCCTACGGGAAACCTTGACAGCCGCACAGGAGAAGAAATAATGCGTATGCTGTGCGGTCTTAACGCAAAAGGCGCAACTATTGTGCTTATAACGCATGAGATGGCGGTGGCGCGGTGCGCAAAGGAACTGATAACGCTGCGGGACGGGCGGCTTTCTAAAGGGGCGGAGGCTTCATGAGGATTTTTGATTATTTGTATGTTGCCGCGCATCAGCTGAGAAAAAACCGCTTAAGAACGGCGCTTACCGTGTTGGGAATAATGATTGGCATAGCATCTATGATAACCGTTATTTCCGTGGGTAACGGCGGGCAGCAGATGATAAACGACGAGCTTAAAAAATTCGGAATAAACAGGGTTTGGTTTTTCCCCAACGATGTGCGCGGCCCGAGCGACATACTTGTTCTCTCGGACGTGGGGATGCTGGAAAATGTAAACGACGTGGGGGAGGTTGCGCCGTCGGTTTACAAAAAAAGCTTTATGTCCGCCGGAAGCAAAAAAATTGTGTCGGATGTTGTGGGCACCAGCGACGTGCTCTTTTCTATGGAGCAGACCTCGTTTCTCGAGGGACGGCCGATTACCCAAAAGGATGTGGAATACGGCAGGAAGGTGGTTGTTTTAAGCGAGAAGGCGAAGAATGAACTTTTCGGGGACGAAAATGCGGAAGAAAAAAAGGTCAGCATAAACGGACAAAAATACACAGTGGTAGGCGTTGAAAAGGAAGAGAAGTCCATATATTCCTCTTTCTTTTCGGGCAAATGCTATATACCGGTGACCACGTTCAACACTATGTTTTCCAACAAGTACATAGATGAGATTTCGGTTTCCGCCGCAAACACCGATTCTTTGGACAGGGTAATAGAAAACTGCGTCGCTCTGCTGATTTCAAAATACGGCGAAGGCTCGATAAAAATAATCAATCTGACGAAAGAGCTGTCCAACGCGCAGAATATACTGGATATATTTAAAACGGTTATAGGCGCGGTGGCGGGCGTCGCTTTGCTGGTTGGAGGCATAGGCATAATGAATATAATGTTGGTAAGCATAAAAGAGCGCACGCGCGAAATTGGCATACGCAAGGCTTTGGGCGCGGGGGAGCACCATGTTTTAGGACAGTTTCTCGCCGAGGCGCTTTTCTACGCCATGCTGGGAGGTCTTTTGGGGCTCATAACGGGAGTGTTGATGACCCGTGCAGCGGGAGGCATACTCGGCATAAAAACGGAGGTTTCAAAAGGCGCGGCGCTGCTTAGCGTGCTGTTCTCGGCGACGGTCGGCATAGCGTTTGGGCTTATGCCGGCATACAAGGCGTCTAAGCTTAATCCGGTAGACGCCTTGCGCCACGAATAAATCATTTTATTAAAACGGCGTGTACCACAAAACGGGTGTTGTTTGCCGTGCCGTCCGTACACAAAGTTAAAAGCGCGTCATCGGGCGATAAATTTATGTCTTTGGGGTGCAGGCTTTTTGCGGCAAGCCGTTTTAAATAACAGAGCCATTCCTCGCCGGACAAAAAAGAGCCTTCAAAGTTTTGTTCGCTTTGCGTCTCGTAGGCGCTGAACACTTGCCATTCGTAATCCCCGTAAAGCGTGTCGAAGCGCAGGGTGCCGCCTGTTTTAAAAAAGTCTGCGTCTTTGTACCGCCGCAGATTGCCGAACATCGTTCCGTTTTGCATATCCTTGCCGTAGAGTATATAATGCCCGCCCGGCGGGTGCAAACCGGCGTTGCACGTGCAGTCCAAAAAAATTGCGCCGCATTTTCCGGGTTTTAAATTATAGCCCGTATGCAGATAATATGTATTATCGGTATGCTGCGTCACCAGATAACCAAGGTTTAAAGCGCTTATTGACAAACGCCCTACAATATCGGGGTTTTGCTTCAATACGGAGCCAAAACAGTCCCGCGGGAACACAATCTGCCGATCGTTTGCCGCGCCGCCAAACGCGGCTATTTCATTCTGTTTTAAAGTGCGGTTATATAACTGTATGGCGAAATCGTGCTCAAAGTAATGCGCGGCGTTTGAAATAATTGACGGTATAATAACATATACGCACAGCATGAGGGTTAATAAACCCATAACGACGGAAAAAGCCGAAACGGCAATTTTAGCGACAAGAGCGGTGTTGCCTTTGGCCTTTTTAATAATTCCACGTTTAATTTTATGTATGGCCGTATGCATACGACCGTGTTCGCGAGAGGTTCCGCGTCCTTTGCCTTTCATATTAATTATTCTATTATGGACGCGGGAAAAATATCTTAACGCAATAAACAACATGTTTAAAGCACGTATTTGAAGCGCCCTTAAGGCTATATACACGCGCCGCGCCGCCCGCGCGAAAAACTTATCCCATCTCATCGAGCCGCATCCCTTATCTCTTGTATGTGTGATTATGTCACAGGGACGCTTTGTTTATTCAATAAACGGGTTTAAGGGAGGCGAAGCTGACTGTATGGCCGAAAACGGGAGGTGGTTTTGTTTTGCATGGCGGAAAACTAAAGCCCGCGGCCGGAATACCGCGCTTCCATATCAAGCAGATAGCTTTTCATGTCCGCGCCGCCGCGGTAGGCGATTTTTGAAGACGATTTATGAACAATCCGGTGGCACGGTATAAGCACGGGCAGGCTTATGCGCGCCAGCGCCGTGCCCGCCGCGCGAGCCGCCCCGGGGTATCCCGCCATTTGCGCCAGCGCGGAGTAGCTTACCGTGCCGCCGTACGGCACCGTAAGCACGGCGCGGTAAACAGCCCGCATGAAGGGAGTGCCGCACAGCGTCATAGACAGAGAAAATTCACGGCGCGTGCCGTCGAAATATTCGCGCATCTGCCGCGCAAACGGCAAAGCGTCGTCAATCGCGTTATATTGCGCGCTTACCGGCTCGTCCGGAAAAAGCACGCGTACAATGCTGCCGTTATTATACAGCGCTGAAAAAACACCTACGGGGGTTTTAACGCGGCACACAACCCGCGCGGCGGGCTTGCCATATTTGCTGTCGTTAAGCGAAAAAGAATCAGTCATAGCAGTCACCAAAAAAAATTATTGATGGCATTATGCTAACACGCAAATGCAATAACAGCAACCATGTTGATTAAATGTCGCTTAAAAAGCTAAACCTGAAAATAGCCGCGCAGAGCTATTTACTGAGCTTTACATCTATAACCAGAGGCTCATAAAGGAGTTTACCGTTTTCACTGAAAGGCACAAACTCAATTGTCATGTCTTTAGCGCTGCTCATTACAGGCATAGGTATGCCATCATAACCTGATATGCTATCAGGTTGTATCCAGAAATTGCAATTGTTGTACCAGGCAAAATAGCCGTCTTGATGAATTATTATATCGAAATAATATGTTGTCATCTTTTTTACGGAACTATCCACAGTTTTCGTGTTGAGGGACAGCATATCACGCGAGAAGTTCAATGACATTATTTCTATGGTAAGCATGCCGTCTGTTGCAAAATACTCTCCTGATTCAAAACTGTATTCTTTGTTTTCCGTTAAAATATTTGCGGTACCGGCATCAAGCTCTATATCGGTAACCTCAAGCCATAGTAAATCTATATGATTACCTGCTTCATCGGCGACAAAGCCTTTGCCCTGGATAATCCCATATACATATACGGTTTGGTTGAGCGAAAGATCGACCGCCAAGCTGTCTTTAAAATCGAGCACCGTAAGGGTTCGTATACCGCCGTTTTTAATATAGCCATTAGCGTAATACATTGTATTTGCTTCAACCTGTTGCTTTTCGCTTATAATATTGAACGGGCTCGCATATTTTTTCCCCGTGTAAGCGTCTGGGTCAGCATATATTTCGGCAGCATGGGCAAAACTGTATGAAGATAATTCTTTTTTTATAATTGATTCTGTTGGTTTCTCATCAGTAATTAAAATCTGTGTTTTATCGGGCTCGTTTTCCATAACCGTTTCCGTCTTTCCGCAGGCTGCAAGTGAAAAGCATAAAACCAATAAGATAATTAATGTTGTAATTCTTATCATATTTCTTCTCCTTCGCAAAGCGATTATTAATGGATATAAGCAAACGTTATACCATATAGTACCACCACGCAATGAACGGGTCAATTAAAGTTATAAGGGGAAGGGGTAAAAGAGCGGGGAAAGCGATAAAAAAAGCCTCCGGCAGTTTCCATCTCCGGAGGCTTTCGCAAATCAACCCTATTTCATTTCGGCGGTTGCGCCCGCTTCCTTAAGCTTGGCGATAACGTCGGCGGCTTCTTCTTTAGGCACGTTTTCTTTAACTATGCTGGGCGCGCCGTCAACCAAATCTTTCGCTTCCTTAAGGCCAAGGCCGGTAAGCTCGCGGACAACCTTTATAACCTTTATTTTTTCGGCGCCCACTTCTTTAAGCTCAACGTTAAACTCCGTCTTTTCCTCTTCGGCCGCCGCGGCGGGACCTGCCGCCGCCGGGCCTGCCGCAACGGCAACGGGCGCGGCCGCGCTTACGCCGAATTTATCTTCAATAGCCTTGATAAGCTCGGAGAGCTCAAGCACCGTCATTTTCTCGATAGATTCGAGTATCTGATTCATATCCATTATTATATCCTCCAACAAATTTTAATTTTAATTGCGGCTTTACGTTTAAGCCTGTTTTTGTTCCTTTACCGCGTTAAGCGCGTAACCTAACTTGCATATAATTCCCGATAGCGAACGCGCGAACCCGGATATGGGCGCTTGCAGCGTTCCGGCAAGCCTGCCTAAAAGCTGTTCTTTTGAAGGCAGCTCGGCAAGGCTTTGTATGCCCGCCGTGCCGATTATTTTTCTTCCGAGAATACCCGATTTAATTTCGGTTTTTTTAAGCTTTTTGATAAACTCGACAAGCACCTTTGCGGGAGCCGCGGGGTCGCTGTAACCGAAAGCCACGGCGGTGGGGCCGGTAAGCGTTTCGTCCAAACCTTTTATGTCAAGCATATCCACCGCGCGGCGCATAATAGCGTTTTTAATAACGCGGTACTCAACGTCGGCGTCGCGGAACTTGTTGCGCAGCTCGGTAACCTCCTCTACGGTAAGACCCCTGTAATCGTAGAATATTAAAGCCTGCGACCGCTCGATTTTGTCTTTAACGTCAAGAACAACCAGTTTTTTTAGCTCTATTGCCTTTTCACCCAAATGTTTTCACCTCCTTTTAATACTATAAATCAAAAACCCTTTTAAGCGCGGAAAGCCACACAAAAAAGGGTTGTCTTTTCGTATAAACTCTCCTCGACAGGCTTTAATTTTTAAGCGCCGGGCGCCTGTTGTCTTCGGTAAGGTTTTCGATATTTTATTTTATGACTGTGTTATTTTATCAGCGTACAAGACGCGTGTCAACCGGTAAACCGTACGGGATTAACCTTAACCCCCGGACCCATTGTCGAAGAAATAACAACGCTTTTCAAATACGTCCCCTTTGACGCGGACGGCTTGGCTTTTACAACTGCTTCCATAAGCGTGCGCAAATTATCCGCGAGTTTTTCCTTGCCGAAGCTTTTTTTGCCTATTATGACGTGTATAATGGCCGTTTTGTCAACGCGGTATTCAACTTTACCGGCTTTGATATCCGTTATCGCGCGCGCTACTTCCCTCGTAACCGTGCCTGACTTAGGGTTGGGCATAAGCCCCTTAGGGCCAAGCACGCGTCCTATTTTACCGACTACGCCCATCATATCGGGCGTGGCGACGCAAACGTCAAACTCGAACCAGTTTTCGTTTTTGATTTTCTCGACAAACTCGTCCCCGCCGACATAATCGGCGCCTGCCTGCTCGGCTTCTTTCGCAAGGTCTCCCTTGGCGAAAACCAGCACACGCTGTATTTTGCCCGTTCCGTGGGGGAGAACCAGAGCGCCTCTTACCTGCTGGTCGGCATGACGCGGGTCTACACCCAGCCTTATTGACACCTCTATTGTTTCATCAAACTTGGCGCGGGCCGCATCTATCGAAATCTGCAAAGCGTCTTCCGGATCGTGCAGCGCGTTTTTATCGTAAGTTTTTAGGCTGTCCTGATACTTTTTTCCTCTTTTCATGCTATCCTCCTTGTGGTTTAAGCGGCTTTATTTAGGAGTTCCCGAGAAAGCGGCTCTTTCGGGGCACACCCGGCCTCCCACATTAATCTAGTCGACGATTTCAACGCCCATGCTTCTTGCCGTGCCGGCAATCATACGCATAGCCGCCTTTGTGCTTGCCGCGTTAAGGTCGGGCATTTTCAGCTCGGCAATTTCTTTTAACTGGGCTTGCGTAATCTTACCTATTTTTTTGTTGTTTGGTTCGCCGCTGCCCGATTCAATGCCTATGGCCTTTTTGATAAGAACGGGAGCCGGCGGCGTTTTCATGATAAACGAGAACGTTCTGTCCGCGTAAACCGTGATAACGACAGGTATAATATAACCCACCTGTTTGGCCGTCTTCTCATTGAATTCTTTGCAAAAACCCATGATATTGACACCGTGCTGACCAAGCGCCGGGCCTACCGGCGGTGCGGGCGTGGCCTTGCCTGCAGGAATCTGCAGTTTGACGTAACCGGAAATCTTCTTTGCCATGGTTACACCTCCTGATGCTAAAATGTGGTACAAGCGGAATTGCTAAAACTCGCCGCGGCTTTCGCCGTTTTAGGGCTGTGCTTCCTCCCACTTGCGATAAAAAGAAGCAAAACTTCTTATTAAATCCTTTTTATCTGGACGAAATCCAAATCGACCAGAGTGTCGCGCCCGAACATAGACACGACAACTTTCACTTTCTGTTTGTCGGGCTGAACCTCTTTTACAACGCCC
The DNA here is from genome assembly GCA_964586785.1 of uncultured Christensenellaceae bacterium. Classification (GTDB taxonomy): domain Bacteria; phylum Bacillota; class Clostridia; order Christensenellales; family SZUA-584; genus SZUA-584. The sequence goes on from CAZPHS010000032.1 coordinate 10,908, forward strand.
ACGAAGCTCTCGAGCGGGCCCGACGTGACCATCACGTTTTCGCCAATTTCGACGTCAAGCTTTATGGGCACGTTTTCAACGCCCATAGCCCGAACCTCTTTATCGGTCAGCGGGATAGGCTTAGAACCGGGGCCGACGAAGCCCGTAACGCCGCGGGTGTTGCGCACCACATACCATGATTCATCGTCAAGAATCATCTTGACCATAACATACCCGGGATAGCGTTTTTTCATAACGTGCTTTTTCTTGCCGTTTTTAACCTCTATGCTCTCTTCCATGGGAACCTTAACTTCGAGTATTATCTCCTCAAAGCCGCGGTTTTGTATGGCCTTTTCAAGATTGGCCTTAACCTTGTTTTCATAGCCTGAATAGGTATGAACCACGTACCAATATGGTTTATCGGTTTTTTCCTGCTTGATAAACACGCCGGAAAGCTCGCTCTTTTTTGTCTGTTCAGTTTTTGTTTCCGACGGCGGCGCGGCCGCGGTTTTGTCGGTTATTACATCTTCGGACATTTATAAAGTGCGCTTATAAAAACAAATGCGTTTTAAAAGCGCGTCTCCTTATTTTTTTAGCATAAGGTTAAACAGCGTACTTAACCCTAAATCCATCAAGCCCACAATAATCGCTATAACAACAATAAAAGCGATAACGGCGCCCGTGTATTTTAAAAGCTCCTTGCCGGTCGGCCACGTAACTTTCTTAAGTTCCGATATAACGTCTTTAAAGAAACGCGCCGGACTTTTACGCTTTTTCTTTTTTGCCAGTTTGGCCGCTTTTTTTTGCTGCTCGAGCTTATCTTTCTTTTCGTTGCCGAGTAATTTTGTTTTTGCCATAACCCTTACATCCTAAACATTTTTTACAAACTACTTTGTTTCTTTGTGCGCGGTATGCTTCTTGCAGAAACGGCAGTATTTGTTCATATCCATTCTGTCGGGATCGTTCTTCTTATTTTTCATAGTGTTGTAATTTCTCTGCTTGCACTCAGTACATGCCAGTGTAATTTTGGTACGCATCGGTATCCTCCAAACAAATCTCCGGCGCAATTAAAAAAGGCCTCAAAAAGCCTTTCCCTAAAAGCACTATATGTAATCTATCACAAGCGTTAAGTGTTGTCAACGATTATGATAAAGCTTTTTTAGACACTAAAAGCTATTCCTCCCGTAAATTGCTTATTATCTCAACCTGAGTTGATTGAAAGGCAAACATCAGACTAAAGACCATACTTAAAGACAAAGAACAGACGAGAAACATAATTACGGAATAGGGCGAAATATAAACAATCCATTCCTTTCCCAAAACAAAAGCCTGATATGCTTTATACCCAATCATCAAGTCAATAACCAACGTTGCCGACAGAAGCGTGTCAAACAGCAGCACACACAAGCTTTCGTAGAGAAACTGGCGTACAATGTGCCCTTTGCCCGCCCCAAGCGCGCGTTTTACGCCAATTTCATAGCGGCGTTCCTGCAGCGCGTTAGTAAAACTGCTGTATAAGTTGATGCCCAAAAGCACAAGAATAACGGCGGCGATGTAAGCCTTGTTTGCCTTTTCGATAGCCAATAAGTCGTTCGCGGCTTTTTGCGCCTCAGACACGCCGTATGTCCAAAATCCTAAAGCGCGGGCGTAAGCAATTGCCTTTTCGGGCGTGGCGGTGTTTACCCAAACCGAATACTCTGCAGACGTGCTGAATTCACCGACGTCTTCGCGGGAAAGCAATCCCGCGGAAAGATACATTTTCCCCCAACCGTAAACGGAGCCGTCCTTATCAAGCAGCAGTTTCTCCTCAAACGTATCGTTGCATACCCCAACCGCCGTCAGCACCCAGTCACAGCTTTTTCCATCCTGCCAATCAAAATGTATAAGAATGCGCAAGGGGCTTTGCGCCCCGCCATCTATAAGCGCGTTATACCAGCTTTCATTGATAATAACTTCATTTTCCTTTAAATCAAAGTCCTGTTTTTCTCCTGATAACCCTATAGGAGCCGCCGTACAAAGTCCGCTGGTTTTTTCAAAATCGATATTATACCATCTGTACACAGGCATATCGCCGGCGGGCAGAAAGGAACAGCTGACGTTCACATAACCGTTTACATATTCGCAATAGCCGCCAAGGGTAGCGTAACCATAACAATCCGCGCCGGTAATATTCTTTTTAATCTGCGAAAGAAGCGCGCGGAACGCCGTGGGTTTCCCATAAATATTACTTTGTACAATCTCTCTGGGCTGTGCGAAAATTTCCTTATATTCGTTATATAATCGAGCGTCGGTAAATGATAAAAATGCGAGCAGCAGTGAAAAGGAAAGCACTACGGTAACGGAGAGCTTGGTGTAAACGAGGCGGTTTCTTTGAATCATCAGTATGCTGTGCTTTAAGTAGCGGAAAGATTGTTTTTGGCGCTTACGCGATCTCACGCAGTATCCCCCCTTCAAGAATCATTCTGCGTTTTGCGTTTTGCGCCGTAATTTCGTCATGCGTAATAACCAAAACCGCGCGCCCGTTCTTATGCTCCTTGCGCAATACGGAGAAAATAATATCGCGATTTTTGGGGTCAAGGTTTCCCGTAGGTTCGTCCGCTAAAATAAGGCAGGGATTAAGAACCAAAGCGCGCGCAATTGCAACCCTTTGTTTTTCTCCGCCGCTTAAAGTTGTAACCCGCTGCTTTGCCAGAAATGAAATATCCAGCGCGTCCATCAGCAGCTTCACCCGTTCGTCGTCCTTGTAATTTTCATAAAGCAAAGGGAGACGGATATTCTCCTCGCATGTTAAAGTGGGAATCAAGTTGTAAGACTGGAATATAAATCCTATCTGTGTGCGCCGCAATTTGGCGTAATCGCTGTTCTTTTTAATTTTAATCCCGTTAAAATAATATGACCCCGAATCATAGGATTCCACCAACCCGAGTATATTCATCAGCGTGGATTTTCCCGAACCCGATTTGCCTAGTATAGCCATATAAGTTTCATTGGTCACGGTTAGGCTGACGTCGGAAAGGACGGGGCGGTCAAAGGATTTTTTAATGTGTTCAAGCTTTATATGTAGCTTATTCAACTGCTTTCCTCCACGATTTTCCCGTAGCCGCAATCGCACAACGTACCCTCCGGGACACCGCTTATGGCAATATAGTTTCCGCCTACATAGCTTACCTTAACCTCAATATCCTCCAAATAATTGCCGGCTGCGTTGACCGTCCGAACGTACCATGTTTTTGCATCGCCGTCTGAATGATAGGGGCAGCGGTAATCGACAACCAATGCCTGATAGAATTTTCTTCCGGTCTGCAGCTGTAAATCTTTAACCACCCTTCCATAAACCCCATCCGGCACGGAAAGGAGCACCGCTGTTTTGCCTTGCTCGTCCTGTGTTTTGGAAACGGACAGTATTTCTACTTTATCGCCGTGCTGTGTTGCCAGCTCCAAACCCTCGCGTTTTAGTATTGTCAGCACGGCCTCGTCAACGCGGCAATCAAGCGCGACGTCATCCGTGCTCTCCAGCGTGATATATGAGGAGTTTCCCAAATTAACGCTTTGGACAATGCCTGAAGCGGTCGCCCGTATTTCTTTTTTTAAATCATCGGAATAACCAATGAGCTGCCCGTTTATAATCTCATCGCCCCATTCAACCAACATGCGCGCGCCATAGGGGTTTTTCATACTTGGCAGTTCCATAAAAATCTTTTTTGCGCTTACGAATGTGCCCGAAACGGAGACGGCTTCGGATATGTCCATGCGCTTGACAGCGCAAATCTCCCCGTACGCCTTTTCTACAAGGGGAGGAACAGGCTGCGGCTCATATTGCTTTATCTCCGCTTTTGAAAGCGCAAATATAGCCGCCAGAGGCGCGGCAAGCAACAGCAGCAGACCAAT
>CAZPHS010000033.1:0-13946 GCA_964586785.1 uncultured Christensenellaceae bacterium
GCAACTTGAAGTGCTACTGGATTTTTATGGTGGGCAATTAAACTTGCAATTTAGAAAAAAGAATGGTGAGGGCAAAAAAATATGCATTCTTTAAGCGAAAGTGATATAATTGAGCAATTAGGGTTTACTATATTCGGAGGAATGATGATAAGCAACAGGACAAGCTATGATGTCGCAATAATAGGCGGCGGTATAAGCGGCTTGATGACGGCTCACAGGTTAATATCGAATAACTCATCGCTTAATATTGTCATAATCGATAAAGGCGCCCCGCTTGAAAAGCGCCGCTGCCCAATGATTACCCAAAGGACTACCAATTGCCAGGGTTGCGCGCACTGCTCCATAATGGAAGGCATGGCCGGAGCGGGCGCTTTCAGCGACGGCAAATATATTATTTCCACGGAATACGGCGGATGGCTGACGGATTATTTAAGCCATGAGCAGGTGCTAGAATATATTGTGCAGGCGGACAAGCTGCTTGAAAGCTACGGCGCCGACACCGCCTATTACAATCCGGACAACGACCTTAAAAAATTGTGCCTTAAGCATGATTTGCATATGCAGCAGGCAAAGCTTAAACATCTTGGCACAGATGCGAATTATCAGACGATGGAGCGCATGATACGCGATATAGCTCAAAATGTGCAGATATTGACGTATACCGAGGTTAAGGATGTCGATAAGGAAGAGCACACGTTGTTTACAAAAGACGGTTCGTTTACTGCCGAAACAATAGTATTTGCCGTTGGAAGATCGGGAAGCCGCGCCTTCGCGCAGTGGTGCCGCCGGAACGCGATTGAGATGACAAACAACCGGGTGGACGTTGGCGTGCGCGTGGAGCTGCCCGCGATTGTATGGGAGCATTTTTCGTCTAAAATATATGAGCCGAAGATATGGTACCGCAGCAAACGTTACGGCGACGTTACGCGTATGTTCTGTTTTAACGAGCGCGGCAGCGTGGTAATTGAAAATACCGACGGTGTTCTTACCGTTAACGGGCATTCATACAAAGGAGACAATAAAAAAACGGACAACTCCAATTTCGCGCTTCTTTCAACAATCCGATTTACGCAGCCTTTTAAAGACCCGATTGAATACGCGCGGTATGTGGCGTCGCTTGCCAACCTTATCAGCGGGGGCAGCGTGTTGGTGCAAAGGCTTGGCGATTTGGAAGCAGGCCGGCGGACAGACATGGCGAGACTTCGCGCGTCCACAACGGTTCCCACTATTGATGTGGTGCCCGGGGATTTGAGTTTGTGTATGCCCAAAAGGCAGCTTGATAATATAATTGAAACGCTTCACGCGCTCGACAGCGTATCGCCCGGCACAGCGAATCATGATACGCTGCTTTATGGCGTTGAGTGTAAATATTATTCCGCGAGGCCCTCGACAACCGACGAATTTATGCTTAAGGGATGCAATAAAATTTACGCCATAGGCGACGGCGCCGGTTTTACGCGCTCGTTATCCCACGCTGCCGCGCACGGTCTTTATATTGCCGATACTATTATAAAAAATGCCGGAGTGAAGGCTAAAAAATAAATAAGAATTATATAAATTAAGAAGGAAAGAGAGATGGAGCAATATTCAAACGGGATAAAGGGCTATGACTTTGACAGTTATCGCCTGAATGCTTCCCTGCCAATTATCAAAGCATCCGCAATCATCATCGTACTTTTCAATATATTATTGCTGATTCCAGACTTTATTATTTTAAAAGATGCCTATGTGCCGCCCGTGATTGCCATACGACTGACTTTTTCATCAACCATTGCCATGATAATGATTTTCAGAAAGAAGATAAAAACTTTTAACGCTCTCTCCGCTATTGTTACGGTTATGGAAACCGCAGCTTTCGTTCAATTCCTTATTGTTTTTAACTTGTACTTGTCGCCGGACTATATGATGATGCTTTTGGGAATGATGATACTGATTATCGTTATGTTTTTTATGCCAAACAAATTGCAATTGATGCTGGTTATCACAACGCTTGGCTCCGCCATGTTTCTTATCGCCGCAAGCCTGCATCCCTCCAATATTAGTCCGGCGAATATAATAATAGGAGCTATTTATCTGGGTACCGAAATTTCGGTATGCGCGCTGTTCGCATATTATTTCAGGAGCATACAGCTTCGGGAGTGCATAGCCAAGGCGAAACTTGAATACGAGCGCATAACAGACCCTCTAACCCGTATAGGGAACCGTAATTTGCTTGAGGATAAGGGCAAAAAGTGGGTCGATAGTTTGGGGGAGCAAGGCATAGAGCTTGCGCTCGTGCTTATAGACGTGGATAACCTAAAGCAGATTAACAATACATATGGCCACGTTGTGGGGGACGGCATACTGCAGACGGTAGCGCGGATAACGCGCAAGCATCTTTGTAAACAGGATATATGTGTCCGATGGGGAGGAGACGAATTTATACTGCTGCTGCCGTACGCTTCGACCTGTGAGGCAAAAAAGCTGATGGAAAGGGTAAGGCAGGCCATATACGGGCATGATTTCGGTATTAATTTCAGGCCGACGTGCTGCTATGGAATTGCGCGCCTTCTGCCGGGGCAAAGCCTCGACACATTGATAGCGCAGGCGGACGCGTCAATGTACGCCGCGAAAAACGGCGGCAAAGACGCTATAGTTATAGGGAGCGGAGGAGGCGAGTGTTTCGGCGCGTAACAAATCTAAGCGAACATTTTCATTTATCTTTACGGTATAAAAAACAAATGATATACTTAACATGGCAATAATTACATTGGAGGATAGCATGATTGTAATAACGGGAGTCACCAAAATATACGGCGGCAAGGTTAAGGCCCTTGATAATGTTTCGCTGACTGTGGACGAAGGCTGCATATACGGGTTTCTTGGGCCCAACGGAGCGGGCAAGACAACGACAATAAAGCTGATTGCCGGTATAATACAGCCCGACGGCGGGACTATTACGGTCGACGGATACGATACAAAAAAGGAAGCGCTTTCGGCAAAAATGCGCACGGGATTTGTACCCGACGACCCAAACATTTTTTTGAGGCTAAAGGGTATCGAATACCTCGCGTTTATGGCCGATATGTACGGAGTGCCTTCAAAAGAGCGCAGCGATAATATTAATATTATGGCGGAGCGTTTCGATATGCAAAACGCGCTGTCGGACAGAATACAAAGTTATTCGCACGGTATGCGCCAGAAAATAGTTATTATGGGGGCGCTTATGCACAAGCCGCGCGTGTGGATACTTGACGAGCCTATGACAGGGCTTGATCCGAAATCGGCGTTCGAATTGAAATCAATGATGCGGGAACATGCCGACGCCGGCAACACCGTGTTTTTCTCCACGCATGTGCTGGAGGTGGCTGAAAAAGTGTGCGACAAGGCGGCGGTTATAGGCGCCGGACGTATACTTTACGCCGGAGGGATACATGACATGATAAAGAGCAGCGACGTGTCACTGGAGAAAATATTTTTGGAGATGACGCAAAATGCGTAAGATATTTATACTTGCAAAAATACTGCTGAAAGGCGGTACAGGCGCGGGCGGCAAATCCGGAAAACGCAGGTGGTGGCTGCCCGTAGTATTGGCGTTTGCTTTTATAAGCTTTGGATTTTCAATGGCGTTTATGGCTTTGGGTTTATACGACGCGCTTGATATAATAGGCGCGGCGGACGCCGTTATTCCGCTTGCCATTGGCGCCACATCTGTTGTTATATTCATGTTCGGTATATTTTATACGGTTTCGGTAATGTATCACGCGGACGACGTTTCGCTTCTGCTCGCGCTGCCGCTTAAGCCGTATCAGATATTAGGCGCTAAATTTTTAACGCTTTTGGTGTATGAATACATTTTTGAAGCGTTTATTTTGCTGCCGGTGCTTATTGTATATGGCATAAGGGCGGGCGCGGGGGCGTTGTTCGCTGTTTATTCGGTTTTGTTGTTATTGATTATACCCGTTATAGCGCTTGTTATGTCTGCAGTGCTCGTTATGCTTGTAATGAGGTTTACACGGTTCGGCAAGAATAAGCAGATGTTAAACTACATAGGCGGAATCATCGCTTTGGTTATGGCGATAGGGCTCAATATTGCCATGCAGTCGTTTGCCGTCACATTAAGCGAAGGGCAAATAGCGGCCGACGCGGGTCAGCTTAGCGCAACCTTAAGCCGGCTTTTCCCGGGCATAGGGTTTGCGGCAAACGCGCTTACGGCGAACGGGACTATGGGCGGCTTGATAAACCTTCTGCTGTTCGCGCTGTGCTCGGCTTTTGCCGCCGCTGTATTTTTAGGTTTCGGACAGCTTGTCTATTTTAAAGGGTTGGTCGGGGTTACAGAAGCTTCGGCAAAGCGCAAGCTTATATCTTATGATGAACTGGGCAAAAAAACCGCGGGCGTTTCCGTTACAAGGGCGTATGTTAAAAAAGAAATACGGCTGCTTGTGCGTTCGCCTATAGCGTTTTTAAACTGCGTATTGATGAACTTTATTTGGCCGGTGTTAATACTTGTAATGCTTTTTGGCAGCGGCCAGTCTTTTGAAATGATACGCGCTTTGGTTTTAAGCCTTAACGGCAGCGTTCTTATTGCCGCTTTCGCGGGCATAAGCGCTTTTGTCTCGTCAGCCAACGCCATAACAAGCACTGCGATATCGCGCGAGGGCAAGGCGTTGTATTTTGTAAAATATTTACCCGTGGAAATAATAAAGCAGCTTAACGCAAAAGTATTATCGGGAATGCTGCTTTCATCTATAGCTGTGGCGCTTATGGCCGCCGCGCTTATATTTTTCGGGGCGGAGCCTGTGTTGGTTATAGTCGCGCTGGCGCTTGGCGCGGGAGCGTCTTTTGTCAGTTCGGTTATAGGGCTGTTTATTGACGCGGTTAACCCCAAACTATCATGGATGAACGAACAGCAGGCAATAAAACAAAATGTCAACGTAATGCTGCATATGCTTGCCGGCTTGGCGCTTGCCGCGATTATCATTGTTCCGGTATTGCTGCTGGACTTTTCTTTTGAGATAACCCTTTTGTATGCGACGGCGCTTATAGGCGTTTTAGCCGTTGCCTGCGGTTACGGCATGATTAAAAGCTCGGCGGCAAGAATATATAATATGGACGTATAAATTATATTGCAATAAAAACAGGAGGTTTGTTTATGGTGGTACTTTATGTAATCGGAGGAATCGCGCTGTTGCTTGTTATTTGGATAATAGCGGCATACAATGGTTTTGTACGGCTTCGCAACAGTATTGAGGAAGCGTTTTCCACTATGGATGTTTATCTTAAAAAAAGGTATGATTTGATTCCAAACCTTGTGGAGACCGTAAAGGGTTATGCGTCGCACGAGAAGGAGACGCTCTCTAACGTAATTGCGGCGCGAAATATGGCGGCATCCGCAACAACTGTAGAGGGCAGGGTGCAGGGAGAGAATGCTCTGCAAAGCACGCTGAAAACCCTTTTCGCCGTAGCCGAGGCGTATCCTGACTTAAAAGCTAATACCAATTTTCTTGAGCTACAGGGCGAGCTGCGGCAGATAGAGAACGAAATCGCAAACTCAAGAAAATATTACAACGCCGTTGTAAAAACGTATAACACTAAAAGAGAAGTATTCCCGAGCGTTATTATCGCGGGAATTTTCAAATTTGAGAAAAGGCCGCTTTTCGAGGTTGCCGCGGAAGCGGAAAGAGAAGCCGTTAAGGTTAAATTTTAATTGGAACTAGCGGAGGGTTTTATGAAAAGACTTGTTCTGGCCGCGGCGGTGTTATTAACGCTGTGCGTTCCAAAAACAGCGTATGCGGATGAGGCGTATGATATTTTAAACCATGATGTACACATCACTGTGGGCGAAAACAATGTTATTGATGTTGTTGAGAGGCTTACGCTTAACTTCACGCAGGAACGGCATGGATTTTACTATGAGCTGCAGACGAAAGGCAATCTATACAGGGATACAGGGTCTTCTAAATATAATTATCATGTATATGATTTTAATGTTTACAAGAACAAATTTGAGCTTTCCCGCGAGGGCGATTTTCTTGTTGCAAAAATAGGCGACCCGAACATACTCGTTTTTGGCGAAGTTACTTATTTAATCTCTTACAAGTGCAATTTAGGCGCCGACGGAATAGAAGAGTTTGACGAGTTTTATTGGAACATTTTATACTGTAATTACAACAACACCATTGACAGAGCAAGCTTTTCAATAGAAATGCCAAAAAAGTTTGACAGCAAGCCGTATATATTTTTAAGCGCGTTCGGCTCCGCCGATGAATCGGGCGTTTATTGGCAAAAAGACGGAAACACCATAACAGGTCAAACTTTAAGGACCGTAAGGGGCGGGGAATACATTACGGCAAGGATAACTCTTCCGCAAGGTTATTTCGTCGGCGCGACAGACCCCGCGGCCGCGTGGCGCAACGCAATATTAATTGTCAGCGGGCTGTGCGTGCTGCTGGCATTTTTGCTTTGGGTGCGCTACGGACGTGACGAAAAGGTTTTCCCGACAGTTGAGTTTTATCCGCCGGACAAAATGACACCTGCCGAAGCCGGATATATTATTGACGGCTGCGTGGACGATAAGGATGTTGTCTCCTTGTTATTATACTGGGCTGACAAAGGGTATATAAAGATTGTTGAGAGAAGCAAAGGCGATTTTGAGCTTGTTAAGCTGAAAGATTTGGACGATGTGAAAAGTTTTGAAAGGCCTATGTTTCGTAAATTGTTTGCCATGGGCGACGCCGTGGCGGTTTCAAGCCTTAAATACTCATTCTATACAACGATGTCAACGACAAAAACGGCTGTTAAAAATTATTTCGAAGGCGCGAAAAGCAGGCAGATTTATACGAAAGAATCCAAGCGCGCGCGCATTGCGATGGGGCTTATCACCATGCTGCCTATAGCGCTGACGCTGTTTTGGGTGTTTTATGCCGAAACGTACGACTTTATGTTGGCGGCAGCCATTGCCGTTGCGGGCGGGTGGATTATCAGCCTGCCGCTGTTTATACTTGTTCGCGTAATCGAAAAATGGAAGTCCACAAAAAAAGTCAGCCGTATAGCGCAGCTTGCAGGTTCTATATTTGTATTGGCGGCGGCGCTTGCGGTATACATTGCGCTGATGAATAAAACAACAGGTTTTGACCTGCTGGCCGCAACGTGCGGCGCCACAATTGTTTTGCTTCTGCTGACTATGGTCATGCATAAACATACAAAACAAGGAGCGGAGTGGCTCGCAAAGCTTATCGGTTTTAAAGAGTTTATAGAAAAAGCCGAAAAAGACAGGATAAAGGTGCTGGTTGAACAGAACCCCTCATATTTTTACAATGTACTGCCGTATGCTTATGTGCTTGGCGTAACTGATAAATGGGCTAAGAATTTTAAAAACATAGGTATACAGCCGCCTGATTGGTACAGTGGCAGCTACGGGGTTTCGATGTTCAATTCAATGGTTTTCACGTCTATGATATCCCGCAGCATGACAAGTTTTAGGGAGACTATGGTTTCAAGGCCAAGCTCAAGCGGCGGCGGCGGCAGCTTTGGCGGCGGCAGCTTTGGCGGCGGCGGATTTAGCGGCGGAGGCGGCGGCGGCGGCGGCGCGGGCGGCAGCTGGTAGAAAATAATAAAGAGTTTACAACGCCCCCGGACTAGCTTTCCGGGGGTTATTTTTTGGCCGTTTATAATCGCGCTTTTCTTTTGCGGTCTATTGTTCTGCATTTTTATTTGCGGCACATAGTTATGCGTATCCGAATATAGTATAAGCGAATAATCCCGATAAGGAAGTGAAAAGAATGAACCAATATATGATCGCCGAAACGACGCCGAGGGTTATTTCCCCGTACAGGCGGGCAAGAGCCGTTCCCGGTCTTGGAGACGCAGCGCCTGATTTTACCGCGGTTACGACTGACGGCGTTATAAGCCTTAACGGTTACCGCGGAAAATGGTTGATATTTTTCAGCCACCCCGGAGATTTCACGCCAGTGTGTACCACGGAGTTTATAGCGTTTACGCAGCGCTATCAGGATTTTAGGGACAGAAACGCGGAGCTGCTTGGCCTTTCTGTAGACTCGAACTCATCGCACATAGCGTGGATAATAAATATATTTCGCAATACCGGTGTAGAGATACCGTTTCCTATAGTTGCAGACCGCGATATGAAAATAGCCGAAATGTTTGGAATGATACAGCCGGGTGTCAGCTCAAGCGAGACGGTACGCTCCACATTTTTTATAGACCCCAATGGAATAATACGCGCAATACTTACATATCCGCTGACAAACGGGCGAAACATAGGCGAGATACTCAGGCTGCTTGACGCTTTGCAGATTACGGATGCGCAAAAGGTGGTAACTCCGGCGAATTGGAGACCTAAAAATCCGGCGATACTGCCGCCCCCGAAAACGGTTGACGCGGCATGGGAGCGACTGGCTTCGGATAAGAATTGCGTAGACTGGTATTTGTGTTTTACGAATGGAGCGACTTGACATAAGCGGCGCATACATATGTTTGTTTTGTGCCTATGCTTTGCGCTTATATCCATAAAGTACAAATATAAAGGGAAAATTAAAATATTTGCATTGCCCTAGAAACTAGTATAATATTGAATTCAATACGAGAACAGATAAATTTAGCGATATTGGAGTTTTTCATGGTAAGAAGAGTATTATTAGCATTGATTATGAAAAGTTAATTGTGTATGTGACCAGCGAATAGATGTTGAAAAACGGATTTGGATTATTGTGCCGGTAATATATTTGTATGGAGCGTGAAATGAAATATTTAACAGAAGATATAATGGACTTTAAAAGCGGTTCTGATGTTTATAGGGAAGAAGTAATTACAGCGCGAGAATTATACAGAACTGAGTATAACAAGACCAGAAAAAAGCTTCCTAAAAAATTCGTCAAAATATATGAAGAAAATGAAGGATTTAATGATTTTAAGGTGCCAATCATAAGCTTTTTAACAGAATACATCTATTCATCTTATGGTATGATAGGAAGCAAACCAAGCAATCTCAAGCTAATATTTATAAAGTATGACAACATTGGTTTAGCGTGGGATATAACAATAAAAGAAATAATTAAGTATACATGCAATTATTCAGCTGATAACCCTAAAGGCGATATAGAGGATTTTATATATGATGGGTTTTTGTTAGAGCAGAATGGTTTTATTTCTTGGGAGATGCAGTTTTCTAGTGGTTTTAACATTCGCGTTATTTTTAAAAAATTAGATATAAGACGGCTGGATAAAGATGAGGCAAGCAAATATACAAGCATAAAAAGAAATAAATAAAATCTTCCGAATACAACTATGACGATATAGGCTGCAAATTTTCTCTGCTGCGGGGTCAATAGCAGAAGAAGCGGTTCATTATATAAAGGGAGATAAGGGATTAACGTGGAGTTAAATAGAGTTAAAAGAGAAATGGAAAACGAAAGAAGGGTTGATAACTCTAACAATATATATATCACTAAGAATAAATATTTAGGAAAAACACATAGTCATATTCGTTATGTGCCTAAAACTATGTTAGCTATAGTGACCTTGCTTCCTCTCAAAATAGTACTCGGATTAGTACAAGATTTCGAGATATTTTTGCGTTTGATATTATTTGTTGTTTTATGCGTTATCATAATGATTACTGATAGTATAAAAGTATCTTCAGAAGGAATAAAGTGCGATAAACAGTTATTTAAATGGGAAGAAATAGAGACGATTGGGATAACAGTGACAAAAAAGGGAACTTCATATAGGTTCTATAATAAGATGATATACTTTTCTAAAGTAAAATATTATAAGCCTATTCATTTCACTTCTAGTTTAAAACATGGAAATGAATCTAGAGCATCTTGCGGAAATGTGCAAATAGTGCTGTACAGATTCTTAGAACCAAACTATATTATCAGAGCAAGCTTTAATAGGCGGCTTATCCATCATATTATGGCATATTGGGGTACAGACATAAAAAACCTTAACGATACAGTCGGGTGGTATAGTTATGTGAAATTATATAATTTTCTCCATAGGAAGAAAGAAGAAGAAGAATAAGATAAGGTTTATTTGCTTATATAGATTATTATTGACGAAGGTGGAGGTTTATAATGAAAAGAAATAATAAGTTTATCATTTTGACTGTTTTAATAATATCTATCTTGGCATCCTGCTCTCCAAGATATACTGATTGCCTGCGGATTAACTTGAAGACTGATAGAATCTCGCATTTAGGTTACGATGCTGCTGTTTATAAAGACCGCATATATTATATTTCTAATGAATTGGGAGCCTCGGGGATATATAGTATGGGGTTTGATGGAACAGACATCCGGATAGAAATTGAAAATCCAAGCATAACAAGCATTGAAATATCTGATAGTACATTATTTTTTAACGGGTTGTTTTTAATAAATAAGCGTGAAAGTAGCATTGAAACAAGTTCGATTAATAACCATACAATATATTCAGGCTTATTGGGGGAGACAACACAGATATCAGACTATACTCGTCCATGGAATATTAACAGTTTCTTTGTATCACCTAGCGGATATACTGTTATTAGTTATGGTTCATTTATGGAAGAATTATTTTTATATGATAAAGAGCTTCTTGAATCGTTTAGTGATATTGATAATAGAATAGCTACGCTGTCTTTCTCGTATTCAGACAGTAGTATTAATAAAAGCGTTGAAGAGGATACCTTAGAGGATATATCTACAGAAGATATACTTAAAAATGTGTACCAGTTTGGGGATATGTATATAATTGCAGAGCATGTAAGAGACCCGAAAGGTATTAATTATATTACCTATAATGAAAAGCCATATATTCTTGATACCCACACAGGTGATTTGGTACTATCGTTTAATTATAATCAATCAGATGCACTTAAAGCGTTTTATATGGATAAGAGTAACATTTATTGTGCCTACAAAGATATGGTCGTAACTGTGGACAGAGCGTCATGTCAAGTTGTAGCAACATTTGTACCTAAGGGATTATCCAACAACTATCATGTAACAAATATATTCAAACACAATGATATTTATTATATCATTGCCCAATATTGGCGAGATCATGATAAAAAGTGGCTCCCGCTTATGGGTGAAAAGCTTTATATTTTAAATCCGCTCACCTTTGAAACAAGCGAGGTTTTAGACCTTGGACAGGGGCAAAGGATTATTGGTATATATGATAAATATATTATTCTTTTGGTTAACAGTATTATTTATAAAGCTAATTTGGACAATGGGCAAATTGGCGAGAAGATAAAGCTTTGTAATGTTCCTTCTGATATTTATTTAAAAAACTATTCTATAGATTATGCGGGTGACTGGATGTTTATTTACAAGATTTATCCCGAGCATGGCGGATTTACATATGGCTCAGATTCGCCCGGACAGCATCTGTTTATGAAAGTGAATCTTGTAAATGGAGAAATTATTCGTAATGAAGTTGAACTTGATTTTTCTGCTTTAGACAATTATAAGCTAAAATAGCGGGTGTTCACTAACTGATGGTTATTTTATCATTCCTCCGGCGAGCTGTACAGCGCAAACGTGTCCGTAAAAGACGTGAACGGATACCCCGACCAAGCGCTGAGCATTGTTGATTATTATCTATACAACGCCGACGGACAGAGGATTTTAAAGGAAAGCGCCGAAACTATAAAGTATTACTATACGGGCGATGCGGTTCTTTTTACCACGGATATCAATAACGTCAAGATATCCGAGAATATTGTAACATTGAATGGCGAGGTGATATCGAGCAAGCGCTTCGGCGATGTGCAGGACGGGGACGCGTGGTACTACTTTAACTACGACATGCGCGGCAGCACAACGGTTATCTTAAAACCGGACGGCGGCTACAAGAAAGACTACGCGTATGACACGTTCGGCAACACCATCGAAGGCGGTGGCAGCTTCTACAACGAGACGCAGTTTACCGGCGCGACATACGACAAGTCCACCGGTATGCATTACATGAACGCGCGGTACTACAACCCCGCGACAGGCAGGTTCCTCACTCAGGATAGTTATACGGGGAATCCGTACGACCCTTGGACGCAGAACCTGTACGCGTATTGCGGCAACAACCCGGTGAACTTCACAGACCCGACGGGGCACTTCTTTAGACCACCGGGGATGCCGAGTGACGCATACGAGCAATATAAAAGATATCTTGAGGAACAGGAGGCACGGAAAGGAGGATGTATTGAGGGCAATCCGAATTTGAGATATGGTGATGAATATATGAACGGACCAATTACTTTGCAAGATATAGTAGATTGCATAGCAAACAGTCCGGACTATGCAGAAGCATATATTGATTGGTGTCTAATTGCAGATAAAATGGATGCAGTCTGTGATGTTACGTATTATATTGAACATTACTCGATTGGGTGCAACCCGGAATTGGGGATGGGCTTATATATAATGCAAAGCGAATGGCGAAAGGGCATGAGAGATAAGGAAGATAATGCAATATTAGCTGCAATTACGGGGATTACTGGACAATTAGTGCCGTTCTTCGGAGAGTTTGTATCAATAATGGATATTGCTAAACCATATTCTTTTCCCGGCTGGGAGATGAAATACTGGGGTTATATGCAGGGGACGTATACAACTGCGGTTTTTGTGGCGGATGTAACCTTTTCCAACTCACTTGGAAAAACAACACTTAAGTATCGTGGGTCGGTCATTATGGGAACTCCTGTTACACTTACTGACGGAGTTACTGTTCCAAATCCTATCAACTTTGTACAGCTATATAGGTAACTCTATTATGATTAAGCAGGAGATAGTCTTATGAAAAAAAGAATTATTTTAATTACATTATTTGTAGTTATGCTATTAATTACAGGATGTGAAAACGGTTTAAGTGTATATTCAACTTTTGCTGGGACAGACAAATATCAGATAAAGATAAATAATACAGGTACTATAGACGTATTTGGCCAACCCGATGCAATGTATGATTTTAGTGGATGGGAGGGTTTAAAAAGTGTTTCTGTTGGTTTTGGGAATGCCAGTGGTGTAACAAACGATGGAACTGTTTATGTAACTGGATTTGCTGAAAACGGGGCTTGCGATGTATCAGGCTGGCGCGACATTGAAATGGTAGTATTTACGTTATATGTTGCATATGGTTTAAAAAGTGACGGTACTGTTGTTCATACATATAGTTCATTCGATGAAGATGTAAAAAGAAATAGCGAAGTTGATAAATGGACGAATATAAAGCAAATTGAGGCTTCTATGATAAATGTTGTAGGATTGAAAAGCGATGGCACGGTTGTTATGTCAGAAACTGACTCTGCATTTGTACCCTCCAGTTATTGCAAAGAACTAGCGAGTTGGAAGAATATTAGATGGATTGACACATCATTATTTTTGACAGTTGGACTAAACGAAAGTGGAAAGATTTTTTACATTAAAAATAATATACTTAGTGCAGAATACTATACTGAAGCATTTGATGAACTAGAGGGTGCAAAGAAAATTTGTGTCGGAGATACATTTATTTCAGGGCTTATGCCTGATGGTACAATAAAAGTAAGATATTATATAAAGGGTGAAGAATGGTGGTCTTCTTATTACAAAAATAGTAATCAGCTATACGAAAAGATTCAAGAAAGATTGCCAGATGGGTTCAAAGCTATTAATAAGGCAACAGATATTATTGATATAAAAAGTTATATGGATTGTCTATTGGTGCTAAAAAAGGATGGAACAATTGTAATTGTATCGGCAATAAGCGCAGAAAAGGAGGATATTAAGCAAACAGACACAGTACACTATAACGACATTATTAGTTGAGTCTGCAGAATGCATTATATCTTCGCATTACTGTGGCATTCTTCTATAGCAGCGGCTACATGCGCAGGCAATACACGTATAACGCCAATGGTATGGTGGAAAAGATACAGTACAAGGAACAGGGCATTACGCTAAGAGAAGAATATGACTATACAT
>CAZPHS010000034.1:0-4381 GCA_964586785.1 uncultured Christensenellaceae bacterium
CGGTTTATTTTCTGTACGCTTATGTCGTGTTATCGGATTTCTGTTTCAAACTTTCCTCCTACTAAAAAACAAAAAATAAAACGTCTACGACAATATATCATAATTGAACTTTATGTTCAAGATTGCGCTCAAAGCAAAACAGAGCACTTTCATATTAAAAATGCTCTTTAAAAATGATAACCCTTTGCTTTTTAAGCTTTGCTTTGCGGATACGCGGCCTTAAACCATCTAACCATATCGCGTATCGTTCTTTTTAAGGGACGCGGGCGGTAACCCAGCTTTCGCTGCGCCTTCTCACACGAAATTTTAGAGTTTGATAAAAGCACGTCGATAGAATACTTGGATAATACGGGTTTCCTGCGCGCCACCGCATAATACAACGGCGCAAACGCGGCCGCAATCTTTACAAGAGGCGTCGGCACCTTCCGCCGCCTTATGGTGTTGCCGGTGCTTTCCTCAACAGCTTTTATAATATCCTCAAGGCTCGATACGCTGCCCGAAATTATGTAGCCCTGCCCCTGCTCGCCGTTTTTCCACGCCCGAAATATACCGTCCGCCACATCTCTAACATCGACAAAATCGTATTTGCCGTCAAAATAATACTGTGTTTTTTTGGCGTTTATGTAGCCTTTTATAGCGCCTCCGGTATACGAACAGCGAAAATCATACGGGCCTATCACTCCGGACGGAAACACTATAACGGCATCAAGCCCCTTTTGCACCGAGTTAAAAACCTCTATTGTTGCCATCGCCTTTGATTTGGCATACGCTCCGTTTAGGTTGTTAAAATCGGAATCAAGCGTTTCGTCAATAGCGCCAATCTCCGGTTCTTTTAACGCGTGTACGCTTGAAACATAAACAAGCCGTTTCACCTGCTTTTCAAGACACGCCTGCACAACGTTTCTCGTGCCGGTAACGTTAATGTCAAATATGTTCTTTTTACGCACTCCGGAAATCTGCACAAGCCCCGCAAGATGAAAAACATAATCACACCCGCGCACCGCCGCCGAAACCGCCAGCGAATCGCGAATATCCCCGCGTACTATTTCTTTCGCATATTTGCTTATATGGGAAATGTTCTCACCGGGCAGAACAAAAAAGCGCAGATCTTTATAACCTTTGCCATAGAGCTGTTTTACAAGCACATTGCCTATATGGCCGCCCGCCCCAGTAACAAGTATCATGATGATTCTCTCCTTTTATTACCTATCAATAATTGCCTCTTGCCAATCATCATGAACTTATATTATTAAAATTATTATACTCTTTTATACCCTAAAATACAAATACCGCTGTGAATAAACTGTAAATTATACGCTTTCCGCCCCGCCGTTTTCCATGCTCTTATACCATTTAACCGTATCGCGTATTGTATCTTCAATCGGACGCGGCGAGAAGCCAATCTCGGCGCGAGCCTTCTCGCAGTATATTTTAACGCCCGACAGCATCACGCTTACAGTATCCGTTGTGATAACGGGCGTTTTACCCGTTATGTTGTAAAACAGCGGCGCGAATTTTGCGCACGCCTTAACCAGCAAAACGGGAACGCGCGTTAACCTGCAGCGCACATTTGCGTTAAGCGCGATTTGCTCTATCATTTTCTTTATGCCGCACTGCTCTCCCGCCAGTATATAACCCTCGCCTTTCCCGCCGTATTTCCATGCGCGGTATATACCGTCCGCCGTATCGCGGACATCTATAAAATCAAACTGCCCGTCAAAGTACGGCTGGCGCCCGCTTTCGCGCATGTATTTTTTAAACATTATACCCGACATCGACGAGCGGTAATCATACGGACCGATAACCCCCGTAGGATATACGACAACAATGTCAATATCCTTTTCCGCCAGCATTTCCAGCGTTGCGATATATTTTGTTTGTCCGTAGGCGTCTTTTTTGCCGCAAAGATTATTATATATATTATTTTCGGTGATAATGCTGCGGTTTTCCGGTAGCGCGTGTACGCTGGATACATACACAAGCCGGCGCACCCCGTGCGTTTTGCATGAACGGATTATGTTTCGCGCCCCGCCGACGTTTATATCGCGCAGAATGCCGCCGTCCCGCGGCGACATGCTTATAAGCCCCGCCATATGAAAAACGTCGCTGCATCCGCGCACGGCATCGTCAACCGCTTTGCCGTCCCGTACATCACACTTTACAATTTCTTTGGCGTATTGTTCTATATGCCGCGCCGGACCGTTAGCGGTAACCCGCAGGCTACCGTATCCTTTATCATGCAGCAATTTTACCAGCGCGCCGCCTATGTGCCCCCGCGCGCCCGTAACAAGTATCATGGCGCGCTTTACTGGGCGGGCTTTTCAGGCACGGCAGCCATAACCACGCTCATAATATAAACAACCGCCGCTAAAGACTGCCACGGAAACCCGAAAATCATAATAATTATTGTGACCGCGGCCATCACGGCCGAGCCTAATAAATTATTCTTTTTAATAAGAAGCGCGCCTATAATTCCTATAATATTTGCGCCGGCAAGAATAATACCAAAAATATAAATTGTGTTTACTGAAACGGCCGCGTTATAAGGCAATATTTCAAGCATAGATAAAGCCGCGAGCACTATTCCGGCGAAACCGGCAAATATACCAAGACAAATATCCGTCTTTCTCACATATCTCCCCCGTTCCTGCAGCATCCGCTCTTTTTTTATATTATACTCCACTCCTCATTTAACCGCAATTGCCGCTTAAACAAAGAACGGCTCGAAAACAGGCGTTTTATATACGCTTAAAACGTGTAAATTTATAGCGCGGGTTGCGTCGCTCAGCAGCTTTTATACTTAAGACGGGTGGCGTTGCCTCCGCGTATGTGCCTTTCTTCTTTATTCCTTTTAAGTATTTTCGCCACTTCTTTTGCGGTGGACGGCGATATCATACTAAGCCTTTCGGTCAAGTCTTTATGTACCGTCGACTTGCTTGTGCCGAACTTTTTAGCGGCTTGCCTTACCGTTGCTCCGCTGTCAAGAACATAGTCCGCAATAAGCATTACCCGTTCTTCTATATATTCTTTCATATATAACCCCCCTTGATTTGCTTTGTTAATATCTATGTGGCAAAGAGGGCTTGTATGATTTTTATTGCCATATCAAAAACGCCTTATTATTTGTATTGATATGCCGCTGCCGGTATTCCGCTTGAACAGACAGCCTTTTATATGCTATCATTGGTTATGAATTCTAAAACAGGAACGAATAATTTAAGCCGGGTATGAAAAAGTATTTCAAAACAGCCAAATTGCTGCTAATAATCATATTAATATTTATCTTTATCGGCACATCGGGCGGCTCGTCTTTTTTGTATGCCGACATTGCCGGTTATTCGTCTTCAAAGCCTTTATCTTTGGCTTTGCCGGCTTACGCTTACGGTATTGCTGAGAATGCCAAAGGTTTGGCTCCTCCCCCCGTCGAGGAGGTTTTGCAAACACCGGAGCCGGAGCCGGAACCGGAAATAACCGAAAATATACAGGTAATATGCGTTCCCAAAACCGATAAAATCGCGTATCTGACTTTTGACGACGGTCCGTGCGAGACCGGCAAAACCCTAAACACTATAGCGGTACTCGATTTGCTTGCGGAATATGACATTAAAGCGACATTTTTCGTGCTCGGCGTAAACGCGAAAAAATATCCCGATATTATACTTAGGCAGTTTAACGAAGGGCACGAAATAGGAAACCATACGTACAGCCATGTTAATCCGGCAACCGTAGACGATGAAAAGCTTATAAGGCAGGTAAGGACGACAAATACAATAATCAAAAAAATCACCGGTAAAAAACCTACCATATTTCGGGCGCCGTACGGAAGCCCGCTGACAGTAAGCCAAAGCAAAGGAATCGGCATGAGAAGACTGGGCTGGGATTTAGATACGCTTGACTGGAGGGGCACTTCGGTGGAAAAAATAATTGAAAAAGTCGAAAAAGCCTGCAAAAACGGTAAAAAACGCATACGTATACTTTTTCACGACGGACATTCGCAGGGGCTGCGCGAGGTAATAGACCTTTTAATAAGCCACGGTTATTGCTTTGATACATTAAAAAATTACAAACTTAAAAAATAATCTTATTATACTTAATCCTTTGTTATATTCTTGTTGACGTTGCCGAATCATTGTATTAATGTGTTATTATATTATTATGAGGTAACGTTCGGTGCGCTTAAAATTAGCATTATGTTTATTTGTTATTTTGCTGCCGCTGTCAGGATGCCATGACTCTTTTGCCGTTAACGCCCGGCCGACGCTTGAGCCTTCGCCTTCCGCCATTATAACGCCCGCACCTACGCCCACGCCCACTCCTACGCCCGCACCTACGCCTACGCCAACCCCTCCGCCCGACCCTTATTTTTTACCGGAGGGCGAGG
>CAZPHS010000034.1:4481-9455 GCA_964586785.1 uncultured Christensenellaceae bacterium
GCTAACAGGCCAGCGCAAAGTGCCCGACGCGCTTATGTTCGGTTTTACCGAGCTTTTAGCGCCAAAGCAGAGTTAACCAAATAACTTCAGATAATTAAAACCCCTTCCAACATGTTTGCTTATGTTTGAAAGGGGTTTTACGCATTATTCATTTTCTTTGTTCTTTTTCACATACTCTTCAAACAATCCGGCGCCTTCCTTCTCAAACCATTCTTCATACTCCCGCTCGTATTTTTCATCGTTTGATTGCCTTTGCGTTTTCCAATGTGTTTTTTTGCTTCGCGTCTTTTCCCTTCGCTCCTCTTTTTTGCCGCCGAACCCCCCTACAAGAAACCTTCCAAGAAGGGCAAGCCCTAAAGCCTGCCAGTATCCTATTGTGACAAGACCGAAAATATCAGGCATAAGCGAGTTCCACAGCAGCATAACGATTGCGCCGAAAGCCGCAAACACTGCCGCGCCGAGCAGTACGGCGCCCGGTATACGGACAAAGCCGGGAACTTTATTTTCTTTTTCCATTCCAATCCTCCTATAATTTATAATAATCATACAGCAATACCGAAAGTTTGCGGGCTGCCCTGCTTTTACGGGAAAGAAGTGTTCCTATCGGTTCGCCGGTCTCTTCGCTTAACCGCTTATAACTTTTTCCGTATAATTCAGTCTGTATAAACACAAAGCGTGATTTTTGATCCAGCGATAAAAGCGCGGTTTTCAGCTGCTGTTTTAAATCCTCCCTTAGAACCTTTTCGTCAGCCGCATTGTCATATAAAAAAGCATCCTTTTCGTTTGGCAGCTCCCTGCGGGATTTCTTTATCATGTTAAGCGCGCAGTTTCGCAGCGCCGCGTATATGTAGGCGCTGGCATTGGAAACCCCGTCGGTGCCGCGCACCAAAAGATTAAGCGCCGTCTGCGAAATAACATCTTCCACATCAAACTCGTTTAATTGTGAAAACGCATTGCGCAAGTAACTTTTAAATTTATTGACGCTGGCTATCAGCATGTCGGCGCAGCCGCCGTCCCCCATTAACGTCCCCCTTTTAAAAACCCGTTGCGGTATACCGTTTTGGCTTAGGCTTTCTATTATTAAGACACCTTTTTTACGCGTTTATTGCATTTACTTGTTATTCTCCATGTTTACCGCGCCTTGTACGCGGCCTAAAAGAAACGCCTTTAAGTTGTCGGCCGCCATATTAATAAGCCTCTGACGCGACTGGCGCGAAGCCCATGCTATATGCGGAGTAATTATTGCGTTCTTTGCGCCAAGCAACGGATTGTCCGCGGCTATAGGCTCTTTTGAAACAACGTCGCACCCCGCGCCCGCCACTTTGCCGTTTTGCAGCGCGTCCGCCAACGCCGCCTCGTTAATAAGCGCGCCCCGCGCGGTGTTTATTATAATTACTCCATCTTTCATTTTGGCTATAGCGTGTTTGTCAATCATGCCGCGGGTCTGAGAATTAAGCGGACAATGAAGGCTTATAATATCGGCGCGCCGGTAAAGCTCGTCCAGCCCGGCGTATTTTAAAGTATCTGTTTGGGGCAAACGCCGGCTTTTGCTTACCGCTGTAACATTCATGCCAAACGCTTGCGCGATTTTGGCCGTTCTTTGTCCTATGGCGCCAAGCCCTATTATGCCTAACGTTTTTCCGTATATTTCATTCTGCGGATATTTCCAGAAACAAAAATCCCGCGACGCAGTCCATTCTCCCCGCATAACGGCGTCCGAATGCGCGCCAACCCTGCGGCTTAACTCCAAAATTAAAGCGAAAACCATTTCCGCGACCGCCGCCGTTGAGTAATCAGCAACATTGCAAACAGTAATTCCTCTTGCGCTTGCCGCGTCTAAATCAACAATCTCCGTGCCCGTAGCGAGTATCCCCACCCATTTTATATCCGGCGCCGCGGCAAATATCTGCTCCGTCAAATGTACCTTGTTTGTTAAAACTATTTGCGAACCGCCTATTCTCACTGTTATTTGATCGTCGGTTGTCCTGTCATAAACCGTTAAATGCCCAAGTTTCTCGAAAGGCTCCCACGTAACGTCCCCGGGGTTTATAGCGTTGCCGTCCAGAATTACGATTTTCATTTTATTCCCTCCGTTTTATGCGGTACAGCCATTATATACGCGGCGGGAGCCAAAAAACAATACGTGCTCAAAATACAAAAAGCGGGCTTGGTACAGCCCGCAATTTATGGAGTGTTGTTTTTGCGCTAAAGCGCTATAGCCTTATCAAGCATGTCTTCGTAGTATTTTTTGGGGCGCACACCGACCACGCTTTCTATAACCTTGCCGTTTTTCATAACGAATACGCTGGGTATGCTCATAACGCCAAAATGCTCCGCCAGCTCCCGCTGCTCGTCTATGTTTATCTTGCCGATTACCGCGCTTTCCTTGTACTGCTCGCTCAATTGGTCTATGGCGGGTCCCAGCATTCTGCACGGCGCGCACCATGTCGCCCAAAAATCGAGAAGCACGGGCTTTTTGCTGTCGGCCACTTCTTTTTTAAAATTATCAAGTGTAATAACCTTTGCCATAATGCACTTCCTTTCGGTAAAATCTATTGTTTGTTTAACCGAATAATACCATAATAAAAATAATCAGTCCGTGACTTTGTTACCAAAGAGCAAAGTTTTATTTACCGCTATAAGCCCGCGCTCTTGCTTGACCAATCCTTTTTCAGACATCTTTTGAAGCTGGCGCGTGATTACCTCCCTAGAAGAGCCAAGCTCCGCCGCCATCTTTTCATGTGTTGCTTTAACCTCGCCTTTCACGTTTGCCCTGCTTTGCAAAAACGCCAATATGCGCTCCTCAATGCTTGAGAATAATAGCATCTCTATTGTCTCTATCGATAATATCAGTTTTTTGGCCAGCTCGCCGAATACATGCGACATAAAAGGTTCGCTGCGAAATAAAAGCTCTTTAAAGACTTCGGAAGGCAGTATTACCAGAAAGCTGCCGCGCTCCGCCTCTATGGAAAAATGATAATCAACGCTTCCAAGAGCGCATATGCCCGAAAGAAGGCACATCTCTCCCGCGCCTATACGGTATAGCGTCATCTCACGCCCTTTTTCGGACAGCCTGAAAAGGCGCAGGCGTCCGCTTATAACCATAAGGATTCCAAGACAGCGGTTATTGTCGCCCGTCATAATCTGACCGCGCATAAGCTTGCTGACCGTAACGCTCTCCCGCAGCAGTTTTTTATCCGCTTCGGTCATATTTGAATAAAACGGAAACCCGCTCAAATCGATTGTCTCCACGCGCACCGCCCTTTCATAATTAATCACGGTTTAATTATAGCCTTTTTAAGCGCGCCGGTACAGTGTATTGCAATGAGCGCTTTACCTTTGTATAATATATCTATATTCATTGAGCGGAGAACAAATTGAAGAAAACATTTTTTGCCGCGCTGGCGGTAATTATTGTGTTGATATCCGCGTGCTCGCCAAAAACAATCCCCGGCGGCGTTGTTGTGTACGGAGACGCTTCTCCCGCGCCTTCCGTGGATTACGCTTCGCTCGCGGCGGCCGAAGGCCTTGTTTTTATTACCGAAACGGGCGGCAAATATCATACCGCCTATTGCGAATACATATCTTTCCCGCCCGTCGCGATAACGCGCGAGCTGGCTCTGGCTGAAGGCTATACTCCATGCAGCCACTGCAATCCCGATTTTTAAAACTCGCGCCGTGTCGCAATTGATTGTATATATGTTAAACGGAGGAAAGGTTTATGTGTGATACAATTTGCGTAACGCCCAAATATTCAAAGCGGGGCGCCATGATGCTTGCCAAAAACAGCGACCGCGACCCTAACGAGCCGCATGTTATACGCTTTTTTCCCGCCTTGCGGCACGGCGGCAGAGCTACGCTTAAGTGTACCTATATTAGCATACCGCAGGCCGCCCGCACAAACGCTGTGCTGCTGTTTAAGCCGGACTGGATTTGGGGCGCCGAAATGGGAGTAAACGAGCATGGAGTCGCCATAGGCAACGAGGCCGTTTTCACTAAAGCGCGGCAGGGAGATAACGCGCTTACAGGCATGGATATGCTAAGGCTCGCTCTTGAGCGTTCCGACAGCGCTGAAAACGCGCTTGAAACAATAACGCGGCTTCTTGCCGGCTACGGTCAGGGCGGAAACTGCGGCTATTCAAAAGATTTTCGCTACGACAACAGCTTTCTTATCGCCGATACAAAAAAAGCTTACGTGCTGGAAACCTCCGGCAAAAACTACGCCGCGTGCGCTGTTAAAGAAAGGGCGGCAATTTCCAACCGCCTTTGCATCCGCCGCGAACACACGCTAAGAAGCGGCATAGCGAGGGGCGAAGACTGGGCGCGTAAATTTACCGAGCCTTTATTTTCGCATTTCGCCAAAGGCGGCAAGCGCCGCGCCGCGGCTCTTGCCGCCACGGAAGGACGCGGCGTTGACGCGGCTTGCCTGATGCGGGCTCTTCGCTCTCACGCCCCCGGGTTTGACGGGTTTGAGTTTACGCGGGGCAGCGTGGAAAGCGTATGTATGCACGCGGGCGGGATTATAGGCGATCATACCACGGGAAGCTTTATTGCGGTGCTGCGCGATGGCGCTCCGCCGACGGTTTGGTCAACAGGCGCGTCCACGCCGTGCATAGCGGCTTTTAAGCCTGTTTTCTTTGGTATAAATTCCGGCGCGCCCGTTTTCGCCGATGAAACGAAAGGGCGCCAATACTGGCTTGAGCGCGAGCGGCTTCACCGCGCGGTTTTGGTCGGCCTGGTTGACGTGTCCGCCCTTCGCTGGCAACGCGATATGCTTGAATCAAAATGGCTGGACAAAGAACAAAAGCTTTTTGCGGACGGCGCGCCCGACCCAAAAGAGCTTGAACACTTGGCGAAAAGAGCCGCCGAGCAGGAGCGGGAGCTTATTAACACTTTTTTGCCGGAAGAATGGCACAGCCCTAAAGGCCGCGGCAGGTTCGCGCATTACTGGAGAGATAAAACCGCCAAGCTCAC
>CAZPHS010000035.1:0-8038 GCA_964586785.1 uncultured Christensenellaceae bacterium
AATTGGCAGAACGCAAGCATTTCGTCGTCCGTATAACCCGCAGGAACGCAAGCACTATATGGTTTTCCATCTGATACCCAATCTATTGAAAAGCCGGAAGATTTGCCTGTTTTCGAATCCGTCCATTCTAATAATACGTATTTTATGCCATTATTCTCAATCTCCCTCTCCGCGATTGCCCCGCGTCCGGATAGCTCGTTCATATGTACTTCGGGCGGCATTTCACGAAACCAAGTAAAAGTTGCGCAGTCAATTTTATCTTCGTTAACATACCAGTAGGAAATATACTCATTTTTAACTAATATTTCTTTGAACGAAATGCCCTTCGGTATGTTTACAGGCTTGTAGAACTCTGTCACTGATACAAGCTTAAACATATCTCTCTTTGCGCTATATGTTTGTTCTCCCGTCATATCCGAACTAATAAGAACGACATCATCTTTTGTCTCTGTTTTGCTATTTACGTTTTTTACCTGATTGATTGTATTTAACAATTGTTCTTCGCTGTCAAAATGCATTGGCATACAGCTTTCTGCTTGAAGCTGAGGTTCATCTGAACCTGCAGAACCAGTATCTACAGCAATATTTTGCAGTGAGCACGCTGTTACCAACAAAGACAGCATAAAAATACATATTAAATATTTAATAAATTTCATTTTCTTAACCTCCAATTAATTATAATTTTCCAAGTATGGAGCCATTGCATTTTTACAACGCGAACACCAAACATCAGGCACTTCGTACAATATATTGTCCCATCCGCCATTATTGATACAATTCGAAGTGCAAGTTCCACCATCTCCACTATGACGTGCTCCATAATTGTGTGACCACTCATGCTGCACTCTTCGAATTGTAGGCCAGTTTGAACTCGAATAACATTGAACCATCGAAGCTTGATGTCCTGGTATACTAGACCATGGCAGATAAGCAAGCCCTCCCACTCCCTCCTCATGGTTTCCATTATAGCAGGATGTCTCACCATAATAAAACAGCGTATTGAGCCCCAAACTTGAACTCCCGTTATTTGAAACATACGCTAATAACTTTGAAGCGTTCGTATGATGGTTATTACAATCGCTACCGCAACTCGCTATCGTGCATTTATTTGGCGTATTTATGCATTGTGACTTTGGAGTTACCATTTGTGTCGGCGCACTAATAATTATGTTCAAATTATACGTTTGATAAAAAGGATAAGATGCTTTAGTAGCAATATCATCAGCTTGTAAAAACCAATCAGAATAATAATCAGTATATGTTTTATCAACCCATAACTTCATAAAAACAATATGGTATGAATATATTGGGCTGCCCCACTTTGCATACAGAGTAAGATTTGTAGTGGGCGTGATTGTTTGGCCTAACGAATAATTAGTCCCTGTTCCGGCACTGTTTGTGTTCCAACCTAATAATGGACATGCTCCTGCTTTTGTTAAATTTCCTGTATTCGTTCTTAGAGCTATAGATTGACCCGCCGTAACCGACTGATTTGCGGGAGCCGACCCGCCCGTATTGCCATTGCCGTTATAAGTTATTGATAAAGAAGTTCCGGTATAGTAAATATGCAATTCCGGTTTATGCGGGGAAGATTTATCCGACGAATAAAAAGTCGTCCACTGCTCTGTTCCTGTCTCCGTATTATCCTTTACTAAAAATCCATAGTTATTGTAAGTTCCGTCAAGCCATCTTCTTACTATTGCTAAGGTATTCATGCGCCACCAAGCACCGCTGTCGTTGTCTGCATACGGAGATACATATAACGTTTTCTCATAATCGGGTTTGTTGTTCCATTTTATCGTATCTGAACTCCAATTGCTTTTTACCCTGTATGCCTTGATAACCGGATTTGCACCGCCAGTACGTTTTTCCATCCTCAAATATGCGCTTGTTACATTGCCACCTGGTATATTTGTCGGAAGAGTAAACTTAATATAAGTTCGCCTTGCTCCATATGGTTCATCACTGCCCGTTCGAAGATAGCTTTCCAAATAGAAATTTCTTGTCGGAAGTTTACTGCTTACATAACTATCAAATGTTACTGACGACCCTGCTATCATCACCGATGGGTCAATTACAATTGGATAAACCCTGTTTTTGTGCGACAGATATCCTTCGTCAACTGTCAGCGAAAACCTATATGAGCCGTTTTTATTTGATATCGTACATTTTATGTCCTGCGCTAGCGCGCCATTATCGTCAACCGCAATCAAATCCCCGATGCTAAATATCGGGTTGCCTTCGTCATCAACAAACTGAATGCCGCCATCTTCTTCTTTAACTTGAAGCCCTTCAAGCTTTAAATCAAATTCAAACGTGTTGGTATCGAACGGCTGATTTAATATGATATACTCTTTTATTCCAGATGTTTTTACCTCGTACATCAGATCAACGCCCGGGTAAATATCTTTATACAGCATACAGCTTTCTGTATCGGAAATAATCTCTGAAAGCATTTCACTATTTGCATTTTTTGTTTTCTCTGCTGAGGATGCTTTACCGTTTACTGGCGCAAAAGCAATTGACTTACCCTGATATTCAATATACACAGGGCTTACAGAAGAATCTGCCATATCACCGAATCTTACAGTAAAAGAATTAGCTTTGTTTTTATATTTATAATCTACGCTTTCAGTTTTAAGATTATCCCTTACAATACTGTTATCGATCTGCTGATACTTGCCTTTTTGGTCACGGTAATGCACATCCTGCGCATACCCTACCCACTCATATGATCCATCCGAAAGCTTATACGTTTTTGATCTGCTGTCCCTCAAGTCCAAAACTTCCGTTACCCGTATTGCGTTATTATCAACAACTTCGGGTTCTGACGCGGCTTGTGCTTCCTGCAATGGCTTAAACAAAAATGCTATACACAAAAGCATCAGGGTTAACAATCCAATCATCAATTTTCTCATTTCCCACACTCCTTTGATATATAATTCTTCGCAGTATTGGCTTAAAGTGAACCCAAAGATGTTTTATGTTATGATTTCTATATTATATCAGGTCTTATATGGTTTGCAATACCTATTTGTATTATCTGGGTGTTTTTTGTGAATTTAATCAAGCGTAAAAAGCGGAGCGTGCGCCCCGCCGCGGCAAAGAGGTCTTATACTTGCGCCTCATAGCCCGCTTTTTCGGAAGTGCCGTGCTGGCGCGCAAAGTTTTCTTTGTTTTTGTCAATATAGCGCCGGTAAAGCTCGTTCGCGTCCATGCCGGTTTTAATGCACATGCTTACGAAAAAATGCAGTATGTCCACTAGCTCGTCTTTAACCTTGTCCGTATCCACCGGCTTTGCGTTTTTCCACCACTTGAAATTAACCTCGTCTATAAGCTCGGCAAGCTCGGAGAGCATGGCAAGCGTCTCCTTTTGTATCCACTGCTCCATAGAGATACCGGTTAAACCCCGGGTTTGCGCAAGCTCGGCGTCAAACCGCCCCTGATACTCGAATATGCTTTCCAGCTTGTCCATTAATGCCCTCCAGAAACTTATCAAGTTTATCGCGTTTTTCAATTTTGCCCGCAAACACGGCGGACATCTTATTATAGTCGAATATCTTGTCTATAACGTCCGCCACGCGCCGCGGCGTTACGGCGTTTATCTTCTCAAGCGTTTCCTTTTCATCGTACACCTTGTCAAGGAGCAACTGCGATTTGCCTATCGCGCTCATCTTGGCGTTAACGCTTTCCATAGAAAGCAGATAATTGCCCCTAAGCTGTTCTTTCCCCTGTAAAAAATCCGTTTCGCTTAGTTTGTCTTTCTTTATAATGTCAATCTCGTTTGCCATAAGCGTAAGCACCGTATCCGCGTTTGCGGCGGTTGTGCCCGCGTAAAGAGAGAACATTCCCGAATCGGTGTACGACGACGGATACGAAAAAACCGAATACGCAAGCCCCTTTTGCTCGCGTATAGACTGGAACAGGCGGGAGCTCATTCCTCCGCCCAGAACGTTGTTTAGCACCGCAAGCGCAAACCGCTCGTCGTCGGCAAACGTGCAGCCAGGGAAGGACAAGCACAAATGCGTCTGCTCCACGTCTTTTTCTATATACATTATCCTTGGCTGCGGCACAAAAGGCTCCGTGCAGTCCGCGGCCTCTTTTTTGCTGCCCCGGCTAAAAGAGCCTATCTTAGCCTCGAGCATATCCGTAAGCCGCGCCTTATCATAGCGCCCCGCGACGGAAACCACCGCGTTGGCGGGATAATAATGGTCGTCTATATAGCTTGTTAAATCGTCGCGCGTAAAGGCGGATATGTTGCCCGCGTTGCCAAGTATGGGCTGAGAGAGTGTGCTGC
This sequence comes from uncultured Christensenellaceae bacterium, assembly GCA_964586785.1. Taxonomy (GTDB): domain Bacteria; phylum Bacillota; class Clostridia; order Christensenellales; family SZUA-584; genus SZUA-584. The sequence goes on from CAZPHS010000035.1 coordinate 4,298, forward strand.
CGGTAAAAAACAGCTCGGATATTTTTTCGTGCGCAAGCTCCTCCACATTGTCTCCCATCATCGCTATCTCTTCCAGAACAACGCCTTTTTCCTTTTCAATCTCCGCGGCGTCAAGCTTTGGGTTTATAAATAAATCGCTTAATATATCGATGGCAATATCAAGCTTGTCCGATATAACGCGGGCGTGGTAACATGTGCATTCCTTTGCCGTAAAAGCGTTAAGCTGTCCGCCTATTTTGTCCATCTCGACGGCAATATCAAGCGCGGTGCGCTTCCCTGTTCCCTTGAACATCATATGTTCTATAAAATGTGATATACCGTTTTGCTCGGGCGTTTCGCAGGCCGAGCCGGTTTTCACCCAAATACCTATCGCCGCCGAATTGTAATTATCAAGCCGTTCGGCAATAACTTTTATGCCGTTTCCAAGTGTTGTGAGCATCGTTTCTCCTTTTAAAGCATTTCGTTTATCTTTAAAATAGTATAACCTTTATCGCTCACAATTTGTACTACTTTTTCAAATTCCCATATAACATTATCCGCAACTATGCGTATAAACATGTCTTTGCATACGCTCTCCTCAAGCACCCGCGGCCAGTCGCCGCGCTGTTTGAGCTTCGCCAAATCTATGGACGGCGCCACATGACGCACCGTATCACCGTCATTATACTTCATCACGGGAATGCTGAATCCGTCCGCTATATACATATCGGTATTGCGCCCCTTGTGTTTTGGGCACACATAATACCCGACGCCGTGAGACCTTTGCGCAATCTGCTCTATAACGCCGCTGTCAATACCGCACTGTTCGCAAAAAAAGAAGGTGCCTTTCGCCCCCGCGCGTTCCAGCGTATCCATATAAGCGTTTATATCGCTTTTTTCCGTAACCGTAATCTGCAGCGCTATGTTCTCTCCGCCCGTGACGCCTTTTAAAACAGGCGCGTTAGCTGTTTGTCCGAACTGCCCGAAAGACGCGTAATATACAAAAGCGATTATCAAACATATGCAGCCGTTTGTCAGCGCCGTTATCTTTACGTTTTTCAAAAAATATCACCACCCGTATATATGTTTATTCATTTTGGCAACGGTTAATTCCCGCCCTTTTATATATACGTATATACGGCGCGGCATGAGCCTTAAAAAAAATAAAACGTCAAATATTTTTATACCGTTAGCTGTACTAATCTTGTTGACACGCGGTGTCGAAATATGTATAATCACTTTAATTTGATGTTCAAACTATGCGGGGTGGTAATAGTCGATTATCAAAAAGAACTTAATTATTTTCTTGTAAAGGTTTTCAATGAAATATTGCGTATAGAGGAAGACTGCCTTAGAACGGGTGAGTTCTGCAATGTTTCGGTGCGCGAAATGCACGTTATTGAAGCGGTAAGCCTTGCCGAAAAAAGCGGCGGCAACCGTTCTTCCGATATCGCGCTAACGCTTGGCGTCTTAGCGGGAACGCTTACAACCTCCGTCAAGCTGCTTGAGAAAAAGGGCTGTATTACAAGAAAAAAAGACTCTCGCGATAAACGAATAGTGCGTTTATATGTTACCGAAAAGGGAAAACGCGCGTATGCGGTTCACCAAAGCTTTCACAAAAAAATGGTTGACGATGTTTTAGCCGCGCTTTCCCGAAACGAAGCGAAAATACTGATTAAAGGCCTAAAAAGCCTGGAATCATTTTTTATCAAAAACAAATAAATTTTTGGAGGTGCGCCTTGGCAGTAAGAATTATCACAGACAGCACAAGCGATATACCGGTTGAAAGCCAAAAGGCTTTAGGTATCGACATTGTTTCTTTAAGCGTTATTTTCGGCGACAAAAAATACATGGACGGCGTCGACTTTAAAAAAGAAGAGTTTTACGAAATGTTAAGCAAGAGCCCCGTCCTTCCTTCAACCTCACAGGTTAATCCCGACGGTTTCTTTGATTTGTTCAAGAATTATACCGACGCCGGAGACGACGTGCTGCTAATCGTTATATCAAGCAAGCTTAGCGGTACATATCAATCCGCGGTTATCGCCAAGGATATGGTCGGCGCCGATAACATTTATCTTATTGATTCTTACACAACAACCTTCGGCCTCGCGCTTTTGGTATACGAAGCGATTGCCATGCGGGATAAAGGCGCCGGCGCAAAAGAGATTTACGAAAAGCTTATGTTATTGAGAGATAAAATCAAGTTCTACGCCGTAGTTAACACTCTAAAATACTTAAAAATGGGCGGCAGGCTCTCTTCGTCCCAAGCCGTTATAGGCGAGGTTCTCGGCATAAAGCCGCTGGTATCCGTCGCCAACGGCGAAGTGAAAAACGTCGGTAAAGAGAGAGGCCAGAAAGCCGCTTTCGCATGGATACTAAACCAGTTAAAAGAAAACCCTCCCGACAAAAATTATCCCGTATTTTTCGGTCATTCCAACGCGCCGCGTATGATAACGGATTTCATGGTTTTTTTGGCACAGTCCGTTGATAAAAACCCGCATCGCGTATTCGAGATTGGCGGGGTTATAGGCACCCATGCCGGACCGGGATGCGTAGGGTTAGCGTATATATCTTAAAGAAGCGTAAAAAAAGCGGGCAGCGCCCGCTTATTCGCTAACTTGCGCGGTCAGCAAGCTTTCGGATATAAAACCCGCGGCGTTTTCGGATGTCGCTATATTGACGGTAAGCCCCATATAGGGAACCGGCTCGTAAGTTGCGCTGTTTATAAACTCGTTAGCCACGCCCATTGAATATTCCGCAAGCTCTTTTGTGCCGCCGAACAGCGCCATCTCTATCCCGCCGGAGGCGACGGATTTAATCAAATCCATCTCCCCGCCGTACACCACAATATAAATTTTCTTTGCCCTGTTATATGCCGCACGCAGCGCGCCGCGCGCAAATTCGGCGTTCTGCGCAAAAATGAAATTTACGCCTTCGCCGTCTATAATATCGTTCGTTATTTTATAAGCTTCTTCTTCGCCGCCTCCCAGCGTTTCGGATACAAGCGTTAATTTTGGGTCGTCATCCGCAACGTCTATAAAACCGTCTGATAGAAGCTGCGACGCGCAGCTGTTGTAATCTGATCTTAGTATAAGACAGCGCCCGCCTTCTTCCTGCTGCGCGAACAGCGTTGACGCGTGTTTCGCCGCCTGCTCTCCTATGTACTTATAGTCAACGGATATCAATGTGCTGTAAATACCATTTATTTCACGCAATATGCTCACAACATGCACATCATCCGATTCGCACTCCGCCAATACGGATTCCAGCATGTCCCCGTTTACGGGGTCTATAACAATTATCTGCGCGCCTTTTGAAATCATAGACCTTATGTCGCGCTGCTGCTGCTCCGCGCTTGCCGCCGTCATTATTCCCGCCGTATAATTCAAGCGCTCGCACAGCTGTTCTATGTCAATTGTCAGCTGCTTATAAAAATCGCCCTCGCCCGCGAGGCTAAAACCAATCTGAATAGGCGGGTCGTCTACAACTATATCCACCGGATCGTCAATACCCTCCGGACCGTTTTCGGCGTCCGTTTCGCAAGCGCTCAAAAGCGCGAGCGCGGCCAATATGATTAAAAAAAATGTACTCTTTTTCATCGGCACCTCCGTTTAGCTGGCTGCTGCCACTGATTATACCACGGCTTAATAATAAAAAAAAGCGCGGTTTTGCCGTTGTCAAATAATTACCGAGCCGAGAACTTCGCCTCTAAATTGCAAGTTTAATTGCCCACCATAAAAATCCAGTAGCACTTCAAGTTGC
>CAZPHS010000036.1:0-7502 GCA_964586785.1 uncultured Christensenellaceae bacterium
TTAAGCGGCGCCGAAAAAAGCATATTGGCTCTTAGCGCTGTTGACGGAAGTATAGTAACCGGCTTTGAAAGTTTCAATAACCCATCTTAGGCTTTGTAAATGATAATGTAAAGCGCAGTTAAGGCAGCGTCATAATACTGGCTATTATATTAAATGAGGACAAAATGAAAGAACTGCTGAAAAACATATGGATATTAGTATGTGTATTTCTATTCTTTATGGGGATATCTGCCGAGAGCATGCATTACTTACAGGCAACCCGCGGTATTATGCCAACGGCCTTTGAAACATTTCTTTTAACATCAAATGAAACACATTTTATACTGTTCCCATTGATGTATATATTGTTATTAATTTCTATGGGCGGGGGCATAGGGGAAATTCAAGATAAATTGACGCCATATAAACTATTAAAAAATGCAATTCTTATATCAATTGCTTACGTTGTTCTATTTATTTTTGCAAACACTTTTTACGCTTTACTAACAACGGATATAAAATATGTATTTTCAAATACATGGTCATATTCTAGTGAGTTGTCTTCTATCGGCTTGTCGCCTTTGTTAATTTGTATAATATCTATTTTATTGATTTTAATGCGGAATATTTTTTGCGTGTACACTGTAAGCCTTATAAACACATTAACAAGAAAAAGACACTGGGGGTTTTGGATACTTTTTTTGATAACATATATAGATTTTTCGTTTTATAGAATGTTACATATAAGATATCCGTTAGGCATTTTACCAATTGAGCATACAAGAATCACTTATACTGAGGCTTTATTGCCAAGTACTTATGAATATTCAAGGTTTCCATATTTTATCTCGTTTATATATTGGATATTGTTGATCGGCATAGTTTTGATAATATTTATTTTAATATCTAATAGACGGAGGAAACATAGTTGAAAAAAAGCGCTTATATTTATGGTGTATTAAACGCACTAAAAACATGGGAGTATTGTTTTGGATTTGGTGTGATAATAATATCCGTTATACTTACTTTGGTATTAAAAATTACATATAATAATATAGAGCATGGAGCGATTAACCTTTTTATTACCGGAACGATGGAAGGCAATGTTCTTTTGCAAATAACAGCGCCTGTATTACCGATTTTCGTCTGTATCAATAACAAAAGTATATTTGCTTGTAAAAATAAAAATGAAATATTAACTTTTTATAAGAGTAAACGGGTATTGGTTCAAGTTTTGACGAATGTCACAATTGGCATTAGCGTTTTTATACTTTCGTTTCTTTTTATACTGTTTGCTGTGCTGATATTATTTCCTGGGTCTGCAGGCGGTGCAGAGCAACAAATTGGTTTTTTCAAAGAGCTTTATGCCGCAAGCCCGACACTGTTCATTTTCGTTTATATTATTCATGCGGCTATTTGCGGGGGCGCATATGCGCTGCTTGGGACGTCGTTAAAATTGTTGTTTGGAAGAACAGACATTGCGTTGTTTGTTCCGCTCGTTTTTTACGGTTGTTTTTCGAGAATTGTTGACGCTATGCCAATATTCGCTCAAATGGTGTATTACATAACACCAATGTATACATTTGATATTGCTTCAATTGATGTTCCACTAGAAAAAAATGTTGCAGAAATTGCATTTGTTATTATAATGGGACTAACAATGTTATATTCTAGCTATAGAAAGCACCACAAGTTGTTATTAAATCATAAAGAGCGGATTGCCAATGTTGAGGATACGGGTGCATTCTAGTTCAAATTTGAGGGATGGCATGGCGGTACATATCTTACATTCAGACATTAAACGCGCGATAACCTCCAAAGGCTTTCTTTTTGGTATAATAGGCATGGCGCTTGTTATCATTTTATCATCTCTTGACGCATTTGTTATGATGTCAAGGCGCTCGCTGCAGCTGCAAAACGGCTACCACGCGCAGCTTGTTATGAATGCTCTCTCATCCGACTGGTTCACGCTGGCGCTCCCTATACTTTGCGCGTTGCCTTTTACCGCCGCGTTCGTGGATGATATAAAAAGCGGCTATATCAAACAATATCTTCACCGGACAACACTTTTCAAGTATATCGGAGGTAAGCTGACCGCGTGTGCGCTTTCGGGCGGTCTGGTGCTGTTTGCGGGCATTGTGCTCTGCTATGTGCTGGCGGCGCTCGTATTCACGCCTATGGAACTCGCGCCGGGGGACGGAGAGACGGCGCAACCGCTTTTCGCGCAGCTTCTGCTAAAAGCCGCCACGCTGTTCTTCTCGGGCGCGTTCTGGTCTCTCGCGGGTTTTACGTTCGCCGCGCTGACAATGAGCAAATACATGGCATACGCCTCGCCGTTTATCGTTTACTATGTGCTGATAATACTCAACGAAAGGTATTTTAAAGAGCTGTATGTGCTGTACCCAAAAGAATGGCTATTTCCTTCACAGCACTGGGTGATGGGCGGCTTTGGCGTTATACTGCTTCTGACGGTGCTTTGCGCCATATTGTGCCTCTTGTTCGCCATCATTGCCCAAAGGAGGCTCGCCAATGTATAGGCTCTCACAGATTGGCTCTGTGGCCGCGTACAACTTTCGGCAGTGGCGCAGAAATCCGCGCGTATTCATCACTTTCACTTTGGCGTTCATTCTTTGCTTTCTGCTCTCCGACAAAGCGGTGCGTTTCGCGCGGGAATACGGGACTGCCATGCAAATTGCGGAAGCGTTCGTCTGGACGTTCGGCGACGCGAATTCAATACTGCTCTCGTCGCTGCTGCTTGTTCTGCTGTTTGCCGATATGCCGTTCCTCTCCGCGGGTACGCCGTATTACCTCTCGCGCATAAACCGCAAGATATGGGTGACGGGACAAGCCGTATACATCGCCGGCGCGACGTCCGTCTACCTTTGTTATATACTCGCGGCGACAGCTCTGGTCTGCATGACGCAATCGTTTACAGGCGACATGTGGAGCGAAACGGCGGCTATACTCGGGTATTCGGGCGCGGGCAAGGCGGTGGCGCTGCCGGCGCTGATTAAGACGCTGGAGATGTCCACTCCATACGCCGCGATGGGCGCCATATTCGCGCTGATGCTTCTCTATACGCTGCTTATGGTATTTATAATGCTTGTTTTCAACCTTAAAAAAGGGCCGCTTGCGGGCGTGGTCGGCGTATTCGCGTTCAGCCTGTACGGCTTTCTGCTGAATCCGCAAACGTTGAAAACCATATTCGGGCTTCCCGATGAACTGATGTATAAGGCAAACGTCGCGGTGGGCTGGCTCTCGCCCTTGAACCACGCCACCTATCACATGCATAACTTCGGATACGACCTGCTTCCACGCATGTGGCAAACATACACGCTTTTCGGACTGTTGATTATACTTTGCTTTACGCTGGCGCTGCGGGCCATACGCGGATATAATTTCAATTTTATCGGAACGGAGAGCTAACTTATGGATACAGCCATCAGCGTCCGGAACGTATCAAAATCTTTCGGAGAGGAAGAAGTGTTACGCGAGGTGTCCCGCGACTTTGAGGAAGGCCGTATACACGGCATAGTGGGCAACAACGGCAGCGGCAAGACGGTGCTTATGAAATGTATATGCGGCTTTCTGCTGCCCACAAAAGGCAAGATACTGGTAAGATACAAGCGGGTCGGCAAGGATATGGACTTTCCCGAGGATTTAGGGCTTATAATCGAAACGCCCGGTTTTCTGCCAAATGTCTCCGGCATGAAGAACCTTCAGATACTCGCCTCCCTCAATCGCAAAATAGGCGACGACGCCATACGGCAGACCATACGCCGCGTGGGGCTCGATCCCGCCATGAAAAAACCGGTGGGCAAGTATTCGCTCGGTATGCGCCAGCGTTTAGGCATCGCGCAGGCAATCATGGAGAATCCGTCGATATTGATACTCGACGAGCCTTTGAACGGGCTTGACAAAAGCGGTATTAAAGACATGCGCGAGCTTATAAAGGGGCTGCGCGATAAGGGCAAAACCATACTGCTCTCCAGCCACAATCAGATGGACATCGACGAGCTGTGCGACACCGTCTGCGAAATGGACGCGGGCGTCTTGACGGCGGTGCGGTAATGGACGAAGTAATTAAGCTGGAAAACGTAGTGAAAATGGCGGAAGGCAACCGCCGGACGATAAACGATGTTAGCCTTATTATCTATAAGAAAGAACGCGTGACCGTCCTCGGCGCGCCCGGCAGCGGCAAGGCGGCGCTCATGCGGCTGATATCTGGCATGGAATGCCCGAGCGATGGCAAAGTGTATGTTCTCGGCAAGGCAGTGCATAAGATGGGAGAGGCAACGGCGGCGGACTTGCGCAACCGGCATATAGGACTGCTTTGCGGAAAGCCCGCGTTTTTGGACAGCCTGACGGTGAGCGAAAATGTTGCTTTGCCGCTTACCATCCGCGGCGTGCCGCTCGCGCAAAGGCAAAAGTCCGCGAAGGAACAACTCAAAGCCTTAGGACTTATTTATGCCGAAAACGCGCGTCCCTCAAAGCTCTCCGCGTTGGAAGCGCGAATGGCGTCGCTGGCCCGGGCGCTTATCGGTCGGCCGGAAATACTGCTGCTGTATGATTTCGCAGTCGGTTTGCCGGAAAGGGATACGGAGCGGATAAAAGCGCAGCTGCGAATGCTAATAGAGTCCGGCGGGTATACCATATTGGAATTTACAGCAGTAAAAGCCGGACTTACAGATGCAATAAGAACCGTCACACTTGAACACGGCAAAATACAGGAGGAACAATAATGAAGAAAATATGCGTTGTGCTTGCGGTACTGCTGGTGATAATGTGGCCGGAAGCTGCCTTCGCCGAGGGCGAGACGCTTGCGATTGATAACGATAATATCTATACGGGAATGAATAAGCCCTATAAAGAGGGCTATAACCCTGCCGTGGCAGACGGTAAAGCCACAATAATACTGCCTCTTATTGCGTCCGGTGAAATTTTGGGAAACGCTATTACAGTAACGCCAAATCTTGGCGATACGCACGATTCGCCGTTCGTTATCAGCAACTACCAGAAAACAGTATATCTTAACGACAACGCGGTCGGCGGCGGCGGGACGGTATCCTCGTATTTGGTGCGGTTTGATCTTCCGCTCGCGTCCGGCAGAATAAACGGCGCGTACCCCGTGACTATTGACGTGCTGGCCGCGGACGGGGACGGGGGCGCCATACGGCAGTCGTTTACGGTATATGTAACTATTAAGGACGGCAAAAACGCCAATACACAAACAAGTCCCAAATCTCAGCCAAAAATTATTGTCGGCGGCTATAAGATAAACCCTTCGCCCGTGATGGCCGGAGAGGATTTTACTGCCGTCGTTACGCTCAGAAACACGAGCGAGACGCAGGGTGTACAGAATATGGCGATCACCGTCTCTGCCGACAGCCCGAACTTTGAATTACTGAGTGAGAGCAGCACGTTTTATATAGGCAAGCTTGCCAAGGGCAAAACAACACAGATTGAGATAAGATACAGTACAGATTTGGAAACGCCCGCACAGCGGCATAACATATCGCTTTCTATTGAATATGACAACAGTGACGCCATTACGCTTTGTTCGTCCGGTACGGTGACGGTTACTGTCGGCCAGCCGCTGCGCGTGCGAATGGAAGCGCCGCGTATACCCGCGGAGGTTAACGCCGGCGACACAATACCCCTCGCGTTTTATGTGATGAACCTCTCGCGCGGTACGGTCTACAATGTGCGCGTCACTCTGTCCGCGCCGGGGCTTATACCTATAGGTGCTGCGTTTATAGGCAACATGGAGGCCGGAACCGCTATGGTAAGCGAAATGGACGTGTTCGTTGGCACGAAGGATATGACCGAGGGCTGCGACGGCGAAGATAAATACGGCTGCACAAACGGCCGCGTAACGCTTGTTTACGAGGATGGGGCGGGACACGAATACACCGAAGAAACAGAAATTTCCGCGACCATCAACCCGCCGGTGATTTTGGTTTCCGCCGAGCGGGAGGCAGAGCCCGAGAAAGCGGGGCAGTGGTGGATATCGATACTCATAGGCGCTGCTGTCGCCGCCGGACTGACGGCGTATATTGTCGCGCGCGGCAAACGCGGTATGAAAAACAATGAAGAGTTTTGACCTTATAAAGCTTGCCGCCAAAACCCTCAAATGCCGGTGGGCTGTGTTGCCGGCCGTCGGCTTTGCCATAGCCTCATTTTGCCTGTGCTTTGCGGGCGCTATTTTAACTACAGTGCGGCAGGAGAAGGCGCAGCCGTATGAGTTGGTTCTTGCCGCGCAGAGCGGAACGCGTATAACGGATGGCGTTATGGCTGAAATACTGAACATTCCGGACGTTATAACCGCCACGTCCATACTGCAAATTCCTGTGACAGTCAAGACGGGCAAATATTCCGCGCAGCTTACGCTCACCGGCATGGACGCGGACTATCTTGACGGCGTCTGCGCGCAAGGCGGCATATTTCCTGCCGACAGCGCCATGCCGTATATCGTGCTGAACGAGGCGGCGCAAAAATGGTTTGCGGAGGACGAAAAGGACGCGGGTAAAGAACCGCCGCAAATTGACTGGATGAACGCGGCTTTCTCTGTCGGGTCAGGCGAAGGCGCCAGACCGGTCATATCTAAGGTTTGCGGCATATTTTACGATAGCAAGGATGCCGAGCCTGCTGCCTGCATAAGCCTGTCCGTCGCCAAAGAACTGCTGCGAAAAAGCGGTCAGCCGACAGAGCCGCAGTACGTGCGGGCGCGCGTCGCCAACATAGGGCGGGCGGACGCCGTATCGCGGGCAGCGGCGGCGCTTGGTTTGAGCGTTACCAACTCCGCGGCGGAGCTAGAGGCCGTATGGGACATTCAGATGAAAGAAACGGCTTGCCTGATTGTTATCGCCGTATTTGCTCTTTTAGGCTCCACAGTTGTCATGACGGCGTGGCGGAGAGTTTTCTTAGCGGAGCAACGTGAGTCCTTGGACATGCTTTTGTGGTTGGGGCTGAACTTGAAAGACATGCGAAGATTATTTTCTCTGCAAGGTTTTATGCGAATCATTTTTGGTGCGGTTCTGGGAATTATTATAGCGGTATTTTTGCCGTCATTCCTGTTATTTGATGCGGAAGTAACAAAATCTAGTTTTATCATTTCTGTACCTTTGGAGGTCGTTATTATGTCAGTTTTTATTTGTCTTGCTGTTGGTATGCCACCATTCATGGCAAAGAAACGGATTAGCAAACTCCTTGGAATGTAGCCGGTCTGTCTTCCTTTTACTCAGAAAAATGTGCCTAATACTGCAAAATAAATGTTATCAATAAATGTTTGGTGCCGAAGGTGGGACTTGAACCCACACGGTATTGCTACCAACGGATTTTGAGTCCGTCACGTCTGCCAATTCCATCACTTCGGCGCGCCATGTAAATATAACATATACCAAAATACACGTCAATAAAAAACAGTATCGCAAGATAACAACATCGGCAAATTTAATTTAATCTTTAGGTTGACAAAACACGGTAAACATGTGAAAATTATCGGTGTACTTATTCGCGTTTTG
>CAZPHS010000037.1:0-5583 GCA_964586785.1 uncultured Christensenellaceae bacterium
TAGTACTTGGCTGGTAACGGCCCGGGAGGGTAGGAAGCTGCCGGATTCAATTTTCCTCAGTAGCTCAGCGGTAGAGCATCCGGCTGTTAACCGGAGGGTCGTTGGTTCAAACCCAACCTGGGGAGCCACGAAGAAAGCCCAGCGTTTATATGGGTTTTCTTTTTTTGATTTATTGTTATTCAAGACTGACTAGGTAAAAAAGATGCAATACGTATTTTATTTATTAACGGAATATGGTACATTGAACTTGCATACATTCTGTGACGCGCTTACTTAATAACTACAAACAAGGATGGTATTGATATGAAAAAGGTATTAGTCATTGTTATGCTCATAACCTTATTTCTCGCCGCATGTACTGTTCAAAACGTAAAACCAACTGTCCCGACAGCAACGGATATTGCGACGGCCGCGCCTATATCGCCGATTATACAGGAATCCTCATCTTTGCCCGAACCGACGGTTGTATTGCCCGCCTCTTCTGCGCCGGAGACTGCAATAACACAGACGCCGACGCCGACCCCTGCGCCGAAGCCGACACCGGCAAAAGATTTAAGCGCGATTAAAGGTATGTGGTATAACATAGGCGACGCCAGTCTGTCGATAGAATTTTACACGAACGGAAAGGCGGATTTCCACGGGTCTGCGGCGGAGTGTACGGGCTACGAATTTGATACGGGTGCCATGAAGGGCACGATATGGCTGGATGACGGCGGCGGGCCTTTCCCCTATGACCTCTCCATAAAGAGCGGAAACCTTAAAATGCTGGGAGATATCTATTCGCGTTCGCCTATTGTTGGTATGTGGTACAACGCCGGCGACGCCAGTCTTTCGATAGAATTCCGAACGAACGGAACGGCGGATTTTCACGGGTCTGCGGCGGAATGCACCGGCTACAAATTCGATAAAAGCACTATGAAAGGCACAATATGGCTGGATGACGGAGGCGGACCTTTCCCTTACGATATTTCCATTACAAGCGGCAGCCTTCATATGCTGGGAGATGTCTATAAGCGCTGATAGCGTCATGGGGCATGGCTTCCGGTAAAACCTGCCGTACACGCCTTTTGATTAGCTGCAGCCTTATTCCGTTTCGCGCATTATAACAAAACTGTCTTGCGCTGTCTTGAAACCTATTTGGTATATATCAATTTTAAAACAGTTCTCTCCCGGTTCAAGAGGCAGGGTAAGCGACAGCCGGCCATTCTCGTCAATATGCGATAAATCGTTTTTATGGCTTATATAGACTTTAGCGTCTTTATCAACCAAAATGTTAATATTCGCAAACCCGTCGTATGTCACCGAGTAATCAAGTGTTGGAACGCTTCGGAAATATGGCGCCGATGTCATAACCAATGATACGCTTCCGGCGCCGCGGGTTATTTGCCGCCCGCCGGCGGTTATGACAAGGCTTATGTTATCGGCCTGATAAGTGTCCGCGGAAGTAACCGCGCCGAGCGCCCGCGCCAAATCTTTATCGGAGACAACAAAAACCGCGCGGCCGTCATTCATCTGATAAGTTTGGTTGGTAGGCAGCAGGCGAACACTTTCGCCTTTGGCGGCGGATACTTCAAATACGTGGGCAGGCTCGCCGAGCTCATTTGTTGCCTTAAAAATATTAACCGCTATACTGCCGGCGACTTCCGCGCTTGTATCAATATCAATTTTACCCGCGGTAATTTCGCGCACAAACGCGCCGTAGCCGCCGTAGGTTGATGTTATATGATTACCGGCAAAGTGGAAAACTCCAAAAAGAACTCCCGCGGCAAGCAGCCACATTAAAAAGGTAAGAAAAACGGGACGTTTTTCATGTCGGGCGGCGGGCGCGGTTTTTTTATCCTTCCTGTGAGCGCATCTTTTTTCACCGGCGTATTGCGCTTCCCGCCATTGTATATCTTCCGGTTCGCTAGGTTCTTTTTTAAAGCTTTCGGTACCGTGGGAGGAGGCTTTGGAAAACTCAATAATTTCAAGCCGGTTTTTCCGCTCAGTCTCTTGAGACTGCAATTGCGCGGGCTGCGGAGAACCTTTTGGTTCGCTGCCGTCAACGCCGGATATACTTCGTGTCGACCCGTGTATGGCGGAGGGAGACCTGCCGCTAAACCTTGGAGGCTCCAACGAAGCCGGATTGCTGCTGCCGGCGTATGAATTAAACGCTCCCCGCGGACTTGAATCCGCGGGCAATGGGGCGGGCTTTTCCGCATTGCGTGTATTGGCGGCGCGCAACGCTTCCGGCACAACGGGCGGTGTCTGAACCTTTTCGACCAGCGCGCAGCATCGCGGGCATAAAACATCAAGATGGCTTAATTTATTGCCGCATTTAATACACTTTTCCATAACGCCTCCCCGAAAAAAAGATTCGTTTAAAAAACCGTTTTTAATAAATAAATATTAATGTTATTATTATATATCATTATTAACGCGGAGGCACGTTTTTTTTGAATATATTTCTTGATAACGCGGCTACAACCAAACCGTTATACGATACGCCGGCATACCATTCGGAGTCCGGCTGGTACAACCCGTCCGCGGCATACGCTCCTTCGGAAGCGGTTCATGCGTCAATAACCCAAACGCGCAAACTGCTTTTGCGGGCCGTGGGGCTTAAAAACGGCGGCTGCGTGATAACATCAGGCGGCACCGAGGCTAACAACATGAGCATAATGTCGGCTTTTAAACCGGGCGCTCACTACATAACAAGCGCGATAGAGCACCCTTCCGTTTACGAGGTATTCAAGTATATGGAAAGGCAGGGAGCTATAGTAGAATATATAAAGCCGAGAGGATTTCGTATAAGCGCTAATGACGTGGCGCGGCAGGTAAGACGGGACACGGCGCTTGTAAGCATAATGCACGTTAATAACGAGACTGGGGCGTTAAATGATATAGGCGCCATATGCGCCGCCGTAAAGGCGAAAAACAGCGCGGCGCTGTTCCATTCCGACGGCGTGCAGGCGCTGCACAAGACATCCGTTTGCTTAACGTCTATGGGACCGGATACGTACAGCGTAAGCGCGCATAAAATACACGGTCTTAAAGGGACGGGCGCGTTGCTGTATAAAAAGGGCACTGTGTTAAAGCCTTTACTTTTCGGCGGCGGCCAGGAGGGCGGTTTAAGGCCGGGTACCGAGAACACCATAGGCATACAATCTTTAGACGCCGCGCTCAGGCTTGGCGGTATGGATATTGACTATGCGCGAAAGCTGCATGACGAGCTGGTTCGCGGCATGTCGGCTGTTCCCGATACAATATTGCATATGCCGGAAGAAAAGGTGCCGCATATTATTTGCGTTTCGTTTGAAGGCGTCAGGGCTGAGGTTTTAGTCAGGCTTCTTGGCAGCCGTGGAATATACATAGGTTCGGGCGCGGCATGTTCGCGCGGAAAAGTAAGCCGCGTGCTGCTTGAATGCGGCGTTCCGCGGTCTTTGGCGGAAAGCGCTGTGCGTATAAGCCTGTGCAGGCATAATACGCAAAATGAGATAGAAATATTTACGGACGCGTTAAAAAAAGCCGTAAAGCAATTGAGGTTATGATATGGAAGACGTTTTAATTATAAGATACGCGGAAATCCATCTTAAGGGTTTAAACCGCCCGTTCTTTGAAAAGTCGCTTGTTCGGAATGCGCAGAAAGCGCTTTTTGGCATAGAAGGGGCGGTCGTGCGCAGGGGCGAAAGCCGCGTATACGCCGAAAATATATCGCCGGACAGGCAGGCGGAGGCGATTGATGCTTTAAGCCGCGTTTTCGGCATACACTCAATCAGCCCCGCCGTACGGCTCGAGCGGAATTTTGACGCGGCCGTCGACGTTCTTGTCAATCTTGTTAAAGAGGAGCGAGATAAACTGTCCGGTGAGACGGTGATGTTTAAGGTAAAGGCGCGCCGTGCCGATAAGCGCTTTCCCTTAACGTCGGTTCAGATGGCGGAGAAGGCGGGCGCGGCCATACTCTCGCGGGTCGGCGGTCTTAAAGTAAACTTAAGCCGGCCGGAGCTTACCGCGTATATTGAAATGCGTGAACACGCTTACTGCTACACCCGCGTAATTGAAGGCCCGGGCGGTATGCCCGTAGGCTGCAACGGGCGCGCCATGCTTCTGCTGTCGGGCGGTATAGACAGTCCGGCGGCGGGCTGCATGATAGCAAAGCGCGGCGTTTCACTCTCGGCGGTGCATTTTGAGAGCTTTCCGTATACCAGCGAAAAGGCGCTGGAAAAAGTGCGCGAGATAGCGCGGCTTATGGCGCGGTATACGGGGCGGATACGCTTGCATGTAATACGATTTACGGATATACAAACTATTCTGCGGCAAAAATGCCCGCATGATTACATTACGGTTCTTATGCGGCGGTTTATGGTGCGTATTTCAGAACGCATAGCCCGGCAAGACGATTGCCTTGCGCTGGTAACCGGCGAGAGCGTCGGGCAGGTTGCGAGCCAGACGCTGGAGAGCATAGCGGCGACAGATGACATAGCGAATATGCCCGTATTGCGGCCTCTTATAGGCATGGACAAAATAGAGATTACGCGGCTGGCGCGGCATTACGGAACTTTTGAAACATCTATACTGCCTTACGAGGACTGCTGTACGGTGTTCGTGCCAAAGCATCCTGTAACAAAACCGCGGCTTGACGATATAAAACGCACCGAGCGGGGGCTTGATATAGAAAGCATGATAAACGACGCTATAGCCAATGACTTGATAACGAGCATTAACGCCGACGGATAAAAAGTTCCGGCGGCACTTTGGCGGCTTAATGATAAATTAAATTGATTCAAAAAAAACTTGCCCTCAAACAAATGAATGAGGGCAAATTTAGTTTACTGATCAGCAGTATAGTTTACTATAGCCCGCCGCCTGTATTGCCGTTGCCGTTAACGCCGTTATTACCTTCGTCTCCCGGCAGCAGGTCTAAATTATCATCAATATCCGGTGTCGGCGAGATAATTGGTGTCGGCGAGATAATAGGTGCCGGCGAAACTGCCGGAGTTAAGATTGGTGATGGCGTTGGTACCATCGGGGTAGGCGTAACATTTCTGTTATCCGGCGCGCAGCCCGTAAAAACAGCAGCCGACAGCAATACAATCACCATTGCAATAAACACTTTTTTCATCAATATGGCCTCCTTTTATATTTATTGTGAGCTATAAAACAAAAAATTAATCACCGAAGCGTAAGGAATAATGTGTATATTTGAATTGCCATAAAAAGCGTAAAATAATCAAATTAATTTTCGTGTAAACGCAAACCGCGAAAAATCGGGCTGCCGTCGCATAGAAATATATTTCTGAACAAATAATACTTGTATTTTCTTCGGCCATTAATTATAATGCATAAGTAACTAAGGCACGGGCCTTTTGGCGGAGGATATATTCCGCCGGCAAAGAATATTTTGACCATCCCTCATCGGAGGGATTAAGGCCATTCGGACAGCCGGGTCAAAAGCCGGATCGGCAACTTTGTTGCCTTATTGGTTGGGCAAACGCTCAATTTATAAGTTGGCTACTTTCAGCCGTGTGCGGGACGCACATCAATGCTTGTGAATCAATCAATAAGAGTAGTAAAAGTAGTTCCTTGCTATATAGACTCTGCCTT
>CAZPHS010000038.1:0-5455 GCA_964586785.1 uncultured Christensenellaceae bacterium
CATCAAGCTGCGGGTATATTTCCGACACCGCGCTAAGGAAGGTATCTATCGCTTCCGCTTTCGTTAAAAGCCCCTGCCGCAGGGCCGATACGACAGCCGAGAACTCGGCCGATACAGCCTTGTCGTATATAGAGGGAGAAA
Source organism: uncultured Christensenellaceae bacterium (assembly GCA_964586785.1). Lineage (GTDB taxonomy): Bacteria > Bacillota > Clostridia > Christensenellales > SZUA-584 > SZUA-584. Next base: position 142 of record CAZPHS010000038.1, read on the forward strand.
AGCCGGCTTTTTGAGCTTCGTCCATCAAAAAAGCGTGTATTTTCTGGCCGCCGAAATCCGGACTTTCAAAATCCCGCAAGGCTTCCTGCACGCTTTTCAAACATACAGGCCGCCCCGTCGTATCCGTCCACCACTGCGCGGTCTGCTCGTTTAACGCCACGAACTCTACAAACTCCCAAGCCCTTTGCTTATTTTCGCTTTGCGCGCTTATGCCTATCCATGTGCCCCGCATATAACCGCCCGGTCCGGGGCATAACCCAAGGCCGCCCTTTGCGTCTATACAGGGAATTTCCCAGGCCGGCAGAGAATACGCAAAAACATTCTCATCTTTCGGCGTATCGCCCATAGGCAAAAGCTCTTCCTGATACATCTCCGCGGCGGCGTTTAAATAATCGAGCCGCGCTTTGCTTAGGTTAAGCTTGCCGTCGCAAACCCAAGCTTCGCTCGCGCATACGCAGTTTTCAATACCGTCCGTACCGGAAAAAATATAACAGCCCTTCTCACGCACTTTTTTAGCGGTTTCAGTTATCGTCAAATAATCGCAAAAAAGCATGGCCGTTTGCCAAGGGTCGTCCGTTCCGAATATCTCATTCGCCAAATCCCTGCGATATACAATTACGCTTACGGGCAGCTGATAGCAAATTGCCCGCAGCACTCCCCGCGCGTCCATGCCGGTATCCGAGCATAAAAGCGCGTCGCTTTTGCCCGTGGTGCCGTAATGCGTTAATTCTTCATACGAGCCGTTCTCGTATAAAACGGGCAGCATATACTGATCCGCCGCGATAACGTCGGCATTGCCCATAAAAATTCCGCCGCTTAAATATTCCTCGGAGGATATCAATTTAACCTGTGTTAAAACGCCTGTTTGGCTTGTGTACCTTTCGGCGAATTTCTCCAAATCTTTTGATACCGTATATATAACCAACTTTTCGGCAACGGGCTCAATATAATGCACGGGAGCGTCTATTTCGCCGCTTTCGGGCGGAGGCTGCTCCTCATGTCCGCATGAGGAAAAACAAAATAATAATACCAAAGCCAATGCCGCCGCCGATACTTTTTTTATTCTCAAAGCCGCCTCCTTGTTAACGCTTAACAGTTATGTTTCCCTAATATTAGCACAGTTTTTAAAGGACGCGCAACACAAACAAAAAGAACGGTTATTGTTTGCGCTTTGCGCGGCGGTTTAAAACGCGGTCAGCAATTGCCCTCATACACGAAAGAGAGCTTTTCCCTCGCGATTGCCGCAAGCTTATATACGGTATCGACCGGCGTAGCTTTTATATCGGCCATTTTATGGCGCGGAAAAAAGCGCGATATATGCAGCGGTATGCTTTTGTCTGTTTTGGCCAGCCAGGAGGACAAACCGCGCATTTCGTCCGCGCCGTCGTTTTTATCCGGCACTATCAATGTGGTTACTTCAACATGGCACTTTTTAGCGCAAAGCTCTATCGTCCTCAAAACGGGAGATAGGCTTCCACCCACAAACCCGTAAAAGCTTTCCGTAAACCCTTTTAAGTCTATATTCATTGCGTCAACATAAGGCAGCAGTTCCAAAAGCGGCCCTTCATTGACAAAACCGTTTGTAACAAGCACAACTATAAGCCCGTTTCGCTTTAACAGCTTTGCGCAGTCTCTAACATACTCATACCCTACCAGCGGCTCGTTATATGTAAACGCCACGCCTATGCTGCGGGTGCATTCCAGCGCCTGCGTTAAAAGCGCCTCCGGCGGCATAAACATCACTCCCCCGCTCGGCTTATCGGCGCACGCAATATCGTGGTTCTGGCAGAACGGACAGCGCAGGTTACAGCCGAAGCTTCCCACGGACAGTATTAAACTTTTAGGATGAAACCTGTAAAGCGGTTTTTTCTCTATCGGGTCAAGCCCCATGGCGGTTATGTATCCGTAGTTTTTCGGCTTTACAACGCCGCCCTCGTTTACCCTCGCGCGGCACAGCCCTGTCTGCCCTTTTTCAAGCACGCAGCCGTGAGGGCATACGGCGCATTTTATGCCGCCCATTATTCACTCTCCCCCTCCGTATGCGCTTTATGGCGTACAACCTCAAACCGCTCCATTTTATAATTCTCGTTTTCGCGTATGCCCGCCTTTTGCAGCGCTATGCCAATTTGTTTTTGAGGGGTATCTATGCCTTCAAGGCACGGCAGCAGCAGCCCCCGCTTGCGGCCGCAGTATACTATAACGCCGTATCTTAAAACGTCGAGACGCTCCGTTGTTTCTATGTGCTCGGGTTCTCCCAGCACGTCAACGCTGTATACAATATACGGAAGCTCGTATTCTTCCACCGGACTAAAACGCGTATCGCCCGTTCCGGCGCTTACCGCGTTGCGTATTATCTCACGCGCTATGGAAGGCTCGGCGCCGGCAATCGTGCCCACGCAGCCGCGCAGCCGCCCGTCTTTTTTGAGCGAAACAAACACCCCCGCTTTGGCGCGTGTAAGCTCGTCCGGCAATCCGTCAGGCAGCTTTAAGTACTTTCCCGTTTTGACGTACGTCTCTAGCGATTGGCGCGCGAGACGCACATAATCGTCTTCGCTTTTTTTAAGCCGCTCAAGCTTTGCCGATTGATCCTTATGGTATATTTCGCCGAAACGGCGGTTCTCGTCCGCGCCCGCGGGCTTAAACCCGCATACGGCGTAACCCACTCCGAAAGGCCCTTCATATGAATAAAATGCAGTTTCCAAAGAGCGCCCGTCAAGAGCGCCCGCCATCTGCGTAAAGCCGCGCAGCCCGCATTCGGCGGCGGCTTCGCAAAAATGCTCCGTAAAAGAGAAAAAGCGCGAAAAGTCGGCGGTTTTCATCGCTTTCGTAACCTTTAAGTCAAACTCCGGCCCTCTCTTGTCAAATCCGTAGGGCCCGCTTTGCGAAAGCTTGTGCGACAAATCCCCGCTTGCTATAAATACCGTTCTCCTGTTCAGACTTTCCGCCGCGTCCGATACGCACCGTCCAAAAGAATAATGCGCCGCGAGGGGCAGACCGGATATGGAGACGCGCACAAGCTTGTAGTCCGTATAGTATTTATCCACAAAATAAAGGGGCACCAATGTCGCGTGGTCCAGCCTTTTGTCTCTCTCGCCCAAGGCGCCGGCCGAAATATCCCTCTCAAACGCAAGGCCGGACAGCGCCGACACAAATTCTGTATCGTATGTTTTGCCGAAAGATACATCGGGCGCGCCGAAAGCGCCAAAGTCTCCGGACGCGCTCTCGCCGGGGGAGATATGTATATAATCGCCGTACATAACCGAATGCGGCGTTGAGAGCACTATCGTTTCCGGCTTTATCCGCGCTATTATACGCGCGGCTTTATCCATAGCCTCCGCCGTGCCGCGCACCTGTTTTTCCTGCCCCCCGCCTACCCGCGGCACTATAAGCGGCGGATGCGGCATTATACACGCGTATTCTATTGCCATGACAATCCCCTCCTTTTGCCAATATTATACCACCGTCGGCGCGGAAATAACAGAGGCGGACGGCGTATGGAACGATACTTAAAAGGCGCCGCGCCCCGCCGCGCAAGTCGGCATTATACCCCTTGTTTCTCCATTTCGACCGTGTTATTATATTATATAATATCACATTAAATACATATGATTTTACAACTCTTATAAGGAGAACCTTAAAATGAAAAAGCTGTTATCGATTATTCTGGCCGCGGCAATGCTGCTTTCTTTCGCGGCCTGCGGTACGCCCGCCGGAAAAACCGCGCCCGCAACAGCGCCTATACAAACTCCTGCCGCCACGCCGGAATCTACGCCTACGCCCGCGCCGGTACTGCCGATTGTATTTGACGACGCCAATCTGGAAGCCGCGGTGCGTGAGCGGCTGGGCATAGAGGGCAGAGATATAACGACGGCGGACACGCTTGGCGTGACGAAGCTTGATTTGAGCGGCGAATACGCACTAAAATACGAGCTGGCACATGATGCGAGCCGAATCAGCGACATCAGTACACTGGCGTATTTTAAGGAGCTGACGGAACTGGATTTGAGTTACAACCGAATCAGCGATTTAAGCCCGCTGGCGGAATTAACGAAGCTGACGTATTTAAATTTATCCGAAAACGAAATCGGCGACATCAACGCGTTGGCAGGCTTAACCAATCTGACGACACTATATCTTAGTGACTACCAGAGCCACCAAGAAGGCCAGCCTATAAACGGCGATATAAGCGCGCTGTCGGGGCTGACTAACCTTACGAGGCTGAGTTTATCAAGCAATTTCATTAGAGACCTTGGCGCTCTGGCAGGATTAACAAAGCTGACGTATTTAAATTTGAATATGAGCCATATCTCCAGCCCAACAGATCCGCTAAGCATAGATATAAGCGCGCTGGCGGGCTTGGCCAATCTGACTGAACTGCATTTGGATTATGCAATAGCTAGAGAAAGGCATTCGAATGAGGGTACAAGAATAGTGTACGGAGACACCGGCGTACTGGCGGGATTAACAAAGCTGCAATGCTTAAGTATGAGTGGCAACCTGATAAAAGATATCAGCTTTCTGGCGGGACTGACCGATCTGCGGGAATTAAGCTTAAGCGACAATAAAATCAAAGACATCGGCGTACTTGCGGGTCTGCCCCATCTGGTTTTATCGTATCAGGATTTGCAAGAGAACCCGATAAGTAATTTCAATCCCTTGATTATAAAGGTTGAAGATAAACGGCTCGCGGCCGCAATAAGAAAACAACTGCGAGAGCGCATGATGGATTACGAAATCGAAATACGCAAAAATATGGGTATAAAAGACAACGTAATCACAGTCATGGATTTTTATGATGAATCGCCGACCATTACGACTGATTCGAACGGCAATGTTATTGAGATAGGGGATATAAACAAGAAGCGTTATGGCAGATTAGATTTAAGCCGCTGCGGCTTAACCAGCATCAAAGGGCTTAAGAATATAAAGCATTTGGACAATCTTAATCTGAGCTGCAACGAAATCAGCGATATTAGCGAGCTGGCAGATCTGACCAACTTACAGAGTTTAGATTTGACTTACAATAAAATCAAAAACGCCAGCGCTCTTGCAGGGCTGACCAGTTTACAGGACTTAAGTCTGTCAGAGAACGCTATCAAAGATATAAACGCGCTGACAGAGCTGACCAGCCTGACCGACTTGGATATATCTAGAAACAGTATCAGTGATATAAGCGCTCTGGCAGGGCTAACGAAGCTGCAGGTCTTACGTTTGTGGAATAACCCGATAAGCGATATAAGCGCGCTGGCGGGTCTGACTAAGCTGCAGGTCTTACGTTTGTGGAATAACCCGATAAGCGATATAAGCGCGCTGG
>CAZPHS010000039.1:0-5026 GCA_964586785.1 uncultured Christensenellaceae bacterium
GCCTGCCGCAAGGCATGGGGCGGCCGCAACGGGTAATTGAATAGAGGGGATATAATCAGACGGATAAAAGCGCCATAGAATTCTTTACCGCGCCCATTATAAAAAAGAGCGATGTTACGAATAATAAATGAAACCGCGGAAACGGATAATAATTGACTATCCCTTATCCGGATGTTATAATCAATAAAAAATATACGATACAGTTTGAGGCGCGGTTTTCAAGAGTATACTATGCTTAGGCAGCGGATGCCAAAGAGGCGCAGTAAAAAGGGTTAACCGCCGAAGGAAAAATTGCTCCGCGAAGTTTTCTCCTGGGGGTATGGCGAACAGCCATGCAACTGCCGCCCGATAAAGGCGGAGCGCTGCTGTTATACTGCGTTAATGCAAAAATGATGATGGTGCGCTTTTTAGGTTTGGCGCACCTTTTTAAATCATAAAGTTTTTTGGAGGAAAGATATGAGAAAGTTTAAAGCCGGAATAATAGGCGCCACCGGAATGGTAGGCCAGCGCTTTGTGTCTTTACTGTCAAAGCACCCGTGGTTCGAAATCTCGCATTTAAGCGCGAGCGCGCGTTCCGCCGGAAAAACATATGAGGAGGCGGTAAAAGGACGCTGGACAATGGAAATACCGCTGCCCGCAAACGCCGCAGCAATGACTGTTTTTGACGCCGAGGATATATCCGCGGCTTCGGGGCTCGATTTTGTTTTTTGCGCAATAAGCCTTGAAAAAGAACTGACAAAACAGCTTGAGGAAGCATATGCTAAAGCGGATATTCCCGTCGTATCCAACAACAGCGCGCACAGAGAAACGCCCGATGTGCCTATGCTTATGCCGGAGGTAAACGCCGGCCATATAGACGTAATAGAATACCAGCGAAAAAGACTTGGAACAAACCGCGGGTTTATAGCCGTTAAACCGAACTGTTCAATACAGACCTTTGTGCCGGCGCTGCACCCTCTTTATGATTTCGGCATAGAACAGATAGCCGTCTGCACATATCAGGCTATATCCGGAGCGGGAAAAACCTTTGAAAGCTGGCCGGAAATGGTTGACAACGTAATACCGTATATAGGCGGAGAGGAACAAAAAAGCGAGCGGGAACCCTTGAAAATTTGGGGGCAAGTTGACGGAGGCGTTATTGTTAACGCGCAAAAGCCGGTTATATCCAGCCAATGTATACGCGTGCCCGTATCCGACGGGCATATGGCCGCAACTTACGTTAAGTTTTCAAAGAAGCCGCCGGCAGATGAGATAATCGAACGCTGGCGCGGATATAAGTCGCTGCCCTTGCAGCTCGCACTGCCCAGCGCTCCAAAGCAGTTTCTTATTTACCATAAGGACGACGCGCGGCCGCAAACGCGGCTCGACAGGGACAGCGGAGGCGGTATGTCGGTATCCATAGGCCGGTTAAGGGAGGATTGCATTTTTGACTACAAATTTGTATGCTTAAGCCACAATACGCTGCGCGGAGCGGCGGGCGGCGGGCTTTTAACCGCCGAGCTGCTTGCCGCGAAAGGATATTTTGACCGGTAGAATATTCCTTTAAAGCGGATTTACCGGAATTTATAAGGAGAGAATTTAAATGAGTATTTTCACAGGAGCCGGAACCGCCCTTGTAACGCCTTTTGACGACAAGGGAATAAACTTTTCCGCTTTCGAGTCGCTTATAGAGCATCAAATTGAAAGCGGAATAGACGCGCTTATAGTATGCGGCACAACAGGCGAATCTTCAACAATGTCCAAAGAAGAAGATTTAAGCGCAATTGATTTTGTAATAAAGCAGTCAGCCGGACGAGTGCCTGTTATAGCGGGCACCGGAAGCAACAACACCGCCACCGCTATCGAAATATCGAAAGAAGCGGCCGCGTTGGGCGCCGACGCTTTGCTTGTTGTTACGCCATATTACAACAAATGTACGGACACGGGGTTAATACGCCATTACCATGCAATCGCGGATTCCGTCGATGTACCGATTATTACATATAATGTTCCGGCAAGAACGGGAGTTAATATAAAGCCCGCCGTAATGAAAGAGATTGGCGCGCATGATAACATTGCCGCTATAAAAGAGGCAAGCGCCGATATATCTCAGATAGCCGAAACGGCGCGGATTTGCGAAGGCATAGATATTTATTCCGGCAACGACGACCATGTATTGCCTGTTTTATCACTGGGCGGAATGGGCGTTATATCAGTTGTTTCAAATGTCGCGCCTAAAATGATGCACGATATGGTGTACAGCTTTCTTAATGGCGATTTCGCTCATGCGCTTAAGCTGCAATTTTCCATAAACCCGCTGGTTGCGGCTCTTTTCAGCGAGGTAAACCCCATACCCGTTAAAAAAGCTTTAAACCTTATAGGTATAAACGCCGGCCTGCCCCGTATGCCGCTTTGCGAGATGAGCGAAGACAAGGCCGTTTTACTTCAAAAGGAGCTGATCAAGTTAGGGTTTGATATTGTTTAACACCTTTACGCATAACAGTTTAATTTCGCTTGGTATGAGAGGTTATAATGATAAAAATTATTATTTGTGGCGCAAACGGAAGGATGGGACAGGCTTTGGCCTGTACCGCGGAAAACTCCGAGGGAATATGCGTTGTCGCCGGCGTAGATAAACTGCCGGACTGCCGCAAAAACAGCTTCCCCGTGTATGCGGATATATTTGACTGCCGCGAGAGCGCCGATATAATTATCGATTTTTCAAGGCCGGACGCGCTTCGCGCCAATCTTGTTTACGCAAAGCACCACGGTCTTCCTATAGTTATCGCGACTACCGGTTTTTCGGTTTTGGAAAAAGATCTTATTAAAGAGGCTTCCTCAATAATTCCGGTGTTCTTTTCGGCGAATATGTCTATAGGCGTTAATCTTCAGATAGAGCTCGCGAAAAAAGCCGCTTATTTTTTGGGAGAAGACTGCGATATAGAGATTATTGAAAAACATCATAATCAGAAAGTGGATTCCCCGAGCGGCACGGCGCTTGCAATAGCGGACGGTATCAACGACGCGCTTATGGCTCCAAGGCCGTTTATATGCGGGCGCAAAACGCAGACGGAGGCGCGGGGCCGTGAAATAGGCATACATGCCGTCCGCGGAGGCACAATAGCCGGCGACCACAGCGTTATGTTTATATGTACGGATGAGATAATTGAAATCAACCATCACGCGCAGTCACGGCGTATATTCGCGTTAGGCGCTTTACGCGCCGCTTCGTTTCTCTGCGGCAAACCGGCGGGCATTTATGATATGAACGATATTATCACGCAAAATGCCGTAACAAACGTATACAAGGTTGATTCGCAGGCAGTGGTAACGCTTGCGCGGCTTCCATTCTCGCCAAAAATTATTGCGCGGATATTTAACGACGTCGCGGAGGCGGACATTAAAATCGATATAATCAGCCAAACGGCCCCGCACGACGGGCGTGTCAGGCTCTCTTTCTCTCTCCCCGAGGCTGATATTGAAAAATGCGCGTCAACCGTAAAAAAGTACGCGAAAGATGAAACTTTGTTTATTGAAACTACAAATTTGAGCAAGCTTACCGTGGAGGGAGCGGGAATGCGGCATCAGTCCGGTGTGGCCGCAAGGCTTTTCGGGGCGCTCGCGGAAAAGAATATAGGCATTTCGATAATTACCACATCCGAGACGGCAATCAGTTTTTGTGTTGACGCCGGTCGGTCGGGCGACGCTATTGCGGTAGTGGCCGAAGCTTTCTGCCTGTAGAATACCGCAATATAAAGCATAATTGTTTTGCGAAGCAAGTCACTTAGCTTAATATTTGGCTATTATTCAATGCCGAAAAAACGAATATTACCTTCCTCTATCTCAAACAGAAGCGTTCCCGTTGTTCCAAGCACAAAAACTTTAGAGCCGAATTCGCTTAAACGGTCGACAACCTTATCATATTTTTTTCCTTTATATTTATTAGTGACAATACAATAATCCGGAGCCGCCTTTTCTAAAAATTCGCTTGACGAAGCGGTATCCTGTCCATGATGACCGACTTTTAATATATCACATTTCACCTTCCAGCCCTTTTTTAGCAACGCCTTTTCGGCGTTTATCTGCTGATCGCCGGTAAATAACGCTTTTTTCCCTTTCCAGTCGAGCATAATTACAATGCTGTTATCATTTTCTTCGGCAAACACTCCGTTAGGTCCGATTATATCAATTTTAAGATCGCCTATACCAAGTTTATCGCCTGCCGAAAGCGTTTGTATGGGCACATCCCCAGCCATTTCTCTCATCATGGGGGAATGGTCTTTAAACTCAACCGGCGTTGAATAAATAATTTCGCATTTGACGTGCTCTAAAACCTTTTTAAGCGCGCTTACATGATCTTTATGCGGATGGGAAATAAAGATTGCTTCCAGTTCTTTTACATTATTATCCTTCAAAACACGAATCACTTCTTCATGCTTGTCCGCGTGCCCGACGTCTATCATAAACCACTTATTGTCGGGCAGCCCAATAAGAGCGGCATCCCCCTTCCCTACATTAATAAAATATATCTGTAAACGATTATCCGCCGGCGTATCGCTGTTTTGAACCGTTGTGCAGGCAACAAGAATAACCGTTGTTATAAGCAATAGAATATTCAAAGTTGTTTTTAATATCTTAATCATATGTTCTCTCTCCCGGTGATGTTTTTAATATTTTATTACATTAACCGAATAAATGAAAGTCTTTGTTAACATAACCGACAATAAAATAATACTATAGTCATTCAATTGATTTATACATTCTATACAATTTTAATAAATTGTTTAAACAATACTGTTGTTTTATGATATAATTTGTTTGTGTTTTTCAATGTTCTAATAACGAACTAAAAGCACATCTCCCTTTTTAATCGGCAAACACTATGTTTGCCTCTTTTTTTGGCACTTTTTTTCGGCCTGCGGACATATGTTAGGGTACAGGACGGCGAATGGCGGGCAATTAAAACTGCAATCTACAATTTGAAAATATAATATACAAAAGCGTTGACAAGTGGAAATGTGTTTGATAATATACTTGAGCGCCCGTT
>CAZPHS010000040.1:0-4903 GCA_964586785.1 uncultured Christensenellaceae bacterium
TTTATTCCAAATATATCACAAATCCGAACCCTTCGCCAACAGAAACAATCTGTCGTGATTGGTTCGGATTATGTGTGTTTGGTGCGAGGAAGGGGACTTGAACCCCTACGGTGTAACCACACGCCCCTCAAACGTGCGCGTCTGCCAGTTCCGCCACCCTCGCATAAACCGGTTTAAATCCGGCAAATATGATTGTAATCATACGCAATTAAAAAGTCAACACTTAATGCAAAAGCGCCGCGCGCCTGTTTAACGCCGGCGTTTACACCCGTGCGCGTATATTATATAATTATAATAACAAATGCCTTAAGGAAACATGATGCGTATTATCGAAAGTGAAACGGTTATCAATTCGGTGCGCCGTCTTTGTCTTTCCGCGTGCAATATGCCGGGCGATGATGTGCTGCGCGCGCTTTCTGCCGCGTATAATAATGAAACGTGTCCGCCGGCAAAAGAAGCGTTGCGCCAGCTGCTTGAGAATGCCCGCATTGCGAAAGAAACAAAAATGCCTTATTGCCAGGACACAGGCATGGCCGTGGTCTTTTTAGACATGGGTGAAGACGTGCATATAAACGGGGCTCTTGAAGAATCGGTTAATGAAGGTGTCAGGCAAGCATACGTAAATGGATACCTTAGAAAATCGGTTCTTGACCCTGTAAGCGGCAGGAACACGGGCGATAATACGCCCGCTGTAATACATTACGATATTATACCCGGGGATAAGCTGCACATAACGGTTGCGCCCAAAGGGTTTGGCAGCGAAAATCAAAGCCGTATATCAATGCTAAAACCGTCCGACGGCTTGGACGGTATACGGCGGTTTGTTGTTGATTGCGTTAAAAGGGCGGACGGCAGCCCGTGTCCTCCGGTGATTTTGGGTATAGGAATTGGCGGTACATTCGAGAAATGCGCGATTATAGCAAAAAGGCAGCTCCTTCGTAATATAGGCGACAAAAACAAAGATCCGTACCTTGCCGACATTGAGCTTAAGTTGAAAGAGCAGATAAACGAGCTTGGCATAGGCGCTATGGGTTTTGGGGGCGGCAACTATTGCCTCGCGGTACATATCGGCACATACCCCACGCATATTGCCGGGTTGCCTGTGGCGATTAACTTTCAGTGTCATGCCGCGCGGCACGCAAGCGAAACGCTTTAAGGGAGGCCAAAGGATGCATATTGCCGTACCCCTTTCAAAAAACGATATCGGTCGGCTCTTTGCGGGCATGAGCATAACGCTTTCCGGCACGGTCTATACCGCGAGGGACGCTGCACATGCACGGCTTACGGCTATGATTGACAGAGGCGAAGCTTTGCCTTTCCCCGTAAAAGACAGTGGAATATACTATGCCGGGCCCTGCCCCGCACAGCCCGGACATATAATCGGCTCCTGCGGGCCTACGACGTCTTCGCGCATGGACGCTTTCGCGCCGTCTCTTTACGACTTGGGGCTCTCTTTCGTTATAGGCAAAGGGCCTGTGTCCTTTGAGGTGCGTTCTGCAATAGTACGAAACCGCTCTGTGTACTTTGCTGCCGTTGGCGGCGCGGGCGCTCTTATCGCATCGCATATTACGGATGCAAGAGTTATCGCGTTCGATGACCTTGGCACCGAGGCAATAAGGCTGATAACTTTTGACAGGGTGCCGCTTATAGTAGCAATTGACAGCCGCGGAGAATGTGTTTATGACCGCAGGGCGAACCAAACAAAGCCGCGTTTAAACACTTGAAATAGCCGAGTGTATGCTTTATAATAGCAAACGCAGCTAAAATACGCCGCTATAGCTCAGCAGGTAGAGCACATCCATGGTAAGGATGGGGTCATCAGTTCGAATCTGATTAGCGGCTCCAGGAGAAAACCCAGTATTTAAGCCACTTTTAAGGCATTGATACGGGGTTTTTATTTATCAGTATAAAAGAGCAAACGGGTGAAAGGACACCAAAAGGACACCACGCGGTGAAAAACGCCGTCTTTTGGCTCGTAATAAAATATGTCTATGTACTCTTAAAAAGCGGTTATATCGGATATCTCACACAATACAAAGCGATACCACGCTACGCCAAAAAGCAGACGATACAACAGGCGAAATAGTAACCATTAATCGGTTACTTTGCGGTTATTTTTGCTGAAAAAGCGGTTATTTTTTTGAAGTCTTTTTTTAGTGTGTATCTGATAGTTGCGCTCAATATGCCCGCCTCGTTCTGCCTTGTGCGCTCTATGCCGCCAGGCAATAAAAGCCGCCCTTGATACGCCCAGAGTGGCTTATATGCGCCCGTAACGTGCGTACAGGGCGTACAAAAGCGTACAGGGCATAAGAAAACCGCCCTCGGTTATGAGAGCGGCATTGTGTAGTGCGCTTGGGATTATACTCTCTGTGCCATGTATGCCGGTTTGAATCTCCTGACAAACTGTGCATACGTCATTAAGCGGTCTGCCTGTTCTTCGTCAATATCGCTGTTTTGACAAAGCCATGCCGCCGCAATTTCTCTCTCCATCTTCGGCATAATGTCGGAACAATGCCAGAGCGCTTTTAAGCAGTCAATAGCCTCGGCCTCTGTGCTAAAGTTTTCCCACCATTCGCCGGAGCTATTTATTGCATCAAGAAGCCTGTCGCGGGTATCGCATGGAGCATGGCCGCTGTAATGCTTTTGTTTATTCATGGTTTCCCTCCTTTCTTTATGCTTGTTGCGTGTTTATTTCTTCTTTGCAAGTGCGGCAAGTATCATAATCGGTAACAAGCACGTTACCACGCGGAATGTATGAGCGCCGCTGCGTCGAATCCGGGTTCATACGCTGTCGGCCTGTTCTGTCGCCCACTGCGCGGGCTATTGATTGGAGCAACGCGGCCATGCGCGACGCCTCAGGCTTGCTCCCCGCCGGGTGGTAATCGTCAACGACGGCCAGAACATCGGCGGCTTGAAAAAGTCCGCGCTCAATAGCGTTTGCTGTATCTCGGAGTGAGAACGGGAGACTTTTATTGCTCCATGTTTCGCCAAAAAAATTCATAGCCAGCACCGCCACTTGAAGCTCCCTGTCACGCCCAGCAACATTAAAAGGAACGCGGGTTCAATACCCGCCCGCCTCAATGCAGCGTTCAACGGCGAGAGAAACGCCAGCGCCAGCATCGGGAGCATAATTGCCGTCTCGCCACATCAAGGAATAGCTTAACCGTCTTGAATTTGTCCGGGCTGTTGCTGTCAGGGAGAATGTATTGCGTATTCCGTCCAGTCAGTTCAACCGATAAATTGCTTGCCCCGATTGCCCCGCCATTATAGAGGAACACATACCGCCCGTCGATTTCCCTAACGCCAGTGTGCTGATAGACGGTCATTCGCTTTACCTTTGGCTCTTGTACAAGAACGCTGTCTGTAATACGCGCCTTAACCTGCGCTCCGATTGCAGGACGGCCAGGCAAGCCCAAAGATGCTACTATATTATTGGAAGTGACCTCTTTCATCGGCACGCGGTTTGAATAGACCTTGCCGCCCGCTTGGTGGAAGTCATAGCTCAACTGCCGCTCTTGGTCTTGCCCGTTATCGAAAACAATTTCCTCTTTGGCGACAATGACACCGTTCAATATGCGGGTTTGATACTCGACCCATGAAGCGCCCTCTTTCTTAAAGGCACGATGACAGAGCCAGCCGCTTTCATCGGCAAGATAGTCCGTCCCGTTAAGCACCTCTGAAACATCGTTTCGTTTTTCGCCCATGCTGTCACCGCCTCTGGTTTTTCAGACTGGCGGCCTCAAGGTGCTCAAACAACTTAGCCCGGTTAATCAAATATTTATTGCCGCAACTAATAAAGGCAATCTCGTGGCCTGTAATCATACGCCGTATGCTGAATTCAGAAATGCCCGTGAGCCGAACGGCCTCTTTTATGCTGATAAATGCTTTTGTTTCACTCATGGTTACTCGCTCCTTTTGTCGCCGCGCATTGCCTTCGCAGCGTTCCGCTTTTCGGCATCAAGCACATACCGTAAGGTTTTTACAGCCTTTCCAGCCACTTTTAGCCGTTTTTCCATTTCGGGCGCTGTGGGCTTGTGGGCGATATACTTTATAAAGCCTTCAATCTCCCATAATGTGATGTACCCCCTTTCTAAGCCGCGCCGCTGCCGTTTATTAGATAGTCAACAGCTTCGTTGACAGCCCTCTTTTTCTCGCCTTCAAGCTCAAATCTGAGCCATGCGACAAGTGTCTTCTCATGCACACCAAAAAACTGCGCCACGCGCCATAGAGGGATGTTCGCGGCTCTCAGTTTTTTCCTTAACGCTGCATTGGTATTTGACATGTATAACTCACCTCACTTCTTGTCATAAAAATAAAAAGCACGCCTCCTATTTGTGAAGGCGTGCTGGACGCGCTATATCGCGCACGGACGCCCTCGGGTGAAGGCGCTCGGCGGCGCTCTGGATATTTAATTTATTTAAGTATACCATGGGTAGTAGCCACGGTCAAGTTTTCTTTTAAAACACTACCACATATAGCGGTCAATCGGAAACACAGGTGAATTAACGCGCATAACTGCCGCCGAATAATGTATAGGCTTGGGCGGGTGTATATTACTTGCCAACTTCCACCAGAGCGTAAAAAATCCTTTTATGCCCGTTTCGGATTTTCCGATACGGATAACCGTTCTGATAACCAAAATAACCAGAAGATAACCGTTCTTTGGTTATCTCTTTTGCTTATGATACAAGAAAATACAAACGCTCACCGTTAAGCTACAAAACATTACAACAAGCATATTTTAAGAGATAACCGAAATAACACATAATAAACATATACCCCCCTCTAAAAAACGCTTGCCCCCCTTTCGGTGGGTATGTGTCAAGTAAACGTTGGCAAGGACTTTAGCATACTAAATCCGTAAAACATTGGGTATCAAATGCAGACAATCCGCAAGCCTTTA
>CAZPHS010000041.1:0-4673 GCA_964586785.1 uncultured Christensenellaceae bacterium
TTTGAGCCTTTTTATCTGCTCTTATCCTTATGCACTTGAATTTTCAATCCGGGCATGTAAATGAGAATCGCTTTAAAAATAATAAATCTTGACACGAAAGGATGGAATGTATAGAATGTATTCTGCATGTTTGACCGTTCACTAGCCCCGTCCGGAGAACATGCCGAAAAATCGTTTACAGTGTACGCACTGGGAGGAAGAGCCTGATGAAATCATATATGGCAAAACCCGGCTCTGTGGAACGCAAATGGTATCTTGTTGACGCCGACGGAATGGTTTTCGGCCGTCTTGCAAGCCAGGTTGCTTCCATTTTAAGAGGAAAGAACAAACCGGAGTTTACGCCTCATGTAGATACCGGCGATTATGTAATAATCATAAACGCAGAAAAAGTTGTTTTTACCGGCAATAAGCTTGCTCAAAAGGTTTATCGGCGGCATTCCGGTTACGTAGGAAGCCTAAAGGAAACCAAATACGAACACCTTATGGCAACAAAACCGGAGTTCGCAATGTACGAAGCGGTAAGGCGTATGCTGCCCAAATCCAAACTTGGCAGACAGATGCTAAAAAAGCTGCGCGTCTATAAGGGCGGCGAACACGAACATTTGGCGCAAAAGCCAAGTCTTTTAAAGCTTGAAGGCTGACAGGAGGATAAATAACGTGGCAAAAACACAGTTTGCAGGTACCGGAAGAAGAAAAAGCTCTGTCGCGAGAGTTATAATCTCCCCGGGCAGCGGTAAAATGCAGATTAATAAAAAAACAATTGACGAATATTTTGGTTTTGAGACGCTGCGTATGCTTGCCAAATCTCCGCTGGTACTTACCGAAACGCTTAATAAGTACGACGTTGTTATTACGGCGAAAGGCGGCGGATATACAGGACAGGCCGGAGCAATCCGTCACGGCATATCACGCGCATTGATAAACTCCGAGCCGGAATTAAGGCCTTTGCTTAAAAAGGCAGGATTTTTGACAAGAGACGCAAGAATGAAGGAAAGAAAGAAATACGGGCTTAAAGCCGCAAGGAGAGCGCCGCAGTTCTCCAAGAGATAATATTTGTTATCGAAAAGTCTTTACAGTCTTGAAAGAGATAAGGAATAGAGCCTGTACTATGATGGTACAGGCTTTTATTTTTATAAAAATATAATGGTATAGTTGCTATGCGGTTACGCCGTGTGCGGGCGACGCTAGTTCCGCTGTGTTCATTATCCGCGCGAGCGCAGGGTTGACGCATACACTCCTGTTATTTTGCTTGCAATTTGCGAAACTGCGTGATAGAATACCCGTGCTGTAGATTTCGAGGAGGTTGTAAATGGGCATTGTAGTGCTTATAATACAGTTGGTGCTGTGTATATTTTCGCTGTTTATGATTGCCGTGGTTTTGCTGCAGTCCGGCAAGAGCGCGGGTTTATCGGGCGACATAGCGGGCGGCGCGGAAACTTTTCTTGGCAAAACAAAAGCCAGGAGTTATGAAGGCAAATTAAAGAAGCTTACAAAAATAGCGGCAGTCGGCATAATGGTATTGGCGATTGCGCTCGTGGTCATACAAGTATACGCTTTGTAAGTGTTTCCGCCGGTTTAAAGCAGCAGCGGTAAAATAAGCGGAGTTGCTTTTAGACTATACTGGCGGAGACGGAACGAAGGTATAAGAATTACGCTTTTCCGGATGTGTGGGAGGCGTTTTTTATTGCGAAAGCATTTTGCGGTACGACTAAGGGCAATCTACAGATGTATGTTAATTAAGAAAGGTTAATAATTGAATACTGCCGAATGGTTAATGAACGAGCTTAGCGCTTGTGAAAAGAAAATAGATTTTAATGAGCTGGCACGCAGGTATCCGGGAGATTCCGCGGAATTAAGAGATACCGTAAGAGAACAAATAGCGCATGGAAATATTCTTGCGTCAAAACGCGGCAAGCTTTTTTTGCCGGGCAGTTTTGGTACTGTGACCGGCAGGCTTGACGTGAAACGCTCCGGATTTGCGTTTCTGCTTAACGAACAGGGAGATATATTCATAGCGCCGGATAAAAAGGGCGGGGCAATGCACAATGATATTGTCGCGGCAAGAATAATTGAGGATGCCGGAAGGCGGCGTGAGGGCGAGATTATCGGCATTATAGATAAAGCAAAAACGAGTATAGTGGGCACGCTTGAAGGGCGTTTCGTAAAACCCGATGATGAACGTCTTGACGGGCTTTTTATAGAAAAGGGCAATTTGGGCGGCGCGAAAAACGGACAGAAAGTCGTTGCTAAAATTACCGGCCGCGCAAACGGAGCGCATAGTGCGCAGGGGCGGGTTACGGAGGTTTTAGGGTACGCCGGTGAACCGGACGTTGAATTAAAAAGCGTTATACGCAGTTACGATCTTCCGGAGGATTTTTCGCAGGAGGCGGAAAGGGAAGCCGAGCGCGCGGCTTGCAAGATTGATAGTATTGGCGGCAGGGAAGATTTTCGGGGTGATACGATATTTACAATTGACGGCACGGACGCGAAGGATTTGGACGACGCCGTTTCAATACGAAGAACTCAACACGGATATCGGCTGGGCGTACATATTGCTGACGTTGCGTTTTTCGTTGACGAAGGGTCGAAGCTTGATAACGAGGCGTTTTCGCGGGGCACAAGCGTATACCTTGCGGACACGGTTCTGCCTATGCTGCCAAAAGCGCTTTCCAACGGGGCGTGTTCGCTTTCCGAGGGCAAAGAACGGCTTACGCTGTCTTGTATTATGGAAGTTGACGAGCGCGGAAACGTGCAAAGCGCGCGTGTCTGCGAGAGCGTAATATGTTCAAAGCACAGGCTGACGTATACTGATGTCGGGAAGATACTTAAAGGCAGCTGTAGGCGGCTAGAGCGCGAATACGCCGATATAGTTGATGATTTGCGTACTATGGGGGAGCTTGCGTCCAAGCTGCGGGTTAGGCGTGAGGATAAAGGCAGTATAGATTTTGAGATAGATGAGACTGAGTTTAAATACGATGAAAAAGGGAGAGCGATAGACCTAAAGCCGAAGGAGCGCGGAGACGCCGAGAAGCTGATTGAGGAGTTTATGCTGGCAGCCAACAAAGCGGTGGCGCAGATGTATTACTGGCGGGAAATACCGTTTTTATATCGCGTTCACGAGCCGCCGGACGAGGAAAAGATGCGCAGCTTCGCGGCGTTCTATGCAAATTACGGCAAGCTTAAAGGGCAGCCGTCAAATGTGCATCCCAAGACGCTTGCAGGTATACTAAAGGATATTAAAGGTATGCCGCACGAGAATATAGTAAGTCAGATAATGCTGCGTTCATTAAAAAAAGCCGAGTATTCATCTGAATGCAAGGGGCATTTCGGGCTTTCGTTTACGCATTACTGTCATTTTACGTCTCCGATAAGGCGCTATCCCGACCTTGCGGTGCATAGAATAATAAAGTACGATATATACGGTAAGCTTAATGACAAAGCAACAGACAAACTTGCGAAACAAACGCCGGTTATAGCGCAGCAATCCAGCCGGCGGGAACGCGTTGCGATGGAAGCCGAGCGTGCGGTGGATGACATAAAACGCGCCGAATACATGTGCGGAAAAGAAGGCGATATATATGACGGCGTTGTAAGCGGAGCGTCTAGAAATGTAATATTTGTACAGCTTGACAATACGGTTGAGGGTGTGATACCATTATCATCCCTCAAAGACGACTACTATGTTTACATGGAAAAGCTCTATTGTGTTATAGGAGAGCGGACAAGGAGGCGTATAAGCCTTGGGGATATGATGCGGGTGCGCGTTACAAGTGTTAATGTGTATCCTCCGCGTATAGAGTTTGAGCCTGCGGTTGTGCGCGGTAAAGATGGGAAGTGGTCTTGATGAATGAGGCTGTAAAAGTTCTGATAAAGAACAAAAAGGCGCGTCATGAATATTTTATTGAGGAAGCAATGGAAGCGGGGATTGCGCTTGCGGGCAGCGAAGTAAAATCCATACGCGCGGGTAAAGCCAATATCACCGACGCGTTTGTGCGTATACAAAATGGTGAAGCTTTTATTCAGAATATGCACATAAGCCCTTACGAAAAGGGAAGCGTGTATAATGCGGAACCGCTACGTGCGCGTAAGCTGCTGCTGCACAAAAGGGAGATTACAAAGCTTTTCAGCGTTGTTATGCAAAAGGGATTAACTCTTGTACCGCTGGCGGTGTATCTTAAAAAGGGTATTGTTAAGATTGAGATAGGCGTTGCTCGCGGTAAGAAGCTTTACGACAAAAGGCAAAGCATTGCGGAGCGCGACGCACAAAGGAAGAAGGAAATCGCCAGAAAGATGGCAAGATAAAACTATGGGGGCGTATATGGCTTTCGACGGAGGTTTGTCGGGGTTAGATAAGCGGGTCGCAGTTCCGGAACACTGCGTAAAAAAGCCGGACCTTAAATTTAGTTGCAGATAGAACTGAACTAGCTTACGCTGCCGCTTAAGGCAGTGTAATGTCTTGCCGGCGTTCCCCTAAGCGCCGAGCCAAGGCACCATTTTTTAGGGCAACCGCCTTTGCAAAGCTTTGAGCATAGGAGAGATTTATGAAGCTACCGCTCGGCACGACCTGCACATGGGGCGTGCCGCGGGGGAAAATTAATACCTGTGCTGCACCCGGAGAAAATCTGATTTCGAAACTTTCGGACAGGGGTTCGACTCCCCTCGCCTCCACCAAA
>CAZPHS010000042.1:0-2918 GCA_964586785.1 uncultured Christensenellaceae bacterium
TACGCCGCCTCAAGGCTTGTAAAAAGAGAGGAAGAATGATAAAATAATAGTAAGGCATATTCTAGGACTCATATCATTTTTTATTAGGAGGTTTAACATGCGCGATTTTGTTATTGCCACGGATTCGGATACCGAGATACCGCTTTATTTTGCCGATAAATACGACATGCCTGTTTTTCTTATGCCTTATACGGTAAACGGGCAGGAACGCCTTTTTGATTTGGGACGTGATACGGATATAATCGGTTTCTACAAGGAGCTCGCTTCGGGCGCGGATGCCATAACGTCTACACGCCCTCCCGCGGATATTGTCGCGTTCTTTGAAGAAATAATCAAAAAAGGCAAGGATATATTATATTTGTCGTTTTCCTCCGCGCTTTCGGGGCACTACGAGCTTGTGCTTATGGCAAGAAATGAAGTGCTTGAAAAATATACCGACGCGCGGATAGAAGTGGTGGACACGCTTAGAATTTCAATGGGAGCCGGAGTGCTTGTTATGGCCGCGCAGCGGCTTTTAGATCAGGGAAAATCCATGGACGAGATAATAGAATGGGTGGAGGATAACCGTCATCGCGCGCACGCGTGGTTTTCGGTAGACGATTTGAATTACCTAAAGAAAGGCGGCAGATTGTCGGGCGCGGCGGCGGCGATAGGCACTATGCTGGGCGTAAAGCCTATACTTAAAATAAATCACGAGGGGAAAATAGTCCCCGCCGATAAGGTTAAGGGCTCGAAAATGGTTCTTAAATTTTTCCTCGGCACCGTTATGGAAAACGTGCAAAACCCAAAGGAGCAAACGGCGTATGTGCTTCATGCCAATAACATAGAAGCGGCAGGCAGCCTGAAAACACTAATAGAACAAAATGTCGGTTTCAAAGAAATATGCATACAGGACGTAGGGCCGGTAATAGGATGCCACACGGGGCCCGGCGTGCTGGGAGTTATATTCATGGGCAAGCCCATAACTTCATAGAGTATAAAAAACTGTTATATTAACCGTAACGGGGATTGAACGGCCTGCTCTGCGGGGACGTGTTCAATCCCTAAAATGTTTGATTTATTTCAATAATATGAGCAAATTCGCGAATTATGTATTGACACTTGTAAACTATTATAATATTATTATATATAATTGAGAACTAATACTAAATAAAGGGAGGCTATTCTAATGTCAGAAACACAAACCGCACAGACGGCTTATCAAGCTTCAACAGCACCGGTTGGGCAATTAAAAACAAAACGCAGCCTTATCAAATTTATCCTTTTAAGCTTAATTACGTTCGGTATTTACTCTATTGTATTTTTTTCCGGTATCTCAAACGATATCAATATTATCGCAAATCGTTATGACGGTAAAAAGACAATGCATTTTTGTTTATTGTTTTTTATTATTGCACCCATTACATTTAGTATAGCTTACTTTGTTTGGGCACACAAATTATCAAACCGTATAGGCTCTGAGGTGAATCGCCGGGGCTTGGCTTATAGCTTTGGCGCAAGCGATTTTTGGCTATGGGGTATACTCGGCTCGTTTATTTTTGTAGGTCCGTTCATTTATTTACACAAACTCGCGAAAGCGACCAATATGATTGCGCAGCATTACAATGTAAACGGATAATCGCTCACCTAGACCATAAAGTATAAACCAATAAATAAGGGCGGCAATTAACCCGCTCTTATTTTTTTGTTCCGCGCGGGGCATAATAAAAGCAGTAAAACATGGAGGCGCTTTTGTGCATAACGGAAAAGCCATACTGAAAGCCGCGAGTATTGCGATGATAGTATACGGAATAATAGCGATTATTATTTCAATTATCGCTCTTTCTCAAAACGGGAGGCTCGCGGGCGCCGGAGCGGGTGAATATATAGGTTCTGCGGTAGTCATTTTTATATTGAGCATGCTTGAGCTTGTGCTTGGCGCAATAGGCGCAAGGCGCGGCGGCGACGTTAAAAACGCCGGTTTTTTCATTACAACAGGCGTTGTGTTAAGCTCCGTCGGTCTTATAAGCCTTATATTAAGATTCCAGATAGAAGGGCTTATCGGCTTTGCGCTTCCGCTGCTGTATATCGCGGGCGGCGTTATTAATAAACGCTCAATAACGGCGTGAAGGTTTTTAACGGATTTATGTTTTTACCGCGTTGTGATACAATGCGGTTATGGAAGATAATATAAGCATACTCAAACGGCTGATATCGCAAAGCAAAAACGCCGTATTCTTTGGAGGCGCGGGGGTTTCAACGGAGAGCGGCATACCCGATTTTAGAAGCGCGGACGGTATTTATACCAAAAACGGCGGATATTCGCCGGAAATCATTCTATCCCGCTCTTTTTTTGACGCGCATACGGAAGAGTTTTTCAGTTTTTACAAAAGCCACATGATTTTTTTAAACGCCCGTCCCAATACGGCGCACAAAAGGCTTGCCAAGCTTGAAGCCGCGGGAATGCTCAAAGCGGTAATAACCCAGAATATAGACGGGCTGCACCAAAAAGCGGGGAGCAAAAAGGTTATAGAGCTGCACGGCTCTGTGCATCGTAATATCTGTCAAAAATGCGGCAAAAGCTACGACGTATCTTACATACTGCAAAGCGAGGGTGTTCCCTATTGTTGCTGCAAAGGCGTCGTAAAGCCTGATGTAGTGTTGTACGAAGAGCCTTTAAATACGACGGTATGTGAACAAGCCGCCGTATATATTTTAAATGCGGATTTGCTTATAGTGGGAGGAACGTCGCTGGCGGTTTATCCCGCCGCCGGACTTATAAACCATTGCGGCGGAAAGACGGTTCTTATAAACAAAGACAAGACGCCTTACGACGCAAAAGCGGATTTTGTAATTCGCGAAAGCATAGGCGAAGTTCTCGGCTGGTAAGTTGTAAAATGAATTGCCCAAAGTAAAAAGAAAATGACCCATCAGGTCAC
>CAZPHS010000043.1:0-2572 GCA_964586785.1 uncultured Christensenellaceae bacterium
GTTGACAAAACACGGTAAACATGTGAAAATTATCGGTGTACTTATTCGCGTTTTGAGGCAAGCCATTGTATCGTAATTCTATAAAAAGTATTGCTCCCTTTGTTGTTTTACTCTCGTTTATATTTTGTATTTTTATACCCGCTGCGCAGGCCGGCGAATCCGTAGCGCGGCATTTGGCGTTAAATGAAGCGCTTTTTACTGTTGTTGACGGCGGCGCTCTTTTCTCCCTGTCCGGCGAACCCGAAATAACACTGCCGGAAAAGATTGATATGTGCCCGGGAGACGTGTATTTATTCGAAGCCGCCGGCGCTGACGGGCTTATCTGGCATTCCGGCAATACAAGCGCGGCTACAGTTGACGGCGGAACGGTTACTGCCGTATCCGAAGGCAGCGCGGTGATAACCGTATTAAAACCGGACGGCGGCGAATCGTCATGCACCGTATATGTTAAAAAATGCTCCATATCTTCCGAAGGGTATATTACCGCCGACGGGCTTTTGCGGGGAATAGGCAAAAATACTTACGCGAACCATCTTCTCGCCGGTATAGACGCGGATGAAAACGACTTAAAA
Organism: uncultured Christensenellaceae bacterium; assembly: GCA_964586785.1. GTDB lineage: Bacteria > Bacillota > Clostridia > Christensenellales > SZUA-584 > SZUA-584. The sequence goes on from CAZPHS010000043.1 coordinate 573, forward strand.
CTTTATAACGGCGATAGTTTGTTCACCGGCGATGATAAGGTTTTATGCACCGGCATGACGGCGGAGCTTGTAATAGGCGGCGTTCCAAGGGACAGGCTTACAATAATCGTTGAAGGCGATGTCAACGGCGACGGTAAAGTTGACATATCCGATTACACTTTGATAAGGCTTGATATACTAAAGCTTAAGGAATTAAAGGACATTTATAAAGCCGCGGCAGACGTAGATATGGACGGCGAGATAACCATTTCCGATTATACGCTTATAAGGCTGAATATCCTCGGATTAAAGCGGGTAGGCGGTTTTATGCCGCGGCTTCCCGCAATAGCCAACAAGAAAATCACAACCTTCATAGAAGCCGCTTTTGCCCAGATGGGCGCTCCTTATGTCAGCGGCAGAGAAGGACCGGCACAGTACGACTGTTCGGGGCTTGTGTATTACTGCCTTAATAAGGCCGGACACAAAATAGGGCGCTGCAGCGCAAACACATACAGCAAATACCCATATTGGAAGCTCGTTGAAAAAGAAAACCTTTCGCCGGGAGACCTTATGTTTTTCTGGTCAAGCGATTTAAGCAAAATAGGACATGTGGGCATATATCTTGGCAACAACTACTTTATCCACTCCACGGCAACGTACAAAGGCGTAGTCATAAGCCGCTTCGATGGCAAGTACGAAGCATCTTTCAGCCACGGACGGCGCGTGTTTAACTAAAACTAAAATCAACTTGTGACTCCACTTAAAACTAAATAGGAGAATATATAAAATGAAAAAGCGTTTTGTAGGGGTATTGACGCTAATCGTCTTTGTTGTATCATCTTTTAACGTAACGTCCGCGTCGGCCGCCGGCGCAACAATAAAAATCGAAGGTCCAAAGGAAGTATACGCGGGAGAGACGTATACATACAAGGTTACCGTTTCTTCAACCTGTATTAAGCTTCGCGGCATATTGGTGAGCGGCGGCGCTTTCACCGGAACCACCGTTGAATCTCCCGAAAAAACGGGCGACACCAACGCTCAGCTGACGATAAAGGAATCTGTTGCCGTCACCGTTGATAAAGACGCCAAGCCGGGCGATAGCGGTTTGATAACTGTAACCGCATACAAAACGGCTGTCAACGACGATAACACAGATTATATTTTCAATGAGATAAAAGAAACGTTCACCGCGACCGTGGCGGCCAAACCGGCAAAAAAACAAAAAACCGCCGCGGAAAAACCGGACGAAACGGATAAGCCTAAAGAGCTTGCGAAGCCCGCCGAAACCCCTCAAAACGACCGGGACGTTTTGGTAAACAGCATTAACTCTCTTGCGACGGGCAGCGTGCTAAAACTGCCCGCGGAGCTGGCGTCGTGCCTGCCCCGCGCGGCGTTTTTGGCGCTAAAGCAAAACGGCGCGGTTCTCAATGTTGATTTCGGCAACTATACCTGCACGATAGACGGCGCTAATATAGGCGAGCTGCCAAGCGATTTCACTCAAATAGATTTATCCGTGTCCATGGCGAAAGAACCTTCTCTTTCCGCCGCGGCGGGCGGCTTTGACGAGTACCAGCTTCATTTCGCATATTCGGGAGACCTGCCATGCCGGCTTGTATACAATTTCCCCGTCGCGGAACACAGCCCGGGCGAGACGCTTTATCTTTATTACTACTATGAGCTGTCGGACGTTATAGAGGGCAAAAGGTACGCCGTAGTGGACGAGAGAGGATATGTGTCTTACGATATATATCATTGCTCGAGTTATTTTATAACATCGCGCCTGCTGGATAACGCAACCGGAGCGCTAAGTATAGCGGAGCAAAATGACGTTCCGGCAATGATAGACGAGGCTGTGCGGACGGCACTGCTTAGCGCGCGGGCGCTTGAGCCTCCCGCGGTTACGCTGACCGAGCTTGTGCTTATCACTCTTGGCGGAATAATTGCCGCCTCGGCAATAACAGCGTTTGCCTGCCGCAAGGCATGGGGCGGCCGCAACGGGTAATTGAATAGAGGGGATATAA